>NC_008358.1:3087517-3705021 GCF_000013025.1 Hyphomonas neptunium ATCC 15444 | reverse complement strand
ACAGACGGGTTATCCTCGAATCCCTCGGGGTTATAATCATAAGCGCCCTGACGGGCATTTGAGTGAGATTGGGAAGGGGTCTGCGTGGCAACGTCCGTTAAGAAATTGCTGGCTGGGCTGTCAGGCGAGGTTTTCAAGGTTCCTCCGGTATGGATGATGCGCCAGGCAGGCCGGCATCTGCCAGAATATCTGGAGACCAGAGCCCGTTCAAAAGACTTCCTCGATTTCTGCTACACGCCGTCCCTCGCAAGCGAAGCAACCCTTCAGCCCATCCGCCGCTATGGCATGGACGGGGCGATCCTGTTTGCCGACATTCTCCTCATCCTGGATGCGATGGGTTTGAAAGTGGCTTTCGAGAAGGGCGAAGGCCCTCTGGTGGAGCAGATCAACGGACCCTCTGATCTTGCACGGGTCAGTCCTCAAAAGGCTGCTGACCGTCTTTCGCCTGTCTATGAAACTGTCTCCCGTGTGAAGGCAGCCCTGCCCGCGCAGACAACACTGATCGGATTTGCCGGGTCGCCCTGGACGGTCAGCCTTTATGCCATCGAAGGCCGGGGCAAGACCGACAAGTCCACCGCCTGGCGCTGGGCACATGGCCGGCCGGATGATCTCGCAGCTGTCATGGATCTTGTGGCGGAAGCGACCGCTGAATACCTCGCCCGCCAGGTTGAGGCAGGCGCTGAAGCGCTGATGCTGTTCGACAGCTGGGCCGAAGGTCTTCCGGATAATATCTTCCGCGAGGTCGTGATCGCGCCGACCCGAAAGCTGGTTGCCCTTCTGAGGGAAAGAGGGATTACCGTTCCCATTATCGGCTTTCCGCGCGGGGCGGGTGTCATGCTGCCCGAATATGTCCGCGAGACAGGCGTGACGGCCGTAGGCCTTGATACGGCGGCTTCACCGGCGTTCATCAACGCGGAACTGGCAAAAGGCTTCCCTGTTCAGGGTCATCTGGACCCCCTCCTTCTCATCGAAGGCGGCGCGCGACTTGACGCACGTGTCCGGGAATTGCTGGACGCTTACCGGGGACGGCCCCATATCTTCAATCTCGGTCATGGCGTTCGCCCCGAGACCCCCATCGCGCATGTCGAGCGCGTGCTGGAGCTGATCAGAAACGCGTAGGAAGAGAGAAGCCGATATGGGCCGCCGGATTGCTGTGGTGCTGTTCAATCTGGGGGGACCAGATACAGGGAACGATGTTCAGCCTTTCCTGAAAAATTTATTCCGTGATCCCGCCATCATCCGGGCACCCTTACCGGTCCGCTGGCTGGTTGCCCGGTTAATTTCTACCTTGCGCGCGCCAGTCGTGAAGCAAAACTATGCCATGATGGATGCTGGCGGCGGATCTCCCCTGCTCCGGGAAACGAAGAAGCAAGCCGACGCCCTTCAGGCAGAGCTCGCCAAAAAGCTGCCCGGCGATGAAGTCCGCTGTTTTATCGCCATGCGCTACTGGCACCCATTCACGGAAGAAGCCGCCGCTGAGGTCCAGAAATGGGGCGCGGACGAAGTCGTGCTGCTGCCGCTCTATCCGCAGTTTTCGACCACCACGACGGGGTCTTCCCTCTCCGCCTGGCATAAAGCCTATAAGGGCAAAAGCCGCACGATCTGCTGCTATCCGTTTGAAGAAAACTTCGTCTCCGCACATGTCGATCAGATCATGGCTGCGTGGGAACGTGCCGGCCGTCCGGGAAACGTAAACCTGCTCCTGTCGGCGCATGGTCTGCCCGAGAGCGTCGTTAAATCAGGTGACCCGTATCAGTGGCAGTGTGAAGCGCTGGCCGAAATGATTGCGGGCCGCGTACCGGCCGATTGGGAGGTGAGCGTCTGCTACCAGTCCCGTGTTGGCCCCATGAAATGGATCGGGCCACCGACCGAAGAAGAGATTGCCCGCATTTCAGACCAGGGCCGTAATATATTGATTGCGCCGATCGCTTTTGTTTCGGAGCACATCGAGACACTGGTTGAACTGGGCGAAGAATACCGGCTGGTCGCAGAAAAACATGGCGCCGCCAGTTATACGCGAGTTGAAGCGCTTGGTGTGCATCCGGGATTTATCAGCACGCTGACGGGCGAAGTCCTGGCGGCGCTCGGGATGAAAGAAACCATCCGCTCCTGCGCGGGCGGGCGTCTCTGCCCGTCTGGTTGGAGTGGGTGCCCGCAGGCCGAATTGAAACAGAAAGCCGGCGTGCGCATTACTGAAACCGCCGGCTGAGGGGAGATGCCAAGTGGATCTGTATAACTGGCTGAAGGCTGGCCATGTCATTTTTGTCGTCGCTTTGATGGCAGCCCTGCTTGTTTATCCCCGCTACAAAATCCACCAGCTCTCCAGCACGCCGGGAGAGCCCCTTTTTGAAGCGATGAAAAAATCGTCCGGCCAGTTGAGAATGATCATTCTCAATCCGAGCCTCATCCTCGTCTGGCTGTTCGGTTTGGGAATGGTGTTTGTCGACTGGCAGCGCGGTGGGCAGCTGTACCTGGAAGGGTGGTTTCACGCGAAACTGCTTCTCGTGCTCACTCTTTCCGGCATGCACGGATATTTCATCGGCGTCGGCAAAAAGGTCGATAACGTAACCGGCACGGTCCAGGCGAAGACGCTGCGGATGCTGAACGAGATCCCTTTCCTTTTGTTGATCGCGATTGCGATCCTGGTGATCGTGAAGCCTTTCTGACAGGGGCGCCGCCAGTATTGCTTGACGCGCCCGGCCTTTCTGACAGATAAGACCCCAGCTGGTCGCCGAGTCCTTTGGCGCTGCGATGTATTTTCGCCCGGCCCCTCCCCTTTTGTACTTCTCCAGTCCGGATACTGCCCGAATGGCTTCCACGATGCTCGACAACCTCACCAGCGTGACTCTGCGCGAACTCAAGGCGAAATCGCCTGAAGAACTTCTCGCCTATGCAGAGGAGCTTGAGGTCGAGAACGCCTCCTCCATGCGGACGCAGGATATGCTGTTCGCGATCCTCAAGGAGCTGGCTGACAGCGAAGTCGAGATCACGGGCCAGGGCGTTCTGGAAGTTCTGACCGACGGGTTCGGCTTCCTCCGCTCCCCGGAATCCAACTACCTGCCAGGGCCGGACGACATCTATGTCAGCCCGGAAGTTCTGAAGAAGGCGAACATCCGCACCGGCGATACCGTCGAAGGCCCGATTGTCGCGCCGCAGGACAGCGAGCGGTATTTTGCGCTGACCGATGTCAGCCAGATCAATTTCGAGGAACCGGAAAAGGCCAACAAGAAGGTTCACTTCGACAACCTCACCCCTCTTTATCCGGAACAGCGCCTCAAGATGGAGAGCCGCGACCCGACCAAGAAGGACCGTTCCGGCCGGGTGATCGACATTGTCTCGCCGATCGGCAAAGGCCAGCGCGCATTGATCGTTGCCCCGCCGCGCACCGGTAAAACGGTTCTCATGCAGAACATTGCTGCGGCGATCGAAGAGAACCACCCCGAATGTTATCTCATCGTTCTTCTGATCGATGAGCGTCCCGAAGAAGTTACCGACATGCGCCGCACGGTGAAGGGCGAAGTTGTTGCCTCGACCTTTGACGAGCCTGCCACCCGCCACGTTCAGGTTGCAGAAATGGTCATCGAGAAGGCGAAGCGCCTTGTTGAGCACAAGCGTGACGTTGTCATCCTGCTCGACTCGATCACCCGTCTGGGCCGCGCCTACAACACGACCGTTCCCTCCTCCGGCAAGGTTCTGACCGGCGGTGTGGATGCCAATGCGCTCCAGCGCCCTAAACGCTTTTTCGGCGCCGCGCGGAATGTCGAGAATGGTGGCTCGCTCACCATCGTTGCCACCGCGCTGATCGATACCGGCAGCCGCATGGACGAAGTCATCTTCGAGGAATTCAAAGGCACGGGTAACTCCGAAGTCGTCCTCGACCGGAAGATTGCCGACAAGCGGACCTTCCCGGCCATCGACATCATGAAGTCGGGCACCCGGAAAGAAGAACTCATCACCCCGCACGACCAGCTCTCGAAGATCTATATCCTTCGCCGTATTCTTGGCCCGATGGGCGCCAACGATGCCGTCGACTTCCTGCTCGACAAGCTGAAGCAGACGAAGACGAACGACGAATTCTTCGAAGCGATGAAGAACTAGAGGCTGGGCCGGATGGCCGCGCGCGACACAATCTGCGCTCTGGCTTCCGGCCCGCCGCCCTCGGCCATTGCCATTATCCGGATTTCCGGTCCCGCAGTTGCGGAGATCGGAAAGTCGCTTTTGGCGTCAGGCCTGCCCGAACCCAAACGCGCGGCGCTGACATATATATATGACTCTGATGGCGCGCTGATTGACCAGGGCATCGCACTCTATGCCAACGCGCCCCATTCCTATACGGGCGAAGACACGCTTGAACTCTACCTTCATGGCGGACCGGCGGTCATAGACCATGCCCTCCGTGGGCTGACGGCCATAGCTGGCGTGCGCCTGGCAGAGCCTGGAGAGTTCACCCGCCGCGCGTTTGAAAATGGCAAACTCGACCTCACCGAGGCTGAAGGTGTCGCCGACATCATCGAGGCGGAAACCGGTGCCCAGAAGGCGCAGGCACTCCGCCAGCTCGGAGGCGGGCTCACCGAAATTTACGATGGCTGGCGGGAGGAACTGACCGGCACGCTCGCCCTTATCGAAGTGATGATCGACTTCCCCGATGAGGGCGATGTGCCCGAGGACACCGCGCGGCCCATCCTCTCTCGGCTCGAAAAGATCATGAGCGAAATTGAAACGGCGTTGGGCGACCGGGGTGTCGGTGAGCGTATCCGGGACGGATTCCGCGTCGCAATTGTCGGCCCACCAAATGCCGGCAAGTCCTCCATCCTCAATCGCCTCGCCCGTCGCGAAGCCGCCATTGTCACGGACATCGCCGGCACTACGCGCGACGTTGTCGAGGTCCGGCTCGTCCTGGGCGGACAGGTTGTCTGGATCGCCGACACGGCGGGTCTGCGTGAGACCGAAGACGTGGTTGAGGCAGAAGGTGTTCGCCGGGCGCGCCGCGCCGCTGCGGAGGCTGATCTGCGTATCCATGTCATCGATGGGACAGACCCCTCCCCTCCCCCGGAGCAGGTCGAGACCCAGGACATCATCGTGTTCAACAAGGCCGATCAACGCCCGGCAATTCTTGCGCCCGATGGCGCGCTGCCCATTTCGGTCATAACGGGCGAAGGTATCGATAAACTAGAATCCTGGATCGCCGCGTTCGTATCCCGGCGGGCCTCCTCGGTCGAAGCGCCGGTCATCACGCGGGCGCGTCACCGCGAAAAGCTGGTTGCCGGGCTGGCAAGTCTGACGGCGGCGCGTGACGCGCTGGTTTCGGACATGGGCGCCGAACTTGCCGGCGAAGACGTTCGCATGGCGCTTCGCCAGCTCTCCTCCGTCATCGGCCGTGTCGATGTAGAGGATGTTCTGGGCGCGGTCTTTTCCAAATTCTGCATCGGAAAATGACCCCTAGGGTTTGAAGGCCTCCGGCGTTATATACCCGCCTCAAGCAGCGCTTAAGGGTTGGTTAATGCCGGACTTCCCGGATTTCGACGTAATAGTCATTGGCGGTGGCCATGCAGGTTGCGAGGCTGCGGCGGCCTCTGCCCGCTTTGGCGCGCGCACGGCGCTCATCACCCATAAGCGGTCGACCATTGGCGAGATGAGTTGCAACCCTGCAATCGGCGGTCTCGGCAAAGGCCACCTCGTCCGCGAGATTGATGCGCTGGATGGCGTCATGGGACGGCTCGCTGACAAGGCCGGTATCCAGTTCCGGATGTTGAACCGCTCCAAAGGCCCAGCCGTCTGGGGGCCGCGTTCCCAGATCGACCGGAAGCTTTACCGCGAAGCCATGCAGTCCGAACTCGCGGACTATCCAAACCTCACGATCATAGAAGATGGCGCCGAAGACCTGATTGTCGAGGATGGCTTGATCCGGGGTGTCGTCGGCCTGACCGGCCAACGTTATGGCGCGTCAAAGGTCGTCATTACGACCGGCACATTTTTAAAGGGCGAAATCCATATCGGCGCCAAACGCATTCCGGCAGGCCGGATTGGCGAGGCACCTGCGCTCGGCCTGTCGGACCGGCTGTATTCGATCGGCCTTCCGATGGGCCGGCTCAAGACTGGCACGCCCGCCCGCCTTGATGGCCGAACCATCCATTGGGACCGGTTGGAGATGCAGCCGGCCGATGAACAGCCAATCCCGTTCTCTTTCCTCAATTCGGAAATCACAGTGCGGCAGGTTCAGTGCGGCATCACGTGGACGACGCCTGAAACCCACGCGATCATCGAAGCGCATATGAATGAGTCGGCGGTCTATTCCGGCGCGATCTCCGGACGCGGACCGCGCTATTGTCCGTCCATCGAGGATAAGGTGAATCGGTTCGGCGACCGGGACCGGCATCAGGTCTTTCTGGAGCCCGAAGGGCTCGACGATCATACGGTCTATCCAAACGGCATCTCGACCTCGCTTCCCGAAGAGGTCCAGGAGAAGTTCATCCGGACCATTCCCGGTCTGGAAGACGCTGTCATCCTCCAGCACGCCTATGCGATCGAGTATGACTATGTGGATCCGCGCGCGCTCAGCCCGGCTCTGGAAGTCAAACTCATGCCCGGCCTTTATCTTGCCGGACAGATCAATGGCACGACGGGATATGAGGAAGCTGGCGCCCAGGGTCTCATGGCGGGTCTCAACGCTGCCCGCGCCGCGTCCGGAAAAGATCCCGTCATTTTCGATCGCGCTGAAGCCTATATCGGGGTCCTGATCGACGATCTTGTCACGCGCGGCGTGACGGAGCCGTATCGGATGTTCACCTCGCGGGCCGAATACAGGCTCGCCTTGCGGGCAGACAATGCCGACCAGCGGCTCACTCAGCGCGGGATTGATGCGGGCGTGGTGTGTGAAACACGCGCCGCAATGTTTCACGTGAAACATCGCGCGCTGGAATCGGCCCGAAATCTTCTCAAAACGCTGAATCTCAGTCCGGCCGCCGCCGTCCGGAATGGATGGGCGGTCAACCAGGACGGCCGCATTCGATCAGCTTGGGAGTATCTCTCCTACAAAGAGATCTGTTTCGATCATCTCGCCCAGGTCTGGCCGGAGCTGTCGGCTATCCCGGCGGAGATTGTCGCGCAAATCGAAATCGAAGCACTCTATTCGGCGTATCTGGATCGGCAGGCCGAAGACGTCGCTGCGCTCCGCCGTGATGAGGCGCTGAGTATTCCCTCGGATCTCGACTATGATCTGATTGGCGGCCTTTCAAACGAGGTTCGCCAGAAACTGAAATCGGTCAGACCAGGCACGCTGGGTCAGGCCGGGCGGATCGAAGGCGTTACACCGGGCGCACTGACGGCGCTACTCGGTCATGTCCGCCGCGTCCGGAAAGCTGGGTGACATATGAGTGAGCGAGACGACCGCGCGGCCTTTCTGGCCGCCAATGATGTTTCACGTGAAACATTGGACCGGCTGGATCGGGTTATCGACACGCTCGATGTCTGGCGGCAGAAAAGCAATCTGATCGGGCCGAAGGAATGGCCGCAGATATGGACACGCCATGTCGGGGACTCCTGGCAGCTTCTCGATCATATTCCGGAAACGGCCCACCTGGTCGATCTTGGATCGGGCGCGGGCTTTCCGGGATTGATCATTGCGGCGGCACGCTCGTTGGGCCACGTGACGATGATCGAAAGCGTGGGAAAGAAGTGCGCCTTTTTACGGGCTGCGATTCAAGAAGCGGACCTCAGTGCGGCGGTTCACCAGGGCCGGGTCGAAGCCGCGCCTCCGATAAAGGCAGAATTCGTTACCGCGCGCGCTTTTGCGCCGCTGCCGGAACTCCTTGATTACGCTGCACCTTGGCTCCGAAAAGGCGCGGTCGGCGTATTTCCAAAGGGCGAACGCTGGAATGAGGAATTGACTGCGGCTAGGCAAAGATGGAATTTCGCTTATGAAGCGATTCCAAGTCGCAGTGGTGGGTCAGGCGTCATCTTGATTATCAGGGAGGTCGCACGTCGTAATGACTAGACCCAGAATATTTGCCGTGGTGAATCAAAAGGGCGGGGTCGGAAAGACCACGACCTCGATCAATCTCGGAACAGCTCTTGCTGCCGTTGGCCGCCGCGTCCTGATCGTCGATTTCGACGCCCAGGGGAACGCTTCCACCGGCCTTGGCATTTCACGTGCCGAACGCCTGATGACCTCTTACGATCTGGTCGTCGATCGTGTGCCGCTTGAAGAGGCCGTTCTTTCCACCATCGTGCCGCGGCTCGACATTGTGCCGGGCGACGAGAACCTGTCCGGCGTGGAAACAGAGCTCGCGGGGGATGCCCACCGGTCTTACCGGCTCAAGGAATCGCTCCACTCCTATATCGACCGGGTCGAACAGGGCGGACTGGTTAAGTATGACTATGTCCTGATCGATTGCCCGCCGTCGCTTTCGGCGCTGACGATGAATGCGATGACGGCGGCCGATGCGCTTCTGGTTCCGCTTCAATGCGAGTTCCTGGCCCTCGAAGGTCTGACCCAGCTTCTGCGCACTGTCGAAGTTGTCCGCTCCGGCCTCAACCCGACCCTCGAAATCCAGGGCGTGGTGCTCACCATGTACGACCGGCGCAACAGCCTGTCGGATCAGGTGGCCAATGAGGTCCGGGCCTTCTTCGGCACTAAGGTCTACAACACCGTGATCCCGCGCAACGTCCGCCTTTCGGAGGCACCATCCTTCGGCAAGCCGGCGCTGCTCTATGATTATCGTTGCCCAGGCAGCGAGGCTTACATTCGCCTCGCGTCCGAAGTGTTGCAGCGTGAAAGGGCGAGGGCGGCATGAGTGATCCGGCAGAGGACAATCGCGGGCGTCCGAGCCGGCTTGGCCGGGGTCTGTCTGCACTGATCGGCGAGGTCGAGGCGATGAATGTTCGCCCGGCGGCGCAGACGTCGCCTTCGGGTGAGGCGGGCGCCGCATCTGGCGCAACCTCATCCGGTGGCACAAACGAGATCGCCATCGACCTTATCCGCCGCAACCCCGCGCAGCCTCGGCGCACATTCACCGAAGAGAACCTGCGCGAGCTGGCAGACTCCCTCAAGGCCAAGGGTGTGCTTCAGGCGATCCTCGTCCGGCCCGATCCCAAAGAGGCGGGCAAGTATCAGATCATTGCCGGGGAGCGCCGCTGGCGCGCTGCCCGCATGGCAGGCCTCTCCACCATTCCTGCCGTCATCCGGAACGTGGACGAACTCGAGCTGCTTGAGATCGGCATCATTGAAAACGTTCAGCGGTCGGACCTCAATCCGATCGAAGAAGCCGAAGCCTATGACGCGCTGATGAAGCGTTTCGGCCGCACGCAGGAAAGCCTCGCTTCCAGTGTTGGCAAAAGCCGGGCGCACATAACCAATACGCTCCGCCTGCTTCAGCTGCCTGAATCTGCGCGCGTCCATGTGCGCGAAGGCCGGATCAGCGCCGGTCATGCGCGCGCCGCCCTCGGCGCGCCTGACCCTGAAGCGCTGATCGAACTTGCCGTCGGAAAAGGGCTCAGCGTCCGGGAGGTCGAAGCCCGCGCGCGGGAGGCCAAGGACACCCGGCCGATTGAAACCAAGTCGATGGACAGCCTCACACCAGCGGCCAAGGACATCAACACCGAAGCATTGGAGGCCGACATCAGCCGGACCCTAGGGCTCGAGGTCGACATCCGTCACAGCAGGAATGGCGGGGAGATCCGGATCAAGTATCGTGATCTGGAACAGCTCGATGAAGTCTGCCGCCGCTTGACCGCTAAGCGCCGGACTGCGGAATAATAATCCGTTAACGAACGTTTTCAGCGGCCTTTGCCAGATCGTTGATCAGCAGGCGGACCACAGGGTCCCCGATTGGTCCGGCCAGTTTGGTCTGGCGCTCGGCATCATGAATTCGTTCCATCACGCGCATCAGGCGCCGCGCGGGCCACTTGCCAAGGCGCACGCGGAAGGCGGGCCAGTCGCTGGGCCAGACCGGCGGGCGAAGGTACTTTCCCGGATTTCCGTCTCCGCCGGCAATCTTTTCATGCGCGCTGAGCATTCGGAGAACCTCCATCTGGAGGGACCGCAGAATTGATATGCCGCTCGTTCCGTTCTCGGAAAGCTTGTCGAGCGCGGTCTGCGCCGCGCCGGGGTGACCATCAAGGGCCGCATTCACGGCGCCGGAGATGGCCTGTTTCACATCCGTCGCTGACAGCGCCCGAACGTCTTCCAGGTTTAGCGGGCGTCCCAGGCCTCTGGCATAAAGCGCAAGTTTCTCGATCTCGGAATTGGCGAGTGCGCGATGTCCCGGCAGGTCGCCCACGAAAGCGTCCAGGGCAGGGGGGTCTATAACCGCGCCCTCTGCGAGCAGGGCCGTCTTCACCCGGCTCGCAACATCGGTGTCTTCCTCGGCGAAGAACTGAAGACAGGCGGCGCGCTTTGCGCCTTCGGCTGCCGCCCGGAGCTTTGACTTTCCCGGAAGGCTGCCCGCTTCGATGATCAGCTTGGCGGCAAAACGCCTGGGATCCTTGTCACCGGCGGCGATGGCTTCGGCCAGCAAAGCCGCGATCTTGTCCCCGCTCGTGCGCACGCGAACCGCGCGGGAGTCCCCCAGCAGCGAGACAGCTTCGAGCGCATCGAAGAGAAGGGCGGGCTCTTTCTTGATGGCATCGTCATCCAGCACGGTGACATCCATGCCCGGTTTTCCGCCCCAGCCGGCGATCAGCGCCTGGCCGGCATCGAAGGCGAGGCCTTCATCTTCGCTGAACGCAAGTACGGCCCAGACTTCCGGATCGGGCCGCCGGGCGAAGCCTTCGGCCGCGCGCCCCTTGTGCAGCATCAGGAGCCTGCGAACTTCAGGCGAATGTCGTCGGCAATCTGCTTGGCCAGAACCCGCATTGCCCGGTCGCCCGCATCCGTCTGCGCGGCAATATCGCCATAGGGGGAATCAGGCACCAGAAACCCCGCCTCAACATTCGACCGTCCGGTCACGCGGGTATTCTCGCCTTCGAGGCGATAGCTACCGTTCGCGACAATACTGGACCGGGATGCGGCCCCGTCCGGCCGGAGGGCGAGCCGGCTGAGATTGCTGCCAAGGGTAACGCTCAGCGTCACCTTCTCGGTCAGCCCCGGCACACCCACGGCGAGTTCCTGCTGCAAGGCCCGGCGCAACATATGGCCCTGGCGGCCATCAATCGGTGAAACGCTGATCATGCCGGATTCGGCATACTTCCCGTCCACCGGCGCATAGACCGGCTGAAACCCGCAGGCAGCCGTCGCGATGAGTAAAAGGGCAGGAACAATGTGTTTCATGCGACCACGATATTCACAATCCGGCCGGGCACAACAATCGTTTTCTTCACGCTCTTGCCCGCGATGAAGGATGCGACGTCGGGCAGAGCCTTGGCCGCAGCTTCCACCGCATCGGGTGCCATGTCCTTGGCCACGGTGATTTCCGCCCGGCGTTTGCCATTGACCTGCACCGCCAGCGTCACCGTATCGTCAACCACCAATGAAGCATCTATCTTCGGCCACATCGCCTGTGAAACAAGGCTCGTCTGGCCCAGCCGCTCCCAGCAGGCTTCCGCCAGGTGGGGCATGAAGGGCACGAGGCAGCGTGCGAGCATGTCCGCGCCCTCGGCCCGTGCGCCAAGCGTTGCCGGATCGCTCTCGGTTTTCTTCAGCGCGTTCACCCATTCATGAATGGTGGCAATGGCCGAGTTGAAGCGAAACTCCTCAATCGCGCGGTCGATGGCGGCCACGGCCTTGTGGTTGGATTTTCTCAAGGCGGTGGAAACATCATCGCTGCCGGGGGCAGGGAAGGGGCCTGTCTCGGGAAGGCTGTCCACGAAGGACCAGACGCGCTGAACAAACCGCGCCGCGCCTTCCGCGCCAGACTGCGTCCACTCCACATCGCGCTCGGGCGGAGAGTCCGACAGTACAAACCAGCGCGCGACATCGGCTCCATAAGTGGCGACGATGGCGTCAGGGTCGACGGTGTTCTTCTTCGACTTTGACATCTTTTCGATGGCGCCGACCTTCACCGGCTTGCCCGTGGCAATCTCGAAAACCTGTCCATCCTTGCGTTCGACGGCAGAGGGCTCCAGCCATGTTCCGCCCTCTGACCTGTAGGTCTCGTGCGTCACCATGCCTTGGGTGAAGAGGCCGGCAAACGGCTCGCCCGACGGCAGGTCCAGTTCGCCCACATCCCGCATCGCGCGTGAGAAGAAGCGCGAATAGAGGAGGTGAAGCACAGCATGCTCTACCCCGCCGATATACTGATCAACCGGCAGCCAATAGGCGCGTTCTTCCGGATCAGACACGCTGGCAAAGCGCGCATAATACCAGGAGCTGTCCACGAACGTGTCCAGCGTGTCAGTCTCGCGCCGGGCCGGCTTGCCACATTTGGGGCAATCGACATGTTTCCAGTCCGGATGCCGGTCCAGCGGATTGCCCGGAACGTCAAAGGTTACATCCTCGGGCAGGCGAACGGGAAGATCCGCCGCCGGAACACCGACCACGCCGCAATCCTCGCAGTGGACCACCGGGATCGGGCAGCCCCAATAGCGCTGGCGCGAAACGCCCCAGTCGCGCAGGCGATAGTTGACCTTGCCTTCGCCCTGGCCGGCGGCCTCGATCTTCGCAATCGCGGCCCGCTTGGCATCATCAATGGAGAGCCCGTCGAGGAAACCTGACTTATATATATGTCCGGGCCCGGTATAAGCTTCGATGCCAACTTCAAAAGCGGCGGCGTCCGCGCCCGGCGGCAGAACCACCGGAAATACATCCAGGCCAAACTTGCGCGCAAAGTCGAGATCGCGCTGGTCATGCGCGGGGCAGCCAAAGATGGCGCCGGTGCCATATCCCATCAGCACGAAGTTTGCGACCCAGACCGGAACCGTCCGTCCGGGCTCGAACGGATGCGCAACGGTCAGGCCAGTATCGAAGCCCAGCTTCTCGGCTTTCTCGATGGCCTCTTCGCTGGTGCCAATCTGGGCGCATTTCGCGCGGAACGCCTGCAACGCATCAGACTTTTCTGCCAGCTGGAGCGTCAGCGGATGATCCGGAGACAGAGCAACAAAGCTTGCGCCGAACAGCGTGTCCGGCCGCGTTGTGAAAACGCTGATCCCGTCCTCGAAGCCTGCGGGGCGTTCCCCGTCAAACGCGAAGGTCATCTCCAGCCCTTCGGAACGGCCAATCCAGTTGGCCTGCATCGTGCGGACCTTCTCGGGCCAGCGCTCGAGCTTCTGCACGGCTTCGAGCAGATCATCGGCATACGCCGTAATCTTGAAAAACCATTGCGTCAGCTCGCGCTGCTCCACGGGCGCGCCGGAGCGCCAGCCGCGTCCGTCAATCACCTGCTCATTGGCGAGCACGGTATTGTCCACCGGGTCCCAGTTCACCTTGGATGCCTTGCGGTAGACGAGGCCCTTGTCCATCAGCTTCAGGAAGAGGGCCTGCTGGGCGCCATAATAGTCCGGGTCACAGGTCGCAAATTCCCGGCTCCAGTCCAGCGACAGGCCGAGCTTGCGGAACTGTGCCTTCATCGACTCGATGTTGGCATAGGTCCATTTGCCGGGATGAACCTTGCGTTCCATTGCGGCGTTTTCCGCCGGCATGCCGAACGCGTCCCATCCCATCGGGTGAAGCACATTATAACCCTTGGCGCGCTTGTGGCGGGCAACAACATCGCCCATCGCATAGTTGCGCACATGGCCCATATGCAGACGCCCGGAAGGGTAGGGGAACATCTCCAGCACGAAGGCCTTGGGCGCGCCGGGCGCGTCCTTCGGAGCTTTCGTCCGGAAAATGTCGGCCTTTTCCCAGGCATCACGCCAACGGGGTTCCGCGCTTTGCGGATCATAACGGGTGGCCATCCGCGGCTCCCTTGAATGGATTAGAGAAGATGCCGGCGTGTGCCGGGGCTTTAGCTGATCTGAGAGGTCCGTAGAAGACGGGCCCGTTCAAGGATCTTGTTTTCCAGCTGGATGGCTGTCTCCGGGTCTGCCTCGGCATCGACCCATTGGCCCTCGGTGTTCACCTGGCGATACACCGTTACCTTCACACCATCGGCCCGCAGGCGCGAATCGAGAATGAAGACCGTGGCTTTCACCCGTTCATTGGGAGCGTCCGGAAAGCTTTTCCAGTCATAGGAAATGATGCCGCCGATCGGGTCTGTTGATTGGATAGGCAGGGATTCCAGCGTGTCCAGCGAGGCGCGCCACAGATAGGGGTTCGACGCGCCGACCGACTGGACCATTTGGGGGCCATCATTGGCTCTACCGCGCGATTGGCAGCCCGAGACGAGCAGCAGGCCGGCGAAGGCGGCAGTGAGGATCGGCTTGATCATGTTCATTTTCCGCGTGCAATTCCTTGTTGACTGGCCGTGTATAACAAGGGGGTTCTGGCCTCGCCAGTATTGTTATGCGCATGGCGCAAACAGACATCATGTCCGTGATGGAGATTCCCCCGATGCCAAACGTCCGCTTCGTCCTTCTTGCGCTTGCGTCCCCCTTGGCCGCACTCGCCCCTACGGCCGCTGCGCAGGATGTGTGGGACGATCCGGGCGGGGTCGAAACGGACGTCTCCTTCGAGGGCGCGCTGGTTGTCGCGCCGAACGCCGATGAAGTCGTGCTCGGCCTGGCAAAGGGCGGCCTCTCGGCCAATTATGTCCTCTCGAACGGCGCCATCATCGGCGCTGCTGGCGGGCTGGAGGCGCAATATGACAATCCGGCCCGCGCCGGGTTTGCCGGCGTATTCCCGCCAATAGCGGGGGCAGGGGCCTCTCCCGGCGGCGCCTTCAGTGGCCTGGGCCGGGGTGATGCCCGCGAAGAAC
Organism: Hyphomonas neptunium ATCC 15444; assembly: GCF_000013025.1. Lineage (NCBI taxonomy): Bacteria > Pseudomonadati > Pseudomonadota > Alphaproteobacteria > Hyphomonadales > Hyphomonadaceae > Hyphomonas > Hyphomonas neptunium. Next base: position 3,690,232 of record NC_008358.1, on the reverse strand, counting down.
GCGACCTCCGCGTCAGTCTCGAAACGGCTTATCTTTATATAGACGGCGGTTACGGCGAGGCCCGCCTTGGTCTGGATGACGGCATCGCCACGCGCTTTTTCGAAGGCGGCCCGTTGCTCTTTGCGCATTCCGGGCTGGTCAATCCGGCGCTCGACCCGTCGGGGCAGGTGATTGCCCGCACCGATCATGACCTGACCGGGCCTGCGATGAAGGTCAGCTATGCCAGCCCGCGCATCATTGGCCTGCGGGCAGGTGTTTCCTACACCCCTGAAGCCGACCGTCAGGGGCTCGACCGTGACCCGGCCCGCGATTTTCCCGGTACGACGCGCCCGGAAATCGAGGACGCGTTTGAAATCGCGCTCAATCTCTCTCGCCGGCTGCCTGAAAGCGGCGTGCGGTTGCGCGCCGGCGCAGCCTACAGCCAGGCCGATACGCGCTTCCTGCCAGACCCCACACTCTACGGGACCGTCGAAACATGGTCAGCGGGCGCGTCCGCCGAGTTTTCGAAATTCCGGATTGGCGGCAGCTATCTTGCCTCAAACAACGGCTCAGACCGTCTGGCGGGCGACTACTCGGCGTGGTCGGTCTCTGCGGCCGTCCCATTCGGCAAGCTTGAGGCCGTCGCCGAAGTTGCGGGGGCCGAAGACGAACTCGCCGGTCTGACCAGTGACAGCTGGCAGCTGGGCCTTGCGTGGAAACCCCTGGACGCCTGGCGCCTTGCCGCCGGGTGGCGGAATGTGGATACTGATTTCCTGAATTCAGCTGCCCCGCCTCCTTCCACAGGGGGGAGTCGTAAGGGCATTGTGATCGAAATCACACGATCCTTGTAATTTCTCGCTTTATCAGAATGTTAATCTTCCTTTAAGGCGGCGCGCTCACTATCATCTATGGTTGGGAGCTATCATGAACACTCGCTTCGTCCTTTCCTTTGCCTTGGCGGCGGCAGCCTTTGCGCTGCCGGCGGTTGCGCAGGAACGCGTGACGGGTGACGTGATTCGTGTTGAAGCCCCCACACTGTCGGAAACCAATTCGGCCCGTTCCGAATGGTATCGCCAGTTCTCCGAAGGCAAGCCCCCGGAATCCCGTCTCCAATGGCAGGCAGAGCCCAATCAGGATTTCTCGGTCCAGATCGGCAAGGATTCCCGCTGGCAGCTCAATCTCGATAAGGTCACCCGCCCAGGTGAGACCTACCTCCCGCGCGAGGAAGTCCAGGCCGGCGCCACCTTCCGCATCACGCCCCGTTTCTCGGTTGGCGGTGAAGTGCGCATCGGCGCTGAAGAACTCGACTCCTCCACCCGCTGGGAAAACCAGGAAGTCGAAGCCGGCATCCGCCTGAAGTCCGCCTTCAAGTTCTGATCCCTATCTGACATCTGCAAATCTCTGCCGGCTCGCTCGTAAGCCCATCAAGCTATGATGGGTCTTGTTCGCGCACTTCAAAGCAACGCCATCCGTCAATTGCGGCAAGGCCCGCAGAGTCCGCAACCAGGAGTCCGTTATCCGGATTCACCCCCCCAAGCGCATAGACAGGGCAGGGGAGGGACTTGGCAATCTGCCTGAATCGCAGCGCGCCCATCGCCGCGCCCGCGCTGGCACTGCGTGACGGGAAGACGGCCGAATAGAGCACCGCACTGACCGGAAGTGTCCTGAAGTGTCCCGGATTGTCCCGAAAGTGTCCGCTCATTGTCTGGATTTGGAGCCGCCCGTGCCACTTGCGGGCGCCCCCTGCCAGCCGTCCCGGCCAGTGCACACCATGTGCGCCGATCTTCGCCGCCAGCACTGCATCCGCCCCGATCAACAACAGAAGTCGCCGCTTCCGGCAGAGCTTCAAAAGGCGCCGCGCTACGGCCTCCCGGTCCTCGGCCCCAAAATGCCGGTAAATCACCCCCCAACCAGCCGGTAGCCCGGCAACGATCCGCTCTGGCTGCGCCGTGCGCTCTGGATCTGTCAGGAAAAACGCCGGTGGCAGGCCCGCTGGCAAATGCCGGGCTGCCACGCGCGCGGCCATCCGCGCCTTGCGCCTTGATGCGTATTGGGCTTTCTCGCTCATCAAGATGACTGATACCCTGAACCAGGACATTGCCAACCGCCGCGCCGCGATCCTTGCTGCGCTCACTGCAGCGCACGCGCCACCGCCGGAGCTCATCGCGGTTTCCAAATTCCAGCCGGATGAGGCCATCGAGGCTGCTCTGGCCGCCGGCCAGCGTGTCTTTGGGGAAAACCGCGTTCAGGAAGCCCAGCAACACTGGCAGGCCCGCCGCGAAACTTACGCCGACCTGACGCTGCACCTGATCGGCCCGCTCCAGACCAACAAAGCAGCAGACGCCGTTCGCCTGTTCGATGTCATTCAAACGCTCGACCGCGAAAAACTCGCGGACGCCCTGGCCGCCGCCATGGAGAAGGAAGGCCGTCGTCCAAAGATGTTGATCCAGGTCAATACGGGCGAAGAAGATCAGAAAGCCGGCGTTTTCCCGTCCAAGGTGGGCGCATTGCTACGTTACGCGCGCGAAAGCGCCAATCTTGAGGTCGATGGCCTCATGTGTATTCCGCCGGTCGATGAACCGGCCGGTCCCCATTTTGCGCTCCTGAAGAAGATCGCGAAGGATTACGGCCTGCCCGTCCTGTCCATGGGCATGAGCGGTGATTACGAGCTCGCCGCCCGCTATGGCGCAACCCATGTCCGCGTCGGAACCGCCTTCTTTGGCGAGCGAAACACAGGCTAGACCCGGATTTCGATCGCCGAACGGCCCGTCAGACGCGTTACCACCTCCCGAAGGTCACCATCTGTCAGCGCGATGCAGCCCTCCGTCGGCAAATAGCCCGGCCGGGCCAGATGCATGAAGATTGCGCTGCCGCATCCGGCAAGCGGGGGATCGTCATTGTACCCAAGCTCAACCACAAGATTGTAGAGATCGTCGCCCCGCCACATCCGCTCGTGGCTCGCCGGGAAGGGGAGGGACACCGGACGATTGTACAGGGGGTGATCGGCCTCGTCGCACCAGCCATCGCCGGGCCGGATGGCGATAACCGGAATGCCGGTCTCCGGCGCCGGTTCTTTGTCCGGGCGATACCAGACGCGCCGAACCGGCCAGATGCCGGCGGGCGAGGTGCCGTCCCCCTCCCGCTTCTCTGCGGCGGCTTTCACCCCGCCTCTTCCCAGGGCACACCGCGCTGAAAAGCCGTCGCTTTCCAGTTTTCCCTCTGAAAAGGCTATGAAATGCGCCATCGGGCTGCGCCTCCCGTTCTTGTTATTGGATAAACAGGCGCCACCTTTCTATGCAAGCGGTTGGTGCGGGTGCCGCGCGGCAACAGGGTGAGATACGCAGATGACAGCCAATAAATTCATTCTGATCGTCGATGACGAGGAGGATCTGCGGGAAACACTGGCCGAACAGTTCGAGCTGACGGACGGATTTACGGCCATGGTGGCGGCGTCGGGTGAAGAAGCGCTCCGTAAGGCGGCCGAAGAACGCGTCGATCTGGTGATCCTGGATGTCGACATGCCGGGAATGAACGGCCGCGAGGTTTGCCGCCAGCTGCGCGAAAAAGGCATCCGCGTGCCCGTCATCATGCTTACCGGCCGGTCCGGTGAAAGCGATACGGTGGCCGGGCTCGAGGCAGGTGCCAATGACTACGTCGCCAAGCCCTTCAGTTTCGCCGTCCTTTTGGCCCGCGTCCGCTCGCAGCTTCGCAGCTTCGAGCAGACCGAAGACGCCACTTTTGACATCGGCCCTTATGAGTTCCGCCCTTCGATGAAAGTGCTGCGCACCAAGGAGGGCCGCCGCATCCGGCTCACCGAAAAGGAAACGGAAATCCTCAAATACCTCTACCGGGCAGGGGGTAAGTCGGTCGCCCGCGAGACGCTGCTGTCTGAGGTCTGGGGCTATAACGCGGCCGTCACAACCCATACGCTCGAAACCCACATCTACCGCCTCCGCCAGAAGGTCGAGCCCGATCCGTCGAACGCCCAGCTCCTGCTGACCGATACCGGCGGCTATCGCCTTCGGCCCTGATCAGGCTTTCAGCGTCAGCGATACCGGTGCATGGTCGGACGGTTTCCAGCCACTGCGCCAGGCTGGATGGATGCGGTAGGAGCTGACCTTCACGTCCTCCATCGCCGCCTTGTTGGCCCAGATATGGTCCAGCCGGCGCCCCCGATTGGAAGCGGCCCAGTCGGCGGCGCGGTAGCTCCACCAGGTATACAGCTTCTGCTCCTCGGGTACGGCAAGGCGGGCAATGTCCTCAAACCCTGCGGATTTGCGCGAGTCCTCCAGCCGCTCGGTCTCCTGCGGGGTATGCGAGACGATCCCCAGAAGCTGCTTGTGCGACCAGACATCGTTTTCATGCGGCGCCACATTGAGATCGCCAACCAGAACCCGCTTCACCCCCTTCTTCAGCTTCTTGTAGCCGGGGCCGAGCCGGTCAAGAAAATCCAGTTTGTGGGCAAACTTGTCATTCGCATCGGGGTCCGGTGTGTCTCCGCCGGCGGGCAGATAGATATTGTGAACCTCAAGGCCCGAGGGCAGCCGCGCGGCAATCACCCGCGCATGGTTCTCCCGGCAGAGGTCGGGCACATCCACCTGTTCCAGTGGCAGCCTCGACGCGATCGCCACCCCGGCATGGCCCCCGCGCTGCCCGCGGATCACGAGATAGGGCAGGCCCATATCCTTGAAGGCCTTCAGCGGGAATTCCGCGTCCTGGCATTTGGTTTCCTGAAGGCACACCACGTCCGGCTTTTCAGCGGCGACGAAAGCCTCGACATTCGGGGCCCGCAGGCGAACGGAATTGATGTTCCAGGTGGTGATCTTGATCGGACGGGTCATGCCCCTTCGCTAACACCTGCCCCTTAAACGTCAACGCGCCCGAACGCGGGGAGTTCGGGCGCGCCGGACGCAGGTGCATGCGTCTTGATGTCCGGATGTCGTGCATCCGGTTCGACCGAGGGAAGGTATCGCAGCGGGGGGTCTTTGCTACGCGGGTTCCGTTCCGTCGATGTGTCTTTTATGTCACGGCGCGCGAAAAACTCAAATTAACTCGCCGTAACGGCAATCAAGCCGCCAAACTCAGTTGTTGTCGAAGTCCCGCAGGATGAAGAGGCGGGGATTGAGCTTCGCGCCGGTCTCGATATCGCTCAGCTGAACCGACGTATTTCCACCATTGGCATCTACCGATCGCCAGCCAACAAGGGAGTTGTCTGCTTCGGACAACACAAGCGTCAGTGTGCCTTCCATCTCGCCCGCCTTATCCTGAACCGTGATGTTGGTCGTGCCATTCGCGCGGCGCACATCCAGCACATTCGCCTGGCTTTCAAAGTCCAGCCGGTCGCTCAGCAGCAGGGACAGCGGCGTCGAGCCCAGGGGCACTCGGTCGGTTGTTTCGAGATCAGCGTCCTGCAACGCAACGGTCGTCCCGTCGCTGACCATCAGCAGAGGTACAGGGTCATCATAGTCAAACCGCACCTTGCCCGGCCGTTGCATGGCAAACTGGCCCGTCGAATACGCGCCATCGGGCGAATATTGCTCGAACCGCCCGCGCGCAGTCTTTACACCGGCAAGCGCGCTGGAGGCTTGCTTCAAAATAGTGGCGCGCTCGGCATTGGAAAGCTGCGCAGCGGTTGCGGGCGCGGCCACGGCAGGGCTCACCGGCGCCTGTTTCAGAGCAGGCAGCAGGGGCGAGGCCCCGGCAATCATCGCGGCAGCGGCAATGGGCGCAAAGAAATTCATCATCGTTCTGGCCTCCTTTAAACATGACCATACGGGACCGTGACTACATCTAGGCGCCTGAACCGGGCCTAAACAGGGCGGACAGGAGATTTTCACCTCGCCGCTGCGGCGCAGCGGCCACCCCGCTTGCGCTGGCGCAGCGGGCGTCCCATCTTTCCGGCGAAACATAGGGAGTTTTTATGAGCAACGCTGCGCTTCAGCACACCAAGGAAAGTACCGATCAGTCCTTCATGGCCGATGTTGTGGAAGCTTCCATGACCCAGCCGGTGATCGTTGACTTCTGGGCGCCCTGGTGCGGCCCGTGCCGCACGCTCGGCCCGATCATTGAAAAGGTCGTCGAGAGCAAGAAGGGCGCGGTCAAGCTCGTCAAGATCAACACCGAAGAGCATCAGGCGTATGCCGGTCAGCTCGGTGTCCGCTCGATCCCGGCAGTCTACGCCTTTGATAAAGGCCGCCCGGTCGATGGCTTTCTCGGCGCACTGCCCGAAAGCCAGGTCCGCGCCTTCGTCGACAAGCTGCTCTCCGGCACGGACGACGCCCAAATGATCGCCGAAGCGCTCAGCCAGGCCGAAGCCGCCAGCCAGCAGGGCGACATTGCCCTGGCAACTGAAATCTATTCCGCCGTGCTTCAGCAGGAACCGGAAAACATTGCCGCCATCGCCGGCCTTGCCAGATGCCACCTCGCCAATGGGGACAAGGATCAGGCCGAAGCCACGCTCGCCCTGGTGCCCGAAGCCAAGAAGAATGACTCCGTCATCAAGGGCGTGCGCCTCGCCATCGAAATGATGGCCGATGCGCCCCCGCCCAGCGAGCTCGACGCAGCCCTCACCGCGGTCATGGCGTCGCCGGGCGATCACGACAAACGGTTTGAGCTGGCCGAACAATACGCCGCGGCCGGCAAATATCAGGACGCGGTCGATCACCTGCTCATGATCCTGTCGGCCAAGCTCGACTGGGAAGGCGGCAAGGCAAAAGACAAGCTGCTGAAGATCTTCGAAGCCGCTGGTCCGACCGAAGCCGTCACCATCGAAGGCCGCCGACGTCTTTCTTCTCTTATGTTTGCATAAACCCGAGGGCCCAGCCCGCGCCGGGCGAAAGGAAAATCAGATGGCGCCGTATCGCAAGACAGCCGACCTGCCTGCGACGCTTGCCGTGTTTCCGCTCCCCGGCGCACTGGTGTTCCCGCGCTGGCAACTGCCACTTAATATTTTTGAGCCGCGCTATCTCAACATGATTGATGATGCGATGGCCGGCTCCAGGCTTATCGGCATGGTTCAGACGGCGGGCGGCACGCGTCAGACGCCGGGTCTGGCAGATGTCGGCTGCGCGGGCCGCCTCACCGGCTTTTCCGAAACACCCGACGGGCGCTATCTGATCACGCTCACCGGCGTCTGCCGCTTTGGCATTTCGCGCGAGCTGGATGTCACCACGCCCTACCGGCAGGTCACGCCCGACTGGGACCGCTTTGCTCAGGATCTTGCCCCCGCTCCGGAAGGGGAGGGACGCGAGCGTGCCGCGCTGGTTGCAGCCTTCCGCGATTATGCCGCCGCAAACAGTCTTGAGGCGGATTGGTCGGCGATGGAGGAAGCCTCCCTGGAAACGCTGGTGCATGCCCTTGCCTCGGGGTGTCCGTTCACGCCGATGGAGAAGCAGGCGCTTCTGGAGGCGCCAGATCTGCTCGGGCGCGCCAACGCCTTGACGGCCCTGCTGGAGTTCGGCAGTGCGCCGGGCGGCGAAGGCCCGGTTCAATAAGATCTCGATAGGAACAGCCATGAGCGATTTGCCAGACCAGACTCCAAAGGATGACAGCGTCCTGTTCGAGGCCAACGGGGTTGACCCGCGCCTGCTCGAAATCCTGATCTGCCCCGCCACGCGCCAACCGCTGGCCTATGACCGCGCGCGCCATGAACTCGTCTCGAAGAATGCTCGCCTCGCCTATCCCATCCGCGGGGGCATTCCCATCATGCTGGAAGAAGAAGCACGCGACCTTGATGATACGGAAGGCACAGCTGGCGGGGGCGAGGCATGAGCGCGCAGCCCTGGCCGGTAAAACTCACCTTCCGCGCCGGGGCGCAGGAGCTGTTTGCCGTGTTTGATGATGGCCAGTCTGGCCGCGTGGATTATCGCACGCTGCGGCTGGAAAGTCCGTCTGCGGAAGTCCAGGGCCATGGCAGCGGACCAAAGCCGCCTCCGCCCGTCGTGCCCGAAGATATTCGCGTCACCAAAGCAGAGCCCATCGGGCGCTACGCGCTGCGCCTGCATTTCTCAGACGGCCATTCCAGCGGTCTCTACACCTGGAATATTCTCCGCGCACTGACGATCAACGATTAACGCATCAGACTCGGCAGGTGATCCTGATCGGCGCTGGCCTGGCGGGCGAGGGCCTGCCGGATCGGGCCAATCCTGTTGGCGGCCGTCAGGGCGAGCGACCGCAAGGGCTTCAGCAGCAGATTGTCATTCGAGAACGCCCGGTCCACCGCGTCCATGAACAGCGCCGTTGAGGCAGAATCAAACCGGCGCCCCTCGCGGTAACGCGCCAGAACAGTCTCGCTGCCGGGGTCCAGCCCAACCTCACGCGCCTCCAGGATCACATCATAAAGCGCGCCTGCATCCTTGAAGCCAAGGTTCAGGCCCTGACCGGCCAGGGGATTGATCCGCCGGGCAGCGTCGCCCAGCAGCGCCACGCGCGGGCCGGTCATATCGCGCGCGATCTGCATCACCAGCGGATAGGAGAGGGGAGGGCCGTCCAGCGTCATCGGCCCGGCAAACTCTGAGAACCGCGCGTTCAGCTCCGCCTCGATCTGCTCTTTGGAGAGCTTCGCCAGTGTCTCGGCCGCGCCCGTCTTCATATACCAGGCAAGGTTTGCCCGGTTATCGGGCAGGGGAAGGGTCGCAAACGGGCCTTCGGGCGTGAACAATTGCCGGGCAATCCCGCCATGGGGCCGGGCAAGCTTCACATCGGCGGCAAAGACCGATTTTCCATAGCTGCGCCCCTCGGTTCCGATCCCGGCCGCTTGCCGGACTGCCGAATGAATGCCGTCACACGCGGCGATCAGCCCGCAGCGGAAGCTTTCGCCGCCCTCAAGATGCACCAGAGCGCCTGAAGCCTGGGCCTCGTAGCCTGAAAAACGGGCGCCCCGCATCCAGAAGAGACCGCCGGTTGCCCCGGCCTGCCGGTCGAGGGCGGCCTGAAGCGCGCCGGCAGGCACAAGTTCGCCCAGCGGCTGGGGATCATCGCCGGGCAGATCCGTTGCGGAAAAGGCCGCCCACGGCGCACCAAACCAGTGGGTGCCCCCATCCATCGCTTCCAGCCCGTTGAGGGGCTCGGTCAGGCCCGCCAGATCGCTGTGAACCCCGGCTGCGCCGAGGAGGCGCCAGCTGCCCCGCACAATCGCGAAGCTGCGTGTGTCTGCTGCGGGCCCGGCATTCTCCGGCCGCATGTCGACCAGCACGGTACGCAGGCCTGCTTTCGCGGCAAGCACCGCCAGCGATGTGCCGACGGGCCCGGCACCGATGACGGCGAGGTCAGCCTCCATAAGAGCGGGATTTGAGGTTTCTGCCATGTAATTCAGGTAGCTCCGAGAGGCCTGCGGGTCTAGCGATGGCGCCCGTTTGGGCGATTGGCCGCATCTGTGCTCACTTTCTGACCACCTCAAGCCTGAATCGGATGCCGCCTTTGCGTCATGTGCGACTTTTCCGGGCAGGCGCAATCATATCGCCATGGGAGAGCGCTGGGGGAATACCGGGCTCTGCGTGACGACAAGGCAAGTAAGGAGGGGCCAATGGGCCAATTGATTGGACGATGGATCCGCGGGGCGACACTCGCGCCGCTGGCACTGCTCACAGCAGGTATGGCATTTGCGCAGGAAGACGATGTGGCGACACGTCTGGCAGCGCTGGAAGAAGCGGTCGGCGGAAGCGCCAGCGCCTATGTGGATAACAGCTACCTGTTCCTCATCGGCGGCTTGATCGTCATGTTCATGGCGGCAGGTTTCTGCATGCTGGAAGCAGGCCTGGTGCGCTCCAAGAACGCAGCAATGCAATCTATGAAGAACGTCACCCTGTTCTCCGTTGCCGGCCTGATGTTCTGGATCACGGGCTACAATCTTGCCTATCCGGGTGACGCGACCCTCTTCAACGGTCTGCTGCCGACCAATTTCGGTCCCTGGAGCGGCGGCGATCTGTCCGTCGAGTCCGATGGCGGCTACGCGCCGGCCTCTGACTGGTTCTTCCAGATGGTGTTCGTTGCCACCGCAGCCTCGATTGTCTCGGGCACCGTGGCAGAACGCGTCAAAATCTGGCCGTTCCTTATCTTCACCGCAGTCCTCACCGCATTCATCTATCCGGTTGTGGCCAGCTGGGAGTGGGGCGGCGGCTATCTCGACAGCGTCTGGAGCTTCTCCGACTTTGCCGGCTCGACCCTGGTTCACTCGACCGGCGGCTGGGCAGCCCTGACAGGTGCCATCATCATCGGCGCACGCAGCGGCAAATATTCCGGCAAGACGGTCAACCCGATGCCGGGCTCCAATATCCCGCTCGCGGCTCTTGGCACCTTCATCCTGTGGTTCGGCTGGTTCGGCTTCAACGGCGCCTCGCAGCTTGCTGCCGGCACCGCAGCTGACATCAACTCGGTCTCGCAGATCTTCGCCAACACCAATATGGCCGCAGTCGGCGGTGTCCTCGCAGCGATGGTCACCACGGCCGTCCTCTACAAGGGCAAGCTCGACGCAACGCTGATCTTCAACGGTGCCATCGGTGGCCTCGTTTCGATCACCGCTGAACCGCTGGCCCCGTCCATGGGCATGTCGGTCCTCATCGGCGCAGTCGGCGGTGTCCTGGTGGTTGTCTCGGTTCCGCTCCTCGACAAGTTCAAGATCGATGACGTCGTCGGCGCCATCCCGGCTCACCTTATCTGCGGCATCTGGGGCACGATGATCGTCCCCCTCACCAACAGCGGCGCCTCCTATGCAGGCCAGGCTGTCGGTGTGGCCCTGACCGGTGTGTTCGTGGTCATCATCTCCTCGATCATCTGGTTCGCCCTCAAATTCACGATCGGCGTCCGCCCGAGCGAGGAAGACGAGGAAATGGGTCTCGACCGGGCAGAACTCGGCCTGGAAGCCTACCCGGAATTCTCGAACCGGTAATTGGCTGCCATCAGCCGCTAATCAGAGTAGAAATCCACAGACCATGGGCCCCGGCGGAGCGATCCGCCGGGGCTTTTCACATTCCACGCTGGCGCGAAACCGCTGACGGCGTTGCAGATTCTTTCAAATTTCACGCAGTCCGTTTGCAGGGCGTTAAGCCTAACGGGGTCATGGTGAAGGCCCGCACCAGAGCCTAAAACGGAGCGTCCTCACCGATGACAGATTACGCCAGCCGCGACACAGAACTCCGCACGGTAAGTGACCCCGTCTGGAGAATTCTGACAGGCGCCGCCGCGTTCGGCGCCGGCGTATTCGTGTGCGGCGCTGTCGGCTCCTATACGCCCACCGATCCCAGCTGGAATGCCGCCACCGGCGCGGAAGTTCAAAACCTGTTCGGTTCTGCCGGCGCTGTGTTTTCAGACCTTGCCCGCCAGACCTTTGGCTGGTCGGGCTGGATTGCCGGTCTCGCCCTGATGATCGGCGGCGCGATGCGCGCTGTGCTCGTCGGCAGCCCGCGCGTGCGCCGCTGGATCATGGGCGCTGCTTCTGTTCCCCTGTCGGCCGCCTGTTTTGCAGCCTGGCCGGTTCCGGAATCCTGGCCGCTCAGCGCCGGTCTCGGGGGCATGGCGGGCGATGGCCTGTTCAATCTCTCTGTATTGCCTTTCCGTGTGCTGATGCTGCCTTCGCCAGAAGCCTGGGCCGGCTTCCTGATGGGCGCCCTTGCGCTCTGGACGGCGCTCTCCGCCCTCGGCTTTGGCCGCCGCGATGCCCAGCTGCTCCAGGAAACCGCCACGCGCGGTGGCCGCAACGCAGCCCTTCAGGCCCGCGGGGCAGGGGGCATGCTCCTGCGCATCGGTCAGAAGCTCGTCACCCGCGAGCCTGCCCTCGCCCATGAAGCCGGCGCCGCGCCTGCGGCAAACCGGGAAGAGCGCACCCTCATCATCAAGACCGATGACGATTACGTCCCCACCTCGCGCTATCTGCGTAACCTCGAAGACGAGGAAGACGAAGACTATGCGCGCAACGAGGACGACGAGCGCTGGGACGATGAGGAAGAAGAAGACGGCTACGCCGCCGCCAATGATGAAGACGAAGACACCGCCCGTCCGCCGCGCTTCACCTTCTCCAAGCCTGCCCAGGCGCCTCGCTCCGCTTCGGTTCCGAAGGTCGCCCAGCCCGACCGCCGCCGCGCCGCTGCCACCCGCCTGCCGCCCATCGACCTTCTCCAGGAAGTCGAGGAGCGCCGCGAAATCATTGATGAGGATGCCCTCATCGCCAAGGCGGCCCGCCTCTCCGAAGTCCTCAAGGAATTCGGCATCCGTGGCCGCATCAAGGAAGTGCGCCCCGGCCCGGTCATCACCCTGTTCGAGATGGAGCCCGCCCCCGGCGTGAAATCCTCCCGCGTCATCTCCCTGGCAGACGACATCGCCCGCTCGATGAGCGCTGTCTCGGCCCGCGTCGCGGTTGTGCCCGGCAAGAACGCCATCGGCATCGAGCTGCCCAATGATGAACGCGAAACCGTCTGGCTCCGCTCGCTGCTGGAATCGGACGCCTATTCCGGCAACCGCGCCAGCCTGCCCATGGCGCTGGGCGAAGATATCGGCGGCGTGCCCACGGTCGTTGACCTCGCCAAGATGCCTCACCTGCTGATCGCCGGTACCACCGGTTCGGGTAAATCGGTCGGCGTCAACGCCATGATCCTGTCGCTGCTCTACCGGCATACGCCCGAGCAGTGCCGCTTCATCATGATCGACCCCAAGAAGCTCGAACTCTCCGTATACGAAGGTATCCCCCACCTTCTGGCCCCGGTCGTCACCGAAGCCGACAAAGCCGTCAATGCGCTCAAATGGACCGTGCGCGAGATGGAAAGCCGCTACGAGCTGATGTCGAAAGCCGGCGTTCGCAACCTGGCCGGCTATAACGAGAAAGCCGCGAAATACCGCACCGCCGGTGAAGAGATGACCCGCAAGGTCCAGACCGCGTTCGATGATCGGGGCAAGCCGGTCTATGAAACTGAAATCCTGCCCGTCGACCACATCCCCAATATCGTCGTCGTGATCGACGAGATGGCCGACCTGATGCTGGTCGCCGGCAAGGAAGTGGAAAGCTGCGTCCAGCGCCTCGCCCAGATGGCGCGCGCCGCGGGCATCCATCTGATCACCGCCACCCAGCGTCCGTCCGTGGACGTCATCACCGGCACGATCAAGGCCAACTTCCCGACCCGGATCTCCTATATGGTGACCAACAAGGTCGACAGCCGCACCATCCTCAACGAGCAGGGCGCTGAGCAGCTCCTCGGCATGGGCGACCTTCTCTATCAGGCCCCCGGCAAGAAATCCCAGCGCCTGCATGGTCCCTTCGTGGCCGATGAAGATGTCGGCGCCGTGGCAGACTGGCTGCGCGAGCAGGGTGAGCCCGACTATGTGATGGACATCCTGGAATCGCCTGACGATGGCTCCACAGGCTCGGCCGTGATGGACGCGATCCTCGGCACCGGCGGTGGCAGCGATGATGATGAAGGCCTCTTCTCCCAGGCCGTCCAGATCGTGGTCCGCGACCAGCGTGCCTCCACCTCCTATCTCCAGCGCCGTCTGAAGGTTGGCTATAACAAGGCCGCCGGTCTGATCGACCGCCTCGAAGAAGAAGGCGTCATCTCCGCGCCAAACCATGCCGGCAAACGCGAAGTCCTCGCGGGCGGCGGCGGCAACGGCAAGGCCAGCGCAGCTTAACTTCCAATATCTCCAGCCATGGTGGGCCCCCAAGGGCGGCCCCCGGCCTTCCGTAGAAGGAGGCGGGGGCCATTCTGGTTTTTGCCGGGTGCTCGTGAACTGCGCCCATCGCAAAGCGATGGGAGGTGAGGGCAGCAACAGCGAGGACAAGCCCGCCCCTATCCCCCACCGCACACCCCCTCAAAGTGTCATCCCGGAATTTACGCAGCAAATATCCGGGACCCAGGAAGCCCAGCAAAACCAAGCCCTCCCTTGGCTCCCGGTCTAGGCGTCCAGCCAAACCGGGATGACGACCTGAGAAGTTTGAACACGAACTTATCCGCCGGAGTTCCGCGCTCCATCATCCTTGGCGCCATGTTCGATCACATGCCCCGCCCGGAACTCTGGACCCGCATCTTCGCCCTGCTGGGCGCGTTGCGGACCCTCCTGCCCGAGGCCGTCCCCGAACTCTTCGGTACCATAGCCGGCGACGCCCGCGCGCTACTCGTGGCCGTCACATCGCTGGTGCGCCGCTACATCCACGTCCTCGCCGCAGACCTCGCCTTGCCGCCGCTCGCGGTTGGAGTTCCCAAAGAAAACTCCAAGAGTAACTCTGAAAAACTCCAACGTGTTCGCGAAGCCCCGTTCCGCCTCACGGAACTGATCCGCCCGTCCAAAGGCTCATCCGCCAGCGAAGGCACCGACACCCCGTTCATCCAATGGGCTCTGATGTTTGAGGCCGCCCGGCGCCTGAACGCCGTCCTGGCCGATCCGCAGAAACACGCCCTCCGCCTCGCCCGCCTCTTGCGCAAACGCAAAGGCGAAACGCTCATACCCATGCCCGTCCCCGGCCACATCCTGCGCCGTCTACCCCCTGGACCGACCCGCTCGTCTGCCGGCTCGATGAAGCCGCGCGGCCAGAGGCCTGGGCCGGGATCAACAGCTCTTAAACGCGTTCAAACACAGCCTCATTACCTCCCCCGCCAAGGCAGGGGAGGCCGGAGGTGCTTGCCGAACCTCTCACCCCATCGGATAGAGAATTTCCCGCGTAACCTTCTCACACGCTTTCATCACATCGTCCGAAAGCACCAGGTCGCCTGCGGCCAGAATCTCTTCGAGCTGATCAAACTTCGAAACGCCGACAATCGTGGAGGCCACAAAGCTGTGCTGCTTTGACCAGGCCGTCGCCAGCGTCACCGGGCTCATGCCCGCTTCCTTGGCGATCTCCATATAGCGCGCCGTTGCGGCGAGGGACTTTTCGTTGACGAAGCGCTGCGCCATCGCCGTATGGCGTCCGCCCTTGTTGGCATAGGCCGAGAACCGGGCGCCTTCCGGAAACGCGCCGTTCTGATACTTGCCCGACAGCACGCCGCCGCCCAGAGGGGAATAAGGGATCAGGCTCACGCCCTCACGGTCACAGATCTTCGCCAGCGCGTCCTCGAACCGGCGATTGTTGAGCGAGAAGTTATTCTGGATCGTCTGATAACGGACCGTTCCGAGACGATTGGACGTCTCAATGGATTTCATCAGGCCCCAGGCGTCCTCGTTCGAGCAGCCCACGATCCGAACGTATCCCTCGCGCACAAGATCATCGAGGGCTTCCATCGTCTCATCGAACTCGGTCCCGTGGTCAGGCCAATGGGTCTGGTAAAGATCGATATAGTCCGTCTGCAGCCGGGTCAGGCTCGCCTCCACGGCGCGGCGGATATTGTGCCGGTCCAGCGCCGTCATGCCCGCCCGCTGCGATCCCTTGATCCAGCCATGCGAAGGCCCGCACACTTTGGTGGCCAGGATAATCGAATCCCGGTCCTTGGTTTTCATCCAGCGCCCGAAGATTTCCTCTGTCAGCCCGCCATATTTTAGGTCCGGCGGTACGGGATAATTCTCGGCCGTGTCGAAAAAGTTGATCCCTGCGTCCAGGCTCGCATCGAGAATGCGGAACGCTTCCTTTTCATCTGTCTGGGTTCCGAAGGTCATGGTTCCCATGCAGATGTCGGAAACATAGATGGCGCTTTTACCGAGGCGGCGATGTTGCATGGCGTTGGCTCCCTTAGAGTTTATCGGCGCCCACCCTAACGCCGCGCGCGCCAAGCGCCAGTCACCGGGCCTCACGTTCTCCCCGCGGAAGGCAGCCTTCGGCTTCAAGAATGTCAAGCGCTGGCCCAAGTCCGGCCTCATACCGCCGCCACCTGGCCAAAGCTGATGTATAGAGCGGCTCGCGCACCTGGGCGGAAGACGCAGTCGCCACCGGCGCCGTATTCTCGTGAAAGGCCAGGCAGCCCTCTTCAAACGGCAGACCGCAGAATGCCAGCAGCCTGCGCGTCTCCGTCTCCAGATCGGTCACCACCTGCTCATAATGGACCACCGTAAACCGCTCCGGCGGCAGGGTTTTTTCATAGTGGCGCACGAGCCGGTCAAACCCGGCATAGTAGCGCGCCGTGTCCTCCAGCGTGTAGGCATAGTTGTAGTAGGAAAAACTGGTGGCAAACATCTGCCGGTAATTGGAAAGCACCGTATCGGCGGGATGGCGCCGAAGGCAGATGATCCGCGCTTCCGGCAGCGCTGCCAGAATGACGGGCGCCAGCAGAATGTTCAGCGGCATCTTGTCGGTGAACCGGCCCTCAAGCCCGAGCGACGCACGCACGCTCTCCAGATAGTCTGCTCCGAGGGCGGAGAGATCCACCCGGCTGGCCGCGTCAAGTGTTTCGGGATCGAGCACAAGATTGGACGGCGTCCGTGCCAGCCGTTTCAGACACAGCGCAAAGTCGGTCAGCTCTCCGGCAGGCACCAGCGCGCTGTGGCTGGAAAGAATACGGTCAACCAGCGTGGTTCCCGTGCGCGGCATGCCGCAAATAAAGACCGGGCCACTGCGCCCTGCGCCTGGCGCGAATGAAAGTCTTTCCGCACTGCGCTGCGCTGCTTTGAACAAGGCCGCGTCGGCGGCCGCATCATGACGTATACGGCCACGCTTGGGCGCCTTGGCGCGGGCAAGCCAGCGGAGCGCTTCTTCAGGTTGCTTCAGGTCCTCATGCGCCTTGGCAAGGGCATGCCCAATCCGCAGCGCGCCATCAGGGTCCTCCGAATGCTTGGCGAACATCGCCTCCAGGATGCCAATCTCATTCTCTTCCGCTGTCTGACGGGTCAGCTGAACAAGGGATGGCAACCCGCGCGTATCATTTGCGTCAGCTGCAGCGCATTGCCGATAGGCCCGCCGCGCCGGCTCTATGCTGCCGGCAAACTGCAAGGCGGCGCCATAATTATACTGGTATCCGGCATTGCCGGGCTCAGCAGCCGTCGCGGCGGCATAAAAGGGCAGGGCTTCGGTGTGGAGACCTGCCCGGCTCATCACCACGCCAATTGTGTCACAGGTGAAGGCATCGGTTGGTTCCAGAGCTGCGGCTGCGCGCGCGGCCTGCGCGGCATCGGCCCGCCGGTTCAGCGCAAGCAGGCAGCGGGCCTGCTGGGCCAACGCGCCGGCATGGCCGGGGTCGAACCTGGCGGCGACGGAGAACAATTCCTCTGCCTTGCCGATATTGTTGTGATCCAGTGTCAGCTGGCCAAGCAGATAGTAGACCTCTCCGGTCCGGGGCGCGTCCTTCAACACATCCAGACACAGCGCGTGCGCTTCGGCATACGCCCGCATTCGCAACAGACGTGCAGCCTCCGCGAGTCTGGGATCGGGTAAACTCGTGCTGGAAAATGTCTTCTGCAGGGTCAGTCTCCCGAGGCTGCATCAGTTTTGGGCAATCACGGCGCACTTTGCTGCACACTTCCGAAAAATCAAACCGGTGTCTGCAGCCAGACTTGCTCCCGGCGCGTCCCGCACAGTTTCTGGTCACGTCGAGGGGACAGAAAACGACAAATCAGAGGTACAAAGATGATCCGGAAACACCTGCTAATGACAGCGAGTGCTGCTGTCATGGTCACGGGATTGGCGATGCCGTCCCAGGCTCAAGAAGATGTGGAGAGCGAGCTTCGCGTCGAAGCCGTAACGGTCACGGCGACCCGGCGCGCTGAAAGCGTTCAGGATATTCCGCTGAATATCTCCGCCGTGGGAGATCAGCAGATTGAGGAGCAGGGATTTGAAGAACTGGCTGATGTGCTGGCCTATGTTCCCGGTATCAATATCGTCGACCGCGGCGCCCGTCAGGGTAACCCGCTGATTGTTCGGGGTCTGAACGCCGATGGTCTCGGCTCGGGTGACGGCAACAATAATGGCGGCGGAACGGTTGCAACCTATATCGGCGAGGTGCCGGTCTATCTCGACCTGAAGCTTAACGACCTTGAGCGTGTCGAAGTGCTGCTCGGGCCGCAAGGGACGCTGTATGGAGCCGGCACGCTCGGCGGCGCTATCCGCTACATTCCAAAGAAGCCGGACTTTGCAGGCGATACGCTGGAAGTGCGCACCGAAGCCTATCAATATTCCGAAGCGGACGAGCTCTCCTATGAGGCGGGGCTCACCTTCAACAAGGCGCTGGCACCAAACTTTGCCATTCGCGGTTCAATCGATTTCGAGAATGATTCGGGGTTCATCGATTATCCCTTTGTAGTGCGTGAGATAGGTGTGTCCGACCCGGACCCGGATTTCAGCGATCCGGCAGACGTGGCGGCAAACCTGCGCCGGATCACCGATGCGGACAGCGAAGAAACGGTTTCCGCCCGCCTGGCCGCGCTGTGGGAGCCATTGCCCTGGCTCGACACGACCCTGACCTATTATCTTCAGCAGTCCGACATTGGCGGCCGCCGCGGCTCCAGTGCGCGCTCAACCGTTCCGGCGGGGGATTATGAACTCGGCAAACGCGTCGAGGAACCAAACGAGATCACCAACCAGCTTCTGGCGCTGGAAGTCGTCGCCGACCTTGGCTTTGCCGAGCTTACATCCGCCACCGGATATTCGCGTTACAATGACAATGGCCAGCGCGATCAGACAGATCTGCTGATCACACTGGAATACAGCTACGAAGCCTTCCCGACCTTTACGGCTTTCACTCATGAGAAGGGCCAGGAGAGCCGGATCAATCAGGAGCTGCGGCTTGTTTCGACCACGGAAGGTCCGCTCAGCTGGATTGTCGGCGCGTTCTACAACCAGTTCGAAGGCGGCGGTTACTCGGCAGAGTATACACCGGGTTATGCAGACTTTGCCGGATTTGATCGCCCCGACGACCTTGAATATTATTCGCAGGGTTTTTCAAAGCTTGAGGAATCGGCCTTCTTCGGGGAGGTCGGCTATGACATCACCGATAAATGGTCGGTCACCGTGGGCGGGCGCTATTATCAGTATGATCTTGAATCCTTCAGCGATGTCGATTTCCCGCTGTTTGATCCGAGCTTCCTTCCGGTCGGCGTAAGTTCGCTTGAATCCAGTCTGCGGTCTGATTTCGCGGCCGGCAGCCCGAATGGCACCGAACGCACCAGCCAGTCGGATGAGGGCACGCTTTTCAAGTTCAATACGTCCTATCAGTTCACGGAAGACCTGCTCGGCTACTTCACCTTGTCTGAAGGCTACCGGATCGGGAACCAGAACGGCGTAGGCGTTTGCCCGGCTTATGACCCCGACGACAACCAGCAGGGTGCCTGCGCCTTGCTGCCGGGACAACAATTCGGTCCCAATCCGGGTGATGTATCGACGCGGGATGAAAGCCAGTATCTTCCCGATACCACGACCAACTACGAACTTGGCTTCAAGTCGACGCTCGCGGGCGGGCGCGTAACGCTGAACGGCGCAGTCTATTATGTCGAATGGGTCGATCCGCAGCTGACCTCAGCCACGATCAATGCGTCCATCCCGATCACGGTGAACGCCGAAGGCGCCGAGTCCAAAGGGGTAGAAGTCAGCGGTAACTGGCTGGTCTCGGAAGACTTCTCCCTGCGCGGCAGCTACAGCCATTCTGAAGCTTCGCTCACTGCGCTCGCGCCAGGTCTGGTCGGCACCATCTCTCCGCCAGGTTTCGGCTCGGTCCTGCTTGATGGTCAGGACGGAGACCGGT
Organism: Hyphomonas neptunium ATCC 15444; assembly: GCF_000013025.1. Taxonomy (NCBI): domain Bacteria; kingdom Pseudomonadati; phylum Pseudomonadota; class Alphaproteobacteria; order Hyphomonadales; family Hyphomonadaceae; genus Hyphomonas; species Hyphomonas neptunium. The sequence goes on along the minus strand of NC_008358.1, from coordinate 3,670,673 downwards.
TGCCGGGCTCCCCGGAAGACCAGTTCTCGCTCTTTGGCTCCTATGTCTACGATCTGCCATCGGGCCGCACGCTGACCTTCAATGGCGGATACGCCTGGCAGGGTGATGTTCTCAGCCGGACGGGAGATCGCGGAAATGGTCTGACGCTCGACAGCTACGGCGTCGCCAATGTCTCGGCGGTCTATGATGCAGGCAAATGGCAGGCGACGCTGTTCGTCAACAACCTGCTGGATGAGTATTATGAAACCGGCGTGGTCAGCTCGGCGCTGACTAATCAGGTGCTCACCGATGTGGATGGCGGGCCGGTCTATACCCGCTCCTACTACACCTATGTCGGGGCGCCCCGCGCCATCGGCATCCGGGCAAGCTACAAGTTCGGCGAATAACTCCTGGGGAAGAATGCCCAACCGGCAAGGCCGCCCTTTGCAGGGGCGGCCTTTTCACATTGCCGGGATGAAGATGGCGCGGCGCAAATTCCGGGTGGCGCGCGGCTTCAGCCAAGCATATAGGACGCCGCCATGAGCCCCGCCCTTCGCCTTGGTTTTCCCGCTGCTGTCATCTCCTATCTGGTATGGGGGAGCCTGCCGCTTTACATCCGCGCCATGCAGCATACCGGCGCGCTGGAGCTGCTGGCCCACCGCATCCTCTGGTCGGTGCCCACAGCTATTATCTTCATCGCGATTGCGGCCAACTGGAGAGATGTGCGCGCCGCCTTCTCCGGCAGCAATCTGAAATGGCTGGCCCTGTCGGGCCTGCTGATCGGCGCGAACTGGACGATCTATATCTGGGCGGTGAATGCCGATCGCACGATGGAGGCCTCGCTCGGCTATTACATCAATCCGCTGGTCAATGTGCTGTTCGGCATGCTGATCTTTTCGGAGAAGCTGCGCCCGGCCCAATGGGTGGCCGTCGGCATTGCCGCCATCGGCGTCGGCGTGATGGCCTTTGCTTTCGGGCACATCCCATGGGTGGCGCTGGCGCTGTGTGCCACCTTCGCCAGCTATTCGGTGATCCGCAAGAAAGTGGCAATCGACAGCCGCGCGGGCTTTCTGGTGGAGGTGGTGTTGCTGGCGCCGGTGGCGCTTGGCTGGCTCGTCTGGTTTGCCACCACCCAGCCCGGCGGCCGCTGGCTGGGGGAAGGGGGCTGGGACATCCTGATGCTGATGGCGGCCGGGCCGATCACCGCGGTGCCGCTTATTTTCTTCGCTCTGGCCACAAAGCGCCTGCGCTTTTCCACCATCGGGATGATGCAGTATATCGGCCCCACCATTCAGTTCCTGATCGCAGTACTCGTTTTCAAGGAAGGCTTCGGCATGACCCATGCCATCGCCTTTGCCTTCATCTGGACGGCGCTGATTGTCTTCACCGCTGACAGCCTGATGGGCGACGCCAAGGCCCGGCGCCTCGCGCGCACGGCGCGGCCTGCCTGAGCCCACCAAAGAAAACAGCGGCCTCCGCCTGGAAGCCGCTGCAAAGGTAAAGTGCATGACGGAAATGGAGCCTTCCAATTTCCGCATCTGTCGTTGCAATCACCGTGCCAGTTTCCAATCAGAGGCAGCCATAGGCCGCTTCGACAAGGCGCACGGCGCGCGGGTCGCCCACCAGTGAGGCCGATTGCCGGTTCATCACATAGGCTGCCGAAAGCTCCCGCGCCGGGTCGGCAATCGCCATGGACCCGCCCCAGCCGGAATGGCCAAGCGTCTCCGGGTTCGGCCCGAACTTGCCATGGCTGTTGATCATGATGCCCGCGCCAAACTTCGTATGCATCGGCAACACCAGGTCCGGCCCATCCACCCGCGGGCGGATCAGCGCGTCGAGCGTATCGCTGCGAAGAAGCGTTTTGCCGCCGGCAATCTGGCCGCCACGGGCATAGGCTTCATAAAGGCTCGCCACGCCCAGCGCTGCGCCATGGCCGTTGGCAGACGGGATCTCGATTTCCCGCCACGGGCGCCCCGCCCGGTCAGGCGAGGACCATTTGGAAACAAACGCCGCCCGGCGCGGCGGGGTAATCTCGCCCAGCGGCGCCAGCGCCTTGGGCCGCAGCATGTCGCCCACGCGGGGCTCGTCTTTCTCCGGCAGACCAATCTGGAAGTCGATGCCGGCGGGCCCGCAGATGTCTTCCTTCAGGATCGCACCCACAGTCCGCCCGGTGATCCGGTTCACCACTTCGCCCACAAGATAGCCCCAGGTCAGGGGATGATAGCCATGCGCGCTGCCCGGCGGCCACATCGGGGCCAGGGCGGCAATCGCGGCCGCGCAGGCCGGCGGATCGAGCCACAGCGCCGGATCAATTTCCTTTTCAAAGCCCGGCAGCCCCGCCTGATGGCTCACCATCTGGCCGATTGTCACCTCGCCTTTGCCTTCAGCGGCAAATTCCGGCCACACATCGGCGACCGGCGTTTCATAACCCGCGGGCAGGGCTTCCACCGCCATCGCCAGCACCAGGGCCGAGATGCCTTTGGAGGCCGAATAGATCGGTACAACGGTATCCTCTGCCCAGACGCGCTCCTTGGCCCGGTCGGCCCAGCCGCCGCGCAGATCCACCAGGGTCTCGCCGCCAATGCGCAAGGCAAAGGTCGCGCCGTGTTCTTCGCCGCCCGCAAAGTTGGCCTCGAACGCCTCGCGCACCGGCTCGAAGCCTGGTGCGATGTATCCGGAAATGGGCGCTGTATCGTCAGCCATTGAGCCGTTTCTCCATCTGGAACCGTTTGAAGGCCTCGCCATTGCGTATCACCGTTTCCGGCAGCGTCACGGCAAATCCAACACTTTCAAAAGGCGGCTTCGCATGCAGGCTCGCATCGGTCCATAGCCGGGTCAGGCCGAGCTGGCGCGCGCCGTCTTCTGCCTCGCGATACAGGCGGCCGAGCAGGCCGCGCCCCTGCGCCGCCGCGCGAATGTAAGCAAGGTCGATATATCCGTCCGGCCTCAGCGTCAGAAAGCCCAGCGCCTGGCCGTTTTCTTCCGCCATCCACACATGCTGGCCCGAAAGCGTGTCATCCCAATCGCGCCCGGCGCGCGGGGCAGGGGACCACGCCGCCCGCTGCGCCGGGGAGTAAAGGTCCGCGCCATGGCGCACGGCGTCATGAAACACCTCGCCCAGCGCGGCGAAATCGGCCGGGTTTGCCCGTCTGATCTGGACATCTCCGCCCATGCGTTGCATCGCTCCCCTCTGAAACCGCCTCAGATGTAAGGGTCACCCCAGCCATGTCCACCCAGCACCGTCCCCGCCGCTCCTGCCTCTACATGCCCGGCGCCAACACGCGCGCCCTGGAAAAGGCCCGCGATCTGCCCGCCGATACGCTGATCCTGGATCTGGAAGACGCCGTTGCCCCGGACGCCAAGGAAGAAGCCCGCGCGGCAATCCTCGCCGCGGTGAAGGCCGGCGGCTATGGCAAGCGCGAAATCGTCATCCGCATGAACGGTCTCGACACGCCCTGGGGCCATGACGATCTCAAAGCCATCGCCACCTCCGGCGCTCATGCCGTCCTTGCGCCCAAGGTCACCGGCCACCGCGACATCGAGCGCCTCAGCACCCTGCTGAAGGAAGCGGGCGCCTCCGATACGATGGCCCTCTGGGTGATGATTGAAACGCCTCTGGCAATTCTCAACATCAAGGACATCGCTGCCGCTTCCATCGGAACGCATCTCACCACCTTCGTTATGGGCACGAATGATCTGGCCAAGGAATACCGTGCCCGGATGACCCCCGACCGGCTCGCCTTCCAGACCGCGCTCCAGCTCTCGATCGCAGCGGCCCGCGCCTACGGCCTCGTTGCGATTGATGGCGTCTACAATGACATCAAGAACGAAAACGGCTTCCGCGATGAGTGCGAGCAGGGCCGCGATCTCGGCTTTGACGGCAAAACGCTGATCCACCCGTCCCAGCTGGAAGAGGCCAACCGCATTTTCGCGCCCAGCCATCATGATGTGGAACAGGCCAAAGCCGTGATCGAAGCCTTCGCCGACCCCGCCAATGCGGGGAAGGGTGTGCTGAAGGTCAACGGCAAGATGACTGAGCTGCTCCACCTAGAGGAAGCGCGGCGGACGGTAGAGATGGATGAGGCGATCCGGGCGCTTGCCTGACGCCTCTCGACATGCTGCCGGGTCATCCTAAGTCAGTCTCAGGAAACCTCAGGAGGCCCGACCATGACCTATATTCTCATCCACAATCCCGGCTGCGGCTCGTCCAAGAAAGGCCTCGAGCTGCTCAAGGCCAATGGCGTTGAACCGCAGATCCGCAAATACATGACCGCCGCCGAACGCCTCAGCGGTGAGGAGTTGAAAGACATCGCCAGGAAGATGGGCGCCAAATCTCCGCGCGCTTTCCTGCGCGAGAAGGATGCTGCTGCGGCTGGCCTCTCCGAGACGGCCTCTGACGCCGAGGTTTATGCCGCCATGGCGGACAACCCGAAACTCATCCAGCGCCCCATCGGCATCAACGGCAAGAAGGCCGCGCTTGGCCGCCCGAACGAGAAACTGCTCGAAATCATGTGATTTGAGGGCAACCGGGGCCGGATTCGTTAAAATTTGATCGAACGGCTTGAGCCTTTCTCAGCCCTGATCGGCGATAACAGCGTCCATGTTGTTCATCGCCCTCTCAACTGCCGGTCTCCTCCTTGCCTTTTCGGCCTTTGCTGCCTTCGGGCTGCCCTGGCTTGTCATGGGGAACCGGGCCTTTGAGGAATTTCCCGAGCGGCGCGACCAGCAGATGATGGCCGGCGTGCTGGGCACAGCCGCCGTGGCCCTTGCCTGCCTTCCGCTGCTCAATGCCGCCTTGATTTCGGCAGGCCCCCAGTTGCAGGTGTTCGCCGAAACCGTTCTGGGCGTCCCTGAGCGCTTCTGGAGTTAACCGCCAGAAGCGGCTAAAGGCTCGCCCATCAAAAGATGAGGCGACCCATGGCGACCAGCACGAAATCCAATCCCGGCAATTTCTTCGAGGATTTCAAACCCGGCGAAACGCTGATCCACGCCACGCCGCAAACCGTCACCGAGGGCGACATCGCCCTCTACCGCGCGCTGACCGGTAATCGCTACGCCCAGTATTCCTCCGCCGAATTCGCCAAGGCCGCCGGCCTGCCCGGCCTCTGCGCCGATCCGCTGCACGCTTTCCATATCGTTTTCGGCAAGACCGTGCCGGACATCTCCCTCAATGCTGTCGCCAATCTCGGCTACGCCGATGGCCGCGTCCTGCGCCCGGTCGAGCCGGGCGATACACTCCGCGCCAGCTCTGAAGTGATCGGCGTGAAAGAAAACTCCAACGGCAAGACCGGCGTGGTCTGGGTCCGCACCAAGGGCGTCAACCAGCGCGGAGAGGAAGTCATCTCCTATGTCCGCTGGGTGATGATCAACAAGCGCGACGAGGCTTCGCCCGCACCTGAAGCCATTGTGCCGGAGCTTCCTGCCGCTGTCGCGCCCGCTGATCTTGTGGGCTTCCCCGAAATGAAGGCCTGGCCCTTCGCCCAGTCAGGCAGCCGCCATGTCTTCGAGGATTATGAGGTGGGCGAGAAGATCAGCCATGTCGATGGCATGACCGTCGAGGAGGCCGAACACCAGATTGCCACCCGGCTTTATCAAAACACCGCCAAAGTCCATTTCGATGCCCATGGCCAGAAGGCCAGCCGTTTCGGCAAACGCCTCGTCTATGGCGGCGTGGTCATCTCCATTGCCCGGTCGCTGGCCTTCAACGGCCTCGAAAATGCCGGCCAGATCCTCGCCATCAATGCGGGCACGCATGTGAACCCGCTCTTTGCCGGTGACACGATCTATGCCTGGAGCGAAGTGCTCGCCAAGGCCGAGCTGTCGGACACCTGCGGCGCCCTGCGCCTGAGGCTGGTGGCGGTGAAGGATGCTGACCCTGGCGCCTTCATCCACAAGGATGGGGCTGGCAAGCATGATCCGCGCGTCCTGCTCGACTTCGACTATTGGGCTGCCATTCCACGCGCCCGCTAGCGCAAGGTCTCGGGCACCCTATATTCAGCCGATGGGCGGCTATCCACCTTATACGGGCTTCACCGAGTTTGCGATTGCGCTGGGCGTGATCCTCTCGGCCATTGTCAGCTTGCTGGGCACCTCCAGCCGCAAGCGGATGGTGGCCATGGGCGAAGCGCGTCTGCAGGATCTCTCCGAAATGACGGGGATACTGGACCCAAAACAGCTGTTTCCCGTCTTTGGCCCGCCGGATATGGGCCGCGTCTGGCGCAACGTCACCCTGCTCGACATCCGCCGGGCCCGCGCGCCCGCCGGCTGGATCATGTCCAGCGATCTGGTGGACTATGCCTGCATACTGGCGGCAATCATCGGCATGCTCTTCAATCATTCGCTTATTCCACTGCTTCTTCTTGGGGCATTGGGCATTCAGACGGCGGGCTGGATTGTTTCCGCCCGCGTCCCGAAATAAGGGGCAGGGGCCTTTCGCTTCCCGTGAGAGGGGAAAGGCATTAGAGAACCGCAGATGAAGCTCTGGAAAATGAACGGCGCAGGCAACGCGTTTGCCATATTCGACGCGCGCTCGACGGCCTTCACGCCGACGACGGAGCAGATCCGCAAGATCGCTGCAGACCTGAAAGCCGATCAGGTGATTGCGATGGAGCGCGACGCCACCAAGGATGTGTTCATGCGCATCTGGAATTCCGATGGCTCGGAAGTCTCTGCCTGTGGCAACGCCACCCGCTGCGTCGGCCTGCTGATGCTCGATGAGACGGGCAAAGACCGCGTCACAATCCAGACAGAGGCCGACATGCTGCGCGCAACCCGCGCCGGCGAAGGGCTGATCACCGTGGACATGGGCTCCCCGCAGATGGGTTGGGAAGACATTCCCCTGTCAGAGAAAATGGATGTACGCGGCGTGGACGTGAAAATCGGCCCGATAGACGCCCCCATCCTCTCCCGGCCTGCTGTGGTCTCGATGGGCAATCCCCATGCGGTGTTCTTCGTCAAGGATGTTGCTGCCTATGACATCCCGGCCATCGGCCCGCTGGTGGAATGGCACCCGCTGTTTCCCAAGGGCACGAATGTCGGTTTTGCCCAGGTGATTGACCGCGAAACCATCCGTCTGCGCGTCTGGGAACGCGCCGCCGGCCTCACCAGGGCCTGCGGGACAGGCGCCTGCGCGGCCTTGGTCTGCGCCGCCCGCGCCGGGCTCACCGGCCGCAAGGCACGGATGATCCTCGATGGCGGTGATCTCACCATCGATTGGCGCGAAAGCGACGATCATGTCTACATGACCGGCCCGGTAGAGCTGGAATTCGAGGCCGAAATCTGACCCCTTCAGGGGGTTGCCGCTACCCGCGCATCGCCGCACTCTGCCAGTCTTGCTGCTGCCTTACGGAGAGACTGTCTCATGCGCCTGCCCCTGCTTCTGATCCCGGCCCTGCTGATGACCGCTGCCGCCGAGGCTCAGCCCATCAGCGTCAACAAGGGCCAGTGGTATGTCACTCAGGACATGTATTACGATGCCTCGGTCAATGGCGAAGCCATTGACCTTCCGCCCGAGCATACAGCGATCGATGAATGCTGGTCGCTGGATGAAGAAGTGCTGATTGATGAAAGCATGGTCGAAATGTTCGAAGGTTGCGTCTCAACTGGCGCTGTTTCTCATCCGTTCGGGCTCGACATCGGCCTGTCCTGCGATTTTGACGGTCTTGAATTGGAGGGCTCGGCCTTCTTCACGGTCAACCATGGCCGGGACAGCTTCGCTGCCAATCTTGAACTTGCCAGCCTGGCTGGTGATCCGGTCAAGTTTCAGAGCCATATCATCATGATCGGCCACCGCACGGGCGCCTGCCAGGGTCCGGGCTGAGGCGTCCGGCTGAGGCAAAACAGGCGTATCCGCTTGCAATTGGGTCTCATCGGCGCGATCTGACGGGGCTTATGGCTGATACCGCCCCGCCTTCCAGCCCGACCGTCATCACGCTCGGATGCCGCCTCAACACCTACGAGTCCGAGGTGATGCGCCGCCATGCCCATGCGGCAGGGCTGGGCGACGCTGTCATCATCAACACCTGCGCGGTCACCTCCGAAGCCGTGCGCGGCGCCCGTCAGGCCATCCGCCGGGCGGCTCGCGACAATCCTGGCGCGCCGATCCTCGTCACCGGTTGCGCCGCCCAGACCGACCCGGAGGCCTTCGCGGCGATGCCGGAGGTTACCCGCGTCATCGGCAATCACGACAAGATGAAAGCCGAGACATGGAAACCCGCAGACCTGCTCGGCGGGGAAGAGAAGATCCGCGTCAACGACATCATGAGCGTGCGCGAAACCGCCGCCCATCTGATCGACGGCATGGAAGGCCGGGCGCGGGCCTATGTGCAGGTCCAGAACGGCTGCGACCATCGTTGCACCTTCTGCATCATTCCCTATGGCCGCGGAAACTCCCGCTCGGTTCCGGCAGGGGAAGTGGTGGCCCAGGTGCGCGCCCTCGCTGCCAGCGGGCATTATGAGGTCGTGCTGACGGGCGTGGACCTCACCAGCTGGGGCGCAGACCTTCCAGGGACGCCCGAGCTCGGTAATCTCGTCCAGCGCATCCTGAAGCTTGTGCCCGAACTCCGCGCGCTGCGAATTTCCTCCATCGACGCGATCGAGATGGATGATGCCCTCATCGAAGCGCTCGCCGATCCGCGCGTGGCGCCGTATCTGCACCTCTCGCTGCAGCATGGCGATAATCTTATCCTCAAGCGGATGAAACGCCGCCATAGCCGCGATCAGGCCATTCAGCTTACAGAGCGTCTTCGCGCCATGCGGCCGGACATTGCTCTGGGGGCGGACATAATCGCCGGTTTCCCGACCGAGACCGAGGCGCACTTTGAAAACTCCCTCCGCCTCATTGATGAGTGCGGTCTCTCCTTCCTGCATGCCTTCCCCTACAGCCCGCGCCCCGGCACGCCGGCAGCCAAGATGCCCCAGCTGGCAAAGCCGCTGATCAAGGACCGCGCCGCGCGTTTGCGGGCAGCGGGCGAAGCCGCGCTCCTCCGGCATTTTGAACGCCATCTCGGTCAGGTGCGCCTGGCATTGATTGAACGCGATACCGCCGCCCGCCTACCCGATTTCACCCAGGTCAAACTCAGTCGCGCGGCAGGGGAGGGTGGACGGATGACGCCTGTGCAGATAACCGGCCATGACGGCAAGCAGCTTCTGGGAACACCCCTTTCATGATCCTCTGGTTCGGCAAGAAGAAGAAACTCGACGAGGCCAAAGCCGCCGGCGAGGTAATGAAAGCGCCGGAATTGAGCGCGGAAGAAATCGCCGCGCAGGAAGCCGCTGCCCGCGAGAAGGCAGAGATTGAACGCAAGGTCGCCGAGGCAAACCAGGCCTGGGAGGCGCGCCAGCGCCGCGAGGCCCAGGAAGCCGAAGACGAAGCCGTCCGCGCCAAGGCGGCCGCCGAGCTTAAACTGCTGGAAGACCGCCGGGAGCATGAGCGTCTGCGCGCCGAAGCGGCCGAGGCCGCCCGTCTCGCCGCAGAGGCCGAAGCCAATGATCCCGGCCTCTTTGGCCGTCTGGGCGAAGGGCTCGCCCGCTCCACCGCCAAGCTCACCGAAGGTCTCGCCGCGCTGGGCCGCCGCAAGCTTGATGACGCCACCCTTGAGGAATTGCAGGATCTGCTGATCACCTCGGATATGGGCACGCGCGTCGCCATGCGCGTCACCAAGGGCATCGCGAAGGGGCGTTTCGACAAGGAAATCTCCGGCGAGGAAATTCGCCTCGCATTGGCCGAGGAGATCGAGGAGATCCTCAAGCCCCGCGAACAGGTGGTTGATTTCTCCGACGGCCCGCGCCCGCGCATTGTTCTGTTCGTCGGCGTCAACGGATCAGGCAAGACGACCACCATCGGCAAGATCGCTTCGAAACTTCAGGAACAGGGCGCCAAGGCGCTGCTGGTTGCCGGGGACACTTTCCGCGCGGCTGCTGTCGAGCAGCTTAAAGTGTGGGGCGAGCGCGCCGGTATTCCCGTTATGGCAGGCGCCCATGGCGCGGATGCGGCGGGCCTCGTCTATGGCGCGGTGGAGCGGGCGAAAGCCGAGGATCTGGACCTTGTGCTGGTCGATACCGCCGGGCGCCTGCAAAACAAGGCCGAGCTGATGTCAGAGCTCGGCAAGATCGTCCGTGTCATGAAGAAAATTGATCCCGATGCCCCGCATGATGTGATCCTCGTGCTCGATGCCACGGTCGGTCAGAATGCGCTCTCCCAGGTCGAAGCCTTCCGCCATACTGCCGGGGTGACTGGCCTGGTGATGACCAAGCTGGACGGTACCGCCAAAGGCGGCGTGCTGGTGGCGATTGCCGAAGCGCACGACCTGCCCATCCATTTCATTGGTATTGGCGAGCGGGCCGAAGACCTCCGCCCGTTCAGTGCGGAGGCCTTCGCCAAGGCGTTGGTTGGTATCAAGGCGAGCTGACGCCTACTCCGCCGCCATCGCCTGCGCCGGGGCCTGGCGCGCCCCGCGGACGAGGTTGCCGGGGAGTTTCCCGGTCGGGTCGCCGTCCCGGTGGGTGATCTCACCTTTGAGGATCGTGGCGGTATAGCCTGAGGCGCGCTGCATCAGGCGGCGTCCGCCTGCGGGCAGGTCGCGGATCACGTTGGGCAGGTGAAGCTTCATATTGGCAAGGTCGATCACGTTGAGATCGGCCCGGTAGCCCGGCGCAATCAGGCCCCGGTCCCATAGGCCGATCCATTCGGCGGTCTTGCGGGCCTGGCGGTGAACAATGCTCTCGACAGAGAGCTTCTGTCCCTTCGTCCGGTCACGTACCCAATGGGTCAGCATCGTTGAGGTGAACGAGCCATCACAGATCATGCCGACATGTGCCCCCCCATCAGACAGGCCGGGCAGAGTGGCCGGGCTCTGCATCATTTCCATGATCGGATCGAGCGTACCCTGAGCATAATTCAGGAAGGGCAGGTAGAGCATGCCATTGCCGTCCCGCTCCAGCATCAGGTCCAGCGCCACCGCTTCAGGAGAGACGCCGCGCGCTTCGGCCATCGCCGCCAGCGTATGCTCCGGGCCGGGCTCATAATTCACCGGATCGGTCAGCTGGAAGATCTTGCCGAAATTGCGCAGCATGGATTTGGCAAACGGATTATCCGTCTGCGGCGCGTCCGCCAGAAGCCGCGCGCGGAACTCCGGGTCGCGCAGGCGTGCGACACGTTCCGGGAGCGGAAGATCGGCAATTTCGCGATAGGTGGGGTGGGCGCTGAACGGGTTCATTGTCAGGTCGAGCCCCAGCAACACGCCCACGGGGCGCGGGGCGACCTGGGCGCGAATCGGTATGCCGTCAGCGGCCGCCGCCTCAATGGCGCCGAGCAGATGCCGCCAGCCATTGGGGGCAACATCGGACTGCGCCAGCGACACAGACAATGGCCGGCCGGTCTTCTCGACGATCCGGCGCAGCATGGCCGCTTCCTTCTGCGGATCATCGAAGTCAGACACAAATTGCAACACGCCGCGCCCGGCTTCAGCAAGGCCCATTCCGATGCCGGTCAGTTCGGCTTCAGACGCCGTCAGTGTCGGGGTAGGCTGGCCATCCGAGGTGCGGTGGTTGAGCGTGCGCGAGGTGGTAAAGCCCATCGCCCCGGCGATCACGGCTTCCTTGGCGAGCTTGGCCATTGCGGCAATATCTTCTGGCGTTGCGTCTTCACGGTTGGCGCCCCGGTCGCCCATCACGAACACACGCAGCGCGGCATGGGGAAGCTGCGCACAGACATCGGTGTCGAACCGGCGGGTGGAGAGAAAGTCGAGATAATCGGGAAAGCTCTCCCACGCCCAGGGCAGACCCTGAGAGAGAACAGGGAAGGGGATGTCCTCCACGCCTTCCATCAGGCGGATGAGGCGGTCGTGATCCTCGGTCTTGCAGGGCGCAAAGCCAACGCCGCAATTGCCCATCACAACCGTGGTTACGCCGTGAAGCGATGACGGGCTGATCGCCTCGCCCCAGGCGACCTGGCCATCATAATGGGTGTGAAGGTCCACAAAGCCCGGCGTCACCACCTGGCCGCGCGCGTCGATTTCCTCGATGCCCTTGCCGTTTATCTTGCCGACGTCTGTTATGACGCCGCCGGAAACGGCCACGTCGCCCTCGAATGACGGGCCGCCGCTACCATCAATGATGGTGCCGCCGCGAATGATCAGGTCATGAGTTGCCATGGCGAAGTCCTCCGGTGTTTGGGGGGAGCATGCCTTAAGGGGAAGCGGTGTCAAACCCTGACGCCGCTTCCCCCTCTGTCAAAATACGTGCCCGGCGGTGTTACGCCGTGACGAGCTTGTCTTCCAGGCCATCGCGCTCGCGGCCACCAAATACGGCGGCGCCGCAGGCAACGAAGGCGCCAATCATCATGGCTAGGGCCGTGGCTATGGCGAGAGTAACACTCGCCGCGCGGGCCAGATCCACCTCTTCGCGAGCTTCTTCAGCAGCGATGGCGATGTCGGTAAACGCCATCTGGACGCGAGCTTCGGCAAGATCGACATTCAGCGATGCGCGTTCGGCAACATCTTCCACCAGCCAGGCGCGGTCTTCCTCCGTCACCAGGGTTTCGTCGCCAATGGCAAGGATCACCAGCCGCTCTGCTTCATCCCGTGATGTGGCAAGCGCCTCGGGGTTTGCGCCAGGGGCGCGGTACAAGCGGTCTGTGATCATGCTGGCAGGAGAGGGCGAGCCCTCTTCGGACGTCACCGCTGCCGCAGTGACTGCCGCGCCGGCCGCCGAGCCGCCACCAACGGCCACACCTGCGACGGCAAACATCAGTGCGCTCGCCACCGCCCAGGTCAGAAAGCCGTGCACGGTGTCGCGAAAGAAAACCTCATCGCGGTGGATCGACCAGCGCAACCGCACGCGCCCGGCGATATAGCCGCCCGCGACCGAGGCGAAAATCTGGGTAAGGATGAGCCAGATGATGGTGACTGCGCCAATCGTCATGGCGGAAAGTCCGTCTCCGGGAAAAGGCGACATGGCGCCAAAGCCGAAAGCCGAACCGAGGATGACGAGAACGATCGTCAGACCCAGCGCAGCAAATGCGCCGGCAAAAACAGCGGACCAGCTGATTGCCGGTCCGGTCCAGCCAGAGGCTGGGGCGGTGCGCGGTGGCGCAGTCGTGATGGGTGCATCAACCATGTGCGCCTCCTAGAAAATCAAAAGAAGAAGAATGATGACGGGAATCGGAACGCCCAGAAACCAGAGTAGAATACCTTTGCCCATGTCCGCTGCCTCCTTGCGGGGTTTGGTCCCTCTTCTGCCGCTTTGGGGCAGGCTACCGGGGATCAGAAAACCAACGCCGCAACGCCTGATTGGTTCCCCTCGCAATATTCCGGGGAAGGACGCTTCGGGCCGCCGCCGCAAATTTTGGCCCCGTCGTTAGGCCCCGTCTTTCGCTTGACCGCAAAGCTGCGTATGCGAGGCCGGCATGTCGCCCACGCTGTTACCCATCATTCTCTGCCTGCTCTCTGCGCTGACGGTCGCGATCACCAATGTCATGGTGAAGCGGGGCGGCGACGTGCTGACGGCGCGGGCCATCGTGGCCATCGTCATGGGGCTCAGCGTCCTGCCGCTCCTGCCTTTCGCGCCGCTTCCACCGCCAGAGACCTGGCCGTTGATTGCCGTGTCGGTCGTGGTCCACTGGTTCTACCAGTTCTCCGCCATCCGGGCGCTGCATCGGGGCGCGCTCTCGCTCGTCTTCCCCGTCATGCGCGGGCTCGGCCCGCTCGCCACAGCCGTGCTGGCGGTGTTCTGGCTGAATGAAAGTCTCTCCCCGCTCCAGATTGCGGGCCTGATCGCCGCCTCACTGTCCATCCTCGTCTTCGCCCTGCCCACCGGCCTCACCGAAGCCGCCCGCCGCCTCGACCGCGCCGCCCTCTTCTGGGCCCTGATGACGGCCATCGGCGTCGGCCTCTATGCGGTGGCCGACACGCGTGCCGTCCGCGCGATGGAAAATCCGCTCACCTTTGTTGTCTGGCTGTTCCTGTTCGACTGGGTGGGCGTCACGCTGGTCCTCCTCTGGCAGCGGAAGGGGAGGGTCGCCGCCTGCCTGCGCAAAGAGTTGCGCGCGGGCGTCATCGGCGGGCTCGCCGGGGCGCTCTCCTATGGCATGGCGATCTATGCCTATTCGATGACCGATGCCGCGATGGTCACAGCGCTGCGGGAAACCTCCGTGGTCTTCGCCGCCGGTTTCGGCGCCTGGCTACTGAAGGAAGGCTTCGGACGGCGCCGGGTTGTGGCTGCCGCCACACTCGCGGCGGGGCTGGTTCTGATGCAGGCTGCGGGCTGACGGAAGAATTCATTCATGACAAGAAGGTAGCGAGCTGAACCGGAAGACGTCCCAGCACGTAAGGAATAGCATGACCGAGATGACCCCGCCGCCTTCGCCCGCCAATGGGCCCGCCAACGGCCCCGCTAATGGTATCGGCACTGCCGCTGGCAAAGCCAACCAGATCTGGGGGGACTTTATCCCCGTCATCGGCTTCATCCTCACCTATAACATCTTCCGCCGGGTGGAGCTGCTCGACGGCCTGATCAACAAGGACACCGCCATCTACTGGGCGACGGGGGTGCTGATCGTCCTGATGCTGGGTTTCCTCGGCAAACAGCTGATCCAGCGCCAGCCTGTCTCGCAGATGATGGTGTTCTCCTCCGCCATCGTCGGTGGCTTCGGTCTCATCGGCATCCTCCTCCAGGAGAAGGCCTTCATCTATGTGAAGCCCACCATCCAGCAGCTGTTCATGGCCGGTATGATCCTCATCCCGCTGATGTTTGGAAAAAACCTCTGGAAGTCTCTCTTTGCCAAGGTGTTTGACCTGCCGGATTTTGCGTGGCGCACACTGGCGTTTCGATGGGGGCTGTTTTTCGTCGCCATGGCGTTCTGGAATGAATATCTCTGGCGCACCTATGCGCCCGGCTTTGAAAGCCCACTTGTCCTCGCGGGCATCCCGGTCGCGCCAGCAGGCACATATGAGTTCCTTGGCCTGACATTCGGCGCAAAGAATGCCGAAGATGTCTGGGCCAACTGGAAGCTCGGCAACATGGTCATCGTCTTCCTCTTCGGCGCGCTTAACACGCCGTATACCTTGAAGCATCTGCGCGAACCCGAAGAAGCCTCCGCTACAGCCTGATCACTTCCCGCGTGACCTTATCCGTACCCGGTGGGTTACCAAAAGGTGGAAACGCCTTCAGGTGTCTCGTTTCGGCATAGTGCGTCAGGGCCCACACCGCCGTGGGGAATGCCATCTCAGACCAGGGAATGTCCGCCCAGGATACGAGTTTCACTTCCTCGCTTTCCGGTCCTGGCGCGATGTCTGACAATAGTTTGGCGCGGAACATGATCTGAACCTGCGAAATGCGGGGCACGGAATACACGCCGAGCAGGCCATCGATCTCTATTTCGGCCATCGCTTCCTCGCGCGCTTCGCGCCGGGCGCCTTCCTCCACGCTCTCGCCTTCTTCCATGAATCCTGCCGGAAGGGTCCAGAATCCCTTGCGTGGCTCGATTGCACGCCTACAGATCAGGATTTTACGGTCCTTGATTACGACCGCTCCGGTCACAATCTTAGGATTCACGTAATCAACAAAATTGCAGCGATTGCAAATTCGCCGCATCCGATCGTCCCCATCTGGCACATCGAGCCGAAAATCTGTGTTCTGGAAAGGAGTTGGCAATTGATCAGTCATCCAATCTTTATCCTGTCGCCTGTATGGAGAATGTGTTTGATCCGCCCACGGGGTTCTTGTTAACGCCCCGGAACATGGATCGGCCCTTTTTCAATCCCGTCCTTCCCCGGACACCTTAACAACCTTTAGGAACCCTAATCATGAGCTTCAATCTCAATTCTTCGCCCAGCCACCTTCTGCACCGCGCCCAGCAGATCGCTGCCAATCATTCGGCCGCTGCTCTGAAATCGGCCGGCGTCACGCTGCGTCAGTTTTCTGTCCTTGCTGCCCTGTCGGGCAATGAAGGCGTCAGCCAGTCCGATCTTGTCAATGCTACCGGCATCGACCGCTCCACGCTGGCCGACATGGTCGCCCGTATGGAAACCGCTGGCCTCATCAAGCGCGCTGATTCCAAAACCGACGCCCGCGCCAAATCCGTCAGCCTGACGGCAAAAGGCAAGAAAGCCTATGACAAGGCCCTCCCGGCTGTCACCAAGGCTGACGATGCCCTGTTCTCGACCCTGGCAAAAGCCAAGCAGGACGCCCTGCTGCAAGGCCTGACCGGCCTGGTCGACGATTCGGAGAAGAAAGAAGCCGCTCCGGCCGCTCCGAAAGCCCCCAAGGCCCCGAAAGCTGCGCCCAAGGCTGCAAAAGCGCCTAAGGCTGCCAAAGCTGCTCCGAAGGCCAAAAAGGCACCTGCCAAAAAGAAGACGGCCAAGGCTGAAGTGAAAAAAGCCCCGGTCGCTGTCAAAAAGGCCCCGGTCGCCAAGAAAGCGGCTGCAAAGAAGAAAGCGAAGTAATCACGCTTCCTTCTCGATGAAGTCATGAGCGGGGCGCTTCGAGCGCCCCGCTTACTTTTTGGGCCAGCGCGTCATCCAGCGGCCCGCCGATATGCAGGATGATTTCTCCGTCACCGGAGATGACAAAAGTTTCCGGCACGCCTGTCAGGCCGAAATCAAGCCCGCCGCGCCCTTCCGGGTCCAGCGCCACCTGCGTGTAGGGATTGCCCAGCCGCTCCAGAAAGCCGGCGCCGTCCTCCACCTTGTCCTTGTAGAGAATGCCATACACCTGGCCGGGATGTTTTTCGCCGAGGGCAACCAGATATTTGTGCTCGGCCTCACACGGCGCGCACCAGCTGGCAAAGAGGTTCACCGCAACCGTCTGTCCACCCGGAGGCGGAGCGAAGGAAATCTCGCCGCTCCCATCCATCAGCGGAAAGACATGTTCCGGCGCGGCGCGGGAGAGGCGCTCAAACTCGCCCTTGGACGGGCGCATCATCTGCCATCCGCCAAACCCGGCGACGATGACCAACGCCAGAACGGGCAAGGCATAGATCCAGCGCTTCATACGCGCAGGTCCTCGTCATTGGCGACCAGCGCCTCCAGCCGCTTTCTTGCCGCGCGCGCGGCAAGCCAGGCCTGAAGGCAGGCCCCGGCAATCAGCGCCGCGCCGATCAGGTAGCAGGCCCAGATATAGGCGGCGTTCTTGTCGAATTCGGGCATCGCCTATCCTTCCAGCGCCTGCGCCGTGAGGCGGGCAATCCGCCGCTCACGGATTTCGGTGCGCATATGGGTCATCACGAGGCCGCCAAACAGCAACGCGTGGCCAAGGCCCGAGATCAGCAGGGGCGTCAGGTAAACCGCCGCCATCTTCGGGCCGTCTGCGGTGATCACGCTGGCGGGTTGATGCAGCGAGGTGAAGAGGTCCACGGAGAATTTGATCAGGGGCACGTTTACTGCGCCCACCATCGCCAGGATCGCCCCGGCGCGCGCGGCCTTCTGGCGCGAATCCATTGAGGCGCGCAGCGCCATGTATCCCAGGAACAGGAACAGCAGGAACAGAACGGACATCATCCGCGCATCATCCCATTGCCACCAGGTGCCCCAGGTCGGCTTGCCCCAGATGGAGCCGGTGGCCAGGCACAGCGCCGTCCACACCGCGCCGAGCGGGGCAATCGCCTTGGCGGCAATGTCAGCGAGCTCATGGCGCCAGATGAACCAGACGAAACTTGCCACCGCTAGGCCTGAATAGCTCACCATCGCCAGCCAGGCGGCGGGCACGTGTATGAACATCACCCGCATGATGTCCCCGCCCTGATAGTCGTCCTTGGGCACGATCCACAGCCCCTGCCAAAGGCCCCACAGAATGCAGAGCATTCCCGCTCCATAGAAAAGGGGCGCCGCAACAGCGGAGAATTTCAGAAACTTGTGCGGATTGGCAAAGGCAGACCACATGATGGTATCGAGATAGCCTCCCCTCAGTCCGCCGCCAAGCGCAAGGCAGCGGCCATGGCATAGGGCGCAACAGCGCAGGCAAAGAGGGTGGAAGCGGCCAGCAGCATCGGCGCCCCGTCAGATCCGATGCCCCCGGTCATTGCCAGGCTGCCGAAAATGGCGGTGGGCACATAGAGGGGAAGCGCGATGATCGAGATCAGCAGCCCGCCCCGGCGCACGGTGGCTGATAGGGCGGCGCCCACCCCGCCCCAGAAGAAAAACGCCAGGCTGCCAAGGGCGTAGAGCCCAAGATGTGCGATCAGGTCCAGGCTCGCCTGCGCCTGGAACATCAGCGCCAGCAGGGGAGAGGCCAGCGCGAGGGGCAATCCCGCCGCCAGCCAGTGCGCCAGCGTCTTGGCCGCCGCAACCGCTGCCATCGGCGCGCCGGTCTGCAGCCAGAGGTCCAGCGTGCCGTCCTCCACATCCGCCTGAAAGATCCGCTCCAGCGTCACCAGGCTGGATAGCGCAAGCGATACCCAGATGATGCCTGGCCCTACCGCCTTGAGGGTCTCGGTATCGCTTCCGATACCCAGGGGCACCAGCACCGCCGCCCCGCCCAGAAAGCCAAGCGGCAGCAGCGCGCCTGCGCCGCCCGCCCATGCTTCGGCAAACGCCTGCCGGAACGCTGCCCAGATGGGCGCCGCGTTCAAAGCGTCACCTCGGCAGTCACCGGGAAGCCGGCCGCGTCGTGCATCGACGCGATAATGGCCCCACCTGTCCTCAAATGTCCTGAAATGACCTGATCGAGCATCGTTTTGCCCGCCGCATCGAGCGCCGTGTAGGGCTCGTCGAGCAACCAGAGCGGGCGCGCCTCCAGCAGCAGCCGGGCGAACGCCGTGCGCCGTCTCTGGCCTGCCGAGAGATACCGCCCCGGCACATCCGCCGCCCGTGTCAGCGCCAGCTGATCGAGAATATCAGCGATACTGGCGCTCGAGCCCCACGCCTTTGCCCACAGGGCGAGATGGATTCGCGGGGTTTCCTGCGGCTTGATGCCTTCCTTGTGGCCAATCCAGTGATGAGCGGCCGGGCGCGCGATCTCCCCGGCCTCCGGCCGTGTCAGCCCCGCCAGCATCCGCAGCAGCGTCGTCTTGCCCGCCCCATTGGCGCCGCGCAACACGATCGCCTCGCCCGGTTGCAGTGTCAGCCCTATGCCGCGGAACAGCACCCGCTCTCCCCGCAGGATAGCGAGGCCGCTGGCGCTGAGCAGGGGGGCGGTCGAGACAGTCACCGGCGCAGGCTTAGCCTGTTCGGCAGTGTCTGCAAACGAGGCCTTGCGCCGCTATTAACGCTTTGACCCTTTGTCCCAATTGCGCCGGAAGGGCAGGGCCTATATGAGGGCCCCAGCGACGAAAGCGGGCCTCCGCAGGAGAGGCCCTTTACCAGGAGGCAAGGCTCGGACATGCCGTCAAAGGACAGCTTTAAATCGAAAAGCACGCTCACAGCAGCTGGCAAGACCTACACCTATTATTCGCTGGAAGCAGCGGCGAAGAACGGCGGTCTGGGCGATGTATCCCGTTTGCCCGCCGCGCTGAAGGTTCTCCTCGAGAACATGCTGCGCTTCGAGGACGGGCTGACCGTCAATGAAGACGACATCCGCGCCTTCGGTGAATGGGCAGATAAAGGCGGCCAGAACCCGCGTGAGATCGCCTACCGCCCCGCCCGCGTCCTAATGCAGGACTTCACCGGCGTGCCCGCCGTGGTCGACCTCGCCGCCATGCGCGACGGCATCAAGGCACTGGGCGGCAGCGCCAAGAAAATCAACCCGCTGGTCCCGGTCGATCTCGTGATCGACCACTCGGTCATGATCGACGAATTCGGCACGCCCCGCGCCTTCCAGGCCAACGTAGACCTGGAATATGAGCGCAACATGGAGCGCTACACCTTCCTCAAATGGGGTCAGAAGGCGTTCAACAATTTCCGCGTCGTTCCGCCCGGCACCGGCATCTGCCACCAGGTAAACCTCGAATACCTCGCCCAGACTATCTGGTCCGCCCCGAATGAGGCAGGCGAACTCGTCGCCTATCCGGACACGCTGGTCGGCACGGACAGCCACACCACCATGGTCAATGGCCTGGCCGTACTCGGCTGGGGCGTTGGCGGCATCGAAGCTGAAGCGGCGATGCTCGGCCAGCCCGTCTCGATGCTCATCCCGGAAGTCGTTGGCTTCAAGGTCACCGGCGCGATGACCGAAGGCGTCACCGCGACAGACCTGGTGCTCAAAGTGGTGCAGATGCTCCGCAAGCACGGCGTCGTGAACAAATTCGTCGAATTCTATGGCCCCGGCCTCGACAACATGCCGCTCGCAGACCGCGCCACCATCGCCAACATGGCGCCTGAATATGGCGCGACCTGCGGCTTCTTCCCGATCGACGACGAGACGATCCGTTACCTTCGCCAGACCGGTCGCGATGAAGACCGCATCGCGCTGGTTGAAGCCTATGCCAAGCAGAACGGTTTCTGGCGCGGCGCGGACTATGCGCCCGTCTACACCTCGACGCTTCACCTTGATCTCGGCGATGTCGTTCCGGCGATCTCGGGCCCAAAACGCCCGCAGGACCACGTCGCGCTCGACGCGGCCGCCCAGGTTTTCGGCGAATACATCCACGGCC
Organism: Hyphomonas neptunium ATCC 15444; assembly: GCF_000013025.1. Classification (NCBI taxonomy): domain Bacteria; kingdom Pseudomonadati; phylum Pseudomonadota; class Alphaproteobacteria; order Hyphomonadales; family Hyphomonadaceae; genus Hyphomonas; species Hyphomonas neptunium. Next base: position 3,650,170 of record NC_008358.1, on the reverse strand, counting down.
TGCGCAAGCCCGCCAAGGCGCCTGAGCTGCAGAAGTCAGAGATGACGGAAGAGGGCGGCGCGCCTGCGCCGGCCAGCATTCCGGGTGACGAGATGGGCCCCGGCCGCGGCCGCGTGGACGGCCAGGACTATATTCTCAACGACGGCTCGGTCGTGATCGCCTCGATCACCTCCTGCACCAACACCTCCAACCCGTATGTTCTGATCGGCGCCGGTCTCGTTGCCCGCAAGGCGCGCGCCCTCGGCCTCACCCGCAAGCCCTGGGTGAAGACATCGCTGGCGCCCGGATCGCAGGTGGTTTCAGAGTATCTGAACGCTGCCGGCCTGCAGGAAGACCTCGACGCGCTCGGCTTCAACCTCGTCGGCTATGGCTGCACCACCTGTATCGGCAACTCCGGCCCGCTGGCGCCCGAGATTTCCAAGTCGATCAACGAGAATGATCTCGTGGCCGTCTCGGTTCTTTCGGGTAACCGCAACTTCGAAGGCCGCATCAGCCCGGACGTACGCGCCAACTATCTCGCGTCTCCGCCGCTGGTTGTCGCCTATGCCATCGCCGGCGACATGAACATCGACATCACCAAGGACGCCATTGGCACCTCGAAAGACGGCAAGCCTGTCTATCTGAAGGACATCTGGCCGACGACCAAGGAAATCGCCGACATGGTCCACGCGACGGTGACCCGGCAGATGTTCATGTCGAAATATGCCGACGTGTTCAAAGGCGACGAGAAATGGCAGGGCGTTCAGACCACGGACGCTGAGACCTATGACTGGCCGGTCAGCTCGACCTACATTCAGAACCCGCCTTACTTCCGCGGCATGTCGGCCGAGAAGGGCGACATCCACCCGATCAAGGGCGCGCGTGTGCTCGCCCTCCTGGGCGACATGATCACCACCGACCACATCTCCCCGGCCGGTTCCTTCAAGGCCAACAGCCCGGCTGGCAAATATCTGACCGAGCGTCAGGTGCCGGTGAAGGATTTCAACTCCTACGGCTCGCGCCGGGGCAACCATGAGATCATGATGCGTGGTACCTTCGCCAACATCCGTATCAAGAACGAGATGCTCGACGGCGTTGAGGGCGGCTACACCCTCGGCCCGGATGGCGAGCAGACCTCGATCTATGACGCGGCGATGGCCTGGATCGACAAGGGCGTGCCCCTCGTCATCATCGGCGGCATCGAATACGGCGCCGGCTCCAGCCGTGACTGGGCCGCCAAAGGCACCAACCTTCTCGGCGTGAAGGCCGTCATCGCTGAAAGCTTCGAGCGTATCCACCGCTCAAACCTTGTCGGCATGGGCGTCATCCCGTTCGAGTTCATCGGTGAGGGCCGCAAATCTCTGGACCTCAAAGGCACCGAAACCTTCGATATCGAAGGCCTCGGCAACGACATTCGCCCGCTCTCCACCGTGCCCTGCAAGATCACCTATGCCGACGGCACCGTGAAGACGATCCAGATCAAATGCCGGATCGATACCGAGATCGAAGTCGATTACGTCAAGCATGGCGGCGTTCTGCACTATGTGCTGCGCGACCTTGTCCGCGCCTCGTAAGACACATTGGCCCGCCGCAGGATCAGCCCGCGGCGGGCTTTTTACAGCCTCTCACGCGGCTGTGACTGTCGGCATGTTGCCCCAGAGCATATAAGCGGCCTGTGATGATGCGACTGCCCGCCCTGTTCGTCCTGCTACTGGCTGCGTTTGCGGCGCCTTCGGCGCATGCAGACGGCCCGGTTCTGGTTGAACTTTTTGCCTCCAAGAACTGCCGGTCCTGCCCGGCGGCCTACCGGGCGATGGACGAGCTGGAAGCGCAGCGCGATGACGTGCTGGTGCTGACCTGGCCGGTCGATTACTGGGACTATCTCGGCAGCAAGGAAAAGATGGCCTTGCCGGAGTCGAAAGACCGCCAGCGCGGGTATGTCGAGCGGTTCTCCCTGCGCGGGCCCTATACGCCGCAGGCCGTCTTCAACGGCGCCGAGCAGGCGCCCGGCAACAAGGCAAGCAAGGTAGGCGCGGCGCTGGGAAAGGCGATGACCCTTCCTGAATCCGGCATCCGCCTTGTCAGCAAGACCGGCAAGGTCTCGCTGAAAGGGGAAACCGCCAGCCTCACTGATCTCTGGTGGGTCACCTATCTGACCGACGAAGACAATCCCACCAAGATGCCAAATCCCGTGACCTCTGCCCGTCAGATCGGCCCCTGGCTCGGCGGCCGCGCTGACATCGACCTGCCGGCCTGCGAATCGGGCTGCATGCTGATCGTTCAGGAAGCCGGCTTTGGCCCGGTCCTCACCGTCATGGACGTGCGCTGATCACTCTTCGGGCGTTTCGCCGTCCGGTGTGACATCTTCAGGCGGGCGCGCAATCTCCGACACGGCCGGGGCAAAATCCATCCAGTCGATCTCTGACACCTGAAACGCCCAGCCCTTGGCCCGTTCATTGATGGCGGCGCCGCGATGGGCGCCTTCGCCGGCTTCGATCGCGCGCAGAGTCACATAATAGCCATCCGCCTCGCGATAGGGCCGCGCCTCCACTTCCAGCCCGTCATGCGTCTGCGTGATATGCCGGCCGCGCGGCCGCGTCTTCAGCTCACCTGCCGGGCGCACGCCAACCGGCTGAAACCGCGTGAGCGCCAGCGCAGGCCCGGTTGTCGCCAGCCGGTTCACCAGCTCGTAATTCTCATAGGGCGGGGCAGGGAGGAAAGCCCGGTCATCCGATCCGATTGTCCGCTGAAGGAACATCGACGCGCCGGTCGCATCCGTCAGGCGCACGGCAGAGACTGCGTCCGCATTGAGATCAATGATGTCGAGATCGAGCCAGGCTTCAGCCGTGTAGAGCGGTGGCAGCGTGCCGGTCACCCGGTAGGCCTGCATCTCACCGGGACGGCGCACATAGATGTACTCATCCTTGCGGCCGGTCAGAAGCGCTGCGGAGACGTTCCCGTCGGCGCCGATCACTTCCACCAGGGCGCCATTGCCGCCTTCGCGTGGGTCGCCAAGACCAATGGCGTTCATCTTGCCGGGATCGCGCGTGCGGGGCACGTCCCAGGCCAGCGTTTCCAGGCCCCCGGCCAGCTCGTCCAGCCGGTCGGCGCGGATGGGATAGCCATCGGTCCCCTCAAGGCGCCAGCCGCCCGGCGTTGAAAACAGGGTATAGCTCTCGTCAGCCAGCGTGATGCGGATTTCTGCCGCTGCCGCACGCGTTGCGGCAAATCCTGGCAGTACGGGCTCGCCTTGGAGATCACTGCGTGGCGCCGCGGGCGCGCCCAGAAACTGGCTGCCAATGGCGGCGAGCACGAGCGCGCCGGCAACCGCGCCCATCACCTTGACCCGGAAGGCCCTGTGCTGGTTTCTCAGCGCGGTCATGCGGCGCCCCGCCGCTTTTTGGCCTGACGGCGCCAGACCAGAATGCCCGCCAGCGTCACCAGCAAAGGCCCGCCCCAGATATTGATCGCCTTGAGGGTGGCCTCCAGCGCATCGATGTCCCGGCGATAGTCGCGTTCAATATCGCGCAGGCTCGCGCGAATGGTCAGAATGTCTTCGCGCAGGGTAGACAGCTCCGCCCGTTCATCGGCCGTGAGCTCGGCTTCGGGATCGCCTGCGAAGAAACCGTCGCCTGAAGCGCTCGACTGCAGCTCGCTCAAGCGTGCCTGCGCCGTGGAGAGGCGCGCTTCCAGCTCCGATTGCTGGCGGAAGTATTGCGTCTCTGCCGCGTCACGCATCGTCTCGATACGCACCATCGGCCGCAGGCTTGCCGCGCGGGAGCGAAGCCGCGACAGCTCGCCCCGGCCCGCCAGCGCGTCGATGGCATTCAGCAGCAGCGCGCCATTGTCCGCCACCACCATGCCCGAGCCCGGCACCACATAGAAATCATCCGCCAGAAAGTCCGCGTCAGCAATCATCACCACTTCGGCCGGTGTCTCGCTGGCGGCAATATGCGGGGGCAGGCTCGCGGCCTCGGCCTTTGCAGCCTCAAGGTCGCTTGCGTCGGAGGGTTCGTCCATCGCAGGCGCCCCATTGGGAAAGGCGCTCGGCAAGCGGCCCGACAGGCGCGCCGCCATCACCAGCGGCGCCGCTTCGGTCATGTAGCTTTGTAAGACCTCATCTGCCGCCATGTCGCGCGCGGCGCGTGCCGGATCGATGAAGGAGGGGCTCGGCCCGGTCGTGATCAGCGGCGCCAATATTACGCCCTCAGGAAGGCTTCCCTGGATCAACGCCCCCGGCGCGCCAAAATTCACCACGCGCATCAGGTCTGCCGTGATCGGATCGTTCCGGCTCATCGTTTCGGCGGGCACGCCGACAAACAGCGGGTGGGCAACCTCATCCACGCGCCCGGTAAACGACTCCACCGGTACGGTAAGCGCGTTGGCCGCGTCTGCCACCGCCTGCGGCGCAAGTTCCACACCCCAGACCGCGCCGAGCCGCCCGAGGCTGGAGCGCGCCAGCGAGTCGGTCGCCGAAAACATCGCACCGGACAGCGCCGTCTTCGCTGCGGGGTCGACCACGAAGATCGCGCGCCCCTGCCGCAGAATGAACTGGTCGATCAGCCATTCCTGCCGCGCCGTGAGCGTGCCGGGATGGGCCACAAGCAGCACATCCATTTCTGGCAACGACCCGAAATCATCCGGGATCTGCTCCACGCTAAAGCTGCGCCCGATGTCCTGCAAAACGACATAGCCGCTTTCCCCGTCCAGCGCCTTCATGCCGGGCAGGGAGCTGATGATGCCCACACGCGGTGGTTCGGGATTGTCCAGCCGCGCAATCATCCGTGTCAGGTCATATTCCAGCGTCGTTTCCCGCTCGGGCGCCAGGAACGGGATGAGGCGCAGATCGTCAATTGCGTTGCGCCCGATGATGCCGAAATAGAGCGGATCATTGCCCGAGGCGGGAATGGCGCTGATGCCAGCGGCAAGGGCTTCGTCCTCGGCTTCGGAAAACGGCTTGGGATCAATCTCCCGCACGCGGACATTTCCGCCGGAAGCCGCTGCATAGGTCGCCAGCAGCTCCCGCACGCGCGCCGCATGGGCCTGGATCGCCGGATAGTCCTGTCCCACGCGCCGGGAGTAAACGTAGGTGATCTCCACCGGCTCGGCCAGATCGCGCAGCGTCACGCGGGTCGCATCAGAAAGCGTGTAGAGCTTGCCCTCGGTGAAATCGAGCCGCGCGCCCGCCAGCAGTCTTTGCGCCGCAATGTTCCCGGCCAGCAGGACAATCCCCGCCAGCAGCGTCATCAAAACCAGATAGCGGCGCGCCTTCATCTTTCAGCCAAGCCTCCGGCGCGATGCCCAGAGGCAGTTGAGAAACGCGAAGGTCGCCGTAAAGCCCAGAAAGTATGCCACCACACGCAGCTCCAATACGCCCCGCTGGGCGCTCTCAAACTGCGTGATGAAGGAGAACCGCGCGATCAGATCGGCAAAGCCGGTCCCGAACAATGCCTGCACCGTGGAGAGCACCAGCGGCCAGCCCGCTGCGGTGAACACAAAGGCGATCACCACCGAGATCACGAACGCTGTCACCTGACTGCCCGTCAGGGCCGACACCGCCGCCCCGATGGAGAGATACGCCCCCGCCATCAGCAGGCTGACCAAATAGGTCAGCGCGATCGCGGCATTGTCCGGATTGCCCAGATAGTTCACAGACAGCCACATCGGCAGCGTCAGCAGCAGGCCCGTCCCCGCCACAGTCCAGGCCGCGCAGAGTTTTCCCAGCACCAGCCCCGGCAAACCCAGGGGCAGGGAAAGGAGAAGCTCATCTGTCCCGGCCGCGCGTTCATCCGCCCAGAGGCGCATGGCGAGCGCGGGCAGGAAAATCATGTAAAGCCAGGGATGCCAGGCAAAGAAGGGCTGCAGGTCTGCCACGCCCGAATCAAAAAACCGCGCGGCTTCCCAGGTGAAGAGGCCCAGCGCCAGCAGGAACACGGCAAGAAACACATATGCCATGGGCGTGGCGAAATAGGCGTTCAGTTCACGGCGATAGGTGGCGGTAAATCCGCTCATCTGTTGGCGGAGGATGCTGATCACAGCGTTGCCTCCTCCACCTGATCGGTCAGGCGGGCAAAGGCGCTTTCCAGCGAGCCTTCATCAGAGCGCCGGGCAAGGCCTTCGGGCGTGTCATCGGCCACAAGCTGTCCCCGGTCCACCAGCACGGCGCGGTGACACATCGCGGGCACTTCGGTCAGGGTGTGGGTGGAAATGATGATGGCCTTGGTGGGTGCCATCCGGGCGATCAGCGCACGCACGGCGCGTTTCTGGTTGGGGTCGAGGCCATCGGTCGGCTCGTCCAGCACCAGCACGGGCGGATCGTGCAGGATAGCGCCGGCCAGTCCCACGCGGCGGCGATAGCCTTTGGAAAGCGCGCCGATGCGTTGGCCCAGCACGCCGGAAATCCGCGCATCGGCAATCGTGCGCTCAATGGCGTTCTTGCGCTGGCCTTTGGGAATCTGCCGCGCGCTGGCCAGGAAGGCCAGAAACTCGGGGGGCGTCATGTCATTATACAGCGGCGCGCCTTCGGGCAGGTATCCCAGCGCGGCCTGCGCGGCGCGGCGATCCGAAATGATGGATTTCCCGTCGATCAGCACGTCGCCGACATCCGGCTCCAGCACCCCGGCAATCATCCGCATCGTGGTCGATTTGCCCGCGCCGTTAGGCCCTAGAAAGCCCAGCACGGTGCCTTTCTCCACGGCAAAGGATATGCCGCGCACGGCCTGTTTGCTGCCATAGGCTTTTTCGAGCGATCTGACGTCCAGCATGAATGTCCCGCGCGTTCACGTCTCCCCCTGATAGCGGGCATCGCGCCAAGGTCAAAGCCGAAGCCTCAGAGATTACGGGCGTTTCATGTCAGCGGCGCTCACGCCGAAAACCGCGCGACCTCTTCCAGCACGCATTTGGCCGCCACGGCCACGATCTTCCCGCCATCCTCGATGTTCGACTGGGTCGGGTCAGAGCCGATGCGGCCATCGGGAAAGTCGCGGCGATACTGCACCGCGTCGCCAATCGTCCCTGTCGGGGCAATCTTCGGGGTCATCTTCGTGCTGCTGCGTTCCCGCTCCGGGTATCCCCAATAGGTGACGGAGACTTCCGACGCCGTCGCGTGGCTGCCATGGCCTGTGGGGTAGAGCTGGTTCACCGTGCTCATCACGTCGCGAAAATCCCACCAGTCCCGCCGCTTCAGCGTCAGGCCGGGGCGATTGTCCGCCCCGCGCGGATCAAAGCTGCGCCGCGCATGGATCTCGGAGAACGCCGCCTCGATGGTCGCAATGTTGCCGCCATGCCCGTTCAGCCAGTAGAGCCGCTCAAAGCCATGCCGCATCAGGCTCTCGGTCCAGTCCACCATTGAAGCGATCATGGTCGAGGGGCGAAGGGTCACCGTGCCGGGAAAGCCAAGGTGGTGCTGCGCGCAGCCCACGGCAAAGGTCGGCCCGATGAGAATGTCATCGGGCGCCAGGCTTTCGGCATGATTGGCAATGATTTCCGGGCACAGAGCATCGGTGCCGATGAAGCCGTTGGGTCCATGCTGCTCGAAAGAGCCGATGGGGATCACGATGGTCTTTGATTTGGTCAGCCAGGCTTCAATGTCGGGCCAGGTGGAAACGGGAAGGCGCATGGGTCTAGTCCTTTCGTGGGCCAAGGCGGCGCGTGATATGGCCCATCTTGCGTCCGGGCCGGGCTTCGCGCTTGCCGTAAAGGGTCAAAACATCATTCGCCTTGAGCGTTGCCGGGTCAACCAGCCCCTCGTCACCGATCAGGTTCGCCATCTCGGCATCAAACAGCCGGTGCGTATCCCCCAGCGGCCAACCGGCCACGCAGCGGATATGCTGCTCGAACTGCCCGGTCTGGCAGGCTTCAGGCGTCCAATGGCCGGAATTGTGCACGCGGGGCGCAAATTCGTTGGCCAGCAGCGTGCCATCCGGCAAAACAAAAAACTCCAGCGCCAGAACGCCCACATGGCCCAGCTCATCGGCCAGATGCATCGCCTTGGCGCGCGCTTCGTCTTCCACCGCTTTGCTGAGGCCAGACGGCACAACCGAGCGCGCGAGAATCCCGTTCTCATGGCTGTTGCGCGGCGGCGCCCAGCTGGTCGTTTCGCCTGTAACGCTGCGCGCCACCAGCACCGAGATTTCGCACTCAAATGCGATGGCGCCTTCCAGGATCGCCGGCATCGCGCCAATCTTCGCCCAGGCCTTTTCGGCTTCGGCCGCATCGTAAACCCAGGCCTGCCCCTTGCCGTCATAGCCTTCGCGGCGCGTCTTCAACACGCCTTTGCCGCCGAGGCTCGCCAAAGCGGCGGAAATATCAGCCGCCGAATTAATCTCGCGGAACGGCGCTGTGGGGATGCCGTGCGCGTTGAGAAAGGTCTTCTCGGTCATCCGGTCCTGAGACACGGAGAGAGACTTCGCCCCCGGCAGCACGCGCTTTCCGGTCTTCTCGATCACCTCAACGCTCGCGACCGCCACATTTTCAAATTCCAGCGTGATCACATCGCAGGCCTGGGCAAACTCGGTCAGCGCCTCGGCGTCGTCCCAGTCGGCCTGAAAGGCCCCCGCCGCGACACGACCTGCCGGCGGATCATCTTCGGGCGAATAGATCAGCACATCAAAGCCAAGCTGCGCGGCCGCGCTCGCCAGCATCCGGCCAAGCTGCCCGCCGCCCAATATCCCGATCGTCGCGCCGGGGCGAAGCGGGCTCATTCCTCGGGAACCTCTTTCACGCTCTCGGTCTGCGCCGTGCGGAACGCGTCCAGCTTTGCGGCCACCGCGTCGTCCTGCAGCGCAATGATCGAGGCCGCCAGAATGCCCGCATTGGCCGCGCCCGCTTCGCCAATGGCCAGCGTGCCCACCGGAACGCCCTTGGGCATCTGCACAATAGAGAGAAGACTATCGAGGCCTTTAAGCGCCTTGGACTGAACCGGCACGCCCAGAACGGGCAGGGGCGTCATCGAAGCGGCCATGCCCGGCAGGTGGGCTGCCCCGCCCGCGCCGGCGATGATCACCTTCAACCCGCGATCCTTGGCAGTGGTCGCATATTCGACCAGCCGCTGGGGCGTGCGGTGCGCCGAAACGATCTTCGCTTCGAAAGCGACGCCCATATCTTCGAGTATCTTCGCGGCCTCGCGCATCACCGGCCAGTCCGACTGGCTGCCCATGATGATGCCCACGACCGGAGAGCGCGCCTTGTTCATGCCTGCCTCGCCGCTGGAAAGCGCGCACCATAAGAGCGCGCTGCTGACCGTCAACCGCTCCTGTGAGGGGAAAGTTGGCGCGCCCCGTGAACGGGCTCTCTACAAGCGAAGCGAACAAAGTTAGTGTTAACACATGGCAACTGACACCCCGGAGCTCACCGAAGCTGAAAAGCGCGCCCTGCTGGACGCGCTGGGGGTTGACCTTGCCCGTCTGGACCTGCGCGCCCGCGCGGCCATCGAGGCGCTCGCCGAAGAAGTCATCGTTCTGCGCGAAGAGGCCGACACGCTACGGGCCAGCTTGGCGGACGCCGCGCTGCTGGCCGATAATGACGCGCTCTGCCCGGTCTTCAACCGCCGGGCTTTCGAGCGGGAAGTGCGCCGCGAAATTGCGCTGTCGGGCCGCTTCCAGACGCCTTTGACGCTGATTTTCATCGATCTGGACAATTTCAAGCAGGTGAACGACGTCTACGGCCACGCCGCCGGGGACAGCGTTCTCCTGAAGATTTCCGACATTCTCCTGGCCCGCACCCGCGAAACCGACATTGTCGGCCGCCTCGGCGGGGACGAATTCGGCATCGTGCTCGCCCATGCGAGCCTCGAAGACAGCCGGCGCAAAGCGGCCCAGCTCGCCGCCGCCATTGATGCGCTGGAAGTGCGCGGCGAAGAGGGGGGCGGTCTCGCCCCCGTCCAGATCGGCGCATCCTGCGGCATTGTCGAATGGCATGCCGGCCAGAGCCCGGCCGCGCTCATCGCGCGCGCAGATCAGGCAATGTTTGCCGAAAAATCGCGCCGGAAGGCCGAAGGACGCGCATTAAGGTGAAAATGCGGCAAGATAGGTAGTTCTGCCCATGACACCCCTACACGAGTGTGGCATTCTTGCATCACCGGTCAATCCGGGCCGGGGACGAAAGGAGACTGCCTATGTCGCTCAACGGTCGCATCAGTGAACTCTCTGCGAAGCACCGCAATCTGGACGAGAAGATTTCCGACGAACAGAAACGACCCTCTGCCGACGGCCTCGTCCTCAAGGATTTGAAGCGACAGAAACTCAAGGTTAAGGAGCAGCTGCGACACCTCAAGGTCAGCTAGCCCTTTCCGGCAGTCCCGTTTCTCGGGAGGCCGCAACAGGTCTCAAAAGAGGAACGGGACATATGCCGCTCTACCAATCCAGCCGCTTTTCAGAGGCGGTCTGAGCCATGGGCCAGCCAGTTACGCTCGTGCTCGGCCTCGGCCGCGAAGTGGGTGAGGCGATTGCCCGCCGCTTCGAAGACGAAGGCCACAAGGTCCTTGTCGCCGACCCCTCCCAGGAACGCATAGACACCGCGCGCGATACGCTCGATGACGCGGTCCAGTTCTATCATGGCGAGCTGCATTCCCGCCTCGGCCTGCGCAATGCGGTGACTGCCGCGGTCGAAGCCTTCGGCCGCGTCGATCACGCGGTCATCGTGCCCGCCTATGAAGACCCTGACACGCTGCTCGATTTTGCCCAGGAGAAGTTTGAAAAAGCCCTCGGCAAATCCGCCCGCGGCGCCGCCATGGCCTTGCGCGTCATCGCCGAGCGCCTTCTGGAACAGGAAGACCTCCCGGAAACCGGGGTGGAGCGAAAGCGGCAGAAAGGCTCCATCACCTTCGTGCTGCGTTACGCCGCTGCCGCCTCCATGCCGGGCCGCTTCACCGATACCGTCAGCCAGGCCGCCATTCAGGGCGTCATGCGCGCCGGCGCGCTGGAACTGGCGGAGCACACGATCCGTGTGAACGCCATCGTCTCCCTGCGCCCCAGCGAGGAACGGGCGACGCCCTGGTCCCTCGGCCGCGTGCCGCTGGGCCGCGCGGTGCTTGCCGATGAGATTGCCGGCGCCGCCTTCTTCCTCGCCTCTCGCGACGCGGCCTTCATGACCGGGCAAAGCCTGATCATGGACGGTGGCCGCGCCACGCTGTCAGGCGTGCTCGACTAGACTGCCTTCAGCGCCGAGACCCCGCCCGCTTCAGCACTGGCCTCGAAGGTGGCAACCGTCTCTGTGCTGAATGTACCGGCAAGGATGTCCGACACCTTGCGGAACACGGCGCGCGCGGTCGACGGCGTCAGCGTCACCATCGTATATCCGTGCCCGAACGGATCGTGCCAGACGACGTCCTTGTTGGCGTCTGCAATCTGCTCGCCCAGATCCGGCACATCCTTCACATAAGCGCCCATGCCGGGCGAGGAGATCGACGTGCAGCCGATCTCGATGCCCCGGCGCTGCTCGCTCGCATCAAACAGCTCGTTCGCCCAGGCAGTGTGCGTGTCGCCCGTCAGCGTCACAAGCCGCGCGCCCGCGCTGCTCACGCTCTCATACAGCCGCTCGCGCGCCGCCGGGAAGCCGTCCCAGGCGTCCAGGTTGAACGGCAGGCCCAGCGCCGTGAAGGCGAGGAACGCGTTAACCTGCGGATTGTCCTGCGCCGCCATCTGCTCAGGCGTCAGAAGCTTGGAGAAATCCGGCAGTTTCACGCGCGCCATGATCACCTGATTGGCCAGAACCTGCCAGGCCGCGCCCGAGGCTACCGAGTTTGCCAACTCGCCGTTCAGCCAGGCTTCCTGCTCGGCGCCCAGCATCGTGCGCGACGGGTCGGCGGCTGCCTGCATCGTCTGCTGGGCCTTCGCCATGGCGTCCTGCGGAGAAGCCGCGCCAGCCAGCGCGTCGCCCCAGCTCAGCTCGTCGGAGCGTCCGGTCAGACGCGATTCCAGCGCGTGCAGCGTCGCCACATCGCCAAAGCGGAAGCTGCGCCAGGCCGCAGACGTCACTTCGCCCGGCTTGATGTCGCGGATCGGCATCCATTCGAAATAGGCCTGCACGGCGGCCATCTTCCGGTCGCTCCATTCGCCTTCGCCATTCTCCGGATTGTGGTTTTCTGCGCCGGTGCGATAGGCGTTGTTGGTGCTTTCATGGTCGTCCCAGGTGCAGATCCAGGGCGCGGCGGCGTGGGCGGCCTGAAGGTCGGGATCGGTCTTGTACTGAGCATGCCGGCGGCGGTAATCGGCCAGCGATACAATCTCCGTGGACGGTTCATGCAGGCGGCCGATCTTCTGGGCGATGTCTCCGCCATAGCCGTCAATGCCATACTCGTAGATATAGTCGCCCAGATGGACGACCGCGTCGAGACCGGGTTCGGCGGCAATCGCCTTATAGGCGTTGAACAGGCCGAACTGCCAGTTGGAGCAGGAGACAACCGCCAGGTTCACCGCGGTCGTGCCACTTGCCGCCGGGGTGCGCAGGCGCCCTTCGGGTGAGACCACATTGCCGTGATCGGTCATTGCGGTGAAGCGATAGGTATAGTCAGAGCCCGGCTGCAGGCCGGCAGCGTCCACCTTGACGCAGTAATCCTTTGCTTCGGTCGCCTCGGTCACGCCGGTGGAAACGGGCGTGTCCTGCCCGGCGCGCAGCACTTCCCAGCGCACAGGGATCGGCCCGGCGCCCGATAGCGGCGTCACGCGGGTCCAGAGGATCATCCGGTCGGGCAGGGGGTCGCCAGAGGCCACCCCGTGATTGAAGGCGGCTTCGCCTTTATAAGTCTGCGGGCCCGTTGTGCCGCAAGCGGCCAGCGCCACCGTGCCCAATGCTGCTCCGCCCAGAAGGCTGCGACGTGTTACCTGTACCATCTCTCAAGGACTCCCCGGTTGCGTGCCGCTCTCATGGCGTGAATTTGCGACACCAGCATGACGCGGAGTGAAACCCTCGTCTATAAGGCGGCGATGAACCAGATTGTGATCACTTCCGAGGCAGCCGATGCCGGCCAGCGTCTCGATGCGTTCCTTGGCGCCCGCGCCGAGGGTATTTCCCGTTCACGGGCCAAAACGCTGATCGAGGAAGGCGCCGTTACCGTTGGCGGCGCGGTGGAGACAAATCCCCGCGCGCCGGTGAAGAAAGGCCTCGTCTATGCGGTAAATATGCCGCCGCCGGTGCCCGCCATGCCGGAGGCCGAGGCGATCCCGCTCGAAATCCTCTTTGAAGACGCCCACCTCGTCATCCTCAACAAGGCGGCTGGCATGGCGGTCCACCCCGCGCCCGGCAGCCAGACCGGCACGCTGGTCAACGCGCTCCTCCATCATTGCCAGGGTCAGCTATCCGGCATTGGCGGGGTCGAGCGTCCCGGCATCGTCCACCGGCTCGACAAGCTCACCAGCGGCGTCATGGTCGCCGCCAAGACCGAAAGCGCCCATACCGGCCTCGCTGCCCTGTTTGAGCGTCACGATATTGATCGCGTCTACCGCGCCGTCACACGCGGCGCCCCGCGGCCTCTCTCCGGCACCATCGAAGCCGCCATCGCCCGCTCGGAAAGCGACCGGAAGAAAATGTCGGTTCACCGGAACCCTGACAGCCCGGCCGCCCGTCACGCGGTCACCCATTACAAAGCGGTCGAAACCTTCGGCTATAAGGACCGCGCCACCCGGCTCCCCGCCGCAGCGCTGCTCGAATGCCGCCTCGAAACCGGCCGCACCCACCAGATCCGGGTTCACATGGCCCATTCCGGCGCCCCGCTGATCGGTGATCCGGTCTATGGCCGCCAGGCCGGCATCATGGCCTGGAAAGCGCCGGGCAGCGAAGCGCGCTACGACAAAGCCCTCGCCGCCGCCCGCGCCTTCTCCCGCCAGGCCCTGCACGCCGCCGTCCTCGGCTTCGTCCACCCCATCACCGGCGAGACCCTGCGCTATGAAGCGCCCCTGCCGGAGGATATGACGGGACTGATCGCCGCCCTGCGAAAACTTCCCGTAGATTAAGGTAGGCCAGCTGGCCGCCCTCTACCGCGCCCCGCCCGCGCCGCCGGTCTGCGCGGCGGCCGTCTCCAGCGGTTCAAACCGCAAGGTGCGCGCCTGCAGGGTCACCTTACCCACCTTGTCGGTATCGGCGACGATGCGCACCGGCACGTGGCTGCCATTTTCCAGCGGTGCCAGATACATCCGCAGCGGCCCGGAAATTCCGGTCAGCGTGTCATTCTTGTCCAGCTCATCGGCGTCATAGCCGGCAATCTTGTCCATGGTCACATGGCACTCGATCGCCTCGCCGCTCCAGGCGGGGCTTTTCACATTTGCCCGTCCGGCATTCTTCATATGCAGATAGGTCAGCTGGCGCCCGTCAAACACGCGGATCGGCCCGCCGCAGGGGTCGGCGCCCTTGGCACGCGGCTCCAGCGCGAAGGTGATCAGCGCGGTCAGCGGATCATTGGCCAGGATCGCCTGTTCCTGCGTCGCTGGCGGCTCGCCCAGATTTCCGAAGCGAGGCGTCGCATTCATCGTGAACCCGTCTTTCTTCATAGACAGCTCGACGCGCCGGTTTTTCTTCCCGTCGCGGTTCTGAGACACATAGCCGGAGGTTTTCAGCGTCCCGCCGCGCACATGGCCAGAGGCGGCCAACTCCATGTCATAGTTCACGAAGATGTCGGCCAGCCCCGTCGTGCGCACCTTCGACTTGATCGTGTAGGTGTTGGGCTTGAGCTCCACATTGAAGCTCGCCCGGCCGGTCGCCGGAATGATCAGGATCATCGCCCGCGCGTCCAGCTCGTAGATCATGCGCATGGGCTCACCCGCCTTCACATTCGCCATCAGGCTGCCTTTGGCAGGCGTGGGCGCGGTGTCGGCCGTCGAGAGACCGGCCAGGGCAAGGGTTGCAGCAGCAGCGAGGAGGAGGCGCTTCATGAGGGTGGGTCGTCCTTCTTGGTCGGGCCGGCAAAAAGCCAGCCATTTGCGTCTATATAGTCGCCCTGTCCCAACGCTGCCTGAACGAAGCGTCCCCATTCCGGCCCCGAACTTGCCGCATTCTCCCGGCCCTGCCCACTGACATAAAGTGACAGGGGATGACATGGGAGCGCATTTCTCAGTCCTCAAGCCTGATCGCGGCGGTTGACAGGGCGCCCCCGCAGACTGTAGACGCGCGCCTTCAGATCAAAGAACACCTCTTTTTCGGAGCGAGGCCCATGTCCCGCGAATGTGAACTTACAGGCACCAAGCCGATGGTTGGCAATATTGTCAGCCACTCCCAGATCAAGACCAAGCGTCGCTACCTGCCAAACCTTGTGCAGGTTACGCTCCGCTCGGAAGCTCTGGACCAGAATTTCCGCATGCGCATCGCGGCGAAAGCCCTGCGCACGGTCGACAAGCTCGGCGGCCTCGACGCTTTCCTCGCCAAGGCGAAGGAAGAGGGTCTGTCCACCAAGGCCCTCAAGATCAAGCGCGACATCGCGAAGAAAGCCGTCGCTTAAGACGCTTCTTCTGCGGCGGTTTCCGCTGACCCAATCAAAACGCCGGACCTCCACAGGTCCGGCGTTTTCTGTTGTCCTGAAGTGTCCCGGTTTGTCCCGAACTGTCGCTGATTTGACCCGGAGTGTCCGTGAATTGACACGTGGTGGCACGGTTCTGCCCCGTTCAGGGGGCTGGCGCCACGTCCGGAACCGGTTCATGAATTTCAGGCAATCTCAGGGAAGGGGACCTCCATGCGCTTCATCGCCCTCGCCGCGCTCGCCGCCATAGCCCTCGCGGCCTGCGTAGAGCCGTCGCCCGCCACACCCGGCGCAGACGGCAAGATCCGCATCTTCACCGGCGGCACGATCTATACCGGCCTGGAAGACCCTGCCACGGTCGACGCCATCGTCGTCGGCCCCGACGGCCGCATCCTGGGCACCACCCCGCCGCTCTCCAAAGACTGGAGCGAGGAAGAGGTTGAAACGATTGATCTTTCCGGCGCCGTCATGTTCCCCGGCTTCACCGATGCCCACGCCCACCTTCAGGGCATTGGCGAGCGCGAATTGCGATTCACGCTGGAGGGCACGGCCTCCATCGACGAACTCGTCACCCGCGTCGAAGCGGAGCTGCAGGGGAAACCGCCCGGGGAGATTCTGTTGGGGCGCGGCTGGATCGAAACCGGCTGGCCGGAAGGGCGCATGCCATCGGCGGCAGACCTTGACGCGGTCAGCCCGGATAACCCGGTAATCCTCGTCCGCTCGGACGGCCACGCCCTTGTTGCCAACACCCTGGCGCTGAAAGCCGCCAATATCTACGATATTGGCGCGGATTCCCCCGGTGGCTTCACCGAGCGTGACGAGAATTTCAAAGCCACAGGCATCGTCATCGACGAGTCGATGTACCCTGTGATGGCCCTCGTCGAGCAGCCAACTTATGACCAGATGCAGCAGGCGCTGGAAATCGGCGCCAAGACCTATGCGTCGCGCGGCTGGACAGGCGTGCACAATATGAGCGCTGACCGCGAGCATGGCCGGCTACTGAAAGAACTGGACGATAGCGGCCGCCTTCCCTTGCGCGTCTACAACGCCTTTGAACCCAACGGCTCCGAAATCACCGAAGGCCGCCAATATGAGACCGCCAGGATCACCAACCGGGCGGTGAAGCTCTATATCGACGGCGCGCTCGGCAGCCGGGGCGCCCTGCTGATCGAGCCCTATTCAGACCGGCCCGAAACCAGCGGCCTGGAAATTCTAGACATTTACGGCCTGCACAATGAGATGATGGATGCCCAGGAAAACGACGTTCAGCTGTCCATCCATGCCATCGGTGATCTCGCCAACCGCAACATTCTCGATAAATTCGAGGAGCTGGGCTACGGCGCCGATCTGCGCTGGCGCATCGAACACGCCCAGATGCTGCACCCGGATGACATCGACCGGCTGGCAACCAGTGGCCTCATCCCTTCGATGCAGCCAAGCCATGCCATCGGCGACCTGCATTTTGCCCCCGCCCGCGTGGGCATCGACCGGCTGCGCGGGGCCTATGCCTGGGCAAGCCTCCTGAAAGCGGGCGCTGTTATCGCGGGCGGCTCAGACGCGCCGGTTGAAGTCGGCTCCCCGACCATCGAGTTCTATGCCGCTGTCGCGCGCAAGGATTTGAAGGGTTTCTCCGGCGAAGGCTGGCACCCTGAAGAGGCTGTCACCCGCCAGCAGGCGCTGAAGCTGTTCACTACAGGCCCTGCCTTTGCCAGCTTCCAGGAAAATGATCTCGGCACCATCGAAACCGGGAAAATCGCCGATTTCACCGTATTTGACCGCGATCTCATGACAATTCCGGAAGCCGAGATTCTCGAAGCCAAACCCGTGATGACGGTTGTGGCTGGCGAAATTGTGTTTGACGGGCGCTAGGGAGGGGCCGGCGCCTCTCTCTATTGTGAAAGGCGCCGGGCTGGACGTGGCCCCGGCGCCCCATACCTTTGACCTCGTAACCGCGCGGTACTTCCGGCGGGCTAGAAAGGTCTCTTATGCGCACTCTCCTTCTCGCGGCAGCTGCCGCCTGTCTTACAGCCTGTAGCAATGCCGCCCTCCCTCAGGCTGCCAGCGCGGAGCCGGCTGCCCGCGCCCAGGCCGCCGAAAATGAAGCCATCGCCGTATTCGCGGGCGGGTGTTTCTGGTGCATCGAGGCGGAGCTGGAAGAAGTGCCCGGCGTGCGCACGGTCGTCTCCGGATATACCGGCGGCACGACGCCAGACCCGACCTATGAGCGCATGGGCGATCATGCCGAAGCGGTCGAAGTGATCTACGACCCAGCCGAAGTCACCTATGACCAGCTACTGGAAGTCTTCTGGTCGAATATCGACCCGACCGATGAAGGCGGTCAATTCTATGACCGCGGCAGCCAGTATCGCACCGCCATCTATGTTCTGGACGATGCCCAGGCCGCCGCCGCCCGCGCCTCGCTGGAGGCGAACGCCAAGCGCCTCAACCAGCCCATCGCCACGGCAGTTATTCCCGCCACCGAATTCTATCCCGCCGAGGAATATCATCAGGACTATTACCTGAAAGAACCCGACCGCTACGAAGCCTATAAGAAAGGCAGCCGCCGCGAAGAGACCCTCAAAGAGGTCTGGCAAACCGAATAGGGCAGGGCTGCCTCAGCAGTAGGTATTCCCAGGCCTGCAGGAGGAGGAATAGGCCGTGCCTATATTAGCGGTGGCCCGGCGCGCTTCGTTCCAGTCGCGATTGTCCTGCCAGGCGGCGACATTGCCGGTAGAGCTGCCCGCATTGCCCGAAGAGTAATTGCCTGGGCCTCCGACACTGCCCGTCTGCGCATAGGTGCTCGCGCCGCTCGCCAGCGCCGCAAAGATGCCGCCGATGGCATTGTCCACACTACGGCCCCAGTTTCCGCCGGACTCGGTGCGCACCGAACCGGGGGGCGGCCCCATCATCTGCGCCATCTTCATGGCGAGATTGCACGAGGTGCTGTGGCCGCCCTGGAAGCATGCCGTGGTGGCGTAGGTGCGGATCGTCTCCCAATTGTTCAGCCCGTAATCGGTGTAATAGTTCAGCCAGGCGACATTGAAGCAGGCTTCATAGTCGGGGGTGGCGGCGCCGCACATCGATTTGAAATACCGCTCGGCGCGCGACCCATTGGAATAACCTGCGCTTGGCCCGACAAAGCCGGTGAGTTCTGCATGCGACTTGCAGGCACCGGGCACCTGATGGTCGCAGGCAAAGGCCAGCGGGGCGAGCGCCGCCGGCTCATCCTTGCCATAGGGGGAATTGAACGCGCCCCGATAGAGACCCAGCCTGTAACAGGCGGCGGGCCCTTTGAATTCGCACAGCGTTTCAAACTGGTGATAGGCATCCCAATGCTCGCCCGCATTCATCAGGGCGACGGCCCTGTCATAGGCCTGGGCGGAGACGCGCTTGATGTTTTCAAATTCGGCATCCGATTTCAGCGGGCTGCGCTCATACGCTTTGGAATACCAGGTCAGCGCCAGCGCCAGGTCCTGCTGAACCCCGATGGGCGCGGTCTCATACATTCGCGCCGCCGACAGCATGCAGCTGAAACAGCCTGCCTCGGCGCCCATGGTGTAGAGCCAGCTGGCGTCCAGATTGTCCTGCGCCGTCTCGCCCGTTGTGGCGAGCCCGGCCTCCTTCATCGCGGCGGCTTCGGCGTATCCTTCAGGCACGCCCGCATCGGCAGCCTCCAGGAAGTGGACATAGGCGGCTTCATAATCCTCGGCGCTCCGGCCGCCCGCCTTGGCGTCCCGGCCGAGACGGAGATGGTCGAGGCCAGAGATTTGAGCTGCGGCGGCGGTTTCCGCGCCACTGCCCTGCGCCAGGGCGCCCGGCATCGTGAAGACACCGAGCAACAGGAAACACCCGGCGCCGATAGCCCTTGCGGCAACTGACAGCATGATTTCACCCTTCATATCCTGCCCCGGAAGGCTATGGCCGGGCCCCGCGCCTGTCACCCCCCTGTTCAGGCCAGCTGCAGACTTTACGTTGCGTCGCACTAGGCGCGCGGCCATCCCGTGCTAGAACCCGGAGTCTCAATTAAATCCTCCCGCTGGCGAGCCTGATAACCCATGACCGTTATGTCCGACACCAATGCCCTGGAAGGCATGAAGCCGACCGAAAAAGTGAACGTCAAAAAGGTGTTCGGCCTCGACACCAGCATGGTCGTCCACGGCTTCAAGACGCGCACCGAATATGTGCCCGAGATCGATCCCGCTTATCGGTTTGATCCGCAGACCACGCTCGCCATCCTCGCCGGCTTCGAGCACAATCGCCGCGTCATGGTGCAAGGCTATCACGGCACGGGCAAATCCACCCATATCGAACAGGTCGCCGCCCGCCTCAACTGGCCGATGATCCGTGTGAACCTCGACAGCCATGTCAGCCGGATCGACATGGTCGGCAAGGACGCCATCGTCCTGAAGGAAGGCGTTCAGGTCACCGAATTCCGCGAAGGCATTCTCCCCTGGGCGCTGCAACGCCCCGTCGCCATCGTGTTCGACGAATACGATGCCGGCCGCCCGGACGTGATGTTCGTGATCCAGCGCGTGCTCGAGGCCAGCGGCAAACTCACCCTGCTCGACCAGAACCGCGTGATCGCGCCCAACCCGTTCTTCCGCCTGTTCGCCACCACCAACACCGTCGGCCTCGGCGACACGACCGGCCTCTATCACGGCACCCAGCAGCTCAACCAGGGCCAGATGGACCGCTGGAGCATCGTCACCACACTGAACTATCTCACCCATGACGCCGAGGTGGAGATCATCCAGTCGAAATCCACCGGCGTGGACGAGCCCACGGTTTCCAAGATGGTCACCATGGCAGACCTCACCCGCAACGCCTTCATGTCGGGCGACCTCTCAACCGTCATGAGCCCCAGAACCGTCATCACCTGGGCGGAAAACTTCGCCATCTTCGGCGATCTCGGCCACGCCTTCCGCATGACCTTCCTCAACAAGTGCGACGAGCTTGAGCGTCCGCTGGTGGCGGAAATGTATCAGCGCTGCTTCGGGGTGGAACTGCCCGAGAGCCCGCTGATGGTGAAGGTCGCATAAGGAAGGCTTTTCCCCGCGCGGGATAACGCAATGGCAAAGGACACGAGCCCCCAGGAGCTGTTCAAGCAAGCGCTCGCCGCCACCACCAAGGCGATGAGCGCGGAGCGTGACATCGAGGTCGGCTTCGGCCCCGATGTCGGCGATCAGGGCACGCGCCTCGTCCTGCGCACGCCGCCGGTCGAGCTGGCGCCCGAGCTTGCCGCCCGCATCCGCGGTGAGGCCGACGCCCTCGCCCTGCGCCGCGCCCATCACGACGCCGACGCCCATCTGGCAAACCGTCCGCAGGGAGACATTCCCCGCCGCGTCTATGAAGCGGCCGAAACCGCGCGCATCGAAAGCCTCGGCGCCAATGCCATGGCGGGCACCGCCGGAAATCTCGAAGCCGTGCTCGATTTCCGTTGCCGGTCGACCAATTTCGGAATGGGCGCGGAAGATCCTGACGCTGTCCTCGCCCCGGCGCTCGAATTCCTGCTGCGCGAAAAGCTCACCGGCCGCCCGTTGCCCGAGAGCGCAAAGCGCGTGGCCGATGTGTGGCGCGAAAAGGTCGAAGCGAATGCCGGCAAGGCGCTCGACGCCCTCACCGGCCAGCTTCACGACCAGGCCGAATTTGCCCGCACCATCCGCTCGATCATCCGCGATCTGACAGCCTCGGACCTGCCCGGCGATGAGGCCGAATCCGAAGACGATGCGCCTTCGGAAGAAACCGATGAGCAGCAAAACCAGTCCGGGGATGACGACACCCAGACAGAAGAACAGATGGGCGCCTCTGCCGAGCAGCTGGAAGCGGGCGAGACCGAAGACCTGGAAGGCGAAGAAGCCAATGTCTCGGTCGATCAGGACGCTGATCTCGATGCGGACGATACGCCCGACGAGACCGAAGACGGCACCAAGCCGCTGCGCCCGAATTTCCAGGACGGGGACGACCGGGACCGCTTCAATTACAAGGTCTTCAGCCGCGCGCATGACGAGATCGCCAACGCGCAGGACCTTTGCGACGCTGAAGAACTGACGCGCCTGCGCGCCTATCTCGACCACCAGCTTCAGGGCTTGCAGGGGGCGGTCTCCAAGCTCGCCAACAAGCTGCAACGGCGCCTGATGGCCCAGCAAAACCGCACCTGGTCTTTCGATCTGGAAGAGGGCGTGCTCGACACCGCCCGCCTCACCCGCGTGATCACAGACCCCACCGCGCCGCTCTCCTTCAAGCAGGAAGACGACACCAAATTCCGCGATACGGTTGTCACGCTGCTGCTCGACAATTCCGGCTCCATGCGCGGGCGCCCGATCATGGTCGCCGCTCTGTGCGCGGACATTCTCGCCCGCACGCTGGAGCGCTGCGCGGTGAAAACCGAAATCCTCGGCTTCACCACCAAAGCCTGGAAGGGCGGTATGGCGCGGGAAGACTGGGTGAAAGCGGGCAAGCCCCAGGCGCCCGGCCGCCTGAATGACATCCGCCACATCCTCTACAAGCAGGCCGACGCGCCCTATCGCCGCGCGCGCCGCAATCTCGGCCTGATGATGCGCGAAGGTCTGCTCAAGGAGAATATCGACGGCGAAGCCCTCCTCTGGGCGCATGACCGTCTGCTCGCCCGGCCCGAGCAGCGCAAGATCCTGATGGTGATCTCAGACGGCGCCCCGGTCGACGATTCCACGCTGAATGTAAACGTCGGCAATTATCTCGAACGCCATCTGCGCCAGGTGATCGAGGAAATCGAAACCCGCTCGCCGGTCGAACTTATCGCCATCGGCATCGGCCATGATGTGACGCGCTATTACAAGCGCGCGGTCACCATCGTGGACGCCGAACAGCTCGGCGGCGCCATGACCGAACAGCTCGCCTCGCTGTTCGACGAAAACGAACCCAACCCCCGCGCCATGTCCATCCCTCCGCTCTCGGACAAAACCGTCCGCGGCAGCTCCGCCATCACCGGCGCCGCCGCCGGCGCGCCGAGCTACGGCCGGAAGGTAGGAACGGGCAGGGACGTGAAAACCACGACGCTGCAGGCGGTGAAGAAAAAATCGTAGGGTGCATTAAGCGCAGCGCAATGCACCATCCTGCCGCCGCCCCATCGGTGCATTGCGGCCTCCGGCCTTAATGCACCCTACAGGGAACCTGCGGACAAGTGCTGCCCTATCCCTGTTCCGCACACTCCCTCAACACATCATCTGGGAATTTGCGAGAGCAACTATGCGGAAATCAGTTACCCCTCCTCACTCCCGTGTCATCCCGGCCAAAGCCGCGCAGCGGCTGTAGAGCCGGGACCTTCCCTCCGCTCTCGCCCGACCCTCACCAAGGTCCCGGATCGGCCCATGGGGCCGTCCGGGATGACACGGAATAACAAAACTTATCCGCCGGGGTCCCCCGCGCCGTCATCCTAGCGCCATGTTCGATCACATGCCCCGCCCGGAACTCTGGACCCGCATCTTCGCCCTCCTCGGCGCGCTGCGGACCCTCCTGCGCGAGGCCGTCCCCGAACTCTTCGGTACCATCGCAGGCGACGCCCGCGCCCAGCTCGTGGCCGTCACATCGCTGGTGCGCCGCTACATCCACGTGCTTGCCGCTGAGCTGAGCCTTCCGCCGCTCGCGGTTGGAGTTCCCAAAGAAAACTCCAAGAGTAATTCTGAAAAACTCCAACCGCGCCGCGAAGCCCCGTTCCGCCTCACGGAACTGATCAGCCCGCCCAAAGGCTCATCCGCCAGCGAAGGCACCGACACCCCGTTCATCCAATGGGCTCTGATGTTCGAAGCAGCCCGGCGCCTGAATGCCGTCCTGGCCACCCCCCAGAAACACGCCCTCCGCCTCGCCCGCCTCTTGCGCAAGCGTAAAGGCGAAACGCTCAAACCCATGCCCGTCCCCGGCCACATTCTCCGCCGTCTACCCCCCTGGACCGACGCGCTGCTCTGCCGGCTGGATGAAGAGGCAAGACCAGAGGCGTGGGCCGGGATCAACACGTCCTGATGCTGAACGCCGGACCATAAAAAAGCGCCTCCCCTGAAGGTCAGGGGAGGGCGCCGGTGTTTGTGTTGGCGTGAAAGCGATCAGTTCTTGCCGAACTTCCGGTCGCGGCCCGCCAGAAGGCGCAAACGCAGCGCGTTGAGCTTGATGAAGCCGGCCGCATCCTTCTGGTCGTAAGCGCCGTGGTCGTCCTCGAAGGTCACGATCTTCTCCGAGTACAGACTGTAGGGAGACGAACGGCCGATCAGATAGGCGTTGCCCTTGTAGAGCTTCATCGTCACATCGCCGGTCACCCAGCGCTGCGAATGGTCGATGGCCGCCTGCAGCATCTCGCGCTCCGGGCTCCACCAGAAGCCGTTATAGATCAGCTCGGCATATTTCGGCATCAGCTCGTCTTTAAGGTGGGCCGCGCCCCGGTCGAGCGTCGCCTGCTCGATGCCCCGGTGGGCCACCAGCAGGATCGTCCCGCCCGGCGTCTCGTAAATACCGCGCGACTTCATGCCGACGAAGCGGTTTTCCAACAAGTCGAGCCGGCCAATGCCGTGCTTCTTGCCGTAAGCGTTGAGCGCGGTGAGCAGCGTCGCCGGGCTCATCGCCTCGCCATTGATCGCCACCGCGTCGCCTTTTTCAAAGCTGATGGTGATCACCTCGGCCTGGTCAGGCGCATCTTCCGGGCTGACCGTGCGCATGTGCACGAATTCCGGCGCAGGCTCGGCCGGGTTTTCCAGCACTTTGCCCTCGGAGGAAGAGTGCAGCAGGTTAGCGTCCACCGAGAACGGCGCTTCGCCGCGCTTGTCCTTGGCGATCTCGATGCCGTGTTCCTCGGCGAACTTCAAAAGGTCGGTCCGGGATTTGAACGCCCAGTCGCGCCACGGCGCGATCACCTTGATGTCCGGATTAAGGCCATAATAGCCCAGCTCAAACCGGACCTGATCATTCCCCTTGCCGGTGGCGCCATGACAGACTGCGTCCGCGCCGACCATGTCGGCAATCTCGATCTGGCGCTTGGCGATCAGCGGCCGGGCAATCGAGGTGCCCAGCAGATAGACGCCTTCATACACGGCGTTGGCGCGGAACATCGGGAAGACGAAATCGCGCACGAATTCCTCGCGCACATCCTCGATGAAGATGTTTTCCGGCTTCACCCCGGCGGCCAGCGCCTTCTTGCGGGCCGGTTCCAGTTCCTCGCCCTGGCCAAGGTCGGCGGTGAAGGTGACAACCTCACAGCCAAACTCAACCTGCAGCCATTTGAGGATGATCGAGGTGTCGAGACCTCCGGAATAGGCGAGAACGACCTTTTTCGGGGCGGAAGCAGCGTTGGACATGGGATTTTCTGTCGTCTTTCTGGGGCGGAAACGGAGACCTGTTGCCTTAAAGTCCCGCACCCGCCCTGACAAGGCGGCGGCTTACAGGGAATTTTATGGTTTCATTCTGTTAGCTCCTTTATAGTAAATGCCAGATAGACGCGTGTTAACCTTTTGCGTTCAGGAGATGGGCGGATGCTGCAGGAGCCGCTGAAACCAGCCGAGAGGGGCGATGCCCCGTTCCGCGCCCGACTGCGCGCCCGTGACGGCATGCGGCCCCAATCCACGCTGGCTATTCTCGCCGGGTACGAGCCAAAGGACGGGGAAGGGGCCGATGTGCTGGCCCGCGAGCGTCCGGCCCGCCCGATCGCCGCCATATCCAGCGCTGCGGCCGTCCCCCAGGCCCGCCCTGAGCCCCGGCGCATTCCGCCCGCCGGCCGGCCTGAGGCCTGGGCTCCCCCAGCAAAGCCAGAACTGCGCCCGGAACCGATCCGCCCGCGCGAGGAAATCCGCAAGGCGCCGGTCGTCATCGTCCCGCCGGTTGAAGAAGCCCCGGAAACGGACGCAGAGGAAGATGAACGCGCCACCGGTCTTGGCCGGTTCGGCGAATATTCCCAGCTCGCTTTTGCGGGACTCGCTGTGCTCGGTCTGGCGGGCCTTTCGCTGCTGGCGATTGACAGCGCGCTGAAGGGCAAGCCTGGCACGCTTCCGGATGATGGCGAAGACGCCAACCGCCGCACCGCCGCTGACCCTGGTCCCGCTGTGTTGCCCGCCTCGGTTTCAGCCGTTGCGGTTCAGGAAGCGGCTATGCCGGCGGGCGCGGACGTTCAGCCCTGGTTCGACTATCGCGGCGTGGCCGATTATCTCAAATCGCGCGTGGATGCCTTCGAGGCGTCAGAGCGCGATGCCGCCCGCCGTCAGCAGGCAGAGGCCCAGCGCCTTGCTTCGACCGCGATTGCTGACGCTGAAGCCGGCCGTCTCGCAGCGGCGGCCCAGGCTGAAGCGGATGCGCTGGCCGCCCGCGACGCGGCGATTGACGCCGAACGCCAGCGCCTGGCGCGGCAGGAGGCTGAGCGGATAGCGAATGAAGAAGCCGCTCGTCTGGCCGCTCAAGCGGAAGCAGACGCCGCCGCGCGCGCAGAGGCAGACCGTCTGGCCCGGATGGAAGCAGACCGCGCCGCTGCCGCGCTCGCCGATCAGCGCCGCGTTGCCGAACTTGAAGCCGAGCGTGCTGCCACCGCTGAAGCCAAGCGGCTCGCCGAAATCGAATCGCGCCGGGTTGCCGCTGAAGCGGAAGCCAAGCGGCTTGCAGAAATTGAGGCTCGGAAAGCCGCCGCTCAGGCGGAGCAACAACGCCTTGCTGACCTGGCCGCCAAGCGCGCCGCCGAAGATGAGGCCCGCCGCCTTGCGGCGCTGGACGCAAGGCGTGCTGGCGATGCCGCCGAGGCGCGCCGGTTGGCCGACCTTGAGGCCAAACGTCTGGCAAATCTCGAAGCCCGGACTCAAGCCGTACAGAAACCCGAACCGGGCACGTTGACGCTCGCTGCGGCGACAGTTGCGCCTGCGCCTCCAGCCCTCAAACCTGCCGCGCCGCCAAGCGCTGCGTCACTCAAGCCTCGCGTGCAGCCGGTCGTCAGCGCCGATCCGGCGCCCGTTACGCGCGCGGCCCCAACCATCCTCACGGCGCGCCCGCCTGAAGTTCGTCCGTTCAGGGTTGGTCCTGCCGCGGCAATGCGCGGCGCAGACGTGTTCCTCGGGGAGCGTGTGGCGCTTACTTCCGGCGATGCGATCAGCGCCGACGCGATGGCCAGCCTGCAAAAAGAATTCATCCGCCTGGTCGCCACCAGCCCGGACGGCACGCGCCATGCCCTGACGACCCCGGATGGCCGCAGCGTTGAAGTCAGCTTCGAGCGGACGCAGCTTGTCGCCGCCGGTGAGGCCAATGTGCGGACGGTTGGTTATTCAGCCGATGCGCCGGCGCCCATAACCCGCGGATACGCAGAGCAGCCGGTGGTAAATGTCTCGGTCATGTGCCGGGATGTGGCCTATGCCATTCCGGGGCAGGAGCGGGGACGGTTCTCGGCTTGCCAGGGCGCAGACGGACAATGGATGCTGGCGCGCCAGACAGAAGCGCTCTCTCAGGGCGCGATTTGAGGCAGTGGTTGCCTGCCGGCGGAAAGCCTGCAAAAGCAGACATCATGGAACGCGCCTTTGTCTATAAGCTGCTGACGGAAGAAGAATGGCAGGCTGCCGAATCGGTCGGCCATGCCGCCAGCGCGTTGGATCAGGCCGATGGCTATATCCATCTCTCCACGCGCGCGCAGCTGGCAGAAACGGCGCGGCGCCATTTCTCGGGCCGGGGCCGGATCAGGCTGCTGGAATTCGACAGCGCGGTGCTGGCGCCGTTGCGCTGGGAACCGAGCCGGGGAGGCGATATCTTTCCACATCTCTACGGACCGCTGGAAATCGGCAAGGCGCAGGCGGGCTGGTGGCTGGAGCCTGACAAAGATGGCGCGCCGGGCCTGCCGGAGGATTTGCAATGATTGCTGCTGCCGGCGCAAGGCTCGTCCGTATGCTGCCACCCGAAGCAGCCCATACATTGACGCTTCGTATGCTGACATATGGCGCGGGTGTACCCGCCCATGCGCCGCAGCTTCCGGTCTCGACGCGGGTTGAGCTGCCCCGGTCCGGTCTCCGGCTTTGCTCGCCGGTCGGGCTTGCCGCGGGCTTTGACAAGAATTGCGAAGTGCCAGAGGCCATGGCGCGGTTTGGCTTCGGCTTTGTCGAATGCGGAACGGTGACGCCGAAGCCCCAACCGGGAAACCCCAAGCCGCGCCTTTTCCGCCTCAGTGAAGACCGCGCGGTGATCAACCGGATGGGATTCAACAATTTCGGGCTCGATTATTTCGTCCGCCGGCTGGAGAAATATTCTCATGATGTTCCGATCGGCGCCAATGTCGGCGCCAACAAGGATACCGAAGACCGTATCGCTGATTACGTAACCGGTATCGAAGCCGTTGCGCCGTATGCCAACTATATAACCATCAATATCTCATCGCCAAATACGCCGGGCCTGCGCGGTCTTCAGGACAAGGCGTCGCTCACCGAGTTGCTTTCCCGCTGCGGCGAGGCGGACCGGAAAGACCTGCCGGTGTTCCTGAAGGTGGCGCCGGATCTTGATGAAGATGCAATTGCCGACATCTGCGGCGTGGTCGGCGCACAAGGCGCGTGGCTTTCGGGCTTGATCGTGTCAAACACCACGCTGGCCCGGCCGCCAAGCCTTCGCAGTGATGACAAATCCGAAGCCGGCGGCCTCTCTGGCGTGCCGCTGCTTCAGCCGTCTACGGAAGTCTTGCGTCAGTTTGCAAGGAAGCTGGATGGCGCGTTCGATCTGATCGGAGCAGGCGGGATTGGTACGGGGAGGGATGCCTATGCCAAGATCCGCGCAGGCGCCTCGGCCGTGCAGCTTTATTCGCTGATGGTGTATGATGGCCCCGGCATTGCGGCGCGTGTCGCGCGCGAGCTCTCCCATTGCCTGGCCGAAGATGGGTTTTCTTCCATCGCGGACGCGGTAGGCAAGGACCTCTAGCCGATTGCGTCGATGCGGACGGCAACACAGCCATCCATCGCCGTAAAGGCAAGATAGGTGTATTTCACGCTCCGGGCGCTGACGAATTCCTGCCAGGCTTTGTACTCGTGATGGCGCCAGCTGGGGTAATTGAAATACTCGTCGAACATCACGATGGAACCGGGCTGAAGCCGGTCGCCGGCCGTATCGAGAATGTACTTTGTGCCGCCATAAAGATCGCAGTCGATATGCAGCAGGCTGACGGGGCCGGCATTTTCCGCCAGCATGCCGGGAAGGGTCGCGTCGAACCAGCCGACATGCAGCTTCACATTTGCCGGAACCTCAGGAAGCTGGCGCTTCTGAGTGAAGGCGCCGCGGCGTTCCAGATGCCCGGCCCAGTCTTCGGGCAGCCCCTCAAAGCTGTCAAAGCCGTGAACGGTCTTTGAGGTGCGCGACGCAATCTGGCGGATGGAATTGCCGCCCGCCACGCCAAATTCCATGACGAGACCGTCTGCCGGCGCCTTCTCCATCAGGAAGGCGATATAGGCGGGATAGTTCTCGAAGATCATCGCCTCAGGCATGTTCGCCTGAACGTAATCGGCCGCTTCATTCAACGCGCGCAGCTGCAGCTGGTAGAGCAGGTTGCGGCCATAATTCTTGTACACCACCCGGCGGAGCAGGCGCTGGACAAGCGAGCGTTTGGGTTTGGCGGGCGAGGTGCGGGCCATCAGGGCGCTCCGTTATGATGCGAAGCGCCCTGTCTAGCGGGGTGCGGGCGGGGCCGCAATCAGTCGAGTACAACCACCTGGCGGGCAACGGTGCCCTTGTTGTCCTTGAGGTTCTGCATGGCAGCGGTGATGCCATCCAGGCCAATCCGGTCAGAGATCAGATCGTCCAGGTGCAGGCGGCCCTGCTTGTAGAGTTCGACAAGGCGCGGGAAATCCACCCGGAAGCGGTTGGAGCCCATCACGGCGCCTTGTAGGCGCTTCTCGGTGACGAGCAGTTCGATGCCGGGAATCTCGATGTTCACGCCGGGCGGGATCATGCCGATGATCGTCGCCACGCCGCGCGGGCGGAGCATGTGATAGGCCTGCTCGGCGGTCTGTTTCAGGCCGACGCATTCGAAGGAATAATGCACCCCGCCTTTGGTCAGCTCCTTGACCGCTTCAATGGCGTTGACCTTGCCGGGATTGACCAGATCGGTCGCCCCGAAGCGCTTGGCAAGTTGCAGCTTCTCGTCAGAGAGGTCGACGGCGATGACGCGGCTTGCCCCGGCAATCGCGGCGCCGTTGATCGCGGCAAGGCCCACGCCGCCACAGCCGAGCACGGCGACGGTCGAGCCCGGTTCCACCTGCGCGGAATGGAACACCGAGCCGACGCCGGTGATCACGCCGCAGCCGATGAGGCAGGCGCGGTCCATCGGCATGTCCTTGTCGACAACGCAGAGCGCGTTTTCGTGCACGAGAATCTGCTCGGCAAAGGAAGAGAGGTTCAAGAACTGGCCGACCTTTTCCTTGCCGATCGAGAGGCGCGGCGCCTCGGTCAGATCGCGCTGGAAAAGCTCCCGGTTCACCGTATGGCAGACCGACATATGGCCCGTGAGGCAATATTCGCAGGTGCCGCAGAAGGGCGAAAGGATCGAGATCACATGGTCGCCGGGCTTCACCGCCGAGACCATCGAGCCGACCTGTTCGACCACGCCGGCGCTTTCATGGCCGAGGATCACGGGAAGCTCAGCCGGGAACGCGCCGTCCCAGAAGTGAACGTCCGAATGGCAAACGCCGATGGCTTTGAGCCGGACGAGCACTTCGCGCGGGCCTGGCTTGGAGATGGTGACGTCTTCGATCGACAGCGGCGCCTTGGGCGCCCGCATCACAGCAGCTTTCATGGCGGTCTCTTTCCTCCCGGTATGTATTTTGCGCGAAGTGTTACGCAGCGCGCGGGCTTTGGCCAGTGTGACGCGAGGGGAAGTGTCAGGTGCCGAGGCTGGCGGCAATTTCTGCAATGGCGGTTCGGGTCGCGTCATCGGCCGGGAAGAGGAGTTCCAGGCGCAGGTCGCGGATGGTTACGTCTTCGCTGGTGCCGAAATGGGCGACCGTGGAGAGGAAGCGCAGTTCGCCGCCGGGCGTGCGGAGCGTGAGGGGTACAAGCGGGCTGCGGGCGCTCTGGCCACCGGGCAGGGGATGGCGGGCCATGGCTTCTTCCAGGGCTGACAGGAGGCCAGAGAGCACATCATCATCGGCCGCCTCCAGCGCCTCAAGATGTATCCGGCCTTGCATTTCGGCGAGCATCTCCGCCAGATTGGCGATGGCCGCTTCAGCGGCGCGACTGCTTGTCAGCATCCGGATGAGGTTTGTCTCGCCGGGATCGTCCTGAAGGGCGGCGAGGAGGCGCCTCGCCACAGGGCTGGCGTCCAGCACATTCCAGTGCCGGTCACAGAGCAAGGCTGGATAAGGCGCGTGCCGGTCCATCATTTCAGTGAGGATCTGGCGGAACGGGCCGAGAGCCTGAGAGCTGAGCGGTGAAGCAGGATAGACCGGCGCAAAGCCGGCCGCCTGTAACAGCGCGTTGCGCGCGCCGAGCGGCAGGAGGAGGCCTTCGGAAAGCTGCTGCACCATCTCCCGGCTGGGGCTCGCGCGGCCTGTTTCGAGGAAGGAGAGGTGGCGGGCGGAGATTTCGCAGGTGAGGGCCAGGTCGAGCTGGCTGAGACGCCTTGCCGTCCGGTAGCGGCGCAGAAGTCCGGGAAAGCTTCCGGCCTCGGGTAAAGGGGTCACATCACGCGCTGGCATCGGCGCGATCCTGCCATTTCGCAAATCCGGGGTCCATGACCTCTGAGGTAATTGAGGCGCCTACCTCTCAGCGCTCATGATGGCCGCATCAACCCCCTGATGATGGAGATGACGATGCAGGGCTTCTGGAAAACATGGATGACCGTCTGGTGCTGGGGCGTAATCCTCTTTGGCGCCGTGCTGGCGGCGGGCGGCTTGCCGGGAACAGATGGTGCCGTGACCTTTCTTTACAGCCTGCTCGGCAATCTCAGTGTTGATGCGCTTCAGCTGGGCGCGCCCGGGATGCGCTTTTCGATTGCGCTGATGGGCGCGGTGACGATCGGCTGGGGTCTGACGATCCTGTTTCTGCTGCCGGCCATCCACGCGGCCGGGGCATCGGCCTGGCGCGGACTGACGGCAGCGCTGGTCATTTGGTATGTGATCGACGGCGCCTTGTCGGCGGCGACAGGCTTTGCGCTGAACATTGTGCCGAACACAGCGCTGGCGATTGCCTATTTCGTGCCCGTCATGGCCAGCGGGGTTTTGCGCCCGGCTGGCCGATAACTGTCAGCTCATTCTTCGGCGGCTGGGGCAGGGATCAGACCAACGGCCCGGCCCATGACGTGGAAGATCTCGTTCTGCTCGATCACGCCGGAGATGAGGTTGGCGCCCGGCCCGGAGGCGAAGGCGGCAACGTCTTCGCCGCCATGCGTTTCCGAATAGAGCGGAACGAGGGATTGCTGGCGGAAATCCGGCGCGCCGGTGTCGATCCCTGTCAGGTCGTAGCGCTTGCAGTCATATTCCGGCTTACCCTCGGCGTCCTTGTCGGTTTCGCGGCAGGCACCGGGGCCGTTGGCGTAAGACAGCGTGGTGTAGGGCAGGCCGTCGGCGCCGAGTGATCCGCCTTCGGATGAGGCGCCGGCGGTGACAAGGCCGAGGATCGGATTACCGCGCTGGGGATAACCATTGATCGTCAGGCTATGGGAATGGTCGGCGGTGACGATGATCAGCGTGTCTTCCGCGTTCGTCATTTCCAGCGCCGCCGCGATGGCCGCGTCAAAGGCGAGGGTATCTTCCAGCGCGCGGATGGCGTTGCCAGCGTGGTGGGCATGGTCGATCCGGCCACCTTCCACCATCAGTACAAAGCCATCTTCATTGCGCGAGAGGCGGGTGATGGCGGCGCGGGTCATCTCTTCCAGTGAAGGCTCGCCCGCGGTGTCGGCCTCCCGGTCGAGTTCGTATTGCATGTGGGAGGGTTCGAAGAGGCCGAAGACCTTCACATCAGAGGCAAAGTCGATCGCGGCAAAGCCTGCGCGATCGAACACGGTCTTGCGCGTCCCGTCCTTGGCGGCCCATTCTTCCATCAGGTTGCGGCCATCAGCGCGCTCGCCGGTCTGATCGGGATATTCCGGGTCAGGCGTTTCGGCAGGCAGGAATTTCGCGCGGCCGCCGCCAAGGATCACGTCGAAGTCGCTGGAGGGGCCTTCGATCAGCTGGCGGGCAATGTCCTTGCACGTGTCGGATGAGGCCCCGCGCATGTCAGCGTCGGCCTCCCAGTTGCGGTGGGGAACCTTGGCATAGGTGGCGCCCGGCGTGGCATGGGTGATGCGCGCGGTAGAAATGACGCCGGTGGCGAGGCCCGCGCGCTGGGCGATCTCGAACAGCGTATCGGCTTCGGTTCCCTGAGCGCTGGCGCAGTTGCCGAAATTAGCAGCGCTGGAGACACCGAGGAAGCCCGATTTGGTCTTGAGGCCGGCGGTCATGGCTGTGGCGGTCGCCGCCGAGTCGGAGACCTGATAGTCGTGGCTGTAGGTCTTGGAGAGGGCTGACCAGGGCAGGGATTCCATGGCGAGGCGGAAGCTCTCGCCGTCGACGCCAGCAGACTGGCCGGCATAGATGCGCGAAGCGGTGATGGTGGAAACGCCCATCCCGTCGCCGACGAACAGGATGACGTTCTTGGCCGGTTTGATGCCGCGTTCCGCGATGCGAATGTCGACCGCTTCAGCGGCAGATTTATAGTAGGTATCTTCGGCTTGAACCGGGAGGATAGGCTCGTGGCGTGGCGCTGTGCTTGTCGAGGGCGCTGCGCTTGTGGCAACGGCTGCGGCGCAGGCGGCGGCAAGGGCTAGCGTGGAAACAAGGGCAGCAACAGCCAGGCGCATGAGAGCCTCCTTCAGGCGATGATTACGTCTCCCGCGCTTAACTCAATCCTGTGACAGTTGCGAGAATTTATCCCGCTGGCGGGACGGTTTGGCGCTGAGCCAGCCAGACCGCGACCAGAATGGTGGCAGCGCCCGCCGCCTGTAGGGCGGTGAGGGGTTCCTCAAACAGTTTCCAGGCAATGGCAGCGGCGACGACCGGTTGGGCCAGAACCAGGATTCCTGCCACGGCGGTATTCGTCCATCCAAGGCCGGAAACGATAAGCCCCTGTCCCATCACATGGGCGACGATGGCAAGGAACACCGGCACAATGAAGCCATTGGCGGTCATTGGCAGCACCCGCTCCCCGGCAAGGAGAACGATGAGGAAGGCCACGAGGGATTCCACCACGCTGAGCCAGAAGATGGCTTCAATGCCGCTGAGGTTCCGCCGCCCGAGCTTTGAGAACATCATGTATCCGGCCACGAAACCGGCCGCCGCCAAGGCAAAGAGGTCGCCTTTCAGGCCGCCGGTGTGCAGCGCCGCGCCACCCAGGGACAGGGCAGCGGCGCCGCAGATGGCGAGGCTGGCGGCGACAAACCAGTGCATGCCGGGGCGTTCCTTCAGGAACAGCCACGCAACGATGCCGACGCCGACATTGCCGAGATTGACGATGAAGGTGGCGTTGGAAACGCTCGTCATGGTCAGCGCCCAGTGCCAGAGGGCAATGTCGATGGCGAAGAAGGTGCCCGCCAGGATGATGAACCGGTTGGGCGGCCGGGGCAGGCGGCGATGGATCAGAAGCACCAGCCCGAAGAGGATCGGGGTGGCAAAGATATAGCGCCACATGGCGATGGCCTGCGGACCAAGCTCGCCGCCATATTCCTGGAGGCCGATGCGCAGACCGATTGGCGCAAAGCCTATGGCAACGCCGCCGCCCAGCACCATAAGCGGGCCAATCCAGCTGCGGGCCGGGGGCAGGGAAACTGGGAGGGGCGCTGTGGCCGGGGGTGTCTGGGTCATGCGGGCGCTGTCATGGCCCGAATATCTTCCGGCGTCATCCCCTCTGCGCGCCAGGCAGCCAGACTTTTGTCAGCATTGCGTTTGGAAAGTTTCTTTCCGTCCGGCCCCAGCAACAGCGGATGAAAACGATAGACGGGCTGGGGCCAGCCCATGAGCGTCTGAAGAAGGGCGTGGATGGCGGTGACGGCGCGCAGGTCTTCGCCGCGCACGACATGGGTAATGCCCTGCAAGGCATCATCATGGCAGCAGGCCAGATGATAGCTGGCAGGGGTGTCCTTGCGCGCCAGCACGACATCTCCGAAGCGGGAGGGGTCAGCCGGGACGCGGCGCAGGCCTATCGGCGTTTCTTCCGTATAGTGGAGGGCGCGCCAGGCATCGCCGAGCGCCGCGCGGGCAGCGGCGAGAGACAGGCGCCAGGCAAAGGCGGCATTGTGGGCTAGGCGTGCGGCCTCTTCGGTGGGTGAAAGCGGGCGGCTGACAAAGCCCGTCTCGTCGGGATCAGCCCCGGCGGGCAGGCTGGAGGCAATTTCACGCCGTGTCCGAAAGCAGCGATAGATCAACCCCCTGGCACGGAGTGTGTCCAGAACGGCACTATACTCTGAAAAATGCTCTGATTGACGCCGGACCGGACCGTCCCAGGAGAGCCCCATCCAGGCGAGGTCTTCCAGAATTCCGGCCTCAAACTCGATTTTGCAGCGGGTCTGGTCGATGTCTTCAATTCGAAGGTAAACCTTGCCGCCTGCCTCGGCGGCCGCAGCCCAGACATTGAAAGCCGACACGGCATGCCCAAGATGAAGGCGGCCGGTGGGTGACGGCGCGAAACGCGTGATATAGTCAGACATCGGCGTCCTTTAGCGGCGTTTCCCTGTTGCAAGGAACTGGCAGGAAACGTATCGCCTTGAACCAGATAAGGTAAACTCTGATGTCGATCTCAGGATGGGCGAAAACCGCAGAAACCTGGCTGATGACGCACGTGCCGGGCGCCGACTGGCTCATGCTGTTTGGCGCGGCCATGGTTGTGCTCACCGGTCTGGCGCTGCTGATCTGGTTGCTGCGGCTGGTAATCCGCGCCGTCGGCTCGCTTGCCAACGAAGGCAAGGCGCGTGGCGCGCGCCGGCGCAATGCGCCGGGTTTCCGCATCCTGATTTCATCGCCGCCAAAGGACCGCGCAGCCGGTAAATGGCTTGAAAGCGCGCTGTCGCAATATCTTCCCATCTTCAGCTTTGGCGCGCCATTCAGCCTTGTGCCTATGGGTACGATGAAGGGCGGGCTTGAAAGCCGCGCCATCGTCCGCGCGCGCAAGCGGATGGCGACAGCGGACGCAGACATGTTCCTCTGGGCAAGCCGGACCGGTAATGGTGAGCGCGGCCTTGAACTGCATGGTCTCAGCCGGGGCGGCGGGCTTACAGCGAGCGAGGCGCGCCTGTTTACCCTGGCGCTTCCTGGCTCCCGCAAAGTGCGCACCGATGACCTCGCCCGCGCTGTGGCCTACCTCGTGACCAAGCAGCTTCAGCCCGCGCTCAGCGATCCTCAGGCCTTCCGGGCGGAGAAAATCCGGCTGCTGGCGAATGACCTGGATTCCCTGCTGGCGGGCGATCCGGCCATTTCTCAAGCGCTTCGCGCCGAGATCGAGGCCGATTTCTGCGCTTCGGGCGTGCGGGTTGCCGAGGAGCTTGGCGATGTCTCCGCGCTCGACAAGGTGATCGTGATGCGCCGCAAGCATCTGGAGGCTGCCAGTGAGGCGGCGGACACAGGCCGCGTGCTGCAGGCGCGGCTGGAGCTGGGCCGTGCGCTGATTGTGCGCGCGGAGAAGCAGTTCGATCAGAATGTGGTGCGTGAAGCGATCACACAGCTTTCCCAGGCTGTTGAAGGTCTGCGCGCTGATCCGATGATCCTGCGGGCCCAATCCGCATCCGACGCCCTGTTCAAGGCGCAGTCGATGATTGAGTCCCGCAAGCGGTTTTCGCTTAACTTCGGCTCCTGATACTTCAGGCCGCCCCTAAGCGGTCTGGGGCAGGGGGCAGCTGACGCCTGTGCCGCCGATGCCGCAATAGCCGTTGGGGTTCTTCGCCAGATATTGCTGGTGGTAATCTTCGGCCAGATACAGCGTATCGAGCGGTTTGACTTCGCTGGTGACCTTTTCCCGGTGGCCGGAGGCGGCGAGCGCCTTTTCATACTCGGTGATCATCTGCCTTGCAGTGGCTTCTTGCTCAGGGGAGCGGAAATAGATCGCGGAGCGGTATTGGGTGCCGATGTCATTGCCCTGACGCATGCCCTGGGTCGGGTCATGGCTTTCGAGGAAGAGTTTGACCAGGGCCGCAAAGCTGACCTCTTTGGGGTCGAACTGGACCTCCACAATCTCGGTATGGCCAGTGCGGCCGGAGCAGACTTCTTCATAGGTGGGGTTGGGCGTGATGCCGCCAGCATAGCCAACGCGGGTGAGCCAGACGCCGGGCGTTTTCCAGAAAATGCGCTCGGCGCCCCAAAAACAGCCGAGGCCAAAGATCGCCGTCTCAATCCCTTCGGGTGGGGGCGCATTCAGCGGCCGGCCAAATACGAAGTGGGTGTCTGCCGTCGGAATCGCAATGCTGCGGCCTTTCAGGGCGGTTTCGGCGGTCGGCAGGTCGAGGTTTTTCTTCATGAAGAGCATGGGCGGGGTTCCTTCTCTGACCCAGGATATGGGGATTGATGAGTTTTATGGCAATCACACGCTTGCGGGGCGGCGGGTCATCCGGTATCTCGCTCGCTTCCTGCTCGCGGGCTGGAATGGAGAGGTGGCCGAGTGGTCGAAGGCGCACGCCTGGAAAGTGTGTAGACGGCAACGTCTCCAGGGTTCGAATCCCTGTCTCTCCGCCAGTCATTCTGCTGAAATGCACGTGGACGGCCGCCGGGCTCTGGCGTAACGGGCTGTTATGGCGAAGGTTAAGATCTGCGGGCTCAAAGATCCGGATATGGTGGCGTTTGCTGCCCGTGAGGGGGCGGACTGGGTCGGCTTTGTGTTTGCGCCGAGTGTGCGGCAGGTGACGCTGGCGGCGGCAGAAACCCTTTTACTTTCAGTGGGGAAGGCCACCCCTGTCGCGTTGATGGTTGACCCGTCTGACGCTGAGGCGCAGGCGGTTGCCGCCCTGGGGTTCCCCATTCTTCAGTTGCACGGGCAGGAAACGCCGGCCCGCGCTGCAGAGCTCAAAAGCCTGACAGGATGCGCCATCTGGAAGGCCATCGGCGTACAAACCCGTGACAATCTGGGACAAATCGGGACATTTCCGGACATCGACGGACTTCTTCTGGACGCCAAGCCGCCAGAAGGCGCCACCATTGCCGGCGGGCATGGCGCGGCGTTTGACTGGTCGATCCTCAAGGGTTGGACGGCGCCCAAGCCCTGGCTGCTGGCAGGCGGTCTGACACCGGAGAATGTGGCGGAAGCCATTGCTGCGACGGGTGCGCCCGGCGTGGATGTGTCCTCTGGCGTCGAGCGTATCCGGGGGCTAAAGGACAGGGAACTCGTCCGCGCGTTCATCCGCGCTGCGAAGGCAAGTGAGCAGCCCTGAGCGCGATTCATCGCGCAGCGGGAATCAGAGGAAAAGTGATGGACCTGCGCAATACCTGGGATCAATGGCCGGACGCAAATGGCCGGTTTGGTGAATTTGGCGGACGGTATGTGGCCGAGACGCTGATGCCGCTGATCCTGGATCTGGAGCGTGAATATCGCGCGGCCAAGCAGGACCCGGCTTTCAAGGCGGAGATGGACGATTTGTGGGCCCATTATGTGGGCCGCCCGTCGCCGCTGTATTTCGCTGAGCGCCTGACCGAGCATTTCGGCGGAGCGAAAATCTATTTCAAACGCGATGAGCTCAATCACACCGGCGCGCACAAGATCAACAACTGCCTGGGTCAGGTGCTGCTGGCGCGGCGGATGGGCAAGAAGCGTATCATTGCCGAAACCGGCGCGGGCCAGCACGGCGTGGCAACAGCCACGATCTGTGCCCGCTTTGGCCTCGATTGCGTGGTGTTCATGGGCGAGACCGATGTGGAGCGCCAGAAACCCAACGTGTTCCGGATGCGCCTTCTGGGCGCGCAGATTGTTCCGGTTTCCTCAGGCACGGGCACGCTGAAAGATGCGATGAACGAAGCCCTGCGCGACTGGGTGACGAATGTGGATGACACCTTCTATTGCATCGGCACGGCGGCCGGCCCGCACCCCTATCCGGAGATGGTGCGTGATTTCCAGTCCATCATCGGCAAGGAAGCGCGCGCGCAGATTCTCGAGCGGGAAGGGCGCCTGCCGGACGCTGTGATGGCGTGCATCGGGGGCGGCTCCAACGCGATTGGCCTCTTCCATCCTTTCATCGAGGATGAGGGCGTGCGCCTGATTGGCGTGGAAGCGGCCGGGCATGGCATCGAGACCGGAGAGCATGCCGCTGCGCTGAACGGTGGCAAGCCCGGCATCCTGCATGGCAACCGGACATATCTGCTGCAGACCGATGATGGTCAGATCATTGACGCGCATTCGATTTCGGCAGGCCTGGATTATCCCGGCATTGGCCCGGAGCACGCCTTCCTGCGCGATGCGGGAAGGGCTGAATATCTGTCGTGTACGGACAAGGAGGCGCTTGATGCGTTCCAGCTCTGCACGCGGCTTGAAGGCATCATTCCGGCGCTGGAGCCTTCGCACGCGATCGCGCGGGTCGGCGAGGTGGCAAAGGATCTGGGCAAGGACGGCCTGCTGATCCTCAACATGTGCGGGCGCGGGGACAAGGATGTGTTCTCCGTCGCCAAGGCGCTGGGAGTGGATGTATGAGCAATCTCATCCTTGTGCGCATTACATGCCCTTCGCGCCGCGTGGCTGAAGATATTGCAGAAGTGGCCCTTGAGCATCGCCTGGCGGCCTGCGCCAATCTGGAGGGGCCGGTTTCGTCCACCTATCGCTGGAAGGGTGTGATCGAGCAGTCTTTCGAGTTCATTCTCTGGCTCAAGGCGCCCGAGGCAAACTGGGGCAAGATCGATGCGCTGGTCCAGCGCGTTCACCCCTATGATGTGCCGGCGATCGTGGCGATGCCGCTCACACATGTAAGTTCCGCCTACGAAGCGTGGGCGATCGAGAATACGGAAAGCTGAAAATGGGCCGGGAAAGAATTGAAGCCGCCTTCGCCAAAGCGAAGGGCGAAAACCGGGCTGCGCTTGTCACCTATCTGATGGCGGGCGATCCGAGCCTTGAAGAGAGCTATACGGCGATGTGCGCGCTGCGTGACAATGGCGCTGACATTATCGAGCTGGGCGCGCCGTTCACCGATCCGATGGCGGATGGCCCGGCCATCCAGCGGGCGGGCCTTCGCGCGCTGGCCAACGGCACGAAGCTGACCGATGTGCTGGCGCTGGCTGCGCGTTTCCGGAAGGATGATCAGACGACGCCGCTGATCCTGATGGGCTATGCCAATCCGATCCATTCCATGGGGTATGAGGTTTTTGCCGAGGCCGCCGCGGACGCCGGGATTGATGGCTCGATCATCGTGGACCTTCCGCCCGAGGAAGATGCGGGTCTGCGCGAGATCTACAGCAAGCGCGGTCTTTCGGTGATCCGCCTGGCGACGCCAACGACCGACGAGGCGCGCGCTGCAAAGGTTGCCGATGGGGCGTCGGGCTTTATCTACTTTGTAGCGGTGACGGGTGTGACGGGGTCGGGAAGCGCTGATCCTGCAGCCATTGCTGGGAAAGTGGCGATGGTCCGGAAGGTGTCCGGTTTGCCGGTTTGTGTCGGTTTTGGTGTAAAAAATGGTGCACAAGCCGTAGAAATGGCTAAGATTGCCGACGGGGTGGTGGTTGGTTCGGCTTTTGTGGAAAAGGCGCAGGATGCGCATGAATCTGGGAAGTTTGAGACGGCGGCACCCGCAATGGGCGAGCTTGCAGGAGAACTGCGCCGCGCGCTCGCAGGCGTGTCCAAAGGCTGATACCGCCGGGAAATCGGGAGACATCTTCAGATGAACTGGATCAACAAGGTAACGCCGCCCGGCCTCAAGACGATGATGTCCAAGAAGGACACGCCGGACGATCTGTGGGTGAAATGTCCTGCTTCGGGCGAGCTGATCTATCGCAATGATCTTGAGCAGAGCTGGTATGTGACGCCGGCGGGCGCGCATCTTCGCATCTCGCCCC
The DNA here is from genome assembly GCF_000013025.1 of Hyphomonas neptunium ATCC 15444. Lineage (NCBI taxonomy): Bacteria > Pseudomonadati > Pseudomonadota > Alphaproteobacteria > Hyphomonadales > Hyphomonadaceae > Hyphomonas > Hyphomonas neptunium. The sequence continues at coordinate 3,609,802 of NC_008358.1, read as the reverse complement.
GCATGCGGTTCCGCATTCTGTTTGATGACGAGCGCTGGGAGCCGATTTCGCTGCCGCAGGTGCCGCTCGACCCGCTGAAATTCAAGGATGACAAGCCTTATCCGGCGCGCCTGAAGGCGGCCAAGGCGAAGATCCTCAATCGCGACATCAAGGAAACCGAAGACGGCGGCGCGCCGCTTTTGCAGGAAGACTGCATGGTGGCCGCGTATGGCAAGATTGGCGGGGTTCCCGCGGTCGTGCTGGTGCAGGATTTCGAATTCATGGGCGGATCGCTCGGCATGGCAGCGGGCGAGGCGTTCATTACCGCCGCGCAGCTCGCCCTGGCGCGGAAATCTGCTTTTGTGGTCTGCACCGCTTCGGGCGGAGCGCGGATGCAGGAGGGCACGCTGAGCCTGATGCAGATGCCGCGCACCACGCTGGCGATCAATGATCTGGCCGACGCGAAGCTGCCCTATGTGGTGGTGCTGACGGACCCGACTTCGGGCGGGGTGTCGGCCTCTTATGCGATGCTGGGCGATGTTCACATTGCCGAGCCGGGCGCGATGATTGCGTTTTCCGGGCCGCGCGTGATTGAGCAGACGATCCGCGAGAGCCTGCCTAAGGGCTTTCAGCGGTCTGAATTCCTGCGCGAAAAAGGCCAGGTGGATATTGTCGTTGACCGGCGCAAACTGAAAGCAACGGTTGCGCGTGTGCTGGGCCATCTGCTGCCGATGTCGCGCCGGCGGGATGATCGCTCGACGCTGCAGCTGACGCCGCCAAAAACGCATGCGCCCAAGCCGCCCGAGCCGAAGGTCAAGCCTGATTGAGCGGCAATTCACCGGCCGTTGATGCCGCGCTGAAGCGGTTTGAAGGCCTCTATCCCGATACTATCGAGCTTTCGCTCGGGCGCATCGAGCATGCGCTCGACGCGCTGGGCCGTCCGCAGGACCGTCTGCCGCCGGTAATCCATGTAGCGGGCACGAACGGGAAGGGGTCTACCTGCGCCTTCATGCGTGCGATGGCCGAAGCGGCGGGGCTGAAAGTGCATGTGTTCACCAGCCCGCATCTGGTGCGGTTCAATGAACGTATCCGGCTCGCCGGGAAGCTTGTGGAAGACGCGGCGCTGATCGGCTGGCTTGACCGGACGTTTGAGGCCATCGGGGGCGGGCAGATCACGCATTTCGAGGCGACGACAGCGGCTGCGTTGCTGGCCTTCTCGGAAGTGCCAGCGGATGTGCTGATCCTGGAAGTGGGCCTTGGCGGGAAATATGACGCGACGAATGTGATCGGCGCGCCAGCGCTCTCGGTGATTACGCCGGTGGACTACGATCATGCGCAATTTCTTGGGACTGATCTTGCCGGGATCGCGGCGGAGAAGGCGGGCATCATCAAGGCCGGGCGCCCGGCGCTGACATCTATCCAGCAGGATGTGGCCGACGCCGTGATTACAGCGCGGGCGGCAGAAGTGGGCGCGCCACTTTACCGGCTGAAACCGCATTTCATCGAGGCAATGCCTGAGGAGGTTGCGCTGAGTGGGCGCCATCAGCGGGCCAATGCCGCGCTGGCGGCGATGGCAATGCAGCTGTTCGGGCAGTCTGTGCGGATTGATCAGGCGGCGATCTTCAAGGGCGCGCGTGAGGCTGTGTGGCCGGCGCGGATGCAGCGGCTGAAGGACGGGCCGGTGACGGCGCTGGCGGGCGGATTGCCGGTCTGGCTCGATGGCGGACACAATCCCCATGCGGCGCGGGCAATTGCGCTGCATCTCGATGGGCTCGGCGGGAAGACGGCGCTGGTCTCGGCGATGCTGGCGAGCAAGGATTCGGCGGGGTTTTTCGTGCCGTTTGCGCCGCTGGGCGTCGAGGTGTTCACCTGCCCAAATGCGCCGGGCCATCAGGCCATGCCGCCCGCTGAACTTGCGCAGGCGGCCTCGCGGGCTGGCCTGCGTGTGACGGCCTGTACTAGCTTTCAGGACGCCATGCGGGCCGCCGCTGCCAGCCGCCCGGACCGGTTACTGATCTGCGGCTCGCTCTACCTGGCAGGTGAAGTGTTGGCCATGAACGGAGAAGCGCCGGAGTAGGGGAGGGCGCATAAACCGCGCCAATTTGACCCTCACGTAAGCGTCAAGCCTTGCGCGCGGGGCGCCCTATATGTAGGGACAGCGCACTTTAAAGTGCCAAAAACCGTAGCCAACCTGGGAGCGCCCGCATGAAGGTCCTCGTGCCCGTCAAGCGCGTCATCGATTATAACGTGAAGGTCCGCGTCAAGCCGGACCAGACCGGCGTCGATCTCGCCAACGTCAAGATGTCCATGAACCCCTTCGACGAAATCTCCGTCGAGGAGGCCGTTCGCCTGAAAGAAGCAGGCGTTGCCACCGAGATCGTGGTTGTCTCCATCGGGCCGCAACAGGCGCAGGAAACGATCCGCACCGCCCTCGCCATGGGTGCCGATCGCGGCATCCTGATCAAGACTGACGCGACGGTTGAGCCGCTGGCGGTTGCCAAGCTGCTCGCCAAGGTCGCCGAAGAAGAAAAGCCTGACCTGGTTCTGGTCGGCAAGCAGGCGATTGACGACGATTCCAACCAGACCGGCCAGATGCTGGCCGCGCTGCTGGATTGGCCGCAGGGCACCTTCGCGTTCAAGGTCGAGAAAGACGGCGACGCGCTGAAGGTGACCCGCGAAGTCGATGGCGGTCTGCAGACTGTGAAACTTGCCCTGCCGGCGGTTGTCACTGTTGACCTGCGCCTCAACGAGCCGCGCTACGCTTCGCTGCCCAACATCATGAAGGCGAAGAAGAAGCCGATCGACGAGAAAGCGCCTGACGCTTACGGTGTTGACATTTCGCCGCGCCTCACGGTTGTGAAGGTCACCGAGCCGCCGACACGCAGCGCCGGTATCAAGGTTGAAGACGTCGCGACGCTGGTTTCGAAACTCAAGACTGCGGGAGCTGTTTAATGGCCGTCCTCGTAATTGCAGAACATCATCACGGCGCCCTGTCGGATGCGACCCACAAGGTCGTCACCGCAGCAATCAAGTTTGGCGGCGATGTGGACGTGCTGGTCGCCGGTGAGAATGCCGGTACGGTTGCGCCTGAAGCGGCCAAGATCACCGGCGTTCGTAAAGTGCTGAAAGCCGAAGGCGAGAGCCTGCGCAAGCAGACTGCCGAAGCCATGGAAGCGCTCGTTGTGCCGCTTATGTCAGGCTATGACGCGGTGTTCTTTGCCGCCACCACCACGGGCAAGAACGTTGCCCCGCGCATCGCGGCCAAGCTCGACGTGATGCAGATCTCTGAAATCATCGGTATTGAAGACGCGTCGACCTTTGTGCGTCCGATCTATGCCGGTAACGCCATCCAGACCGTCAAATCGTCTGATGCCAAGAAAGTCATCACCGTTCGCGGTACGGCTTTCGGCGCCGCAGAGATGGGTGGCTCGGCTTCGGTGGAAGACGTGGCGGCGCCTGCCGGTCCGTTCAAATCGGAGTTTGTGTCGGAAGAGATGGTGAAGTCGGATCGTCCCGAACTCGCCGGCGCCAAGCGCGTCGTCTCGGGTGGCCGCGCGCTCGGCTCGTCTGAGAAGTTCCAGGAAGTCATCTTCCCGCTCGCCGACAAGCTTGGCGCCGCTGTGGGCGCTTCGCGCGCTGCTGTGGACGCAGGGTATGCTCCGAACGACTATCAGGTCGGCCAGACCGGCAAGATCGTTGCGCCGGAACTCTACATCGCCATCGGCATCTCGGGCGCCATCCAGCACCTTGCCGGCATGAAGGATTCCAAGATCATCGTAGCGATCAACAAGGACGAAGAAGCCCCGATCTTCCAGGTGGCCGATTACGGCCTGGTCGGCGATCTCTTCAACATCGTTCCGGAACTGACCAAAGCGCTCTGATCCGGAGCCACGGTAACGAACAAAAAAGCCCGGTGCCCTTGGGGTGCCGGGCTTTTTCTTTGGGGCTGCCCCGCACCTGCCAGCCGGACTTTGACGCAGTGCACAATGAGGTATATCCAACCCCCAGCATTGGAAATCAGGGAAGTGATGGGCATGACAGCGATCAAGACCGTCGGCGTCATTGGTGCCGGCCAGATGGGCAACGGCATTGCGCATGTGAGCGCGCTGGCAGGCTATGATGTAATCCTCAGCGATGTGTCTGAAGCGGCGCTCAAGGCGGGCATGGACTCGATCGAGCGCAATATGAGCCGCCAGGTGGCGCGCGAGATGATCAATCTGGACGAGATGCAGGTCGCGCTGAAGCGCATCAAGCCGTCGACGTCGGTGAAGGCGCATGAAGCCTCTGACATGATCATCGAGGCAGCCACCGAGAAGCGCGACGTGAAGGAGCAGATCTTCCGCAGCGTATGTGATGTGATCCAGCCCCACGCCCTGCTGGCGACCAATACCTCCTCGATCTCGATCACGAAGCTCGCATCGGTCACTGACCGCCCGGAGCGGTTCATCGGCCTGCACTTCATGAACCCTGTGCCGCTGATGAAGCTGGTTGAAGTCATCCGGGGCCTGAATACCGATCAGCAGACCTATGAAACAGTGATCGAGTATACCAAGGCTATCGGCAAGACGACGACGAATGCCGAGGACTATCCGGCGTTCATTGTGAACCGCATCCTGATGCCGATGATTAATGAGGCGGTCTATACGCTGTATGAAGGCGTGGGCTCGGTCCATTCGATCGACACGGCGATGAAGCTGGGCGCAAACCATCCGATGGGGCCGCTGCAGCTGGCAGACTTTATCGGCCTCGATACCTGTCTCTCGATCATGCAGGTGCTGCATGACGGGTTGGCCGATACCAAATATCGCCCGTGCCCGCTGCTGGTGAAGTTCGTGGAGGCTGGCTGGCTCGGCAAGAAGACCGGCAAGGGCTTCTATGACTATTCCGGCGATGTGCCGATCCCCAGCCGGTAATCCTGGTTACCGGTTTTACCATAAAAATTAGGAATCCTTGCATTCGCGACAGGGTTCTAAACGCCTGATTAACACAGTTTCGGCAGGCTGCTTTCGGATACTCCGGAGGCTGAGCTATGTTTGTCCGCGCACGCATCGTGCCTGCTATTGGATTCGTTGTGTTCGTCCTGATGGCGCTGTTCGGGGCGAGGTTCGCATCGGAGAACGCGCAGGCTGCCACAGAACTCGGCGGCACCGTCTATTGGTCGGATGGCGATTCCGGGCGGTTGTCCGATGGAACGAAATTTCGTCTGCATGGGATCGATGCACCCGAGACCGGTTCGCTGAAGCAGCGGGGCGGGGCGAAATGCGAAGCCGAGCGGGAATTGGGCTACGATGCCAAAGCGGTGGCCGTTGAGCTGACGCGGGGCAGGGAAGTGACCGTTCGCAAGATTGTCGGGCGCGACCGGTATGGCCGCAATGTTGTGACCCTGGCGATGGAAGATGATGATCTGGGCCGCCTTCTTGTGGCGGGGGGGACCCACCGCGCCTGGGATTATGACGGGGGCGAAGCGAAGCCTGACTGGTGTGGCCCTCTGGCGTCGGGCGAAGCTGGCACCACGCCGCTGTGAGCGCTTTCACGGGCACTTGTAAAGCAGGGGCTTGCGGCTAGCCTTTACGCCGGAGAGCGGTGATGAGGCGCACATGATTCGAGGTATTCTGAAGCTGGCTGCCGGCGCAGGGCTGCTGGTAACTGCGGTAGCGTGTGACGGCCAACCCGGCCGGCCGGATACCGGCAGGCCTGGCCCGCTAGCCGCCAAGCCTGAGACCCGTGAGACACTCAAAGCAGAGCAGTTTCGAAGCTGGGCCGTGGCCGACCGAGCCGCCTTTCTGGCTGGACGGATCGTTGCGGCCGATATGTTGTTCCGGGCTGGTGAAGTGGACGCGGCGCGCGCGCAGATTGCAGGGACAACGCAAAGACTGAGCGCGGCAGACGACGGCGCCCTGGAGGCGCTGGGATTTGAACCGGCACGCGTGGAAGCCCTCGTTGTGGCGCTTGAGCTTGGCCGGCCGGAAGAGGAGGTTGCGCCACTTTTTGCCGATGCTGAATCAAACCTCAAGGCAGTGCTTGCCGCCTCCGGGGCGGCGCCCGAAGACGTTACCGCGTTTCTGATGCAGCTTTCGGCGGATGCTTATCAGACCGGTGTCAAATTCGGCGACATCGTTGATGCCCAGGCCTACCAGTCTGCTTATGGTTATGCCGTGACGGGCCGGGATCTAATCTCACCGCTTGATGAAATGGTATATGGAGAGCTTCGCCTGGAACTGGACATTCTGGTACTGATGTGGCCTGCCGGTGGCCCGTTGCCAGACCGGACACCGGCACCAGAAGTGCGGATGGTGGAGCAGTTTGGGCGCATCAAGGCCGCGCTGCAGGCGCTGCCCTAGCGTGCGGCCTTGATAGCCGCGTCGATGAACTGCACGGCTTCGGCTGACGCCCAGTCCGCTTCACCTGCCAGGCGCGCGATCTCCAGACCATCGGGACCGTAAATGATCGTTGTGGGGAAGCCGCGCACGCCGGCGCCGTAGATGATGTCCCCGGCATCCATGGGGGCATGGCGGAAGGGAATATTGGAGGCGCCCAGTTCGGTCAGGCGGCGTTTGGCATAGTCCACATCTTCAACCGTATCGACGCTTAGGGCGACGACTTCGAACGTATCGCCGCTGCGCGCGGTCTGCAGGGCGCCGAGAGAGGGCATTTCCTTCTCGCAGGGCGGGCACCAGGTGGCCCAGTAGTTGACGAGGATCGTCTTGCCCTTGAAGACCTCAAGCGTCTGGGACGTGTTGTCTGTATCTGTGAATGTGCCGGCGGGGATTGGCTGGCCGGCGCTGCCGAAATCCAGCTTTTCCATCTGGCCTGTGGCGAAGGCTTCAAGCGGATTACCGGCGGGCTTTCCTGTCGCAGCGCTCATCAGCACATAGACAATCGCACCAAGGCCGATCAAGAAGAGGCCGAGATAGGCGTAGCGGGTCATGGGACGGCCCTTCACTGACGTCGGTTACGAATAAGAGGATATGGCAATGGCAGATGACAAAGGCCAGATGATGTGGGGCGGGCGTTTTGCCGCGACACCTTCAGCCATCATGGAAGAGATCAATGCCTCGCTGGATATTGACCGGCGGATGGCGGAAGAAGATGTTGCCGGTAGCCGCGCCCATGCCGACATGCTGGCCGAAATGGGCATTCTGAGCGTCGCCGATAATGAGGCGATCCAGGGTGGCCTCGACGCCGTGATCGAGGAGATGCGGGCAGGGACATTCCCTTTCCGCCGAGAGCTGGAAGACATTCACATGAATGTCGAAGCCCGCCTCAAGGAGCTGATCGGCGAGCCGGCCGGGCGCCTGCATACGGCGCGGTCGCGCAATGATCAGGTGATCACAGACTTCCGTCTCTGGACGCGGCGGGCCTTGGACGAGACCGGCCAACTGGTGGCGGGCCTTCAGGCAATGCTGGTGCGCCGGGCTGACGAGAATACGTCCACCGTGATGCCGGGCTTTACCCATTTGCAGACCGCGCAGCCGGTGACGCTCGGGCATCACTTGCTGGCCTATGTCGAGATGCTGGAACGCGACCGCTCCCGCCTGCTCGATTGCGCGGTGCGGCTGAATGAGTGTCCGCTGGGCGCTGCCGCGCTGGCCGGCACTGGCTTTCCGATCGACCGCGACATGACGGCTGAAGCGCTCGGCTTTGCCCGGCCGATGGCAAACTCGCTGGACGCGGTTTCTGCGCGGGATTTCGCGCTGGAAGCGCTCTCCAGCCTTTCGATTGCCGCCACGCACCTTTCGCGTCTGGCTGAAGAGATCGTGCTGTGGACGAGCCCGCAATTCGGCTTTGCGCGGCTGAGCGATCAATGGTCGACGGGGTCTTCGATCATGCCTCAGAAACGCAATCCGGATGCGGCTGAGCTGATCCGGGCGAAGGCATCACTGATCACGGGGCATTTCTCGGCATTGCAGGGGGCCATCAAGGCGCTGCCGCTGGCCTATGCGAAGGATCTGCAGGACGACAAACGCCTCACTTTTGACGCCTTCGACACGTTTAATCTGTGTGTCCGGGCAATGACCGGCATGATCGAAACCATCAGCTTCAAGCCCGACGCCATGCGGGCAGCCGCGGCCAAAGGGTTCTCTACGGCGACGGACCTGGCGGACTGGCTGGTTCGGGAACTGGGAATGCCGTTCCGGGATGCCCACCATGTTACGGGCCGCATTGTTGCGCGGGCCGAGGCCAAGGGGGTTGATCTGGCTGATCTGCCCCTGAAGGAGATGCAGGCCGTGCACAGCGCCATCACACAGGAGGTATATGGCGTGCTCAGCGTTGAAGCGTCAGCTGCATCGCGTACCTCATATGGCGCCACGAGCCCTGTTCGCGTGGCCGAACAGGTGGCACAGTGGAAACAGAGACTTCGAGTGGAGTAGTCCCATGAAACGCACCCTCGCCCTTGCGGCGGTTATTCTTTTCACCACCACACTGTCTGCCTGCGGCCTGCAAGGTCCGCTGCAGCGCCCCGGTCCCCTGATTGGCAATCCCTCGGGCGATGTTGACCCTGCGGATCTGCCTGATGGCGAAGCGCGCGACCTGCCGCAATTGCCGGATCGCCCGCAGAATGAGACCGAGGAAGAAGACGACGAACTGCTTGGCGGTCCGGGAGGGTTCTGATGAAAGCGCGCTTTTTTATCGCTTCGGTACTTTCTGGCGGACTTCTGATGGCCTGCCAAACCGCCCCGGAAGCGCCAGAGCCTGAGCCGGTTGCCGAACCTCCGCCGGTTGAGTTGCCCGCCCCGCCCGCGGCCGATGAGCCGCGCGTGAACGAATGGGGCGGAGAAGTTCCCGAGAACAAGCCCACCGGGGATGTCGATGAAGGCGGTCTCGGCGACCTCTCCTGACCTGGAGTCTACATGCATCATTTCAATTATGCCGGAGGCCGCCTCCAGTGTGAGGGCGTCGATCTTGGCCGCGTGGCGGACGAGGTTGGCACGCCGGTATACGTCTATTCGACCGCGACGCTGGAGCGTCACGCGCGGGTTATCGCCGAGGCGTTCAGCAGCCAGAAGGTGCTGATTGCCTATTCGGTGAAGGCGAACGGAAACCTGGCCGTGCTGGCGACGCTGGCGGCTGAAGGCTGCGGCGCGGATGTCGTCAGCGGCGGAGAAATGCAGCGGGCGATGAAGGCGGGTATTCCGGCCGCGCGCATCGTGTTTTCCGGCGTTGGCAAGACGGCGGCTGAAATGAAGCTGGCGCTTGAGGCCGGAATTCACCAGTTCAACGTCGAGAGCGCCGGCGAGCTGCGGCTCCTGTCGAGGGTGGCCAGTGGACTTGGCCTTAAGGCGCCGATTGCGCTTCGGGTGAACCCCGATGTGGCGGCCGGCGGTCATCCCAACATCTCCACCGGCAAATCGGGTGACAAGTTTGGTGTGCCCTGGGGCGAGGCGGAGGCGCTGTATGCCGAAGCAGGCAAGCTTCCGGGCATTCAGGTCGTCGGCGTCGACGTGCACATCGGCAGCCAGATCGGCGAACTCGGGCCGATGCGCGCGGCCTTCGAGAAAGTGGTGGCTCTTGCGCTTCGCCTGAGAGGGCAGGGGCATGATATTCGCCGGATTGATGTGGGCGGGGGCCTTGGCATTCCCTATCGCGAGACTGATGCCCCGGCGCCCCCGTCTGCCTATGCCGCGATGATTGCCGAGGTCACCGCTGGCCATGGGTTTGAGGTTATTCTGGAGCCCGGCCGCGTGATCGCGGGCAATGCGGGCGTGTTGCTGACGACGGCACTGTATGAAAAAGAAGCGCCCGACCGCACGTTTCTGATCATTGATGCGGGCATGAATGACCTCATCCGCCCGGCGCTTTATGGCGCCCATCACGACATCCGGCCCCTGGATGAACCTGCACAGGACGCGGCTGAGAAAGTTTATGATGTTGTTGGGCCGATCTGCGAGTCGACCGACAAGTTTGCCACAGCGCGCACCCTGCCCAAGGTGACGCCCGGTGACCGCCTCGCCTTCATGTCTGCAGGCGCCTATGGCGCTGTGCTCTCATCGGCCTACAATGCCCGTCCATTGGTTCCCGAAGTCCTCGTCAGCGGTGATCGCTACAGTATTGTGCGCCGCCGGCCGGACTTTGAAGAAATGACGATGCTGGAAGAGGTGCCCGATTGGATCACGGCGAAGGCCTGAACACGCTGGGGAAGAAGCTTGCGGCCACGCGCCGCCGGCTGACGCTTCTGGCGCTCGGCCGCGCCTGGTGGCCGGCATTTGTGTTTATTGCCTTGTTTCTGGCTGTTGCGCTCGCCGGGGGCTTTGACCGGCTGAGCAGTTTCCTGGCCGCCGCGATCCTTCCGGCGCTGATGATCACCGCATTGGGGCTGTCATGGCTCTCCTGGCGCCGGTATCGCAGCCCCAGCGAGGCGGACGTCGTGCGTGCGCTGGACCGGCAGTCTGAATTGCGGCCGGTTACGTCGCTGACCGACAGGCCGGCCGATCCTGCAGCTGGGCCGGCGAGCCTCTGGCGGGCGCACCGGGAACGGTTGATCTCCGAAATCGGGAATCTCCGTCTGCCACGCCTGAAGTCGGAATGGGCGGCGCTTGATCCCTATCGCCTGCGCTACATTGTGCCGGTGGGTGTGGTGGCACTGGCGCTGGTAGCCGGCGCCGCCGGGCCGGGGCGGATCGGCCGGGCGCTGAGCCCCGATCTGGGGGCGCTTGTCGGCGCGGACAAAATGATCGTTGAGGCCTGGGTGACCCCGCCAGAGCATACCGGCCGGGCGCCAATCTTCCTGCAAGCGGATATGAAGAACGTGCGGGTTCCGGTTGGCTCGGAAATCACGCTGCGCACGCAGGCGCCCTCTGCGCCCAAGCTGATCCTGCGCGGGGACCGGCGCAAGGCCGAGCGGTTTTCCAGGACCCCTGAAGGCGCCTATGAGGCGCGCGCCCGGATTGAGGAAGATACGCGCCTGACCGTGAACTGGTGGGGCGAGCGGGCGCGGTGGAATTTCACCATTCTGCCCGATGAGGTGCCGCTCATTGCATTCGACACGCTGCCAGAACCCGGCCAGCGCGATCAGGTGACCTTCAAGTGGAAGGCGGGCGATGATTATGGCGTGACCGCGGTCGAACTGGCCATTCGCCTGCGGGTTCCGCATCCGGCAGCGCCCGATGCAGAGGATCGTGTGCCGGTGCCGATGCCCGGCGCGCCAGGGGCAAAGGAGCTGGCGGCGACGGCGCAGCTGGATCTGACCCGCCACCGGTGGGTGGGATTGCCGGTCGATCTCCGGCTGGTCGCGCGGGATGGGGCCGGGCAGGAGGGGTTCAGCGAGCCGGTGCCGTTCATTCTGCCGGAAAAGCTGTTTCTCGACCCGCTGGCACGGGCTGCGCAGGAGGCGCGCGTGACCGTTCTGCGCGAACCGCGCCCTTATGCCGAGGTGCCGAAGAATGAGCAGGCAATTTCCGACGGCGCCATAAACACGGCCGCAACCGGGCGGCTTGATGCGGCGCCGGACGGTGTGCGCCAGGCCGCCCTGATGCTCGACGCTGTGACGTATCGCGGCGAGATGTTCATCAATGATCTTGGCGCCTTCATGGGTCTGCGCATGGCGCTTGGCACATTGCAATCGGCCGGGACCAAGCAGGAGGCTGATGCGGTCGAGCCGTTGCTCTGGTCGATTGCGCTGAAGCTGGAACATGGCAGCGTGGCCGATGCGCGGGCAAGGCTTGAGGCCGCGCGGGCCGCGCTGGAGCGCGCGCTGAGGGATGGCGCCTCGGAAGAGGAAATCCGCAGGCTGATGGAAGCGTTCCGCGACGCGGCAAATGAATACCTTGCGGCGAAGATGGCCGAGGCGATGGCCGGCGGGCTCGACGGGCCAGCGCAGCAGGAAGATGGCCAGGCGCAGGCGGGGGGCGACTCGCTGGGCGGTCAGGATTTTGAGGACATGTTGAATGCCCTGCAGGATCTCACCGAGACCGGGGCGGAGGAGCAGGCCCGCCAGCTTCTCTCGGACATTACCAACATGCTGGAGAATCTCGAATTCCAGCGCGGCGAAGGCCAGGGCGATGGCCTTCCGGGTGAACAGGCCGAAGGCGAGGAAGGAGACCTTCCGCCTGAAGAGCAAGAGCTGACCGACGCCATGCGCCGGCTCTCCGAAATCCTCCGTGAACAGCGCCAGCTCAATGATGATACCCTTGCGCAGCAGCGCGGCGAACAGCCCGGTCAGATGGGTGAGCAACCCGGCGAAGGCTCAGAGCAAGGCGAAGGCGGCGACATGGAAGGCCAGGGCACGGGCGAAGGCCAGGAGCCCGGAGAAGACGGCGGCGGCGCGCAGGAAGGCGAGGGCGAGCCGGGAGAGGGTCGGGGCGGAACGCTGGCTGAGCGGCAGGCCGAGCTTGGCCGTCTCGTCGAAGAACTGGCCCGCCGGGGCGGCGACAGCGGGGGGCAGGGTGAAGAAGGCGGCGGCACCCCCGGCGACGGGGTGGACGAAGATACCCTGCGCGGCATTCTCGATGCGCAGCGCCGGGCAGAGCGTGCCCTTGAGGGCGGCAATGAGGGGCGCGCGGTGATCGATCAGGAGCGGGCCACGCAGATGCTCTCGGAGCTTTCCCGTGAGATGGCCAACCAGATTGACCAGATGCGGGCCAACCGGCTGGGCGAGCAGGGACAAAACTCAAATGATCCGCTCGGCCGGCCGCTGACAGGCGCGGGCAATGACGGGCAGGGGATCGAAATTCCGTCAGAGTCCGAACGCCAACGGGCAAAGGATATTCTCGACGAACTCCGCCGCCGTTACGGCGAGGCCGAAGACGAGGAAGAGCGCGAATACCTGCGGCGTCTGCTGGAGCGGTTCTGAGCCGGCGCTTGCGGGGCGGGTGGCGCCGTGGTCTCATTCCGGCAAAAGTTGACCGGGAGGAAGAAAGATGGCCGCGCGCTGGGAGTATACCAAGGGTCTCAAGGATATTGGCAATGGGCTGTATGCCTGGCTGCAGCCCGATGGCGGCTGGGGCTGGTCGAATGCCGGGCTGATCCGCGATGGGGAAGCGTCCCTTCTCGTCGATACGCTGTTCGACATGGCGCTGACGCGGGAGATGCTCGGCGCGATGGCCGATGCGACGGGTATCGGGGCGGGCAAGATTGGCGCCATCGTGAATACGCATGCCAATGGTGATCATTGCCACGGCAATGGTTGTTGTCCGCAGGCGGAGATCATTGCGTCCGAAGCGAGCGCACGCGAAATGGCCGAAGTGCCCCCGGCGATGCTGGCCCAATTCAAGAAGATGGGCGCGCAACTGGGGCCGGCCGGCAGTTATTTCGCGGACATTTTCGCGCCTTTCGATTTCGAGAATGTCGATGAGCGGGCGCCGACGCAGACATTTTCAGGGACGCTGGACCTGAAGGTGGGTGACAAGGCCGTGCGTCTGATCGAAGTCGGCCCGGCGCATACGGGCGGAGATGTTCTGGTGCATGTGCCGGGCGACAAGGCTATTTTCACCGGTGACATTCTGTTTATCGATGGCACGCCGCTGATGTGGGCGGGACCAGTGGCGAACTGGATCAGGGCGTGTGAGCAGATCATCGCCATGGATGTCGATGTTATCGTGCCGGGTCATGGTCCGGTCACGGACAAGGCGGGTGTGCGCCGGGTGGCGGACTATCTTGCCTTTGTTGACGGGGAGGCCCGCAAACGCTTCGATGCCGGGCTTGGCGTGCGCGAGGCGGCGCTGGATATTGCACTTGGCGACTATGCCAGCTGGGGCGACGCAGAGCGCATTGCCGTGAATGTCGACAGTCTTTACCGGGAGTATCGCGGTGACGGAAAGGTCACGCCGGTCATCGAGCTCTTTGCTTTGATGGCGGACGTGCGGGATGCGCAGCGCCGCTGAATATCAGCGGTTTGCGCCGGGCACCCATTTTACGTCATCTGCGCCGTCATTGTTTGCCGCACGCCCGGCCACGAACAGCCAGTCCGACAGGCGGTTGATGAACGCCAACGCCTCGGCGTTTACCGGCTCGTTCTCCAAGCTTGCAAGCTCGGCCATGTAGCGTTCCGCGCGGCGGCAAAGGGTGCGGGCGACGTGTAGCTGCGCCGCAAGTCTTGAGCCGCCGGGCAGAATGAAACTGTCGAGCGGAGCGATGGCCGCGTTCATTGCGTCGATCTCTTCTTCAAGCCGGGTGACCTGCGTGGCGATGATGCGCAGCGGGGTCCATTCCAGAACGCGGCCGCGATCGGGTGTGGCAAGGTCTGCGCCAAGATCGAAGAGGTCATTCTGGATGCGGCGGATCCGGGCAAGCATGTCGCTGCCGGCTTCCAGGGCGGCAACACCGACGGCGGCGTTGAGTTCATCTACCGTGCCATAAGCGGCGACGCGGGGGTGCCATTTGGGCACCTGCTCGCCGGTCGAAAGGCGGGTCTGTCCTTTGTCGCCCGTGCGGGTGTAGATCTTGTCGATGCGGACCATGGGCCGGGTATCCTTCCTGTCAGCTGCCGAAATTGATCGCGCCGGACGCGATCCCGATGAGCACCAGGAAGGCAATGGCAATTGCCTGGAAGATGACGCGCATCCGCATCAGCTTGTTGGAGCGGCTTACCTGGTTGCCGTCGCGGCGCGCCAGATTGGCAATGCCGATGATCAGAACCACCGCGACAGCCGCCAGCGCGACATAGAAGCCGATAGTCAGGAGTTGTTGCATGGCGTGTCGCCTTTCAGTGCTTGTCGGCCTTGATAGTAGTGCGCTCGGGGGCGCTGCGCCCTGCTGCATCGGGTCGCGGCAGTTTCTGAACCAGCCGGACCATGGCGCCGGCGCCCACGAGCGGCGCGAAGAACGGGATGACCGAGCAGGCGAGCCCAACGAGAAAGACAGAGGCGCCATGCCGGTTGCGCAGGCGCACAGCCTCCTTGAAGCTCATCTGGCGCGCCGCCGCCAGCGTTGCATATTCCCGTCCCATCAGGGCGCCATTCAGGACGACAAACACAACGACGTTCACCACCGGAACGAAATAGAGCGGGATCACCAGAAGATTCAGAAGTAGGGCGGGCAGCGCGATCTTCAGCCCGTTGATGACGCCTTCTGTCAGCGGGACGGCGCGAGCCTTGGGCGCCCCGATCGCTTTTTCGACCCGCTCGGCAGCAAAATCGAACAGGAACCCTCCGACAAATATGGACGCGGCAGGCGAGAGGGCCAAAGCCAGCACAATCAGTATCAGGCTGGCGGCGATTTCCCCGGCTGTGGACAGATAGCTGAGCCAGCCATCGCCTTCAGGAATAAGCGGCACGCCATACCGGATGACCGCCAGGGCGCTGCCACCGGTGAGCGCCAGGGCCAGGATCAGGTTGAGTATGGCAAACAGGGTGAGCCGTCCGGAGGCAACATCCCTGATACCGCCAAGGATTGCGCTGACGGCGCGTGTCATGCGTTTCCGCCACTTTCCAGCCGGGCGGCCAGGGCCTCCACCTTGGCGGCCATTGCGGTGACAAGCGCGGCGGCGCGCTGGTCTGCGCTGGACGCGGGGGCGGTCTGACGGGCGGCATCGAGTTCATCCAGCAGCGCAAGGGCTGCGATCAGTAACAACCGGTCATCGCCAATGTCGCCGACGGCCGAAGAGATACTGGCAAGCCGCACATCGAGCTGTTCTCCAAGGCGCTGGACCCGCATTTCCTGACCGGGTGTGCAGGCGATGGAATAGATGCGCCCCCGGATGCGGATGTCAGCCTTGGCCATCGCCGGGCTCCTCTTCCTCGGGGCTCAGCGCGGCGCGCACTTCCTGAATGGCCGCGCCCAACGCGTCGCTTGCCTCATCGGCGAGGGCTTGCAGCTCCTGTTCGCGCGCCAGCGCATCATCGAGTTCTTCTGCCAGCCGGGAGCGATCTTCAACGAGGGCGGTGATCTCGGCTCTCAGAGCGGCCGGGTCTCCCGCTCGGGTCAAATGGGCCTCAAGCGCCCCTTCCAGGCGCTTCAGGGCCGCGTCCAGGCGCGTGGCTGCGGAGTCCATCTCATTCATCAGATTATCAAGTATCTGCATTGGTTTGCGCCGCCAAGCGCCTTGACGGAGGCCAGCAAGTCTGGCCTAGCAGCCTCGAACGCAAAAACTCCGGGAGATCAGCAGAATGGCTGTCACCAATCGCGACATGGCAAATGCCGTGCGGGCTCTGTCCATGGACGCCGTCGAAGCGGCCAAATCCGGCCATGTCGGCTTGCCTCTGGGCATGGCCGACGCCGCGACTGTCCTTTTCCGAAAATTCCTGAAGTTTGATCCGAAAGACCCCAACTGGGCGGACCGTGACCGGTTTGTGCTATCGGCAGGTCATGGATCGATGCTGATCTATTCGCTGCTGCACCTGACAGGTTATGCCTCGGTCAGCCGCGACGACATCCGTAATTTCCGCCAGATGGGCGCCAGCACGCCGGGCCATCCGGAGAATTTCGTGACCACCGGCGTTGAGACGACCACCGGCCCGCTGGGGCAGGGCATCGCCACCGCCGTCGGCATGGCAATTGCCGAGCGCCATCTCAATGCCCGGTTTGGCAATGATCTGGTAGATCACCGGACCTGGGTTGTTGCCGGGGATGGCTGCCTCATGGAAGGGCTCAGCCAGGAAGCGATCACGCTGGCCGGGCATATGAAGCTGAACAAGCTCATCGTGCTGTTCGACGATAACGCCGTCACCATTGATGGTTCTACCGACCTTTCCGATTCGACCGATCAGTGCGCGCGCTTTGAAGCCTCTGGCTGGATCAGCCGCCGCGTGGATGGCCATGACGAGAAAGACGTCGAAGCCGCGCTTAAGTGGGCGACCAAGCAGAAGAAGCCGGTTTTCCTGGCCGTGAAGACCATCATCGGTTTCGGTGCGCCCAAGCTTGCCGGCACCGGCAAGGCCCATGGCGGCCCTTATGGCGCCGAAGAAATCGACGGTATTCGCAAGTCTCTGAACTGGCCGCATGCACCGTTTGAAGTACCAGAAGCGATCGAAAAAGCCTGGGCGAAAGCTGGTGAGCGATCGGTTGCCGAGCATGCCGCCTGGAAGAAGCGCCTCGCAGCAAGCCCGCACAAGGGCGAATTCAACGCCGCGATCGCTGGCCGTCTGCCGAAGAATCTCGGCAAGGCGATTATCAAGCACAAGAAGGCTGTGGCCGAAGGCGGCGCCTCCAAGGCGACGCGCGTCTGGAGCGGGGAAGCGCTGGAAGTCATTACCGGTCTTGTGCCGGAGATGGTCGGCGGTTCGGCAGACCTTTCGGGATCGAACAACACCAAGACCAGCCACACCGCGCCGATGACACCCAAGAGCTGGAGTGGCCGCTACATCCATTACGGCGTGCGTGAGCATGCGATGGCGGCGGCGATGAACGGTATGGCGCTGCATGGCGGCATCATTCCGTATTCGGGCACGTTCCTGGTGTTTGCCGATTACAGCCGCGCGGCGATCCGGCTTGGCGCGTTGATGGGTACGCAGGTCATCCATGTGATGACGCACGACTCGATTGGCCTGGGCGAAGACGGCCCGACGCACCAGCCGGTGGAGCATGTCGCTTCGCTGCGCGCGATGCCGAACATGGTGGTGTTCCGCCCGGCAGATGGCGTCGAGACCGCAGAGTGCTGGGAACTGGCTCTGCACCGCAATGATGGCCCCGCCACGATGGCTCTGACCCGCCAGAATGTGGCGCCCGCCCGCAAGACGCATACGGATGAAAACCTCTCGGCCAAGGGCGGTTATGTTCTTTCGCCCGCCGGCAAGGGCAAGGAGCGCGGTGTGCTCATCGCGACCGGCTCGGAAGTCGAGATTGCCCTGAAGGCTCAGGCCATGCTGGCGGAAGAGGGGATCGCCGTGCGCGTCGTCTCGATGCCGTCGATGGAATTGTTTGGCCAGCAGGACGCAGCCTACCGCGCCGAGACGCTCGGCAAGGAACTGCCCAAGGTCGCGATTGAAGCCGGAGTCCGCTTCGGCTGGGATCGCTGGATCGGCGCCGATGGCGGTTTCGTCGGCATGGACAGCTTCGGCGCCAGCGCGCCCTATCAGAAACTCTACCAGCATTTCGGCATCACGGCGGAAGCCGCCGTTGCCGCGATCAAAGAGCGGGTCTGATTTAGTCCTCCATATAATTTGCCCGTGGGCGGATGGTCTTGCCGCTGGAGACTTGTTCTATGGCGTGGGCGATCCAGCCTGCCATACGCCCGCTCGCAAAGATAAGGAACGGCGCGTCCTCCGGTAGCTCAAGCTGAACGCTAAGCGCGGCCAGCGCCATGTCGATATTGGCGCGGGCGCCGGTATGGTTCTCTGCGGCGCGAATGGCGCGCTTCAAATCCCCGCCCGGTTTCATCCAGCGAAGCAGGGCGCCCGCACGGGGGTCGCCTTCGGGGTAAAGGGTATGTCCTGTCGCAGGAATTGGTTCACCGCTGTCTGCCAGGCCGGCAAGCGCCGTTTCCGGGCCGTCCTCAAGCGCGCGCTTGAGATAGATCAGAGCGCGTTGCGACGCTTCACCATGCAGCGGGCCGGTCAATGTCGCGCATCCTGCCAGGGCGCAAGCCGCTAATGGGGCGCCAGTCGACGCGGCCACCCGCGCGGCAAAAGTGGACGGGTTCAGCTCATGGTCTGCCACCAGCACCAGTGCGCGCCGGACGAGATCGGTCCCGCCCGGAGAAAGGCCCCAATGACGGGCAAGGCGCTGATGGAAGAAGCCGCGTCCGGTCGTACCGGTAACGGCCGTGCAGAAGCCGGCGAGCAGTTCGCTGCCCTCTCTGGCCAGAGAGGTGGGGTGTCTGGCGAAGCTCGGTGTGTCTTGAGCCGCGCGGGCCGCGAGAAATGCGAGCGCGCGCGCCTTGCCGGTCGGTCCGCCGGAGGGCAATTCAGCGGCGCGGGCTGGGGGCAATGCCCCGGCATTCCAGAGGAGGGCAGCTGCCTCCTCCAGAGTTGCGTCTGCCGAGAGGCGCACAGCGTCCTTGCCGCGATAGATCAGACGGCCGTTGCGCACCGTAGTGATCGCCGTTTCCATGACCGGTTCGCCCCAGGAAATGGCGCCCTGCGCAATGGCTTCGCGGCCCCGGCCGCTGCGCCGCCGTTTCACCAGAGTGGCAATATCGGAGGAGGAATAGAGACTCGACCGGGGATCATCGGTGTCCGGCCGGGCCGCGATCAGTCCGCGGCTGACATAGGCGTAGAGGGTCTGGGGTTTTACGCCCAGCGCGCCGAGGGCCTCTTCGCGTCCGATCCACAACATATGTTGATTATATTGATCAAGATTGACGCTGAACAGGGCCAGGGCGAATTTGATCTCAGGAAATCAGGGAGACACTTATGGATTCCGGACTTGAGAATATTGTCGCTGCAGAGACGGTTCTGTCTGATGTGGACGGACAGAACGGGCGTCTGGTCATTCGCGGATGGCCGGTTGAGTTACTTTCTGCATCCATGGCGTTTGAGGATACTGCGCATCTTCTGTGGGAGGGTTTTTTTGAAGACCTGAGAGATGTGTCGTCGCTCGGGCGACAGCTGGGCGAGGCGCGTGAAGCGGCATTTGCAATCGTGTCTGGTATTCCTGATGGGCTGGACAGTGTGTCCTTCCTGCGCGCGGGATGGGCCCTTCTGCCGGATGATGAAAGCCTTGAGACGGCGATCAGGCTGGCGGGATCAGCGCCGGTTCTCACTGCCGCTGCCATAAGGCGCGGCCGGGGGGAGCCCCCAATTGCGCCGAACGCCCAGCTGTCACAGTCGGCTGATTTTCTGCATATGTTGACCGGCAAGGTGCCGCATCAGGCCGAAGCCCGCGCCTTGGACGCCTATCTCGTAACCGTCTGCGATCATGGCCTCAACGCATCCACGTTTGCGGCCCGCGTCGTCGCCTCGACCAGGGCGGGGCTTACTTCGGCCGCCATTGCAGGTATTTCGGCGCTCAAAGGTCCCCTGCATGGCGGCGCGCCAGGGCCGGTGCTCGACATGCTCGATGCGATTGGCGTGCCGGAAAATGCCGAGCGCTGGATTGATGAGGCGTTAGCGCGGAATGAGCGGCTGATGGGATTTGGCCACCGGGTTTACCGGGTGCGCGACCCCCGTGCTGATGCGCTCAAGACAGCGTTGGCGCGGCTTCCGGGCACCTCGGGACGTATCGGTTTTGCCGAACATATCGAGCGCGCTGTGCTTGGACGGCTTGCCGAGAAATATCCCCGGCGGACGCTGGAGACGAATGTCGAATTCTATACGGCGTTGCTGCTGGAAGCACTCGGTTTGCCACGCGAAGCATTTACTGCCGTTTTTGCCTGCGGCCGCATCATCGGCTGGACGGCCCATGCGCGTGAGCAGATCGGCGAGGGGCGTCTGGTGCGGCCCAGATCGGTCTATCGCGGCCCGGTTCCTGAAGCGGCCTGAGGCTCAACCCTTCAGGTTTTTGCTGAAGAGGTCCATCTGGTTGGGGTCGGCTGGTTTCTTGCGGCGGGTCTTGGTGCGGCCGCGGCGGAAATAGAGGTCGTCGGTGTGATCTTCGTCAGCGGGCGGCGGAGGGGGCGGGGCTGGCTCGAAAGCACGCTTCTCCGGCGGCCGGATGTCATTTGGATCGACCAGTTTCCACCAGCTGACCGCGACGACCGTGTGGCCGGAGGTGTCTTCATAGCGCTGCAGATGCCCGGCGGCGCCGTCAGGCCCCTGGGCCTTGAACAGAGCGTCCGCCTCGGCTTCGGGCATATGGAGCCAGCTTGTTTCCAGTCCCTCCAGGGCCAGACCATTGGCCAGCGACATGGCACCGCGGCGGCTGCGCGCCGTGGGGGCGTCAGGTTTCAGGGCATCTTCAAGGGAGCGGGCAACGGGATAGGCAAGGCTCATGGCAGGGGCGAGGTAAGCCCGTCCTCGCCCGGCGTCCAGCCCGTATCGCTTATGCCACTGAGCCGGGCAGCGGCGAGACGGCCAAATCGCAGCGTCACGGCCTTGCGGCGGGCGGGCGCGAGCCGGCTCTCCGGCGCCTCCCGGATCACCGCGCCGAAGAAGGCATCGGCGACGATCAGACCCGCTTCCGGAGGGATGAGTTCCTGTGGGAAGTCTGCGCCAACAGCGAAGCTCAACCGGTCGCAGTAATCCATATACTCCCGCCATTTGGTGTCGGATTTGAAGTCCTGAATGCTGGACTTGATTTCAATCATCCAGATGTCACCGGACGGGCCAATGCTGGCAATATCTGCGCGGCGGTTGTTGGCCAGGGTCATTTCGGTGACGCCGTAATAGCCCATCTCGCCCATGAGGCGCAGCGTGCCGCGGCAGATTTCGGCAGAGCGGCGGAGCGGGGCGTCCTGATTGAGGGCTTCGGCCATGGCAGGGGCGTTCCGGTATTGTTCTGGTGCCCCACCCTATGCCCGGCGAAGTTTCATCGTCAAGGCACCGAAATATCGAGGCGCTTGGGCGGCGCGCCGGAAAATCAAGGGGCGCCGTGATCCAGTCGCGGCATCAGCGCGTAGAGGTTTGCAAGGAACAACAAGTATTGCCCCAGAGGAGTTGCGCGCGTGTCCAGTGCATATTCAACGACAAGCCCGGCCGACCGGCAGTTCGTGAAGACTGCGATGAAGGCGCCGCTGCTTGATCCGGCACATGAGGCCTCGCTGGCGCGCCGCTGGCGGGAAGCGGAAGACGAAGCCGCCTTGCACGAACTCACGACCGCTTACATGCGCCTCGTCATTTCCATGGCAGCGAAGTTCCGTCATTACGGGCTGCCGATGGCGGACCTTGTATCGGAAGGCAATGTCGGCCTGATGCAGGCTGCCGCGCGGTTTGAGCCGGAGCGGGAGGTGCGTTTCTCGACCTATGCCAGCTGGTGGATACGCTCCTCCATTCAGGACTATGTGCTGCGCAACTGGTCAATCGTCCGGACCGGGACGACCTCGGCGCAGAAATCCCTCTTCTTCAATCTGCGCCGCCTGCGCGCCCGTATCTCCGATTTGGGAGACGGCACGATGACCCGCGAGAACAAGCAATGGGTTTCCACCCATCTTGGTGTACCGCTGAGGGATGTCGAGATCATGTCAGCGCGCCTTTCGGGGTCGGACCGGTCTCTCAATGCGCCCTTGACGATGGATGGGGACGCTGAGTGGCAGGACATGATCGCTGATGAGGGGGCTCCACCAGAGGAAGCCGTGATGCGATCGCACGACACAGCGCGCCGTCACGAGTGGATCAGTGAGGCGATGGAGGCGCTCACCCCTCGCGAGACCTACATCATCACACGCAGACGCCTGTCGGAGGAGCCTCAGACACTCGAGGCGCTGGGCCATGAGCTGGGCGTTTCCAAGGAACGGGTGCGCCAGATCGAACATCAGGCGCTGTCCAAACTGAAGCGCGCGCTTGAGCAGATTGCCGGCGACCCTGAAACGGCAGGCATCGTCCCCGATGCGTGAGGCCCTCAGGGCGTCTCCAGTATTTCCACATTCAGCGGATGACTGATCTCCATGCGGAGGTTCCGGACATAGCCGCGCGCGCGGATTTTTGTCTCAGGATCCAGCTGGCAGTAGGCGGCAGCGGCGTTCTCGATTTCCAGAACCAGCAATGAACTCTCCAGCAGCACATCACAGGCAACGCCGGAAAATTCGGCTCCCTGCATCCCGGCGGTAACGGCCTCAACGACCTGGAAGCCCTGGAATGTATCTGGCAATGCGTCTGCATGTGTGATCGGCCATGTACGGCCTTTCCAGAGCCCGGCCTGTTCGTCGCGCGCAGCCGTTTCGAGCGGCAGGAGCAGCTCATTGGCGGCGGCGGTATCGGGATAGACCCGCACACGGGCGACCCCGCGTTTCACCATTTCCGCGTTGAGCCAGAGCGCGGGACCCAACGTGTCCGTCGTCACGACATGCGCCAGCGCCCGGTCATAGCGGTCGCGGGTCAGGCCGCCATAGCGCAGCTCCACTTCACGACCGAGTACCATGTCCTCCAGCGCTCGCTTTGATTCTTCAAAGCCCGGATCACCTTCCCGGTCGCGGTAAGGACCGGCAGGTGCTTCGATGCCGATGAGGCGGACGCTCTGGCCGGTCGAGAGGACCAGCGCGTCGCCATCAATCACCCGCACCACCCGGCCCCGCTCGCCGACAGCCAGACCCTCAAGCGGATCAGACGGCGCACGGCCGCAGGCAGCCACGGCCAGCACGGCGGCGAGGATCGTGATTGTCCAGATAAACGCCCTGCGCCCTGCCACTCTCATGGATCAACTATCGCCCGGCAGGTGGCGGCGGCGCAAGCCACTTCGCCTTGCCAGAGCAGTCCGGAGACCGCTAAGCCTTCCCTTACGATAAGTATACGGGAGGAACCCCATGTCAAAACCTCAGAAGTCCTATCGCAAGCGCGAGATCGCGGGCCATACCCTGAGCCCGGAATCTCTGGTGATGGGATTTGGCTACGACCCCTTCATGTCTGAAGGCTCGATCAAGCCGCCGATTTTCATGACGTCCACCTTCGCCTTCAAGTCGGCGCGCGAAGGGGAGGCGTTGTTTCGCCGCCTCGCCGGGAGAATGGAGGTGGGCGATCCGGAAGATGCCGACCTCATCTACACCCGGTTCAACAATCCGAACATGGAAGTGCTGGAAGACCGGCTGACGCTTTATGATGACGGGGAGGCGGCGCTCGCTTTTTCCTCCGGAATGTCGGCCATCACGACGGCGCTTTTTGCCTGCGCGGAACCTGGTACCGGCATCCTCCATTCCAGCCCCCTCTATGGCGCCTCGGAAGTCTTTATCCGGAGCTTCATGCCAGACTGGGGCGTGCGCTCGGCGGAGTTCGATGCCTGGTCGACGGAAGACCAGATCCTCAAGGCGGCGCGCGATGCGGTCGCCCGGTTCGGGCCGATCTCGGTGATCTTTACCGAATCCCCCGCCAACCCCACCAATGCGCTGGTCGATATTGCCGCCTGCGCCCGTGTGGCCAGTATACTGGAGCAGGAGACGGGCCGGCGCCCCATCCTGATGTGCGACAATACCATGATGGGGCCAGTCGGCCATAAGCCGCTGAAGCATGGGGCAGACCTCGCGCTTTACTCGCTGACCAAATATGTCGGCGGGCATTCGGACCTGATCGCCGGCGGCATTGTCGGCAATGACGAGATCCTGACCAAGGTCCGCCGTATGCGGAATTATCTGGGAACGATGCTGGACGCCCACTCGTGCTGGCTGCTGACACGGTCTCTGGAGACGGTGCAGCTGCGGATGGAGCGGGCCTTCTCCAATGCGCGTATCTGCGCCAATTACCTGAAGGACCATCCCAAGGTCGCCCGCGTGATGTATCCCGAATTCCTGGCGGCCGGCGACCCGCAGCGCAAGGTGTTCGAGGAGCAGTGCGACGCAGCGGGGGCTACCTTTTCCTTCGATGTGACGGGCGGGAAGGAGGCTGCGTTCCGGATGCTGGACAAGCTGCAACTGATCAAGCTGGCCGTCAGCCTGGGCGGGACCGAGAGCCTGATGTGCCATCCCGGCTCGACCACGCATTCTGCCGTTCCGGCCGATGTGCGCGCCCGGATCGGCTTTACCGACGGCCTCATCCGCTTTTCGGTCGGCATTGAGGCCCCTGATGACTTGGTGGTCGACCTGAAACAGGCGCTGGAACATGTGTGAGCATGGATTTCTGCTTCAAAAAGAGGCGCTTTTCCGATAGGGGAAGCGCCGGATGGTCCCGTAGCTCAGCAGGATAGAGCGACAGATTCCTAATCTGTAGGTCGTGCGTTCGAATCGCGCCGGGATCACCATTCCTTTATTGCTCGGCGGTGTTGCTGAGCCCGTTGGGCTCAGCCCGCCTGCGCCTTCGCTTTGCTTGTGGGGGGGGCGTCAGGCATTGAGCGTTGCGTTTGCCATGTTCCTCCCTCTCCCACTTCATGGGCGAGGGGAGCAGAAACGGCTGTATCCGGACTGGCGGAGCCATCCGGGTTCGGAGCAGTTTGGGTGGCTCCCTCAAGGTGGAGCCTCGTGCGCGGCGGGCGCCGCGGCGCCCGGAAAGGTTTTAGTGTTGCGGTTTGGGCACCTCGCCCGCCGCGCACTGCCGCCGGAGTTTCGGGCAGTAGGATTCGGGATGACTTCGGCGCTGCCAGGCCTTGACCACTTACCATTAACTCTCGTGACCTCTCAGATGAGAGGCGGGCCAGTGGGGATTCTCTACCGGCTTTTTGGTCCGGCTTGCCTGGATCAACGTCCCTAGGGTTGCGATGGGCCGTAAAGTCCACCGCGTCCCATCCTCCGGGGCGACCCCCTCACAAACCGAACGGCACCGGCGCGGCTCCTGTGAGGAGGATGCGCTTAATGTGACGGCGCGGGGGACCCCGGCGGATAAGGTTTTCGAATTTTCCGCTCATCCCCGCGCAGACGGGGATCTGGCAAGGCGGCGCGCATCCTCACGAGACCCCCGCCTGCGCGGGGGTGAGCGGGGATTTAGGGGGGCTTTCTGGGTCCCGGACATTTGCTTTGCAAATTCCGGGATGACGGGGGGAGGGAGCTGGGTGTGTTGGATAGGGCGGCACTTATTCTCACTGTTGCAGCCCTCACCTCCCACGCCCTGCGGGCGCGGGTCCCTCCTCTCCCTTGGGAGAGCGACTGTGTTCGCTTTCAAGCGTTTTGTGTTTGCCATGGGGATTTGTCTCTGAGGATTGCGTTGAGGATTGTGAGAAGTTTTCGCATTACGGCCACGAGGGCGACCTTGGCGGGTTTTCCGGCGGTCCGGAGGCGCTGGTAGCAGGCTTTCAGGGCTGGGTTGAACCTGATGCCGGCCAGGGCAGCCATGTAGAGGACGCTGCGCACATCGGCGCGGCCGCCGGTTATTGAGCGGCGGCCGCGCCACTGGCCACTGTCGCGGTTGAAGGGGGCAAGCCCCGCGAGGGCCGCGATCTGACGGCGGCCAAGGGTGCCTAGTTCCGGGAGGGCCGCAATCAGGGTGCGGGCCGTCTGGTCGCCAACGCCGGGTACGGATTTGAGCAGGTCCTCTGCCTCCCGCCAGGCCGGGCTGGCATGGATGCGGTCCCCGATCTCCCTGTCGATGTCTGCCAGCTGGGCTTCCAGAACCTTCAGCACCCGGTCGATGCTGCGCAGGGCCGGCCTGGCCGTCACCAGGCGGCGGCGGTTGCGTTCGGCCACCGCCATGTCGATGACCTGCCGCCGCCGGGTGACCAGCTCTGCCAACTGTTGGGCCGCGGCGTCCGGAAGGGCTCGCGGGGCCGGCCGGATCGCCTGTCCGAACCGGGCGATTACCGCCGCATCGATCGCATCCGTCTTGGCCAGCTGCCCGGTGGCGCGGGCAAAGTCCCGGATCTGACGGGGATTGACCGCAACAACCGGGATCTGCGCCCCGGCCAGGGCGGCGGTGACCACCCGTTCCAGCCCGCCGGTGGCCTCCAGCACCACCAGGTCCGCGCCCAGCTCCGACAACGCGGCCAGAAGGCTGTCTATCCCCGCTGGAGTGCGCGCGACGGCAAAGGCACGCCCCTCCGGCAATACATGGACGTCCAATGTCTCCTTCGACACATCAATTCCAACAAATCTCTCGCTCATGTCCCGACCTTGCGCATGCGGGCTTCGCTTTCGCCGGCCCAAGCGACTGTCCGGGTTGATGACCAAGGCGGATGAGGCGACACGCTCTCCCACGGGCTTGGTGTCCCTCAGGGGTGGGGTGCTCTCATCCGCTGCCGACCGCGGAAATATAGCAGGCCGGGCAAAAGATGACATACAAGGGGTAAGGGGTGGCTATCGGGCCAAAGTCAGCGGCGGGTTTTGGGGGTGGCGCCGAGGACGGCGCGGGTGACGCGGAGGGTGCGGCTGGCGATGCGGACTTCCATCAGGAAGGAGACGAGCGCGACCGAGAGGAACACCATCGAGGCGACGAAGAGGATGGAGACCGCCTGCGCGACGGGCACGGGCGTGAGCTGGCCGGTGAACAGCAGGATGATGACGACGCAGATCAGCAGCGCGGCCAGCGTCGAGAGGGAGATGGCGAGGTGGATGCGGGCCATGCGCCGGTCGAGCACACCAAGCTCCATGACGGCGAGGCGGCGGAGGTCCTCTGGCGCGTCCTCAAGCCCGCCTTCCAGCGTGCGCCAGCGGTCCACAACCCGTGCCAGGCGATTGGCCATAACGTTCAGCAGCGCGCCGATGCCCGCCAGGGTGAACACCGGGGCGATGGCCAGCTGGATGATGTGAGCGACTTCTTCGGGCAGGGGGACGGGGGTCATCTGATCAGCCCCGCCGCCGGGTATCAGCAGCTGCCGTCGGACGCCGGGTTCCAGGTCCGCGTGGTGGTTCCAAAATCGGCCGGGGCGTGAACATAGCCAATATCCTTTGTCTCTCCGGGCGCGATGTAATGGCTGTACCCCATGGAATGGCCATTCGTGAAGCGGACATCTTTCAGCGCCGCCTGCACGCAGAACGGGTAGCCGGCATAGTTGGCGGCCCGGAACTGCCAATAGCGGGACCCGTCCCATGGATTCTCCATCAGGTCGCTGTAGACATGGATCCCGCTGTCATTGATCTCGTCCATGCGTTCGATCGAATAGCTTTCGCTCAGGGTTTCGCAGCCGGCGGCCGCCAGGAGGGCGAACAGGGCAAGGCCCGGCCGGAGTTTCATGCGTGTCTCCCAGAATCGTTTCCGGGAAAGGCTAATGTCGTCCGCGCGAGCCTGCCAGTGGAAAATCGCCCGGAAGGCCGGCAAACAGGGCCCGCGGCGCGCATAATCCCCACTTTCATTTCCCCCCCAAATGAGCCATAAGCCGCGGTTTGGGGCGGAGGCCTGCCTGCTGACCCTGCTGGACGACATCCCGGCCGTGGCCATCTTGACAAGGGCCGCTCCCAAAAAACCCGCCAATTCAGGCGATTAGAGAAACCCGCATCCCGGTGGGATGCTTGAACAGAAGGCTTTGCCGATGTCGATTACTGCTGAAAGAAAGCAGGAGCTCATCAAGAAATTCGCCATTAAAGAAGGCGATACGGGCTCTCCAGAAGTGCAGGTTGCGATCCTCACCGAGCGGATCAACAACCTGACCGACCACTTCAAGACCAACAAAAAAGACAACCACTCCCGCCGCGGCCTCCTGACTATGGTCGCCACGCGCCGGAAGCTCCTGGATTATGCGCGGAGCAAAAGTGAAGCGCGTTACACGAAGCTGATCACGGAACTCGGCATCCGCCGCTAGGTCCGAAAAACAAGCCCGCCGGGCAATAGGGCTCTGGCGGGCTTTTCGTATGTGAAAGAAAGACTGAAATGTTTAACAAGCAATCCGTGTCGCTGGAATGGGCTGGCCGCACGCTGACAATCGAGACGGGCCAAGTGGCACGTCAGGCCGATGGCGCCGTCATGGTGCAGTACGGCGATACCATTGTCCTCGCGACCGCCGTGTTCGCGAAGGAAGCAAAACCGGGTCAGGACTTCTTCCCCCTGACCGTGAATTACCAGGAAAAGTACTTCGCCTCCGGCCGGATTCCCGGCGGATTCTTCAAGCGCGAAGGCCGCCCCACCGAGAAAGAGACGCTGACCTCGCGCCTCATCGACCGTCCGATCCGTCCGCTGTTCGTCGACGGTTTCAAGCATGAAGTCCAGGTCGTCGTCACGACGCTGTCCTATGACCTCGAGAATGATGCCGACATCATCGCGCTCGTCGGCGCCTCTGCGGCGCTGGTGCTTTCCGGCGCGCCCTTCATGGGCCCGATCGGCGCTGCGCGCGTTGGCTACAAAGACGGCCAGTACATCATCAACCCGACGATTGCCGAACTTGAAGAGTCCGAGCTTGACCTCGTGGTTGCCGGCACCACCGACGCCGTGATGATGGTTGAATCTCAGGCGGCTGAGCTTTCCGAAGACGTGATGCTCGGCGCTGTTGTCGCCGGTCATGACGCGATGCAGCCGGTGATCGATGCGATCATTGCGCTGGCAGAAAAAGCGGCGAAAGAGCCGTTTGCTTATGAGCCGCCAGACCATTCGGCTGCCCTCAAATCGGTGATCGACACTGTCGGCGCCGATCTGTCGAAAGCCTACAAGATCACCGCCAAGGGCGAGCGTTATGCTGCCATCGGCGCGGCCAAGGACAAGGCGAAAGCTGCCCTTCTTGGTACGGATGAAGCCCCCGGCGTGATGACGCCGGAAGTCTTCAAGACCGTGTTCAAGGAAGCGGAAGCTTCTGTTGTGCGCGGCGACATCCTGAAAACCGGTCAGCGGATCGACGGGCGCAAGCTCGACCAGATCCGCCCGATCGTTGCCGAAGCCGGCTTCCTGCCGCGCACGCATGGTTCGTCGCTGTTCACGCGCGGCGAGACGCAGGCGATCTGCGTTGCCACGCTCGGAACGTCCGATGACGAACAGTACATCGACGGTCTGGACGGCACGAAAAAAGAAAAGTTCATGCTGCACTACAACTTCCCGCCCTATTCGGTCGGGGAGACGGGCCGCATGGGCGGCGCAGGCCGCCGCGAGATCGGCCACGGCAAACTTGCCTGGCGCGCGCTCAAGGCTGTTCTGCCCAAGCATGAAGACTTTCCGTACACGATCCGTATGGTCTCCGAGATCACCGAGTCGAACGGGTCTTCCTCGATGGCGACTGTTTGCGGTTGCTCGCTGGCCATGATGGATGCGGGCGTTCCGCTGACCCGTCCGGTCTCGGGCATTGCCATGGGCCTCATCCTCGAAGGCTCCGAGTTTGCGGTTCTCTCCGACATCCTCGGCGACGAAGACCACCTCGGCGACATGGACTTCAAGGTTGCCGGTACTGAAAACGGCGTGACCTCGCTCCAGATGGACATCAAGGTTGCGGGCATCACCAAGGACATCATGGGCAAAGCCCTTGAGCAGGCCAAAGGCGGCCGGATGCACATCCTCGGTGAAATGGGCAAGGCCCTGACCGCTTCGCGCGGCCAGCTGTCGGAAAACGCGCCGCAGATGGAAATCATCAAGGTGCCGACCGACAAGATCCGTGATGTGATCGGTTCGGGCGGCAAGGTCATCCGCGGCATCGTCGACGAGACGGGCGCCAAGGTGAACATCGATGACGATGGCACGGTTCAGATTTCGGCGATGGATCGCAAGTCGATCGATGCCGCGATCAAGATGATCAAGGGCATCACGGCGGAAGCCGAAGTCGGCGAGATCTACGAAGGCAAAGTCGTTTCCATGAAGGACTTCGGTATCTTCGTGAACTTCTTCGGCCCCAAGGACGGCCTCGTCCACGTCTCGCAGATGGCCAACAAGCGCATTGGCCACCCCAAGGAGATGGTCAAGGAAGGCGACAAAGTGTGGGTGAAGCTCATGGGCTTCGATGAGCGCGGCAAGGTCCGCCTCTCCATGAAGGTCGTTGACCAGGAGACCGGCAAGGAGCTTGCTGAAGAAGCGGGCGACGACGCTTCGGAAGACTAGTCTTCCCTCCGATTATCAAATGAATGAGGGCCGCTCCTTGATGGGCGGCCCTTTTTCATGGAAACACCGGCTACAGAAGAGGGCGCGCTGTCATGACAAAGAAGAAATCCTTCCTGATTGCGATGTCGGGCGGTTCGGGCTCGGGAAAATCGACGCTGGCCGAAGCGCTGCTGGAACATCTGGGGCCGGGAAAGGCCGTGATGTTCGGCGAGGACGCCTATTATCACCCGATGCGCTTTTACGGCACGCCGCAAACTGTGGCCGAACGCGAAGCCCTGGTGGCGGGCATCAACTATGACGACCCCAAATCCAAGGAGGTTGATCACCTGGTATCAGACCTCAAGGCGCTGAAAGCGGGGGAGGCGGTCGAGCAGCCGATTTATGACTATGAGCGCCATGACCGGTCCACCAATACGCGGCGCATTGAGTCGGCGCCGGTGCTGATCCTTGAAGGGATTCACGCCCTCTCGATGCCCAAGATCCGCAACTTCATTGATCTGTCGGTGTATGTGGATACGCCGGACGATCTGCGCCTGGCACGGCGCATCCGGCGGGACGTGATCGAGCGGGGCCGGACGGTGGACTCGGTGCTGGCGCAATACATGTCGACCGTGCGCTCTGCCCATTACCGCTGGACGCATCCGGCGAAGTTTGACGCGGATCTGGTGATCGCCGACGAGGGCCTGCCTGCTTATGGCAATGTGAAACCGACCGGTGAGGCGATTGAGCGGATGATCGCGCCGGTGCTGGCGCGGCTTCAGACGGCCGGGGTGATCTGAGCCCTTCTGGCGGCGTGAATTGCCAAGGTGAACGCGCCGGCCTTCCGTGATAGGAAGGCGCTATGCACCGCGTGATTGCCAGTCTCGCTTTCCTCCTTCTTCTGCCTTTGCAGGCCTTTGCCTGTGATCTGCGCATTCAGGGCCGGCCCCTTGCCGTGGCGCCATATGTGGAGCGTGCCCAGCCGTGTCTGGCCCGCCCGCCCGCCGGGTTTGCCTTTGAAGAGAGCCTGGAGGCGCGGTTTCTGGATCTGGTCAACAAGGAGCGCGCCGAGGCGGGCCTGGCGCCCTTGCAATTGCGCCGCGAGCTGATCGACGCCGCCCGGCTGCACAGTCTCGACATGGCGGTGAACGGCTTCTTCGGCCATGTCGGCCCGGACGGGCGGGGGCCGGGGGACCGGATCGCGGCGCTGGACCGGACGGCGCTGGCAGATTTCTCGGCGGAGAATGTCGCCACCGTTTCGCGGGTTGGGGGGCGTATCGGCGCAAACTTCGCCGTCAAACGGCTCCACCGGAATCTGATGGACAGCCCGAGCCACCGCGAGAACATCCTGCACTCCAAGGCGACCCATGTGGCCTTTGGCGTGGTGCGTACACAGGAAGGCGTGTGGGTGACGCAGCTGTTCATGCGTGTCTCGGGAACCCTGGCGCGGGCCGCGCCATTACGGCTCAGCGCTGCCCAATCACTGCGTGAAAGACCCCTCGGCCTCGAAGGCTGGCGGTTCGTTCGGTATGATATGGTGGCGCCTTCGGGCGATCCGTTTCCGGGGACGAGCGGCGCCCGGCCAGGCCTGGACGCGCGGCTTGCCGCCTACGCGACCCAGCCGGGCGATGATCCGCGCTCGTATTACTGGATGCGGTTTCCGGGGCCGGCGGTGACCGTCATTCCTTGATCTGCTCACGATAACCAACAAGGAAACTGAATGTCTGAATCTCTCGAAGAATTCCGTAGGCGTTTGAATTCAGATTGGCTTCCCTCGTACTGTTCTGAGCCTCGACGTAACTACTCACCGGAAGGATTTCGGCGAGATTCTCTGAACGCGCTAGAGGCATTCGATGCGGGTTGGTTCATTCAGGCCATCGATGGCGATCTGGTGAAATATGAAAATGGGGGATTCAGGGCGCCGCTGAGTAGCGGAGCCGAACCAATCTTCTGGGAGCTCGAAAAATCGATCTCCCCAAGACCGATCACTTTATGGCGGGAACCGGTTATAACTATTGGCGCGGTAGCCCGGCTTAAAGTTGAGTTTGGTTGGCCTATCGGTGCGCTTGGAATGCAATCTAGGCGCTCTTGGGCGTTTGATCTTGTAGGTTATGACGCCGACGGATTGCGCGAGATTCTCTTGTGTGAAGTAAAAAAATCTGACCGCGAAATCGAAATGTTACATGCGTGGATGTTGGAGTACTGCTCTTCTGATCCCCTGGAAGCTGAGCCAGAGCACAAAGGGCGCAAGAACGCATACAGAAAAGTACGAGACATAAGAATTGCCTGGCCTCAACTCGTCTGGTTGCTCGGTCCGGGAGGGCGGGGTGTAGTATTTAAAGTTACTCGCGAAAACGACAGCCTCCGCTTCAATTTGATACCCGTGTCTGAAAATAATCTCGGTCACCGAAATTTCGTTTCCGCAAGTTAGCCTTTCATCTCAATCCTTTTTTCCGAGAAGGTCGAGGCTTGGCTGCTTGCGCGCCCCTTCCGATGTCGAGCGCTTCACATCGTCTCCGAGAATGTCGACCCAAGGGTGGCGGCGGTCGTCGTAGACGGAAAATCCGGGGGCGGGCATATCCGTTCCGGCAAAGGCGCCATAGGGAAGGGCGGTGACGCCCGGCCAGTTTTCGATTGTGTAGGTCACGGTCGAGCCGCACTCCGGGCAGAAACGATAGGTAATGCGGTTGCCGCTGTCGGCGGTGCGGGCCCATTCTTTGGCATTGCCTGACAGCGCAACGTTGTCGTCCGCCCAGCGGGCCTGCGCGCCAAAGGCGCTGCCCGTGCGTTTCTGGCAGGCGAGGCAATGGCAGACCGAGACACGGACGGGCTCTCCCCGGCAGGTGGCGGTGAGTTGGCCGCACCGGCAGGTGGCTACGCGCTCGATCATGGGGTGGCCCCTCCAGCTTCTCCTGCCGAAGATAGCTGAAGGGGACGGATGAGGCTAGCAATTGTCCGGCTGTGAACGGACGAGTTGCAGGCCGCGCCGCGTGATGCGGTAGGGCTGGCCACGCTCTGAGGCGATGGTCCGCCGCCGCTTCAGCTTGCGGAAGAGGGCCATATCAAGCCCCGTATACCGCCAGCCATCGCGGGAATAACAGTGCGCGTCTGTGAGCTTGCCCGCCTCATCGCGGACAAGGTCGATCCGCCCGCCCTGGGCGAGCAGGTGGAGGATGCGCTGTTCAGCGCGGGAAATGTCCATGTGTTGAAGTCTCTGGTCCCGCGCCCCAGACAGGATCTTGATCAGATCAGGGGCGCATGAAAACGTCTCCAGCGCCTTGCGGCGCCGGGCTCTACGCTTTCGCCGGCCTGCCTTGCACTGGTTTCAGTGCGGGAACGGCAGGCCCTTCAGCGGGACTCAGACAGGGTACGGAACATAAAAACCTCAAAGGGCGAGGTATCCTTTTCGGATTACCTCGCCCTGAAGTCAAGATTGGCCAGAAAGCTTACTCTTCCTCGCCCGCATCCGGCACGCCGACGACGTGGAAGCCGGCGTCAACGTGGATCACTTCGCCCGCGATGGAGCGGCCGAGGGGGGAGAGGAGGTAGAGCGCGCAACCCGCGACGCCTTCCATGCTGGTGTCTTCCTTCAGAAGCGACCAGCTGCGGCCCGTGCCCATCAGGCTCTTGCCGCCGCGGATGCCCGCGAGCGAGAGCGTGCGCATGGCGCCGGCGGAGATGGCGTTGACGCGGATGCCCTGGGGGCCAAGGTCGCGCGCGGCATAGCGGGTGGAGGCTTCCAGCGCCGCCTTGGCAACGCCCATGACATTGTACGACGGCACGGTGCGCTCGGCGCCGAGATACGTCATGCAGATGATCGAGCCACCATCCGGCATGATTTCCGAGGCGCGGCGGGCGCAGTCAATAAAGCTGTATACGGAGATGTCCATCGCGCGGCGGAAGCCTTCGCGGGTGGTGTTGGCAACCATCGAGCCTTGCAGTTCATCTTTCCCGGCAAAGGCGATGGAGTGGACAAGGAAATCGATCTTGCCCCATTTTTCCTTGATGGCGGCAAAGGCGGCGTCCATCGAGGCGTCATCGGTCACATCCGCCGGAATCATCGTGTCCATGCCGATTGATTCGACGAGGGGGCGCACGCGCCGCTCCAGGCTTTCGCCCTGATAGGTGAAGGCAATCTCGGCGCCCTGGGCAGCAAGCTGGGTGGAGATGCCCCAGGCGATCGAGTTCTGGTTGGCAACGCCCATGACGACGCCGCGCTTGCCCTTCATCAGGTCGCCTTTGGGCATGTTCCAGTCGTCGGCCATGATTGCTCACTCCCTGATGGTGGCTGTGTGTTTGTCTGGCATCCGGGCTAGGCGCGCCGGAAGCCCTCGTCAAGAAGCGGGCAGATCGCCCGCGCCGCCGAGCACGTTCTTGAGGCCGACTTTCATGTCGATCGCGGTGTAGACGTGTTCGCCATCGACATAGACCCGGCCATCGGCGATGCCCAGATTGAGCTTGCCGCGGCGCACACGCTTGATGTCGATTTCATAGCGCACGAGCTTCTTGTCCGGCGTGATCTCGCCGGTGAACTTCACTTCGCCCACGCCCAGCGCGCGGCCCTTGCCGGGGCTGCCCGACCAGCCGAGCCAGTAGCCAACGATCTGCCACATGGCGTCGAGGCCAAGGCAGCCGGGCATGACGGGATCGCCGGGGAAGTGGCACTGGAAAAACCAGAGGTCCGGTGTGATGTCGAGCTCGCCGACAACATGGCCCTTGCCGAAGGCGCCGCCATCCAGGCTGATCTCTGTGATGCGGTCCATCATCAGCATCGGCGGGGCGGGCAGCTGGGCGTTGCCGGGGCCGAAATAGCCCCCTTTGCCGGATTCGAGCAGGTCTTCCTTGGAATAGGAGGATTTGGGCGTGTGAAAGTCGTGCGGACCCTGCATGTCGGGGTGTCCTCATTCAGTTTGGATCACGCCTTCGAGCCGACGCCCCGCGCCTTGTCAACCATTTGTGCCTGATTGAGGGGCTGGTTTGCCGGCCGGGCCGGTGCTGGCGCCCCACAGGCTGGCGCGGGGCATCCAGCCGCGATACCCGGCCGCTTCGACCTCACAGAGCGCGGCCTCACAGGCCGTCACTTCGACCAGGACGCCCTTGCCGAGTTCAGCGACACCCTCTCCGCTCCGGTCCGGGCTGCTGGCGAGCACGGCGGTGCGCGTGACCATGGCGGTCGTCCCCTCGGCCAGCATGCGCATATGTATCCATACCTCGTCGCCGGCCGGATCGCGCACGCGGTACCATTCCCCGCTTTCCTTGACGACCATCACGGGCAGTCCCTTGCGGTTATACTGCCAGGCGATAGGGGAGGAGAGGCTGGGGCCGGTGCGCCCGTTCACTTCGGCCCAGCGCAGGGTTTCAAAGCGCGGGACGGGCTTTTTGGAAAACCGGCTGATCACCGGCTGGGGGCCCGGCGCGGCCGCGGGCTCGGCAACAGGCAATGCGGCGGGCCTGACAGTTGGCTCGGCGCCTGCGCCCGTCGAGAGGGTAAGGAGGATGGCCAGAACGAGGGGTGCCCGTTTCATGTGCAAAGCTTCCATCAGGAGGGGAAGGGGCATTCTGGCACCACACCATGAATCCACAGTAAAGCTGTGGGAGATTGGCGTGACGGGTTGGCTCTGCTAAGCCCCCGATAAATAATAAAAGCACCGATGGGAGTCCCATGCCGGCCAGCAAATTGAAAGTCGTCGTCACCCGTAAGCTTCCGGCGCCCGTTGAGCTCCGGATGAAGGAGTTGTTCGACGCCCGGCTGAACGAGAGTGACCGGCCGTTTTCTGTAGAAGAACTGGCCCAGGCGATGCAGACCGCCGATGTGCTGGTGCCCACGGTCACCGACAAGATTGATGGCCGCCTGATGGCGCGGGCAGGCGACCAGCTGCGCCTGATCGCCCAGTTCGGGGCAGGGGTGGACAATATCGATGTGGCCAGCGCTGTGCAGCGCGGCATCACCGTCACCAACACGCCCGGCGTGCTGACCGATGATACGGCAGATGTTGCGATGGCGCTGATCCTGGCGGTGCCCCGCCGGATGCATGAAGGCGTGCAGATCATGGAGGCGGGCAAGTTTGATGGCTGGACGCCGACCTGGATGATGGGGCGGCGCCTGTCGGGCAAACGCCTCGGCATCATCGGCATGGGCCGGATCGGCCAGGCCGTTGCCCGCCGCGCGCGCGCCTTCGGCATGCAGATACATTACCATAACCGCAAGCCGGTCAGCTCGCGCATCGAGGAAAGCCTGGAGGCGACCTATTGGGATTCGCTCGATCAGATGCTGGCGCGGATGGACATCGTTTCCATCAACTGCCCGCATACGCCTGCGACGTTCCATCTGATCAATGCGCGGCGTCTGGGCCTGATGAAACCGGAAGCCTACATCATCAATACCGCGCGCGGTGAGGTGATCGATGAGGCCGCCCTTGCGCGCGCCATCCGCGCCGGAAAAATTGCCGGGGCGGGCCTGGATGTGTTCGAGCGCGAACCTGCTGTGAACCCGGAGCTGATCGGCCTGCCGAATGTGCTGCTGCTGCCGCATATGGGCTCGGCCACCATCGAAGGGCGCACCGAGATGGGCGAGAAGGTCATCATCAATATCAAGACCTTCGCTGACGGCCACCGGCCGCCAGACCGTGTGATCCCCGCGATCCTCTGATCTTCAGCAGACGGGCTGAAACTGAAAGCTCAGTTGGTCGGTAGCTCGCTCTCGCTGGCGGGGGCTGCGCCGTGGACGCGGGCTGTCAGAAAAGCCCGCAGATCTTCCAGCGACTGGGCGGCGATTTCTTCCTGCGGGAGGTGGCCGACATTCGGATAGAGTTTGAGCTCTGCGCCGGGGATGGCGGCGGCAAACTGCTCGCCATGGGAGAAGGGGATGACGTTGTCCTGCTCGCCATGCATCACCAGTGTGGGCGTTGTGATCGCGGAAAGAAGCTCGGGTGTCGCTTCGGCGCGGGTGCCGCGCCCGGCAGAGAGGGCCAGCAGTGCTTCACGATGGCAGGGCGCGCGCGCCAGCGAGCCATAGCGGTCCACCATCTCGTCGGTCACAAAGGAGGGGTCAGAGAAACTGTCTTCCAGGCCGGGGCGGATCAGCGAGGACATGTCGAGATCCTTGACCAGCTTGCGCGCGATGCCGATTTCCAGAAGGCGGAACACGAAGGGCCGGTCATCGCTCTCGCCTTCCGTGCGGGGCCAGCCGGCGGCATCGACCAGCACGAGGCCGTCCAGGCGCTCAGGATGGGCGAGGGCATAATTCCAGGCCGCGCCGCCGCCCATGGAGTTTCCGGCGAGCGTGAAGCGGTCGACCTTCAGCGCGCTGGCCACGCGGTAGATGACATCCACGAACTGATCCATGCCGATGGCGTCATTGTCGAGGCAGCGGGAGAGGCCATGGCCGGGCAGGTCGAGGCTGATGACGCGATAGTCGCGTTTAAGATCTGTCACCCAGGGTTCCCATGTGTGCAGCGAGGCGGAAAAGCCGTGCACGAGAATGATGGCAGGCGCGTCGCGCGGGCCGACATCCCGGAAATGGATCCGCTTTTCATCATCGAGCGCCAGATACCGGCTGTCGGAATTGGCATAGATGGTTTCCAGCTGGTCGTAGGGTATGTCATCCCGCTTCAAAGACCACCAGCCTGCGAACAGGATGACGCCGAGCGTGAGGATAACAGCGAGAAAGCGGGACAACATCTGAGGCGAAGAATCCGATCAACAAAACTGCTTCGCGAATAACGCGCGCGCTGGCGCGCATGTCAAACCTTCTGTTCAGATGGAACAGACAGGACACTGAGAATCCCGGCGCAAACGCACGGTGCGCATCTCGTTTCTCAACCCGTCGATGAGGAGGATGCGCCCGATCAGCGGATCGCCCGCGCCGGTGATCAGTTTCACCGCTTCCAGCGCCATCGCCGAGCCGGTCATGCCGGTCAGCGCGCCGACGACGCCCACTTCATCACACGCTTCGGCCGCAGGTGGCATCTCTGAAATCCAGCAGCGATAGCAAGGCGCTTCGGGCACGAGGCCGGAAGCAAACACGCTGACCTGTCCACTCCAACCGCTCGCCGCGCCGGAGACGAGATAGCGCGCGTGTGCGTGTGCGAAGGCGTTGAGCGCGAAGCGGGTTTCGAAATTATCGGTCGCGTCAATCAGGATGTTTCCGGAAGGCGCGGCGCTTTCGTCAAATCGCGCGTGCCTGATGGCGACCTTGATCGAAGGATCAAGCGCCGTGATCCGCGCCGCAAGACGGGCACCTTTTTCCGCGCCGGTGTCGGCTTCTGTAAACTGTATCTGCCGCTGCAGGTTTGAGCGTTCGACCCGGTCGTCATCCCAGAGCTCCAATTCGCCCACGCCGGCTGCGGCAAGGTAAAGCGCGGCGGGGCCGCCCAGGGCGCCGGCGCCGATGATGGAAACCGACGCCGCCCGCAGTTTTGCAACGCCCGGCCCGCCGATTTCCTTCAGCAGGATGTGGCGGCGGTGGCGGTCGAGATCTTCAGGTGAAAGGCTCATGGGGTTGCCCGTAGCGCCGTTGAGGAGGTGGGGTTTTCCCGTGTACGGATATAAACCCAGGCCGGGGCCTGCGTGTAAGCCAGAGCCGCGGCCTGCGGCTCGGGCAGGCGATGTCTGGCAAACCGGCGTGAGAAGAAGCTGGGCTTTGTAATCGGCGCGCCTGGCCGGGAAATCACGGCGATGGGCAGTGTGCGGGCAATCTCTTCCCAGTTTTTCCAGCGATCAAAGCCCGCAAGATTGTCAGCGCCCATCAACCAGACAAAGCGCGCATCGGGCGCCGCCTTGATCAGGGCGCGCACGGTATCGATGGAATAGGTAAGGCCGAGCTGGTCTTCGATATCGGTCACGTCCATGCCGGCGCCTTGCGCCATCGCGCGTGCGGATGCAAGGCGCACCGCATAATCTCCGTGGTCGGACTTCAACGGGTTGCCGCGCGCCACAATCCACCAGACTTCGTCGAGCTTAAGCCGTTTCAGCGCCGTCTGCGCGACCAGCAGATGGCCGGCATGGGCGGGATTGAAACTGCCGCCAAAGAGCCCGATGGCAAGACCCTTGGCGGGGCCGGGCAGGCGAGGGCGCTTCAAGGGCGGACCTGGCCTGTTCCGCGCACGGCATATTTATAGGTGGTCAGCTGCTCGGCGCCCACGGGCCCCCGCGCATGGATGCGTCCCGTCGCGATACCGATCTCGGCGCCAAAGCCAAACTCCCCGCCATCGGCAAACTGGGTGGAGGCATTGTGCAGCACGATGGCGCTGTCGACATTCGCGATGAAGGTTTCGGCTGCGGCCGTATCTTCGGTGATGATTGCGTCGGTATGGCCCGACGACCAGCGCGCCAGATGAGCCAGCGCGCCGGGCAGGCCATCGACGACGGCGATGGAGAGAATGGCGTCGAGATATTCGGTCGCCCAGTCTGCCTCGGTTGCCGGCGTGATGTCGCCCAGAATGGCGCGCGTGCGGCCATCCCCGCGCAGCTCGCAGCCTGCATCGGTCAGCGCTTTGGCGATCTGCGGCAACAGGGTTGCGGCAACGGCCACATCAATAAGCAGCGTCTCGGTCGATCCGCACACGCCCGTGCGGCGCATCTTGGCGTTCAGCACGATGTCGACGGCCTTCTTCGGGTCGGCGGCGGCGTGGACATAGGTATGGCAGAGGCCTTCAAGATGGCCGATCACTGGCACGCGGGCTTCGGCCTGCACGCGCTCAACGAGGCTGCGCCCGCCGCGCGGCACGATGACATCGAGCGCGCCTTCAAGGCCGCCCAGCATATGGCCAACCGCTTCACGGTTTGTCGTGGCAACCAGCTGGATCGCATCAACGGGCAGTTCTTCAGATTTCAGCGCGCCGCGCATGGCGTTCGCGAGCGCAGCGGACGACTTCGCGCTTTCCGAGCCGCCACGCAGGATGGCCGCGTTGCCCGAGCGCAGGCAGAGCACGCCCGCGTCCACGGTCACATTCGGGCGGCTTTCATAGATGATGCCGATGACACCCAGCGGCACCGCGATGCGCGCAATGTCGAGCCCGTTGGGCGGGGTCCAGCGCGCCAGTTCCCGGCCCAGCGGATCGGGCAGGGCGGCAACCGTTTCAACGCCGGCCGCCACGCCTTCGAGGCGTTTTTCGTCGAGCGCGAGCCGGTCCAGCATGGCCGGAGCGAGACCCTTGGCGCGGGCTGCTGCCATATCTTCGGCATTGGCGCGCAGGACGTCCGGGGCGGCGGCGCGGATGGCGGCGGCGATGGCTTTGAGGCCACGCGTGCGGTCCTGCGCGGTCAAGAGGCCAAGTTCGCGCGACGCGGCGCGGGCGCGGCGCCCCATGTCGAGCATCGTTTCTGCAAGCGCAGCGCTAGGCGGAGAGGTCTGGACGGTCATGGCGCCATCAAGTGCCGCAAAAGGGCTTTTGCTGCAAGGTTTGGCTCAGGGAAGGGAATTGAGAAGAGCGAAGGCGCCGCGCGCCACCGGTTCATAGGTCGCTTCATTGCTGGCCTTGGCGCTGACATAGATGGCTTGCGAAAAGGCGCGCAGATTGTGCAGCTTTGTCAGGGCTGCTTCGGATGTGTAAGCGTTTTCACGCAGGGGATCATCGGCAGGCCAGAGGCCGCTGAACCAGGCTTCCCAATCCGCTTCGCTGAAGATCTCCCGCCGGGCCAGATACATCACCGGCGCGGCCAGCCGCTCACTTTCCCCGAAAACATAGGCATGTTCCGGCGTGCCCACCTTGCGCGCTACGGTGGCCAGGATCGCTTCGGCCTGGGGCCTTGTGATCTCGGGATTGAGGGACAGCTGCATCAGAAAGTCGGCCGCGTGGGCCACGCCATGGCGCCAGCCTTCAGCTTCATCAAACCCGCGATAATCGGTGAGGCTCGCAAGATAGG
This sequence comes from Hyphomonas neptunium ATCC 15444, assembly GCF_000013025.1. Taxonomy (NCBI): domain Bacteria; kingdom Pseudomonadati; phylum Pseudomonadota; class Alphaproteobacteria; order Hyphomonadales; family Hyphomonadaceae; genus Hyphomonas; species Hyphomonas neptunium. The sequence continues at coordinate 3,568,712 of NC_008358.1, read as the reverse complement.
CGTCTGCCGCCGCGATCAGACCGGCGCGCTCCTGCGGGGTCATCCACGGCGCCACGCGGTCGGTGCGGGCGACTTCAGCCAGCACGAGGGCGGCGAAGGGGCGGGCAAAGCCGGCGGGATCGTCCTCTGCCGCCAGCATACCGAGAAGCTCTGCCTTCATTGCCGCGAGTGTTTCGCTTCCGATCAGCTGGCTGCGCATCATCTGGGAGAGGGCGGTATAGGTCACCCCATCACGCAGGGCGGGGTCAGGGTCTCCAAGGCAGGGCAGCAGGGCGATCGCCAGGGTCTCCCGCTCGGACTGGGCCATATCAAGGATTGCCTCGCCGCGGGCGCGCTCATCCCCCCGCTGCGCCAGCTCGGCAGCAGGCGGGCAGGGGGTGGCCGCTGGCATTGGGGGCGCTGAGGCCGGGGCCAATTCTGGGGCCGGGGTGGCGGCGCAGGCCCCCAGAAGCAGCGGCAAAATCAGATAGCGCAGCATATTCAGGGCCTCCCGGCGCGTTTCTGGCAGAGTTGCGCGCCCAAGACGGGCTGACAAGCCGCCGGAAGGCACTAATGTTCTCCTCAACAAGCATGCCCAGCGGAGGACCTCATGATCGACATCGAAGCGATGCCCTACATTGCGGATATTCCGCCCGTTCAGGCAAAACTGCGCCCGGACGAAACGGCACTCTGGTTCGAGGGGCGCGCCACAAGCTTTGCCGAACTCGACCGGCGCAGCAACCAGATTGCCAACGGGCTGATCCGGCTCGGCCTCCAGCCGGGCGACCGGGTGGGCTATCTGGCGAAGAATACCGACGCCTATTACGAGCTTCTCTTTGGCTGCGCCAAGTCGCGCACGGTGATGACGGGCGTTAACACGCGCCTTGCTCCGCCTGAGGTGAAGTTCATCCTGTCGGACGCCAAGGCCCGTGTGCTGTTCGTCGGCAAGGAATTCTACGCGATGATCGACCAGATCAAGGCGGAGCTGCCTGATCTTGTCCGCATCATTACCCTCGATGGCGACCGGGAAGACTGGGACTATTTCCCCTCCTGGCGCGATTCCAAACCGGCAGAGCCACCGGGCCTGGACGTGCAAGGCGAGGACGATGTGATCCAGCTTTACACATCGGGCACCACCGGCCTGCCCAAAGGCGTGCAGCTGACGAATGACAATTACCGCGCCTTCTTCACCCAGGCCGGCATGCTCGAATGGTCGAGCTATGACGCGGGCGAGGCGATCATGAATGCCATGCCGCAGTTCCATGTGGCCGGTGTGAACGTCGGCGTACTCGCCAGCCTGCAGGGCGCCAAGACGGTGATCCTGCGCGAGATTGATCCGCAGGCGATCCTTCGCCTGATCCCCGAACACCGGATTGCCCACGCCTTCTGGGTGCCCGCCGTGATCCTGATGCTGACCCAGCAGCCGAATATCCGCGAAACGGATTTCTCCAGCCTGAAGCAGGTGTTCTACGGCGCCTCGCCGATCTCCGAAGCGCTGCTGCGCACGGCGGTGGAGATCATGGGCGCCCGCTTCACCCAGCTTTACGGGCTGACCGAAACCGTCGGTGCCGGGACATTCCTGCCACCCGAAGCGCATGATCCCAGCTGGGGGAAACTCCGCTCCTGCGGTGTGCCCTGGCCGGGCGCTGTGGTGCGCGTGGTGGATGGCGACGGCAAACCCGTTCCCACCGGCGAGGTTGGCGAGATCGTCATCAAGTCGGGCTTCGTCATGAAGGGTTACTGGAACCGTCCGGAGGCAACGCAGGACGCTGTCCGGAACGGCTTCTTCCATACGGGCGACGCGGGTTATTTCGATGAAGACGGTTTCCTCTACATCCATGACCGGGTGAAAGACATGATCGTTTCGGGCGGGGAGAATGTCTACCCGGCAGAGGTCGAGAACGCGATCTTTGGCGCGCCGGGCGTTGCCGACGTTGCCGTCATCGGCGTGCCGGATGAGAAATGGGGCGAGGCGGTCAAGGCGATCGTGGTGAAGAAACCCGGAGAAGATCCGTCCCCGGAAAGCATCATCGCCTGGGCGAAGGATCATATCGCCGCTTACAAGGCGCCCAAATCGGTGGACTTCATTGAGGCCTTGCCACGCAACCCCTCGGGCAAGATCCTCCGCAAGGATTTGCGCGAGCCCTATTGGCGCGGGCAGACGCGGCGGGTTGGCTAATACAGTTCAGGGGCCGTCGCGGAAGATAAAGCGCGGCCCCGTTCCGGTTTTACCCGCCTCATCTCCGGCATTGTAAAGCGCGCAGCGTTTGAGAGAAAGACAGCCGCAGCCGATGCAATTGTCGAGCTTGTCTCGCATGTTTTCCAGCTCTGCAATTTTGCGGTCCAGTACGCCGCGAATATCCCCGCTGATGGCCCGCCAGTCGGCCGCCGTCGGTGTGCGCCCCTCGGGCAGGGCGGCAAAGGCCTGGGCGACATCTTCGATGGTCAGGCCAAGCGATTGCGCGATCCGGATAAACGACACCCGCCTTATGTCCGAGCGCAGGAACCGCCGGTGCTGGCCCTTCGCGCGCAGCGAGCGGACAAGCCCGCGTTCTTCGTAATAGCGCAGCGCAGATACGGCCACGCCCGTGCGCGCGGCCAACTCGCCAATCGTCAGGATGTCGGAATGTTTCAGGGACATGCAAATTTCTGCTTGATCTAAAGTGAACTTGAGATTGTAGCAGAGGTGTCAGGCATCAACCACCCTGAAAGGGAAACCGCCATGACACAGGCAAACCCAAGGCCCGCCCGTATCGAACATGTGAACATCACGGTTCCGGACTCCGAACATGCCGCGCAGATTTTCGAGAAGATTTTCGGCTGGCATGTCCGCTGGCGCGGCAAGGCGATGAGCGGGGGGCACACGGTGCATGTCGGCTCGGCCGATCACTATCTGGCGCTCTATTCTCCGCCGCCGGAGAAAAGCTGCCCAAAGCGTTTCGAGAAAGGCGTGCCGCTCAATCATATCGGCATCGAGGTCGATGATATTGTCGCCATCGAAACGCTGGTGCGCGCGGCGGGCTATGCGCCCTTCGGCCATGATGATTACGAGCCCGGCCGCCGGTTCTATTTCTTCGACGAAAGCAATATCGAATTCGAGGTGGTGTCCTACGCGCCTGTCCTGGAATATGCTGGCTGATCGGACACGCTCTCTCCCGTGACAGCTGGCAGCAGCGGGAGGTGCATCCAAATGCGCTTCCCGCTGCATCTCCTCTCAAAAGGGAGCAACCAGATGAAAACCCGTGCCTTGCTGATCGCGCTCGCCGCCACCGCCATTCTTGCGGCGTGCGGGCAGAATGTATCCCAGCCAGCGGACAAGCCTGCGCCAGAGACGGAAGCCGTAGAGGCGTCTCGTCCGGCAGTAGACGGTCGCGCGATTGTTGCGGACATCGGCAAGATCAACACGCCAAATGGCATCGAGGAGTCGTTTGCTGCCCCGATTGGCGGGGTCGATCAATGGCTCTCCATTCGCGGCAAGGACCGGGACAACCCGGTCATCCTGATTGTCCACGGGGGCCCCGGTTCGGCAGAACTTGCGATTGGCTGGACCTTCCAGCGCGGCTGGGAGGATTATTTCACCGTGGTTCAGTGGGACCAGCGCGGCGCGGGCAAGACCTACAGCCTGACAGACCCTGACGCCGTGATCCCGACGCTGTCTGTGGACCGGATGAAGGCGGATGTCATCGAAGTGGCCGAGCTGGTGCGGCAGAGGCTCGGCAAGGAAAAGGTGATCCTGCTCGGGCATTCCTGGGGAACGATCATCGGCCTGCAGGCAGCGGTGGAGCGCCCCGATCTCTTTGCCGCTTATGCCGCCCACGGGCAGGTCATCAACATGCAGCGCAATGAGGAAGAAGGCTTTCGCCTCACGCTGGAAGCAGCAAAGGCCGATGGCAATACCGAGGCCGTTGAGGCGCTCGAAGCGCTTGAGCCCTATCCCGACGATCTGACGGTGGAACGTATCGGCGACCAGCGGACCTGGTCCATCCATTATGGCGGCCTTGCCGCCTATCGCCAGGACGCGGCGCCCTGGTTTCGCGCCATGCGGCTTTCAGCCGACTATGATGACGCGGTGCTGAACGGCTATGATGCCGGCAGCCTGGCGAGCATCACGGCGCTGATGCCGGAGCTGCGCGCGGTGGATATGGACGCCATCACCACAAGTCCCGTGCCGGTATTTCTGCTGCACGGCCGTCAGGACCTTACGACGCCGCCGACAGCCAGCGCGGCCTGGTTCGACCGGCTCAGCGCGCCGGCAAAAGCCGAATACTGGTTTGATCACTCCGCCCACCTCGCCTTCATGGAGGAGCCGGGCGCGGTGCTGATGACGCTCGTAACCTGCATCCGCCCCTATGCGGCAGAGCCGGACATGGACGCGGCGCGCGCCAAGGCGGCGGCATGTGTGCAGGCTGAATGAGCGCGCCTCAGTTGGCGAGCTTCATCCAGTCGCGGGCCGATTGCAGCGCGAGCTTCACTTCAGCCGAGGTCAGCATCTCTGCCATTTCCTGGCGCTGGGCGCGGGCGTCTTCATGACCGCGCACGGCGGCGAGGTTGAACCATTTGTGGGCTTCCACAAGGTTGATCTCGGTGCCGGTGCCGGTCGCATAGGCAAGGCCTGCGCGGTAAAGGTCGTCGGGCAACGAATGGGCGCCAAGCAGGTTTGCGGGCTCAACGGGGGTATCTGAATAGGCCATGTCTCTTGTCTCTCACTCCTCTGACGGCCTGCCGGGCTTTCCCGTGCAATGGCCGATAATCCATCACGCGCCAGATCATCCGGCGACGGACAAACCCTGCCCTGAGAGCGTTTGAACATGGTTAAGATGGCATTTGCCATGACACGGCTTCGTAAACGTTCCGGGCCGATCTGTTAGCAATTGCCCGAAAGGGGCGGTTTTTTGCCGGAATCGGCGCCGCCGGAGTAAGAGTTAGTCGGCGCCCGGATAGCGCGTGAAGGCAGGAATCGCGGCCAGATGCGTCACCCAGCCCGCCTGCTCGGCCGTTTGCACCTGCGCGCCGGGCGGGAATGCTTCCGGCGTATCCAGCGTCATCAGCTGCACGTCGACAATGCCGGGCAGATAAGTCTCGTTGGTATAATAAAGCCCGGTGCCGCAATTGCCGCAGAAATAGCGGAAACTGTCGCCCGAGGAATTCACGGAGCGTGCCTCTCCGGCGCTCACCCGGAAATCATCTGCTGGTATCATGGCCCAGGCCACCATCGGCGCCCCGGCGCTTTTCTGGCAGTCTCGGCAATGACAGACCGAAATCCGCTCCGGCGCGCTCGCGATCTCATACCGCACCGCGCCGCACTGACATCCGCCTTCAATCTTTCCGGTGTCAGTCATGGAGCTTCCTTTCTATATGTTCACGTTTTGTTTTAATTAGCATGTCGCTTTCTTCCGGTCAAATTCTGATCGGGGCAATTTGGGCGGGATCAGTCGAATGTTGCGACGTAGCTGCGGCCACCGAAACTGATGCCGGCGGCGTAGCGGCCTGTCTCGGTATCGATCCAGCTGCCGTCATCCTGCTCCTTCAGCCGGGTCTGCTTCAGGTCCGCAAGGGAGAGGCTGTCTGCGGGTGTGCTGACGTTCCAGCTGCTGCCCCTGAAATCGCCGTTGGCTGCAAAATGAAACGCAACCGCTGTTTCGGATTTCACACCATATTCTTCAGCGGGCACCAGTTCGATGCGGCCTTCCAGATAGGCCTGATGGATCTGTTTGCTGAAATCGGAGGCACCGGGCCGCGCGGCCGCCTGCCGGGCAATCTCGCCATACTGCGCCAGCGCTTCCTCGGGCGTCGCGGCAACGCTGGCCGCATGATCGGCAAGAATGCCGATGTTCCGGTCGCCCATCCATCCGGCCACGTCATCGGGGGCAGCAGCGCCGTCGACGCGGAACTGAACCGAGACGCCGGCACTGTCAAACCTTGCAAGTGCGCCGGCCAGCTGCGCGAGCCCAGCTGCGCTGGAGGCAGGGGGCGCAATTGCGCGGCTGCGGAGGATCGTATCGATCGTATAGGCCGCCGCCGAGACTCCGGTAGTCAGTGAACCATCATATCGGAAAGGCGCTCCAAGGGTGTCTGCCGCGCTGTTTTCTTGCGGCGTAATCGGGCCTTGCCGCAGCAGTGTGAGCGCCGCCAGGGAGGAGGCAGAAGATCCGATCGCAAATGCTGTCATCGCCTTTCCCCCTGGTCTGGCTGATTCAGGTGCAGGCAGTTTGGGGGAAGAGTCTTGCGAGAAGGTTTCCCCTTCTGATTTCCTCGCGCGCCACCCCGGAAAGCAAAAAGCCCCACAGTTTCCTGCGGGGCTTTTGTCTTGGAGCGCTCAGCCTGAAATCAGGCGGCGACTTTTTTCTTGGCCAGCGACTTGGCGAGTTTTTCCATCGCCTTGCCTTTGTCGATATTCTCGACTGCGGCCAGTTCGCGGGCCATCCGGTCCAGCGCGCTCTCATAGAGTTGGCGCTCGGAATAGGATTGCTCAGGCTGGTCATCGCCGCGGTGCAGGTCGCGAACGACCTCCGCGATCGAGATCAGGTCACCCGAATTGATCTTGGCTTCGTATTCCTGAGCGCGGCGCGACCACATGGTCCGCTTGATCCGGGCCTTGCCGCCGAGCGTCTTGAGCGCGTCATCCACCAGTTTGGAGCCGGCGAGGGCCCGCATACCCGAAGCTTCGGCGCGATTCGTCGGCACACGCAGGATCATCTTGTCCTGGTCAAATGCCACGACATAAACTTCCAGCTGCATACCCGCGACTGTCTGACTTTCGATACCGGTGATTTTGCCTACGCCGTGCGCCGGGTAGACAACACTCTGACCGACCTCGAACGCATGAGTCCGAGCTTCTGCCTTCTTCGCCATATTAGGTAAGACCCTTTTCTACACACACATTAAGAGAGTCGAGTTTCTCCAGCCCAGTTCCTGATTAAGGGTCTGAGTTAGGAAATTCCGCTCTTCTTGATTGTTGTTCAGGAGGTCTATGTAGCACAATCTTACAGGAAATACAACAGTATGGCGCATCCCCTGCCGGGGAGCCAAAAGGTGAAGACTCCGGGAAATCGTTAATGGCCCCTGATCCTTCAACACCCCCGCAGACACTGCAGGCTATGGCGTCGGGGTGAAATTCATGCCCCTTAAGGTGGACGATCAGTCGCCCGCGCCCGGATTGGCCGTGAAGTATTTTTCCAGCTTGCCGGTTTCCTGTGCAAATTCTTCCCGGTCGGCCGGGGGCTCCTTCATCCGGGTGATGTTGGGCCACACCTTGGCATAGTCCGAATTCAGCTTCAGCCATTTGCCGTCCGGATCGTCTTCGGTATCCGGTTTGATCGCCTCGACAGGGCATTCCGGCTCGCACACACCGCAATCGATGCATTCATCCGGGTGGATGACGAGCATGTTTTCGCCTTCATAGAAGCAATCGACGGGGCATACCTCGACACAGTCCATGTATTTGCAGCGGATGCAGGCGTCGACGACAATATAGGTCATGGGAGGTCCGGGGTCTTCTGGCGGGAATTCAGCCCGCCAATTGGCGAGGCGGGGCGTCCCTGTCAATGAGGTGAACTACACAGCAGCCGGAGAATGGCTCAAACGGCCCCGGAAGTGCGCTTTTCCGCACGCCGGCGGGCTTCGGCGCGCTGCACATCATCGACATGCAGCAGCCCGGCAACATGGCGCACATAGGCGTCTTCCAGATCCGAGCGCTCGCCATCGGCATAGATGACCCGGTAGATCGCCTCGACCACCTTCAGCCGCTCCGGCATCGGCAGTTTCTTCGCATGTTTGGTGAACTGGTGGCTGCCCACGGCCTCCTCGGCCAGCGTCTCGGCCTGGGCCAGCAGGCTGTCGGCCTTGTCCGCCTCGAATTCGAAGGCCTCCACCAGGATTTCGGCGATCATGTCGCTCTCGATATTGACGTAAACCCCGTCCACCAGAGCCGCCTCGACCAGCAGGGCCGTCACCGCCACATAGGGCGGCATGGACTGCTCGGCAGGGGTCTTGGGCGTCAGCAGGCGCTTGATGCGATCCATCATGGCTCGGCCTCCAGAGGGCGGTAGAGCGCCCGTGCTTCCTCAGCGGGGCCGCGGCGTTCGCCAAGGTCCAGCACTTCAACGCTGTAGATACGCTCGGCCTTCCCGAATGTCACGACATCGCCGACATTCACGCTCGCGCCGGGTTTATCCGTTTTGCGCGTCTGGCCCAGATGCGAAAGGCGCACGCCGCGCCCGCGCACATGCGCTGTGGCCAGCGCGCGCGTTTTGAAGAAACGGGCCCGCCACAGCCAGATGTCCAGGCGGAGCGACCCTTCTTCCGGCATGCGGCGTCAGTCCTTATTCGAAGGGCTTGTAGGTGAAGCCTGCGTCCCCGCTTGCCGGCTCATTGGGCGCAGCGGCCTGCTCGCGCGGCTTTTTCTGCTTGGGAGGGCGCGGCGGCTTGGCCGGTTTGGGCGGGGGCAACAGTGCCGCGAGCGCCGCGAACGGACTATCCGGGTCGGCTACCTTGCGGGCGGGTGGGCCGGAATTATGGCCGGGACGCTGATCGCCGCGTTGGTCAGAGCGCTGATTAGGGCGCCGGTCGCCGCGTGGGCCACCGCGGCCTTCACCGCCCCGTCCCTCGCCGCCACGGCCTTCATTGCGCCGGCCTTCGCCGCGGGGGCCGCCTTTGCCTTCGCCGCGTGGCCCTCGGCCAGGCTGACGTTCAGAGGGCGGACGGCCAGCGCCGTCGCCCTGCGCGGGTTCGCCTTGCGGGCGCTCTCCGCGTGGCGGGCGTGCCGCTTGGCCTTCATCGGGCCGGGTGCGTGCGCCATAGCGCCAGAGCGTCACGGCGCCGGTTTCCTTGTCCTTCTCGGCGGGCGCGAGGCCAAAGCCTTTCAGCACGCCGGGCCAATCATCTGCCGGGCAGGAAACCATTGAGGCCAGATCAATCGCAATTGGAAACGCGTTTTTGCCGGCATCCTTGCGGCGCTTGGCAATCTCCCAGCCCAGCCGCTCGGCAAGGTCAGCGCGCACCGCGCGGCGGCCAAATCGCAGATAGCCGTTGGCGGCCAGGGCTTCTTCCGGCCAGGTGCCATCGAGGGCGAAGGAACCTGCGCCTTCCGGCGCGAGGGGATATTCAGCACCCGAATCAACAGCCTTCAGGATTGCGATCACGCGCTGGGCCGCGGGCTTCTGCGCGTCGGGGGCATGCACCGCCACGCGGCCAGCGCGGATGCCGGCGGCTTTGAGGGCTTCGCGCTGTTCGGGCGTGATGCGTAGCGGTGGATCATCGGTACGCAGATCAACTGCCGCGCCGCTTTCGAGGATGCGGAACGCCAGGCCCCGCGACATGCCTTCCAGCGCGGCGCCGGTTTCCCCGCTCGCCAGCTTGGCATGGGTGGGCAGCACGCGGGCGATCTCGCCCTTCAGCCATTCCTCGACGCGGGAGAGGGCAGGGGCGCGTTCGCCCGCGTCCACTTCCACGGCGCCGATCAGTTCGGCGCGCGGGGCAATCCAGCTTGCCCCTTTCAGCAGGCGGGCAATGGAGGCGCCCTTGAATTCGATCTCGGCCCCTTCGGTCAGCTTGAAGGCGTCCGACGGCGCCCCGGCAATCTCGGTCAGGCGCTGGCTCAGCATCGGGCGGATGGCCGCCAGGGCGGCCCCACGGACAGCCTTGCCTTCCAGCGTGCGGGCGTCCAGCACCGGCTCGAAAGCCAGCCCCTTCAGGCGGCCGACGAGATGGCCTTCAACGGTCACGTCGCCGTCGGGCGTCAGATTGGTCACGAGGGCGTCTTCCTTCTTGAGACTGGCGAGCAGCGCGGTCGTGCGCCGATCGACAAAGCGGGCGGTCAGCGCGCTGTGAAGCGCGTCTGAAAGGGAGTCTTCTATCTCCCGTGTTTTCTGCTGCCAATAGGATGGGTTTTCCAGCCAGTCCGGGCGGTGGGCGGCATAAGTCCAGGTTCGGATCGCCGCAAGGCGCTGTTGCAGCTTGGCAATGTCGCCCAGCGGAGAGGCGAGGTCTTCCATCCGCCGCTCCAGGCCCGCGTCCGACAGGCGCGCGTCGGGATCGGCCAGCGTCTCGGCCAGGCCCAGTACCAGCCGTCCATGCCCTTCCGGGCCGGCTTTGCGAAAGTCAGGCAGCCGCGCCAGATCCCACAGACGGCGCACCTTGCGCTCGCCCGTCACATTCGGGCCAATCCCGCCATCCTCGCCCAGCCGGCGCAGCACCCATTCGTCCAGCGCGCGGGGGTTATGGATCAGCATCGAATTGCCCGAAGGTTTCTCAAGGCTGCGGATCAGGGTTTTGAGGGTGGAATAGTCGAGGGCAGAGTTGCGCCACTGGATCGCATCGACCGGATCAAACCGGTGGGCTTCGATGGCTTTCCATTCTTCATCGGCAAAAGGCGGGCAATTGCCCGTCTCCCCAAATTCGCCATCGGTGCGGAACCGCCCCGCGCGTCCGGCAATCTGGCCACATTCGGCCAGCGACAGCGGCCGGTGGCGGCGTCCGTCAAATTTGGAGCGCGAGGCAAACACGACCCGCTCGACATCAAGGTTCAGCCCCATGCCGATGGCGTCGGTCGCCACGATGTAATCGACCTCGCCCGACTGGTAGAGCGCCACCTGGGCGTTGCGGGTGCGGGGGCTGAGCGCGCCCATGACAACCGCCGCCCCGCCTTTCTGGCGCCGCAGCAGCTCGGCGATGGCGTAGACTTCCTCGGCGCTGAAGCCGACAATGGCCGTGCGCTTGGGCAGTTTGGTGATCTTGGTATGGCCGGTATAGCGCAGCTCCGAAAACCGCTCGCGCGGCTCGGTCTCCACGCCCAGCTTCAATTCCCGCAGCAGGCCCCGCATCGTATCGGCGCCCAGCAGCAGCGTCTCATGATTGCCCCGCATATTGAGAATACGGTCGGTGAACACATGTCCCCGGTCATCGTCCTCGGCCAGCTGGATCTCGTCGATGGCAAGGAAATCGGGCCGGATGTCGGTGGGCATGGATTCCACGGTGCAGATGAAATACCGCGCGGTGGGCGGCGAGATGCGCTCCTCGCCGGTAATCAGCGCCGCGCTGGCATAACCCTTGGCGGCAACCACCCGGTCATACACCTCGCGCGCCAAGAGGCGCAGGGGCAGGCCGATCATGCCGGTCCCATGCCCCAGCATCCGCTCAATGGCGTAATGCGTCTTGCCGGTATTGGTGGGGCCGAGAATGGCCTTGAGCCTGGTCATCTGCGCAGAGGGATGGGGGCGCGCGCGGCTAAGGTCAAGCGCGCGGCATGTCGAAGCGGATCATGCCCTCGGCCTCTGGATGAAAGCCGGGCGGTAGCTGCGTGGCATCGTCATAGAGGGCGCCGGCAAAGCAGGCTTTGGCAATGTCGCCCCAAAGGCAGGTCGCGCCGCACAGGTTGGCGCCGGACAGATCGGCCTGCCAGAGATTGGCGCCGGTCATGTCCGCGCCCGCCAGATTGGCCTGGGCCAGTTTGGCCAGCCGCAGATTTGTTCCCTTCATCGAAGCGCCGCGCAGATGCGCATGCGTCATCGAGGCGTTCAGAAGCCGCGCATGATTGAGGCACGCCCCGGCAAGGTTTGCCCAATCAAGGCGCGCGCCCCGAAGTTCGCAATTGCGAAACCGGACCCCGGCAAAGTCCTGGTCGCGAAGATCAGCGCCGTGAAAGTCGCGGCCTTCGATCAGCCGCTCCGGCCCGCCAGCACCCGCCGGCGCGCCCGTTTCTGTCGCCAATGTGTCCATCGATGCCCCGAAGTGTCCCGCTTTGTCCCAGTTTGTCCATGTGTGCGTATTCGCCGGGCATTGAAAGGCCCGGCATTGACACCTCTTCGTGACCGGCAGAGCGTCGGCCCGCTTGAACCAGGGAGGGGCGCATGATCACTCTTCAACCGATCGGCTGGGTCCGGGGCGGTCGTTCAGATCCGGTCGATGATCATTGGGGCAGCGAGCAGGCCCGCATTGAGCTCGACCCCAGATTTCCAGAAAGTGCCTTGTATGGACTGGACTCTTTCAGCCATGCCGAGGTGATTTTCTTCTTTCACAAGGTTACGGAAGAGAAGATTGAAACCGGCGCCCGCCACCCGCGCGGCAATACAGACTGGCCCCTGGCCGGCATCTTCGCCCAACGCGGCAAGAACCGGCCCAACCGGCTTGGCCTCTGCACCTGTAGTATCCTCGGCGTTTCAGGCCGTACTGTCACAGTTGGCGGGCTTGATGCCATCGACGGCACGCCCGTGCTCGATATCAAGCCGGTGATGCGGGAATTCCTGCCCCGCGGCAGTATCCGCCAGCCTGAATGGGCTGGCGCGTTGATGAAAGACTATTGGTAGGGACAAATGAATTTGCGGATTGGACAGGGCGGCTGCCTCGTCATAATCTCAACACAGCGTTAACCTAATGTGCTGGGGCGTTCATTGGCAATCGCATGGGGATATCCGGCATGTTGAAACACTACACTGCGAGGACGGCGCGCGCTGCAATCGCCATGGCCCTCGGCGGCGCAGCCCTGCTGACGGGATGCGACCAGATCGATACGCGAATTGAGCGCGCCCGAGAGATCGCGGACGCCTCCGTTGAACAGATCAACGGCGAGACCGTGATCGACCCCACTTACCGCAATCTGGAAAGCGCCTCCCCCGAGGATCGCGCCCTGGCGGGCACCGTCGTGACGGCAGAATTCGCGATTGATGATGAAGACCGCCCGATGTTCGCCATCGGCTCAATCATCGCCAAGCCGCTCGCCATTCCGGACGCCGAATCGGTCGATATTGTCGAGGATGCGGAGCAGATGGAGGCCGAGCTCGACTATTTCGACTCGCCAGAAGGCGAAGCGATGATGGACGCGGAGGAGGCGCCAGCCGCCGCCCCGCCAGCGCCGGCACCCCTCACGACCCAGGAGCCCGGCTCGGTATTCCTTGAAGTGCAGCCGGCGCAGGTTATGCCGAAAATCACGCTCGATCCGCGTGATGCCGAGGAATCCCGCGAAGAGATCGCGCAAGCGAGCCGGAAGTTTGATCAGGTGGTGATCCAGGACGACACCAAGCGCCTGCAGATGCGCAGTCTCTCGAAGCAAGATCTTGAGGCCATGGCGCCTGAAGATCGCGCCGAGACCCGCAAGCTGGCCCGCCGCGCGCCAATCGAGCGGGAAGTGGTCCGCAAACAGCTTGATGCGAACACTGTCATGCTCGACACGATGTCCAAATACGGCGTCGGCGGGGAAGTGGCGCTGTCGCGTCAGGGGCAGATGGTCATCCAGATCGGCGCCGATGGTGCAAACCCCACCCAGTTTACCGGCCGCAACGGTCCGGCAGACTTCCTCGCGCGCACGGAAGCCGCAGAATGCCCGGAAGGCGCGGATGCCGCCTCTGTCGGTGACGACCTTGCGGTTGCCACAGCCTGCGTCGTGCGCGACCTGCGCGCATCAGGCCAGTTCGAATATGTCGAACAGGATTACATTTTCCAGAACCAGTTTGCGCGGAAACCCAAAGACACCCCCTACGGCACCCCCGGCGAGACCAAAACTGGGTCCACAGGCTCAACCGGCTCACCCACGGGCCAGCCGGTCAGCCAGGAGCCGGATGATCCGCTCTGGGCGCTGCAATGGCATTTCCGCGACAAGGGCACGTCCGAAGGCCGCACGGCTGGCGGAGCGGGCTTTGAAAGCTTTTGGAACCGTCAGGGCGTTAGAGGATCCGACGGCATCGTCGTCGCAGTCGTCGATACCGGCCTGCAGATGAGCCATCCCGACATCGCCGCCTCGCCCAACATCATGCAGGGCTATGACATGGTCTCCGATCCCCGCATGGGCAATGACGGCGACGGGCGCGATATTGATGCAAACGATCCCGGCGATATGTGCGATCCGAACAAGCCCAATGCCGCAGACAGTTTCCACGGCACGCATGTGGCAGGCACAATTGGCGCGGCCGCCACCAACAACGGTTCCGGCGTTGCCGGCGGCGCGTGGGACGTGCGCATCGTACCGGTGCGCGCGCTCGGCAAGTGCGGTGGGCGCCTGTCGGACATCAATGATGCGATCCGCTGGGCAGCGGGGCTGATCCCGGCCGAAGTCAATGAAGGACCACAGGTCTGGACCGAGGTCTGGAACGAGAACCCGGCCGACATCATCAACCTCTCCATTGGCCTGCTCGGAGCCTGCCCGGCCTCGCTGCAGGACGCCATCGACGCGGTGACCGAAGAGGGCGTGATCGTTGTTTCGGCGGCGGGCAATGCCCGTATGTCGACAAGCCTCTATGCGCCCGCCGGCTGTCGCAATGTCGTGACGGTTGCCGCAAGCGATGCCCGTGGCCAGATCGCGCCCTACTCGAACTTCGGTCCCGAAGTCATGGTGCTCGCGCCAGGCGGCGACCTGACGCGTGACGATAACGGTGACGGTAAACCCGATGGCGTACTCTCCACCAAGGCGGCCACCAACTGCTACGATCCTGTCACCGGCGAAGGCGTGGAGAATTGTTTCTACGCGTATGAGCAGGGTACCAGCATGGCCGCGCCACATGTCTCGGCCGCGCTCGCATTGCTCAAGTCTCGCGATCCGGCCGCCAGCCGCGACGACATCATCAGCACACTGAGGGCGGCGCTGGACCCGCGCGAGAGCCTGCAATGCGCTGGCCTCTGCACGCAGTATCCCGGCGCTGCGCCCATCGAGGGCAGCCCTGATATGTGTGCCCGGCCCTGTGGAGTAGGGCTGCTCAACATGGCCAATGTGCCGCTCAAGGCGACAGACGGAGGCGGTCGCTGAGATGAACCGGCCCCGGATTCCCATGGATGCGCGCGGCCCGCTCGGCCTGCTTGGCATCGGCCTTCTCGCCGGCGCTGCAGGGCTTGCCGTGGTCGGCACGCGTGGTGGGGAAGAGGCGGGCAACGATGCCGGGGTGGTTCAACTGGCCGAGTCCGGTGAGGCAGGCCAGGCGCCGCCCCCGGAATCTTCCGGCATGCCATTTGATCCCCCGCCGGGCAGGCCTTCGCCGATCATTGATCCGGAACCTGCGCCGCTGCCCCCCGATGAGCCCGAAGATGAGGCGTCTTCGCCCATTCCTCAGGTCACCATTCAGGGGGAGGGCGGCGGCGGCGTTTTGCCCGCCCGCGCCGGTACGGCAGAAGTGGTCTTCATCGTCCGCCTCAAGGGCGCGCCGGAAGTCGATGTCATCACCCGCAATTTCAAGCGCGATCCGGCAGCGGCCCAGGCCGCCTGGGTGGAGCTGACCGGCCGCATTCCGGTACTCGCCGAGTTCGAGCTGTCCGGCGCCAGCTATTCGGGCGAAATGCGCCTCTCGCGCCGCCTGGCCGAGGCAACGCCCGCCGCCATAAAAGACGTTCAGGATCGCCTGCTTGCGATCGAGGGCGTAGCCTATGCTGATCCAGATTATGTTGCCCATCCCGGCCAGAAGGACACAAAATGAGTTTGCTCCGCCTGCAGATTGCATCTCTCTTGCTTGCCGCCAGTGTTGTGTTGGCTGGCTGTGATCAGATTCGCCTTCCGGGCGCCAGTGGCCAGCAGGATGCTGAGCCCAAACTCGTTGAAGACCCCCTTGTTCCGGGCACGGACCAGACAGGTGAGCCCTCCGAAGTGGAGCTGCCGGTTCGCCCGGAATCGGTTGCGGGCGACAGCGCCGTTGACTGGGAGGCCGCCCGCCGGGACCTTGCTGCCCGCCCGATCGAAGATCGCGAAGGCAGCTTCCAGATCGCTTCGGGCGAGGCGGCGCCGCCCGTTCCCGTTTTCCTTCCTTCCGCGCCGGTCTCCGTTCAGGGCGGCGAGTCCGATGTCCGGTTCCAGCCCGTGAGTGACGGCTACTACGCCTTCTTTCCGGGTGAGGCCTATGACACCATCGTCAACGGCACCAACAAGGTGATCGCCGCGCCCGGCGAAGCGACGCAGCCGCGCAGCGAGGCGCTGACCTTCCAGCCGACCACCACCGGCGCGCAGGTGTCCTTCTCCCGTTACGGCGCTGACTATCTCGTCGAATTCGAGTGCAAGGCGCTGACCAACGGCCTGCCAACCTGCATCACGCAGGAAGAGGCCGAAGCCTTTGCAACGGATCTGGTGATTTCGGGAACCCGCTGATGCTGAAAAGACGCTTATCCGCCATCGGACTATCCGCCGCGCTGATCCTGCTCGGCGCCTGTGATTTTATCCGCGTGCCCGGTGATGGTGGCCCCCCGCCCGAGACGCCCGAACCCGGCCCGGCCATTCCGCCTGGCGCGCCAGGCCCCCCGCCACCCGATCCCGGCGAAGACCCCTGGGCACTGCCCCCGGTTGAGGAAGAAGAAACGCCGCCTGCCGACCCGGTAGATGGCACGCCTCCGGAAGAAGACCTCCCGGCGCCGGAAATGCCGATTGATGAAACACCCGGCGAAGAAACCCCGCCCGATGACCCCACCGGGGACACGCCTGACGCGCCCGGTACACCTGGCTCAGAAGTTGACCCCGAAACGCCGGAAACTGAAACGCCCGATCCTGAGACCCCTGATCCAGAAACTCCGGGTCCCGAGCAACCCGGTCCTGAGCCGGAGCCGGAACCCGTTGTGGAGCCCGTCTTCAGCTATCATGCCCCCGGCGCGCTGCTGGCCGGATCTGGCGGCGGCTTTGCCGAACAGGTTGTGCATGCGCCCGGCATTCTGTTTCCCATCAAGTCGGCTCCCGCCTATCTCCAGTCGCAGGTCTTCATGTATGGCGGCGGTGTTGCAGGCGGCGATCAGTGCGACGCGCGCAACTATGAGTATCCGTGGCGGGACAATTTCTGCGAAACCCGCTCGGCCAATCGCGGCTCGCCCTTCTGCCCGGTAAACCGTATCCATCAGGGTCAGGACATCCGCGTCGGCACCGCCGCAGACTGCAACACTCTGCGCCGCCAGAGCGCGGCCCAGCGCGGCATTCATGAAGTGATCGCGGTGGAAGACGGCGTCATCTCCTCGATCGGTACGTATACGGTCAAACTGCGCGGCGAAGGCAGCATCTACAACTACATGCACCTCAACATGAACCGGCTGGCCGTGACCGCCGGCCAGTTCGTGGAAGCGGGTGATCTGATCGGTTATGTCTCGAATGACTTTGGCGGCACGCCGACCACCATCCACCTGCATTTCGAGATCACCCAGAACACCGCCAGCAGCAGCTGGGTGCATGTCCCGCCCTATCTCTCGCTGGTCGAGGCGTATGAGCGCCGCCAGAACGGGCCCGGCGAGCAGCTGGAGCCGGAGATCGGCATCGCCTCGGCGCCCGAATGGGTCATCCCCGAAGGCTACGAGATCATCGAATGAAACAAAAAGGGCGGCTCTCGGGCCGCCCTTTTCATATCTTATCTTTGTGGGGGCCAGGCTCAGCCAGAGATCGCCTGCTCGTCGCGCTCACCGGTGCGGATGCGCAGGATGGAGTCCAGATCATGGACGAAAATCTTGCCATCGCCGATCGTGCCGGTATTGGCCGCCTGTGTGATCGCCTCGATGAAGCGCTCCACGTCCGCGTCCGCGCAGGCGAGTTCTACCTTCACTTTCGGGAGCAGGCGCACTTCATATTCGGCTCCGCGATAAACTTCCGTCTTGCCCTGCTGGCGGCCATAGCCGCGCACCTCGGTCACCGTCAGGCCGGTCGCGCCCGCTTCGGAAATCGCCTCGATGACTGCGTCCAGTCGGCTCGGTTTGAAGACTGCAGTGATCTGTTTCATGGCGGGGTTCCTGTCTGATCAGCCCGATGCTGCAACTGCGAACGTAATCAACATGACAATTTCGTCAATGTTCTTCGCGCCTTGCCGCGCGGGCAGGGCGCGCAATTCGAACGCGATCGGTCACCGGCGCGCCGGTTCCGCTCTTGGGCGGGGCATAGAGCCGTTTGACCGCTTCGATCAGAACCACGCCGCCCATCCCCGGCGCGATAACGCGGCCCATAGCTTCCCAGCCTTCGGCAGCTGAGGTGACGAGGCCCAGCGCCGCCGGCGGCATATACAGCGCGCTGGAGGAGGCCGTAACCTGGAACAGCCCGGTCGACAGCAGGTTTGACAGCTGGCTGCGCGTCCAGGGCCGTCCATGGCCAAAGGGCGTCCGCGTGGCGCGCGACCAGAGGCCCGCGCGGTTGGCGGCGGCCAGCACGATGCGGCCCTCCGGCGCGGTCACGCGCCAGATCTCGCGAAGATACGCGCGTGGGTCGCCCGTCTCTTCCAGCCCGTGCAGGATGATCACCCGGTCAAACAGCCCGTCCGAGAAGGGCAGGCGCGGGTCGCCTACGGCCACGGCGGCATTGCCCCGGCCCGAATAATCCCAGCGCACAGGCCCGTGCTCATGCGGCACAGCCGCTATTATGCGCCGGGGCCCGGTGGCAAAGGCATCCAGAACCGGCAGCGCATATCCCAGCCCAAGAACAGACAGCCCCTTGGACTCGCCCCACAGATCGGTCAGCTTGCCCGCAAGAATGCCCGCCGCCGCCTTTCCAAGGTCGGACGCATAAAAGCGTTCAAGGGTGACGGCGTCCTGTCGCATCGTTATGGGTGGCTCGCGCGTTCCTGTTTCTGGGGGCCGGTAACTGGAGGTAAGAAATGAGTGTCCTGATTGAAATACACCAGTTTCCCTGCCTGAACG
Source organism: Hyphomonas neptunium ATCC 15444 (assembly GCF_000013025.1). Lineage (NCBI taxonomy): Bacteria > Pseudomonadati > Pseudomonadota > Alphaproteobacteria > Hyphomonadales > Hyphomonadaceae > Hyphomonas > Hyphomonas neptunium. Next base: position 3,550,172 of record NC_008358.1, on the reverse strand, counting down.
ATAATTACGGCTATCTGGTCCATGAACCCGGTTCGGGCCGCACGATTGCCATCGATACGCCGGACGCCGCTGTATATCTGGCAGAGGCGGAGAAGATGAGTTGGACCATCAGCGAAATCTGGAACACCCACTGGCATCCCGATCATGCGGGGGGAAACCTCAAGATCAAGGAAGCCACCGGCTGCAAGATCATCGGCCCGGCCGGTGAGGCAGATAAAATCCCCGGCATCGACCGGCGCGTCAAAGGCGGCGATACCGTAGAGCTGGGCGGCGCAACGGCGACCGTGATCGATGTGCCGGGCCACACGCTCGGCCATATCGCCTTTCACTTTCCCGATCAGGAAGCCGCCTTCGTCGGCGACGCTGTCTTCGCGCTGGGCTGTGGCCGCGTTTTCGAGGGCACGATGGAAATGATGTGGGAGAGCCTCAAGCGCATCAAGAAGCTGCCCAAGAAGACGCAGCTCTATTGCGCGCATGAATACACCGCCTCGAATGCAAAATTCGCCGTCACCATCGAGCCGGAAAACAAGGCGCTGAAGGAATATGTCGCCTGGATCGAGAAGCGCCGGGCCGAAGACAAGCCCACCGTGCCGGCGCTGCTGGAGCGGGAGCTGGAGACCAATCCCTTCCTGCGCGCAGACCTTCCCGAAATGCAGCTCGCCATGGGCCATGCGGGCAATGCGGCCGCCACGTTTGGCGAAATCCGCGGGCGGAAGGATCGCTTCTGATGCGATCTGCCATTTCCGGCGATCTTGGCCCGAATGAAATCATCCGCATGCTTGGCCTGAGGCCCCATCCGGAAGGGGGCCATTATGGCGAGACATACAGGGCGCCCGTTGCCGCTGGCGCCCGATCAGATTTGACAGCGATCTATTATCTCTTACAGGCCGACGAGCTCTCCGCCTGGCACCGGGTCGATGCGGACGAAGCCTGGCTCTGGCATGCGGGCGGCCCGCTCGCGCTCACCCTCTCTCCGCCGGAAGGGAAGGGCGCTGCCAGCCTGACCCTCGGCCCGGACCTGCGCGCGGGCCAGCGGCCCCAAGCTATCATTCCGGCCGATCATTGGCAGACGGCCGAAACGCTTGGCGCCTGGACGCTCGTGTCCTGTCTGGTCGCGCCGGGGTTTGAGTTTTCCGGTTTCACACTTGCCCCGCCGGGCTGGCGTCCGGAGGTCTGAACGGGCCTGAGACCGCAAAAAACTCCAACGCCGTTGGAGTTTTTCACGCCTCGTTGGAGGTTTCGTTGGAGTTTTTTTGCGGCCTTATCCACGGGACAAGGCCGCGTTTTATCAGCCCGCGATATACTGCGCGCCGTTCACCGTCATGGTCGCGCCATTGATGAAGGCGGCTTCTTCGGACGCCAGATAAGCGCACATCGAGGCGATCTCTTCGGCCTTGCCCAGGCGCCCCACCGGGATCGTGGCAATGATCCCTTCGAGTACTTCGGGCTTCACCGCCTGCAACATCTCGGTGTCGATATAGCCCGGCGCCACGACGTTCGAGGTGATTCCCTTCTTGGCGCCTTCATAGGCCAGCGCCTTGGTGAAGCCGATCAGGCCGGCCTTGGCGGCAGAATAGTTGGCCTGCGTGAACTGGCCTTTCTGGCCGTTGATCGAGGAAATATTGATGATCCGGCCGAAATTGCGCTCCCGCATCCCGTCCCATACCTGCCGGGTGACGTTGAAGGCGGAGGTCAGGTCGACATTGATGACCTCCTGCCAATGGGCCAGCGTCATCTTGTGGAAGGGCGCGTCGCGGGTGATCCCGGCATTATTCACCAGCACGTCCACGGGACCGACTTCCGCCTCGACCGCCTTCAGGCCCACGCCGACCGCGTCATAATCGGCCACGTCGAATTTGAAGACCTTGATGCCGGTTTCCTTTGAAAATGCTGCGGCGGCTGCGTCATTGCCACCATAATTGGCGGCCACTGAGTAGCCTTTCGCTTGCAGCATTTCGCTGATTGCCTTGCCGATGCCGCGCGTACCGCCGGTCACCAGAGCCGTTTTCGCCATGGTATGAACTCCTCCCAATGTCTCGTTGTCCCCAGCCTTGCCTACAAGCGGGGTCCACATCAATAGCGCATTGGTCTTGTGAGGGTTCTGTGCAAATATTTCGCACTAGCACAATAATTGCTTGCTCCATTGCAGGGCAGCGGACGAGGTGAGGACATGGCGAGACATTCAGGCTCAGGTGGGCCGATAATCATAAAGAAGTACGCAAACCGGCGTCTCTATGACACGTCAACGTCTTCCTATGTCACTTTGGAACACTTGTCAGATCTTGTCCGCGAGGGGCAGGACTTTGAAGTCAGGGACGCCAAGACTGGCGAGGATCTGACCCGTCAGGTGCTAACCCAGATCATTTTCGAGCATGAAACGAAGGGCCAGGGCGCCCTGCCGCTGAACTTCCTGCGCCAGCTGATCGGCTTTTATGGCGGCGGCGCGCAGGCTTATCTGCCGTCTTTCCTTGAGATGTCGATGAACAGCTTTTCCCAGGCGCAGAAGGAGTGGCGCAAGGCCGCCAACCCGATGGGCCTGTTCGAGGCCCAGACGCGCCGCAATATGGTGATGTTCGAGCAGGCGATGAAGATGTTCATGCCCGGCGTTGCCCCCACCCGGTCAGCGGCGGAAGAACCTTCCGCTGGCGGTCAGGTGCCATCCAATCCGTTCATGGAATATCAGGCCGAAGCCCTCGCTGCGATGCAGGAGCAGATGGAAGCCATCCAGAAGCAGTTGGCCGATCTTTCCCGCAAGGAATAAGACCGGCCAACAGCCCCGATTTCCGGACAATCAGACGTCGCCTGCCACGCCAAAGTCCCGGCGGGCAGAGACGATGGTGACGATGACGCCCGCCAGAACATCCAGCAGCGTCATTGCGGTGAGGATGAAGAAGGTCGAGGTCGCAAAGTTCGGCATCAGCAGGAACTGCACCAGGCAGAGGATGAAGATCAGCAGCGAAATGCCGTGATTGACGATTGTGGCGGTGCCGGTGCTGGTCGATTTCAGGATTTCCAGGAACAGGAAGATCACGGCGAGGAGGACAATCGCATCCCCCTTCGAGAGCACCCATTCCACGCCTGAGATCATGGGTAGGCCCAGGAAACGCTCGTTCAGCAGGTTCGCCATCGGCGCAGCCTGCGCCTGCAGCAACTGGCCGCTGGCATCGACGCCCTGCACCGGGCCGCCAAACGCCATCGCCATGAGATTGTAGAGCACGACCGGAATGACCAGCAGCGGAAAGATGCCGAATATTAGTCGCATGAATGACCCCTGTTTTTGAGTTTCGCCCTTGCCGGCGCGCCGTTTCTGGTCGCGTTCCATCTTGGCAACGGCCGCGCCCGCCAATGCGATCTGAGTATCCTTCGAGGCATTCTTGGCCACGTCCACCCTCGCAAAGCCGATTGCGTTTACCAACCCTGTCTAACGTATCGGGGCAGGGGTGGCGATAGGGTTTTCATTGCCTTGGACGGCTGGCTCAGCGGTCGGGCGTTTCGGGCGATTTCTCGAAATTGGCTTCTTCTGCCATGTGGTGCAGTTGCAGGTTGAGCAGAATGCCCTTCGCCGCCGGCAGCAGCCAGAGACACAGCAGGGTCACCACCGCGCCGACGCCCGCCATCGCCAGCAGCTTCAACCCGATCGGCAGGGGGCTCATCGGTACGAGGAACAGGAAGGGCGCCATCAGGATCAGCACGCCGAAGCCGACGAAGAATGCCGGCCCGTCAGCGGTATCTGCGGCAGTCATGTCCCGGCCGCAATGCGGGCAGGCGTCATTGAGCTTCAGATAGCCCTTGAACAGCTTGCCTTCGCCACAGGCGCCGCAGCGCTGGCGAATTCCGGAGAGGATGGGGGTCGGGATGTGGTCCATGCCCGATAATTAGGCACTGACAGCGCGCTTGGCGCCGTGACAAACGCCCGCGCGTCCTCTTGACGTGGGTGAGCGCATTGCCCACGAGTGCGCCGGTTTCAACGCTCTCCGGGAATTCCCTTCATGAACGATCCAGTCTTCAGCCGCATCGCCATTATCGGTGTGGGCCTTATCGGCTCCTCGATTGCGCGGGCCTCGGCTGAGTATGGCGCGGCAGGCGAGGTCATTCTCTACGATGCCAGCCCGGAGGTGCGAGACCTTTCGGCCAAGCTTGGCCTGGGAACCATCGCGCCGACGCTGGAAGCGGCGGTCTCGGACGCAGACTGCGTGATCGTCTGCGTGCCCGTCGGCGCGATTGGCGCTGTGGCGGCCGGGGCTGTGCCTGCCATGAAATATGGCGCCATCCTAACCGATGTCGGCTCAGTTAAGAGTGAGGCGGCGCGCGCGCTGCATGACGCCGGCGATGGCCGCATTCATGTCATTCCCGGTCACCCGATTGCCGGCACGGAGCAGTCAGGCCCTGAGGCAGGCTTTCCCACGCTGTTCCGCGGTGCCTGGCACATCCTCACGCCGCTCTCGGGTCAGGATGAAGCCTATCAGGCCGCTACCGATCAACTGGCCGCCTTCTGGACACTGCTCGGCGCCAAGGTCGAGGCGATGGATGCCGGGCGGCATGACCGCGTGCTGGCAATCACCTCCCACCTGCCACACCTGATTGCATTCAATATCGTCACGACTGCGTTCGATCTGGAATCGGTCGAGCAGGGCGAAGTGGTGAAATACTCCGCTGGCGGCTTCCGGGATTTTACCCGCATTGCCGCGTCAGACCCGGTGATGTGGCGTGACGTGTTTCTGAACAACAAGGAAGCGGTGCTCGAATGCCTCGGGCGGTTCTCCGAAGATCTTGCCGTGCTTCAGCGGGCCATCCGGTGGGGCGATGGCGACACGCTGATCCGCGAGTTCACGCGCGCCCGCACCATCCGCAAGGCGATCATCGATGCCGGTCAGGATTCCAGCGCGGTGAACTTCGGGCGGAATAGTCCGGAGCCGGAAGAAGACGCCTGACGCCTATTTCGGCGCGCGCTTGGCCAGGATGCGTTGCAGCGTGCGGCGATGCATGTTGAGGCGGCGCGCCGTTTCCGAGACATTGTGATTGCACAGCTCATAAACGCGCTGGATGTGTTCCCAGCGCACCCGGTCTGCCGACATGGGGTTCTCGGGAGGGGCAGGGCGTTCGTCCTGCGAGGCGGTCAGCGAGCGGATGATGTCTTCAACGTCCGCCGGCTTGGAGAGATAATCGACCGCGCCCGCCTTTACGGCGGCAACCGCCGTGGCAATGGCGCCATAGCCGGTCAGGATCACGGCGCGCGCTTCCGGACGGTGCTTTTGCAGCACTTCGACCACATCCAGACCGCTGCCATCTTCCAGACGCAGGTCCAGCACTGCAAAGGCGGGTGGGTTCAGGCGGGCGATGTCCTTGCCTTCCGACACATTGGAAACGGCCGATACGATGAAGCCACGCTGGGCCAGCGCGCGCGCAAGGCGCTGCACGAACGGCCCGTCGTCATCCATGACGAGGCAGGATTTATCTTCGACGCCTTCAAGGCTCGGATGCAGGTTCACGACAGCTGGGCGTTCCATACGCACTCTCCTTCAGGCGGTCTTGCCGCCGGTAAGAGGATATATGGCGTAATTGTCAACTAGTCCAAGCTTCGTGGAAGCAGCGCCTGCAGCGGCCAAACAGCCTGGACGATGGCGCCGGTCGCCGGCGGTGTCCTGTTTCGGGACGCGATTCGCCCGCCTGTGCGCTCGATCAGCGTCTTTGCGATGAAAAATCCAAGGCCCATGTCGCCCCCGCCAAGGCGGGCTTCGGAGCGCTCGGAAATGTACGGCTCGCCGAGTTTGGGCAGCACTTCGGGCGAAAATCCGGGGCCATCATCGGTGATGGTGATCACCACCTGATCGGCTGTCCAGCTGGCGGTCGCGTCCACGCGCGTGGCGGCAAAGCTCACCGCATTCTCGATGAACGCGCCCAGCGCATGCAGAATTTCCGGGCTGCGGGCGAGAATGGGCGGCTTGTCTGTGCCCCCTTCGCCGGGCAACGCGCGGACTATCAGGGCCACGCCCAACCCCTTCATCGGGGCGGCGGCTTCCTCAACCAGCGTGTCCAGCGGCATGCGGGCGTGAACAATATCGGTGGCGTCGCGCGCTTCACGGATGGCGGAGAGAATTGAGCGGCACCGGTCGGCCTGCTCGGCGATCAGCCGGAAATCTTCGGCGTGCGGATCATCGGGGCTGGTCTGCTGAACAAGCTCATTGGCAACCAGATGGATGGTGGCCAGCGGCGTGCCCAGCTCATGCGCGGTCATGGCCGACATCGCGCCCAGTGCCGACAGTTTCTGTTCGCGCGCCATCACAACGCTGGCTGCGTCGAGGGCGCGTACAAGGCGGGCTTCATCCTGGCTGACCCTTGCGGCGGACAGGGTGAAGAACACGACGCCCACAGCTAGCGCGGCAAACTGGCCCCATTGGAAGAGGATCGGCAGATGCGTGCCGCCGCTTTCATCCCAGGGCAGGGGCAGGCTGACGAGCGGCATCAGCGCGGCAAGACCCAGCGCGAGGAGCGCAATGGCGCTGGCGCGCATCCGCCGCAGGCTGAGCGCGGCCACAGTGACCGGTGCGAGCATCAGCAACAGGAACGGATTGGAGAGCCCGCCCGTGACGGCGATCAGCGCTGCGAGTTGCACTGTATCAAAGCCAAGCTGCAGCACCGCTTCCCAGCCGCTGGTCAGGCGCTGGGACTGGAAGGCGAAGGACAGGAACACGTTCAGCCAGGCGGACGCGGCAATGATGGCCAGGCACAGGGCCAGGGGAAGGTCGAAGCCCAGGATAAAGGCGACGAGCAGAACCGCCCCTGTCTGCCCGGCTACAGCAAGCCAGCGCAGCGTAATGAACGTGCGCAGCCGGGTGCGCCCGAGGGCGGACTGGGCCGAGCCCAGCCCCTCAGGGGCCAGCATGAAGATCGCGTCTTCAAAGCCTGTTCTCGAATCTCGGGTGAACTCATCCATGCCAGCCTTATGCGGCAGCCTGTCTCTTGCGCCAAGCGGCGGAATTGGGGCCTATCAGGGCATGCGTATGTCATCCGCCTTTGCCGTTCCGGCGCTTTTCCTGCTTGCCGCCTGCGGCCCCACCGAAGCGCCTGCATCTGGCGGCTCGGCAATTGCCAGTTCCGGCGGTCTCACCTCCGGCTGCGCCAGCCGCGCCTACACCGAAATCGGCGGACCGATCTCGCTGATCGACGACACCGGCGCGCGCGTCACCGAGGAGACCTATAAGGGCCAGCCCACGGTTATCTATTTCGGCTTCACCTATTGCCCGGATGTTTGCCCGGCGGCGCTCTCGACGCTCGGCGCGGCCTACCGCCGCCTGCCCGAAGGCGAAACCGCGCCGCAAACCCTGCTGATATCGGTCGATCCCGAACGCGATACGCCCGAGGCGCTGGCCACCTATGTGACGACCCCGGCCTTTCCGGCGGGTCTGACTGGTCTGACCGGTAGTCCCGAAGAAATCCGCGCCACCGCCGATGCCTTCAAGGCCGATTATGCCCGCATCGAGCAACCCGAAAGCCTCGCCGAATACACGATGGACCACACCAACCTCATCTATGTGATGGATGAGGACTGGCAGCTGAAGACGTTCTTCACCCATGAGGACACGCCCGAGACGATCTCGGCTTGCCTCGCGGAGCTGTTCTAGGGCTGGCTAAATCTCGTCCGCCCCGCCCGGATTGCGGCGGCGGCGGATCAGCCACATCACGCCGCGCAGGTCTGACAGGGCGTCCTTGAGGCGGCCGAAATTGGTGTAGTTCGATTTGCCCGTGCCGCGCTCGCGATGGTTCACTTCCCGGAACTCGACGCTGTGGCCCTCCGAACGCATCAGCGCGGGCATGTAGCGGTGCATATGGTCGAAATAGGGGAGGAGCAGGAAGGTTGCCCGGTCCATCACCTTGATGCCGCAGCCGCTGTCGTCGCAGTCGTCCTTCAGCATCCGTTGGCGGATATTGTTGGCAAAGCGGCTGCCGAAGCGTTTCCAGGCGGTGTCCTTGCGGCTGCCGCGGCGGCCCATCACCATTTTCAGGCCATGGGGCGCGTCGGCGCGGGTCAGCTGGCGGTAAAGAGCTGGCAGGTCGGCCGGGTCGTTCTGCCCGTCCCCGTCCAGTGTGCCGACAATGATGCCGCGCGCCGCCAGGATGCCCGAGCGGATGGCCCGGCTCTGCCCGGCATTCTTCCGGTGGCCGAGCACCCGCAGCATCGGAAAACGGGATTTGAGCGCGGCCAGCTGGGCGCGGGTGTCATCGGTGGACGCATCGTCGACAAAGATCATTTCAAACGCGCGGCCATCGAGCGCGCGCGCAATCTCGGTGGCGAGACTTTCGACATTCCCGGCTTCATTGTGAACGGGCACGACAACGGAGAATTCAAGAGATTCGGCCACGGCCAGTCCATTCATGCAATTCGGATGACGGGCGCACATAACCCTGACGGAGCTCAAAATCGAGACCACGCTGTCATGCTCTGGCGCCGGGGAACAGCATTTCTTGGCAACTGTGGCCGAATTGTCCGCTTTGCTGAGCTGAATTTAACGTTGGCGGGGCGAGCCCGAATGCCGCCAATTGTGCAAGACGAACGCTCCAAGGGAGGCTAATAAGCGGCCCATGACACTGCTCGACCGTCTCTCCACCGGCTGGAAGGCCTGGGTGCTGCTCTTTCTCATCACCTTCGGCGCGGCTGCGCCGGGCGTGTTCCTGCTGCCCGCGCTGGACCGGGACGAGAGCCGCTTTGCGCAGGCCTCCAAGGAGATGCTGGAGGAGGAGAATTACATCCTGATCCAGTATCAGGACGAGCTGCGCAACAAGAAGCCCGCCGGCATCCACTGGCTGCAGGCAGCCTCCACGGCGATCTTCACCGGCCCGGAAGCCAACGAAATCTGGACCTACCGCATCCCCAGCTGGCTGGGCGCGGCCTTCGGCACGCTCGCCTGCTTCTGGGCAGGTATTCCGCTGATCGGGCGGCGGGCAAGTTTCCTCGGCTCAGCGCTTTTCGGCGCGACCCTGCTGCTGACCTCCGAAGCGCATATCTCCAAGACGGACGGGATGCTGATCTTCCTGACGACGCTGGGGATCGGCGCGCTCGTGCGTCTCTATGTCGAGAAGTCCCAGTCGAAGGCGATGGCGCTCCTCTTCTGGCTTTGTATGGGCACGGCCTTCCTGATCAAGGGACCGGTGACGCCGATGGTTGCGGCCTATGCCGGTGTCGGCGTCTGGCTCTGGGACCGGTGGAAGACCGGCCGGGGCGGGGACTGGTGGCGCGTGCTGCTGTGGTGGCCGGGGCCGGTTATCTTTGTGGTGCTGGTGCTGCCCTGGCTGATCTGGATTCAGATGGCGACAGACGGGCTCTATGTTCAGGGCGCTGTCGGCAAGGATCTCAAGGACAAGTTCGTCGGGGCCTCTGAAGGCCATGGCGGCTGGCCCGGCTATCACCTGCTGCACATTCCGGCCTGGTTCTATCCGGCCAGTCTGCTGCTGATCCCGGCAGTTGTAGCCACCCGCCGCGCGCTGCGGGGCGAAACGCTCAGCGCGCTGGGCCATGGCACGGCGGGGCTGAAATTCCTGCTCGCCTGGGGCGTGCCCACCTGGATCTTCTTTGAACTGCTGCCCACCAAGCTCAGCCATTACATTCTGCCCGCCTATCCCGCGTTTGGTCTCCTTTGCGGCTATGCAGCCGTGCAGTTGATGGACGGCATGAAGATGCCGCTGGCCCGCGGGCTGGGCATGGTCACATTCCTCATCGGGGCGGTGGCCCTGCTGGCGGTCTCCTATCCGGGTGTGACCAGCTATTTCATGGCCGAGACAGCCGGCGATTTCACCACCGTTTCCAAACAGGAAGTGCTGGGCGCCTGGGCCGGTTACCGGGAGTTTCCCCTCTGGCTCTGGGCGGCGGGCTTTGCCCTTGCCGGGCTGGCGCTGGTGGAATCGGCGCGGCTGCGCATGGGCGCCGCGATCACGCTGGCGGTCCTGTCCAGCGTTGCCCTGGGCTGGCATGTGCGCATCTATATGCTGCCCAGCCAGGTCTGGGTGCAGCCAACCGAGACAGCGCGTCTGGCCCTGGAAGATGTGTGCGGCGTTCCGGGGGAGGACGCGGCCTGCAATGTGAAAACGCCCGCGCGCGTCCTGGCGCTGGGCTATGCCGAGCCGTCCTATGTGCTCTCGCTCGGTACGCAGAACCTGCATCCCCCGCAGACGCCGCTGGACCTGCCTGCTGATGAAGCGGCCTATCCGGTCGTCTATCTCCTGAACTTCGAAGACCGTAAGGCTGAGCCGGCCATCGCTGATGTGGCGGCAAGTCTCCGGGAACAGGCCAGGCGCCTGGGCCTCTGCCTGACGGAAGGGGCGCCCTATTACGCGCTCAATTATTCAAACGGCGATCCGGTGCATTTCCGCGCCTGGCGGTTCGACTGGGGCGGGTGTCCCGGCGGGGATCAGCCTTCCAGTTCCACGTCCCAGTAGAGATAGTCCATCCAGGTATCGTGCAGGTAGTTGGGCGGGAATTTGCGCCCGATGTCCTGAAGCTGGAAGTTATTCGGGCGGAACGGCCGGTGTTGCAGGTCCAGGCCACTGGCGCGCAGCAGCTTGCCGCCCTTGGCCAGATTGCAGGGGCTGCAGGCGGTCACGATGTTTTCCCAGGTCGTGCGTCCGCCTTTGGAGCGGGGGATGACGTGATCGAAGGTCAGATTGTCATGCGCGCCGCAATAGGCGCATTTGAACCCGTCGCGCAGGAACACGTTGAAGCGGGTGAAGGCAGGCGCCCGGTCCTGGCGCACAAAGTCACGCAGGGCGATCACGGAGGGCAGGCGCATCTCCCGGCTGGGGCTGCGCACCACGTAATCGTATTCGGCAATAATATCGACGCGGTCCAGGAACACCGCCTTGATCACTTCCTGCCACGGCCACAGGGACAGCGGATAATAGGAAAGCGGCCTGAAATCGGCGTTCAGGACGAGGGCGGGACGGCCATTGGGCGGGGTGGTGATAATCTCAGCCATAAGTCCCTCCGGTGTGGCCCCTGCGGGCATGATCGTCATTGATCCTGCTGAAGACGGAAACTCCTCATCGTCCTTGTCGCCGTGCTTTAGGCGATTCCGATCATAAGATTATGACAGTGCGGGCCGAACGCAAGGCCCCCTCGCTGCGCCTACTCAGGCCTTTGGCGCCGAATCCCGCGCGCGCTCGGCATTCAGCCAGCCCCAGAGGAGATGCGCGGCCACCCCGCGATGGGGTCGCCAGATCTCTGCATGCTGGGTGAATATCTTTGATTCCATGCGGGTTTCGTAGCGGCCAAGCTGCTTATGAGCTTCCATCAGGCCAACATCGGCAATGGGGAAGGCGTCCATGGCGCCCACGGCGTAGAGCAGGAACAATTCCGCCGTCCACGGGCCAATCCCCCGCACCGAAACCAGTTCTGCCCGCGCCGAATCAAGATCGGCGGCACAAACACGGGCCAGATTGAGCTCTCCGGTCACCATCGCTTCGGCAATCGAGGTCAGATGGGCCACCTTGGGGCGCGACAGGCCGCAGGCGCGCAGGGCGTCCGGATCAGCCGCCAGCAGCGTTTCCGGCGTCACTTCGCCCAGGAACACCTCAACCCGGCCCCAGATCGTCGCGGCGGCCTTGGTGGAGAGTTGCTGATGGGAAATCATCCGGCCCAGCATGTTGTAGCCGGGCTCGCTCGTACGCCATTCGGGCACGCCGAGACTGTCATAGGCGCGGGCGAGGGCGGGGTCTGCCAGAGCAAGGCGCTCGCAGGCTGTCTTCAACCGGCGGCGGCTTGGCGCGGTCATCCCAGCTTTTCCTTCTGCACGGCGGCGCCCTCTTCGAGAAGGCGGTTGGAGGCGGTTTCGAGTGCCGTCTCAAGACGCGGCATAAGCGCTTTGCGGTCAAGTCCTGCGGGAATGGCGGGAAGGATTTCGTAGATGATCTTTCCGGGTGTGCGGCGCGTGCCGCGGCCGCGCCAGCAGAGGCCGGCATTGGTCGCCACCGGCACGACCGGCAGTTCCAGCGCCTTGTTGATCGCCGAAATACCGGCGGGCTGATAGGCGGGGGCCGAATAGGGCGCCGTGCGCGTTCCTTCCGGGAAGATGACTACGGTGCGGCCTTTTCCGGCGCGATCCTTTGCCGAGGCGACCATTTTCTTAAGGGTCTTCGCCGTGCCCGCCCGGTCAATCGGGATCATATGGGTCTTCAGCGCGTACCAGCCGAGGAAGGGGTAGAACAGCAGCTCCTGCTTCATGATGATGGCCGGATCATCACAGACGATGAAGGGGATGAATATGTCCAGCATGCAGTGGTGCTTGCCGGCATAGATGTAAGGGCCCTCGGGCAGGTGCTCGCGGCCCCGGATTTCCGTTTCGATATTGCAGATCAGCTTCAAGCCTACCCGGATAATCTGCGCGTAGAGCCGGATGGCGCGCTGGGCGACCTTGCGGGGTAGCACCAGCGTGGGCAGGTAGAGGATGCCGCAGATGGCCATCCAGCCATACAGCCAGGCAACAAACAGGTAGGATCGGAGCGCGGTCATGCGTGGGCTGTAGCGGCGTTCCGCCTGCCCGTCACTATGGCGGCGCTACATCACGGACTTAAGCGCCCGCATCACCGTGATGCCCGCAGCGATGCGTGAGGCGAGCCCGGCGATGACCGGTGTCACCACCAGCACGGCCAGATCGGGGAAATCCAGCGTCAATTCGGGCAGCAGGCCCGACCGGTTGCCGCTGGAGCGGGCAATCGCGATCAGCAGCGCGACGCTGGCAAGCGCGACCAGCGCCCCCACCGTGCCCGCCCGCAGGCCCAGCAGCCAGAAGCGACGCTCGAACAGGCCCGCGATGAACCGGTCCCGCGCCCCGGCAATATGCAGCACGTCCACGATGTCCCGCCGCGCCAGCAGGGCGGCATGGGTGGCAAACGCAATGACGGCAATCGCCGTGGAGGCCAGCAGGGCAACGATGCCGAGCGCCACAATCCGCGCGGTGCCCAGCATGCGGCGCACATCGCCGGCCCAGGCCGAATGGGAATCCACCGCAGCTGTATAGCCCGCCTCTTCCAGCGCGGCGGTCAGTGCCTGGCCGATGTCTCCGGCTTCGGGCTCGGCGGTCACCGCGATCAGGCGCGGGACGGGCAGGTCGGCGGGCAGGCCCCGGCTGCCGAAGGTCGGCTCCAGCAGTACCGAGATTTCCGCTTCCGAGAGGAGCCGCGCGCCATTGACGCCCTCCACCGACTGGACGAGCAGCGTGGCCGCCTGCGCGTCCTGCGGGGCGGCGTCCGACAGGGAGACGGTGTATTCGCCCTCCACTTCGGCGGTCCAGGCGCGGGCGGCGCCATAGGTGGACTTGGCCGTCAGGGCCGCCAGCGCCGCCAGGAAGCAGAGCGCGCCGACCACGAAGAACAGCGCCGCCTCACGGGCGTCTTCCAGCGGGAGGAGAGAGGTTTCACCGCGTTTCATTCGGCTTCCTTTATCTCGATGCCATCGCCCCGGCGGCGGGAGGCCTTGCCGGGCTCGGGCGCGTTCTTCACCAGCAATCCATTGGCCAGATGATAGACCGGCGCCTCGATCTGGCGGACGAGGCCGAGATCGTGGCTGGCGATGATGACGGTGGTGCCAAGGCGCTTGTTCAGCTCGATGAACAGCCGCATCAGCCGCGCGCCCATTTCGGGATCAACGTTACCGGTTGGCTCATCCGCGATCAGCAGGTCGGGCTGGGTGACCACGGCGCGGGCGATCGCCACGCGCTGCTGCTCGCCGCCCGAGAGGGTTTCGGGGCGCTTGTGCATCCGCTCGCCCAAGCCCACCCAGGCCAGCAGTTCTTCGACATCGGCCCGGTATTGCGCCTCCTTGCGGCCCATGACGCGCAGGGGCAGGGCAGCGTTCTCATAGGCGGTGAGGTGGCCCAGCAGGCGGAACTCCTGGAACACGACGCCAATCCGGCGGCGCATGGCCGATAGCTGGTCCCGCGTCAGCCGGCTCGTGGGGCGCCCAAACAGCGAGACTTCGCCCGTGCTGGGCGGGCGCGCCAGATAGAGCAGCTTCAGCAGGCTCGACTTGCCCGCCCCCGAAGCGCCTGTGAGGAAGCTGAACGAGCCGGGTTTCAGTGCGAGATCAATCCCGCTAAGGATTTCACCTGACGCATCATAGCGAAGCGTCACCGCGTCGAGGCGGACGGCCGCTTCGTCGAAAATGTCCGGTCGTATCTGGGTCATATCTTTGGCGCGTCCGGTGTTTGCGGGTTCAACGAACGGGGCGAATAGCGGGGAAGACTTCGGGCCATGATCCTAACCTGTCCTTCCTGTGGGACCCATTATTTCGCCGATGACTCAACAATCGGTGAAAGTGGGCGAACTGTTAAGTGCGCCAGCTGCGCGCATTCCTGGTTTGTGCAGCCCGCCCACCTTGCCGACGACCGCCCGGCCCCGCCGGCGCCGCATGAGCTTTACCGCGAGAAAATGCGAGAATCGCGCCGCGAGAAGAGCCGCTGGGCCGCCCTCATGTCCTGGCTGGTCATTGGGCTGATCTTCATTGCGCTGACGGCGGCATTCTTCTTTTTCCGCAATGAGGTGGTCAAGGCCTGGCCCCAATCGGCGAGCGCCTACCGCCTGTTTGGCCTGGACGTAAACCGCTTCGGCCTCGAATTCGAGGGCATCGTCCACACCCGCACCTTCAACGACACCATCCCCATCGTCACGGTCACCGGGCGCGCGGTGAACGTGTCCAAGGGCGCGGTGGAGACGCCGGGCGTGCGCGTTGACCTCAAGGACGAGGCGGGCGAGATCGTTGCCACGCGCTACAGCTTCGTCACCCCGGTGGAGGTTGCGCCGGGCGATGCCGGTCAGTTCGGCGTTGTGGTCGAGCCAACCCCGGTCGAGAGCTATGAGATTGAGCTGACCTTCGTGGACCGCTCCGCCGTGCCGACCGAGCCGCCGGTGGAAGCCCCGGCAGACGCGGTGATCGCGCCCGCTCCGCCTTTGCCGCCTACGGATGAACTGATGGATGAAGGAGCGCCCGGCCCCCAATGACCGCGTTGCCCAAGATTGATGTGATCCTGTCTGAAGCCGACCTGATGGCGCGGGTGGACGAGCTGGCCGCGCGCCTCGCCCCGCGCCTGCAAAGCGATGACTGGACGGCCGTCTCCATCCTGATCGGGGCGACGCCCTTCACCAGCGACCTGATGAAGGCGCTGGCCCGCCGCCACATTCACCCCGTGCTGGATGTGATGTGGCTGGAGAGCTACCGCGACGCCCGCGAGAGTTCCGGCCGCGTCGTGGTGCGGGCCGATATTGCGCGCAGCGTGGAGGGCAGGGGCATCCTCCTGGTCGATGATGTGTTCGATACCGGCCGCACGCTGGATTTCGCCAAGCACCATCTGCTGGCCAAGGGCGCGCGCGAGGTGATCACCGTAGCGTTGACCCAGAAGCCCTGGGCCCCGCGCGGCGAGAATGGCGTCGATTTCTGCGCCTTCGACGCGCCGGGCCGCTTCCTCGTCGGCTACGGCATGGACGACAAGGGGCGTTACCGGGGGCTGCCCTATATCGGGGCATTGGATTAAATTGCTCGGTGCTGCTCCCGGCCAGAAGGTCGGGGCGCCTGCCGCTTCGCCTTGCTCGTGGGGGCGTCAGGCCGTGAGCGTTTCGTTTGCCATGTTCCGCCCTCTCCCGCCTGCGGGAGGGGGAGGAAGGGTCACCACGCCCCGATATTCGGGGCGCTGGCCCAGGGTTCCTGCGGGGCCTGGGGTTTGCCCTTTTGCAGAAGTTCGACGGAGATACCGTCCGGGGAGCGGATGAAGGTCATGCGGCCGTCGCGGGGTGGGCGGCTAATGGGGACGCCGAGATCGGCGAAGCGCTGGGTGGCGGCGTAGATGTCCTCGACCTGATAGGCGAGGTGGCCGAAATTGCGCCCGCCCTCATAATCCTTCTCGTCCCAGTTATGGGTGAGCTCGATCATCGGGATGTTCAGCGAGGTGGGCGAGGCGCCTTCGGGCACGCCGCCACCCCGTTCAATGTCTGCCGGGGCGGCGAGGAAGACGAGGGTGAAGCGGCCCGCTTCATTGTCGTAGCGGGTGACTTCGGCCAGGCCGAGGCCGTCGCAGAAGAAGCGCTTGGCAGCGTCGATGTCGCCGACGCGGATCATGGTGTGGAGGAATTCAGGGCTCATGAATGGGCGTCCTTCAGATTACGGATGACCTGCCGGAGATTGGGCGGCATCAGGGTGTAGTAGCGCCGCAGCGCGATGGCGAGGATGAGGATGGCCAGGCCCATGAAGGCCAGGAAGAAGCTGAACGTGTGGATCAGCGTGCCCTGCTCGAAGACGGGCGAGCCGCCCGACAGGCGCCAGAAGGTCTGCCAGACGGCATTATAGACGCTGGAGAGCGGCGGGAGCCCGACCGTGAGGAAGGCGCCGCAGGCATAGATATAGGTCGCTGCGCGGGGGCCTTCGGCGCGGACATAGAGATCGGTGAACTCTTTTTCCTCCACATGGGGCGGCAGCTCGCCGCTTTCCTTGCGCAGGGCGAGGAGCTGGGGCGCGAAATCCCGCGCCTGTTTCCAGCGCCAGGCGAGATGGGCGCCCCAGGCGATGACGGCGAAAACGAGAAGAAAATAGAGCCACATGGGTCAGGTCCGCTTCAGTGCCAGGATCGGTGCCAGAATCAATGCAGGTTCCGGGCGCCCGAGACTGGCCAGCCTGTAAGCATCAGGCCAGATGAGCGCGTTCGTATACCAGCATGGCGCGTTTGCGCGCCACACCCCAATGATAGTTATGCAGGCGGCCATCGGCTGCAAGGGCCCGGTGGCAGGGGATAAACCAGCTGACGGGGTTTGCCCCGACCGCCGCGCCGACCGCGCGGGCGGCCTTGGGCGCCTCGATGGCGGCGGCAAGATGCCCGTAAGTGCGCGTCTGGCCGGCGGGAATCTCCAGCAGGGCGCGCCAGACCTGCCGTCGGAAGGGCGTGCCATAGAGGCAGACGGGCAGGGGCTGGCCGTCCTCGAACACGTCGCGGGCCATGCGCTCAGCGGCGGCGTCCTCACGGCGAAGTGAAGCGGCGGGGTAGCGGGCGGCGAGGTTTGCGAAGGCGGCGTCCTCGCTGCGACCCTGATGTTCGAAGCCGGTGCGGGGGGAGGCGTTCTCATCAATGAAGCCGAGTGCGATAAGGCCGCGCGGCCCGATCAGCCAGGCGCCCATGCCGAACGGCGTGGGGGCCTTGCCAAGGGTGAGTTCTGCGCCCTTGCCGCCGGATTTGGCTTCGCCGGGGGTGAGGCCCTCGTGAGCGATGAAGAGGTCATGCAGGCGGCCGGGGCCGGAGAGGCCGGTTTCGAGGCTGGCGTCGAGCACGCTGGCGCCCTGGCGCAGGAGATCCCCGGCGGCGCCATGGGCGAGGGCGCCCTGGAACTGTTTGGGGCTGATGCCCGCCCAGCGGGTAAATTCGCGCTGGAAATGATGCGGCGAGAGGCCCATCGCGCGGGCTGCTTCGTCAAGAGCTGGCCAGTCCTGCCAGCTGTCGCCCAGCCATTCGAGGGCTTTTGCCATACGGTCATAGGCGCGGGCGCGGTCGTCGAGGGGGAAGAGTGTGTCAGCCATGAAAGGGAGTTTGCCGGAGGGGGTGACGCGGCGCCACCCGATTCTTGCCGCAAGGTGAAGGGCGGTGTTTACACTTTCCTGCAAACAGGAACGCGCGCAATGTGCGCTCCCAAAAACAGACTTCGGGAGGCTAGACGGTCAACATGGCGGACGCCCGCACAATCATCCTGCACGAGTACCCTGCCTCGCCCTATGCCGAGAAGGTGCGCCTGACACTTCGCCTGAAGAACCTCGCCTATGCGCGGGTGGAACAGCCCTCGATCATGCCCAAGCCGGACCTGATCCCGCTGACGGGCGGCTACCGGCGCATTCCCGTGCTGCAGATCGGGGCCGACATTTATTGCGATACGGCGATCATCCTGCGCGAACTGGAAGTGCGTTATCCGATGGCGGCGCTGAAGCTGTCGGGTCATGAGGGGCTGGCGCAGATGGTGGCGGGCTGGGCCGACGGGCGGTGGTTCCAGTCCTCTGTTGCGGTGATCTTTGGCGAGATCGGGGACAATGTGCCCGAGGCGTTCATCAAGGACCGCGAGCAGCTGTCGGGCCGGCCGTTCAATGTGGCGGGCATGAAGGCGGTGGCGCCGATGATGCGCGATCAGTGGCGCGCGCGGCTGATGCTGCTGGAGGAGCGCCTGGCAGGCGCCAAGGGCGCGGGCGGCGGGCTCTATCTGATCGGGCCAAAGCCGGGCTTCGTCGACGTGCATGCCTACATGAATGTGTGGTGGATGAAGCAGGCAGTGCCGGCCTTTGCCGACGCGTGCTTCGAGAGCGCGCCGCTGACGCGGGCCTGGTATGACCGGCTGCGTGAGGTGGAAGGTCAGGAGCCTGAGACGATCACCTCGGCGCAGGCTGTGGAGATTGCGCGGGACGCTGCGCCGCGCCTTGTGGCGGCAACGACGCGCAACGAGCCGCAGGGCTTTGCGCCGGGCGAGCATGTGGCGGTGGCGCCGGACGATTACGGACAGGACTGGGTGGAGGGCGAGCTGGTGCACGCCGACAGCCAGCGCGTGATCCTGCAGCGGGTTTCGCCGGAAGCCGACACCATCCATGTGCACTTCCCGCGGGCGGGCTTTCTGGTGCGCCGGGCCTGAGGGCGCTTGCACGTTGACGCCAGCGCGCTAGGCTTTCTCCCAAAGAACGAAACGGGAGGAAGTGATGAAGAAATTTCTGATGGCATCGGTGCTTGTGCTGGCCGCGTGCGGGCATATGGCGGCAGAGGAAACCGCGCCGGGCGCGCCAGGGGCAAAGCCTGAGACCAAAGAGGTCTGGTATCCCTCCCGCTATGGCGCGGAGGACCGGATCGGGGCGATGAACCTGCTCTCGCCGGAGAAGACCGCGGAAGCCGCCAAGCTGATTACCACCGGCAAGACCTATTCGCTGGGCCAGGTGACGGGGCGCAAGACGCCCGCCTATGGCCCGCGCAGCTTCTCGATGACAATCCTTCAGCTCTCGGACGGATCGGGCACGCCGATGGGCGAGAACAAGGCGGTTGGCAATGACGACCTGGTCAACACCTATGTCGGGATTGGCAGCCAGATCGACGGGCTCGGCCATATGGGCATCGATCACCGCTATTATAACGGTGTTCCGGTGGCGGACTTTGTAACGACAGGCGGGCTGACGCAGTTTGGCACGCATGACATTCCGCCGATCGCGACACGCGGCGTGCTGCTCGACATGACGAAACAGTTTGGCGATCCGGTGCCTGCAGGTACGGCGTTCAACAAGGCCGAGATCGATGCGGCGATGGCGGCGGCGGGGGTCACAGTCGGGGAGGGGGATGTGGTTCTCTTCCATACCGGCACGATGAAATCGCAGGAAGGCTCAGAAGAACTTCCGCCCACGGAACCTGGTCCCGGCGTGGAAGGCGCGCAGTATCTCGCCGACCTGGGCGTTGTGGCGGTGGGCGCTGACACCTGGGCGCTGGAAGTGATCCCGTTTGAAGCCGAGACACGGCCGTTTGATGTCCACCTGACCCTGCTGGCGAAGAACGGGGTTTACATCCTGGAGAATATGGTGACCGACGAACTGGCCGCTGACGGGGCGACCGAGTTCTTCTTCACGCTCGGCGCGCCGCGCCTTGAGGGGGCGGTGCAGGCCATCGTCAATCCGGTAGCCATCCGCTAGCGGATTATGCCTTCAGGAAGGCCGTGATCTCGTTTGCCAGCGTTTCTGACATGGCGTCGGCGAGATCATGGCCCCAGCCTGGGAACGCCTTGAAGCGGGCGCCGGGGATGCGCCGGGCGATGTCTTCGCCGGCCGCCGGGCGGACGAGCGGGTCGTCTGCGCCGTGGAGAACGAGCGTGGGCCGCGTGATGCTGCCGAGGCGTTCATGCCAGCGGGGCTGGGCTTGAATAGCCGTGAACTGACGGATGACGCCGAAAGGCCGGTCGGAGCGGCGGAAATCGTCGATGGCGTTCTGGCGGATCACCTCGGCGCTGTTGCGCAAATTCGGTGCGGAGCCGATGGCATGCTGGGCTTTCACTGCGATGTCCGCAATGGCTTCGGGGGTGCGCTGCATCGGCATCGCGGTCAGCGCGGCAAGCGCCTCCTGCGTCGGTGGCGGCAGGTTTGGCGCGCCAGACGACGTCATCATGGCGACGAGCTTGTCCACCTTGCGCGGATGATCGAGCGCTATCAGCTGGGCGATCATGCCGCCCATCGACATGCCGACAATATGGGCCCGCGCAATGCCGAGGGCATCAAGCAGCCCGGCGGCATCGGCAGCCAGGTCATTCAGCGTGTAGGTGGCGAGGCCGCCCATCTCGGCGGAAAGTCCAATGTCGCGGTTATCGAACCAGATAACGTGGAAGCCGGCCTCCGCCAGGCTGCGCCGGAAGGCTTCGGGCCAGCGCGTCATCTGAAAGGCAAAGCCCATGATCAGCAGGACGGCCGGATCGCCGGGATTGCCCATCGTTTCGTATTCAAGTTCAACCCCGTTGGCGCGTATGCGGGCCATAGTACTTCCCCCCGGTCCTGTTGCCGCTTCGGGGCGGACAGTAGGGGCGGTGACGCCAAGATCAAGCATGCCGTGGAGGCAAAGAAAAACGCCGCCCCGTGAAGGGCGGCGTTTGTGGGTAAGCGGAAGGCTCGCGCTTAGAAGTTCAGGGTTGCCTTGGTGTAAACAAAGCGGCCCGAATAGCCAAACGGCGAGTAGGACGAGAAGGGCGTGTTGCCCGTCGAGTTGAGGCCCAGAGGCGCTGCATCCGGGTATTCGTCCAGGATGTTGTCAGCACCGACGGCGAGCGTCAGCATGTCGTTCCAGGTATAGCGCGCTTCCAGATCGATAAGGGTCTGGGGGTCGAGCGTATAGTCCAGTGCCGGCGTGTTCGATGGCACCAGCACTTCACCGTAACGCACGGCGCGCAGCGTACCCGCGAACGGACCATGCTCCCAGTTCACCTGGCCGGTGAACTTGTCCTTCGGCGTGCCTTCCTCAAGCGTGAGGATGTTGGTGCGCGCGAAAAGGACCGGCGGTGGCGTGAGCCCCGTCAGGACCGGGATCGCTGGAACACCGGTCACTTCAGTCTTGTTGAAGTTGGCCCCTGCGGTCGCGGTGAACGAGCCGAACTCGGTTTCCGGGAAGGCGTAGTTGGCGATGATGTCGACGCCGGTTGTTTCCGTTTCAACACCGTTGATGAAGAAACGGCCGCCGCCCGAGCCGATGAAGCCCTGGGACACGAGGAAATCCTGCACATTGCCTGCCGTCAGGTTTTCCGACAGCACGATGCGATCTTCCACATCGATGCGGTAAGCATCGACCGTCATGTTGAAGGCACCGGCCTGGAAGACTGCGCCGATTGCGTAGTTGATCGACTTCTCGGCATCGAGGTCCTGGGCGCCGAGAGCGCGGGCAATCGGATCGTCCACCCGGAAGGTCGTGACATCAAACGGCACGCCGTTGATGAAGTTGGTCGACGTGGTGGTGTAGTATTGCTGCTGCAGCGAAGGCGCGCGGAAACCGTTCTGGATAGACCCGCGAAGCGCGAAGGCGTCGTTGAAGTCATAACGCGCGGCCAGTTTACCGGTGAGTGCCTCGCCGAAATCCGAGTAGGATTCGCCGCGCACAGCGCCCGACAGAAGAAGCGCGTCCGTGACGTTGGCTTCAACGTCGAGATAGACGCCAACAGCCGTGCGGTCTTCTTCGAGTTCGTTCGCAGGCTGGAAGCCGGGGAACACCTGCGCGCCCGAAGCGGTCGAGCCGCCACCTGGCAGAAGCACGCCGCCATTGCGGTAGGAGTCCGGCTCACCAGCGAAGATTTCATAGTTTTCCTGGCGGGCTTCAGCGCCCCAGGCGACGTTCAGATCAGAGGCGAGGCCGTCAACCGCGAAGCCTTTCACAAAGCCGATATTGGCGACGAGCTGGGAGTGCTCGAAACCGCCGGCATCGAATTCCGTGCCCGACGCGGTGCCGAGCGAACGGTTCAGCGTGTCGATGATCTGGAATTCCATTTTGTTGGAGCCGTAGCCGAGCGACGCGTCAGCATCCCAACCCGCGAAGTCGAACCGGATACCGCCGAGGGCAGAATAGTCCGTGGTCGTCGGGTTGATCTTCGGCAGGAAGCCGTTGGGATAGATTTCAATCGTGTTGCGATCGTCCAGCGCGCGGCGGAAGAAGCCGGCCGAGACGGTCTCGCGGTCCTGGAAGCTGGCCCAGCCATAAAGTTCTGCGCCATTTGCGAGGCCGTAGCCGGCATTGGCGAAGAGGCTGATCTGCTCAAGATCGGGTTCACCGGTCCAGGCGTTGAAGCGGCCGATTTCGGCTTCTGCAGCGGGCTGGCTGCCCGGATACTGCTGGCGGAAGTCGTAGCCGGAGCGCTCGGTGTGGTTCTGGTCCTTGTACTCGCCGGTGAGGGTGAGGAAGCCGTCCTGGCCGAGGGAAAAGCCCTTCCAGCCGGCAACGGTTGCCACATGGCCGTCCGAGCGTTCACGGGTAACTTCGCGGCCGGGATCCGGCACGCCAGCCGCAGTCGGAGCGACCACAGGCGTCGTGTATTCCGTCTCGCGCCAGCCATAGCTTACCGAAACAGCGCCGCCCGTATTGGCTTCGCGCAGACGCACGTTGACCACGCCGGCGATGGCGTCAGAGCCATAAAGGGCAGAGGCGCCGTCGCGCAGCACTTCGACGCCGCCGACAGCCAGGTTGGGGATGGTGTTGAGGTCAACCGCCGATGCGCCGCGGCCGATCGAGCCGTTGACGTTGACCAGCGAGGCGGTGTGGCGGCGTTTGCCATTGACCAGCACGAGGGTCTGGTCCGGGGAAAGGCCGCGAAGCGCTGCGGGACGCACCGAGTCGGTGCCGTCGGTCAGGGCAGGGCGGGGGAAGTTGAGGGCCGGCAGGTTTACCGACAGGGACTGGTTGAGTTCGCCAACACCGATGTTCTGAATGGCTTCGGACGAGACCACGTCTACCGGGGCGGCGGTATCGAGGGCAGACCGGTTGGCGACGCGGGTACCGACTGTGACGACGGTGTCGAGCGTGCGGGCCGCCTCATCTTCCTGCTCTTGCGCCATGACTGGTGCAGACACTGCAGAAAGGGCGATTGCGGCAACGGCCGCAGATAACGCTACTTTGAATTTCATTGAAGGATGACTCCGTGTGCGTGTTTGCCGGGACTCCGGCGGGTGGCTATAGAAACCTGACCTTCAAGTAAGGTGCGCAGGGCCGCGCGATCAAGAATCGGGCGACGGCAGCACTCTATTTAGGCAAACTTTTGTTGCATTTCTGACACAATTCCTGAAGTGAGTGTGAAAATGGGCATGAATAGGCGGCTTTGCCTCATCACTGGGGCGTCTTCCGGCATAGGTGCTGAGTTCGCAAAGCAGTACGCAGCCCTGGGCTGGGACCTTGCGCTGACAGCGCGGCGGGCCGACCGGCTGCAGGTGCTTGCGGCTGAGCTGCACGCCCGCCACGGCGTTCTGGTGGAGGTTATTCCCGAAGATCTGGCCAATCCCGGCGCACCGCCGCGGATCATCGCGGCGCTGGAAGGGAAGGGCCGGGAGATTGACGCGTTGGTGAATAATGCCGGCTATGGTCTCCCCGGAACCTTCCTGTCGACCAGCTGGAGCGATCAGGCGGACTTCCTGCAGGTGCTTTATACCGCGCCGGTAGAGCTGACGCACCGCGTGCTTCCCGGCATGGCGGCGCGCGGGTTCGGGCGGATTATCAACGTGGCCTCGCTGGCGGGCTATACTGCCGGCAGCGCGGGGCACACGCTCTATGGCAGCGTCAAATCCGCGATGATCAAGTTTTCCGAGAGCGTGGCGGCCGAATGCGAGACGCTGGGCCACAAGGATGTCCATTGCACGGCGCTTTGCCCCGGCTTCACCTGGAGCGAGTTCCACGATGTAAACGGTATGCGCGAGACGACGAACAAGATGCCCAAATGGATGTGGATGGAGGCGGCGCCGGTCGTGAAGGCCGGCATTGAGGCGGTGAACCGCGGCCAGCCTGTGGTGGTGCCGGGCGTGTTCAACAAGGCAGTGGCGACGCTGACACGTATCCTGCCCGAGCCGGTAGGCCGGGCGCTGGCGCATTCGCAGACGGCGCGTTACCGGAAGCTGGAAGGCTGAACCAACCGGGGATCGGGGGCGGCAGTACGGGCGCGATGTTGCGCCGCACAACATGAATATGTCAGAAAGCGCTTGCCGCCCTATCCTTACTGGCAACATGAGGCGGTAGATATTCAAGGGAGCAGAGCATGGGTGACGTGAGCACGCTGGAAAACGGGCAGGGCACGGTTTTTGACGGTCTGGTGCCGGCGCTGGCGGAGGCTGTTGCCGCGCTCGATACGTATGCCGCTGCGGCGCTGGCAGGCGCGCGCAAGCAGCTGGCCGGACCCGACGGCCGGCCAGATCGCGCCGCTTTTGAGCGTGACCAGCACCTGGCTCACGGCCTCTCCTGGCTGGTTACCTATGTCGAGACGCTGCGCCAGGTTTCCGAATGGACCGGGCGTCTTCAGGATGAAGGCAAGTTCGGTGAGGCCGAAGCGCTGCTGGCGCAGATTCTGTTCAGCGAATACTGCGCCCAGATCATCGGTGGCATTCCAATGAATCAGGGCGAAACGATCCGCCCGCATGAGCTCGGCAGTCTCGAGGCGGCAGACGCGCTGTTTGCGGTGCCGGTGATCCGCAAGCTGATCGTTGAGGGCAAGACGCAGGCTGTAATGACCGCGGCGGCAAATCTGCTGCCGGACTCGCTCTCGCGCCATACGGTGGAAGCCACGGGCCTGGACGAGACCATGGACATGGTGCGCGAGCAGTTTGCGAAATTTGCCGCCGACCGTATCCGTCCGTATGCCCATGGCTGGCATCTGCGCAATGATTACATCCCCATGGAGGTCGTCGACGAGATGGCCGAACTGGGCGTCTTTGGTCTGACGATCCCCGAAGAGTTCGGCGGCCTCGGTATGGGCAAGACGGCGATGTGCGTGGTCACCGAAGAACTTTCGCGCGGCTATATCGGCACGGGGTCTCTGGGCACGCGGTCGGAGATTGCTGCTGAGCTGATCCTGATCGGCGGCACGCCGGAGCAGAAGGCAAAATGGCTGCCGGTCATCGCCAGCGGCGAGATCCTGCCCACGGCCGTGTTCACCGAGCCCAACACCGGGTCTGACCTTGGCTCGCTGCGTACCCGCGCGGTGAAGTCCGCAGATGGCACCCATTATGCCGTCACCGGCAACAAGACCTGGATCACGCATCCGGTGCGCGCAGACCTGATGACCCTTATGGCGCGGACCGATCCGGCCACGAACAATTTCTCAGGCCTGTCGATGCTGCTGGCCGAGAAGCCGCGCGGAACGGATGCCGAGCCATTCCCGGCTGAAGGCATGACCGGCGGCGAGATCGAAGTGCTCGGTTATCGCGGCATGAAGGAATTTGAAATCGGGTTCGACAATTTCAAGGTCAAGTCTGAGAACCTGCTCGGCGGTGTCGAAGGGCAGGGGTTCAAGCAGCTGATGGCGACGTTTGAAAGCGCCCGCATCCAGACGGCCGCCCGCGCCGTTGGGGTGGCGCAGAACGCGCTTGAGGTGGGCCTGCGTTACGCGCTGGACCGCCAGCAGTTTGGCCAGGCGATCTTCAAGTTTCCGCGCGTCTCCAACAAGCTGGTGATGATGGCGGCTGAACTGGTCGGTATGCGTCAGCTGACCTATTTCTCCGCGCGCCAGAAAGACAATGGCAAGCGCTGTGATCTTGAAGCAGGCATGGCGAAACTACTGGCCGCGCGCGCGGCCTGGGCTGCGGCCGACAACGCGGTGCAGATCCACGGCGGCAACGGTTTTGCGCTGGAGTATCCCATCAGCCGTATCCTGCAGGACGCCCGCATCCTGAACATCTTCGAGGGTGCAGGCGAAGTGCAGGCGATGGTCATCGCCCGCCGCCTGGTCGAGGGCGGTAACTGAGCCGCGCCCTTGCCGTAACACTTCGGTTGCGAGATCGGACTATAAGTTAGCCCTGCCGGGGCGGACCTTCTCGGACGAGGACGGGATATGACCGATATTGCTGAACAGAAGGCGCCCCGGCGCCCCGAATGGTATCGCCGCTTGCGGGTTGCCCGCTGGCGCGGCATCCGCAGTATCGATCACATGGAAGTGGTCGATCACGTCCATGAAGAGGGCGGGCTATCCGGGCGCTATCTGTTCATGACGGCGATGTCGTGCGGCATTGCCATTCTGGGCCTGCTGCTGTCGTCGCCCGCCGTCATCATCGGGGCGATGCTTATTTCGCCCCTGATGGGCCCGATCATGCTGATGGGCTTTTCCCTGTCGATCCTTGAGCTTAAGGCGCTGCGCGAATCCATTGTCTCACTGGCGGTCGGAACGGGGCTGGCGCTGGGAACTTCGTTCCTGATCGTGTTCCTCTCGCCGTTGACGGATGTGACCCCGGAAATTCTGGCGCGCACGCGGCCCAACTTCTTTGACCTTCTGGTGGCGGTCTTCTCCGGTCTGGCGGGCGGCTATGCCGTGATCCACCGCAAGGGCGAGACGATCGTCGGCGTGGCCATCGCGACCGCCCTGATGCCGCCACTGGCTGTGGTCGGCTATGGCCTGGCCACCGCGCAGTTCCAGCTCGCAGGCGGGGCGTTCTTTCTCTACATGACCAACCTCCTGGCGATTGCACTGTCGGTCACGGTGCTGTCCCGCTTCTACGGCTTCGGTGAGCGCCACAGCCCCAAACACAATTTCTGGCAGACCGGCATGATCGTCGGCGTGTTTGTGGCGCTGTCCATTCCGCTGGGCCTCGCGCTGCGCGACATTGCCTATGAAACACGGGTGCGCGATGTGGCGCGCGATATTGCGCTGGAGCCTTTTGAGGGCCGGCAAGCGCGCCTCTCTGACATGAGCATCGCGTTTCCGCGCCGGGGGGACCACCGTATCGTGCTTCAGGCGACCGTTCTGACATCTGATCGGGTGCCCGGCGCCGAGGCCGTGCTGACTGAGCGATTGGCCGAGCGCTTCCGCCGGACGGTGAAGGTGACAATCGACCAGATCCAGGTGGACGATAACAACAACGCGGCCACAGCGCGCTTCCTTCAGGCGGCGGAATCGTCTCTGGGCGCGCCGCTGCGCGCGCAGATGTCTCAATTCGAAGATCTCGCCCAGGCCCGGCGCACGGAGCGGGAAGTGCGGGCAGCCTTTCCGTTCAATCTTACCGCCGCTGATATTGATGCAGAGGCCCGCACAGCCGTGTTTGCGGCGGCGCCGACGGAAGGCGTGACGATGCCTGCCTGGCGCAGCCTTGAGGAAGGCTTGATGCGCAACTTTGCCGACTGGACGATTTCCATCGTGCCGCCGCCGCTCGCGCTTTCGCCCATTCCGTTCGAGCCGTCAGAGGACGCGCTGACACCGGGCGCAGCTGACCGGCTCAATGATCAGGTCTGGGCGCTTCAGCGCTGGGGCGGGGGGCAGGTTGAGGTGGTTGCCTATCTGCCCAACGCGCTGGCAGCGCAAACGTTTGACGAACGCGCCCTGGGCCATCGCCGGGGCACGCGGATCGCTGCCGCGCTGGAAGAGGCCGGCATCGGCGCCGCCGTGATCGGGGAATTCCGGCGCGGCGAGTTTGCCGCGCGGGAAGACCAGATCTTCATCCGGCCCGTCATCGCCTCTGCCGAGCCGGAAGTCGAAGCTAGCGAATAATCCCGCCGAGCGGCACGACATCATCGGGCTCGTGCTGGATGACGACCTTGGCTTCAAGATCGGTGGCGCGCGTTTCGAACGTTGCCATGGAGGCCAGCGTTTCTTCTTCGCTCGTATTGAAGCGCGGGACACGGGAGAGTGCCCGGCTTTCGGTGCGGTGATACAGATCGCCCGTCAGCAGGACGGGACCCGATTCCGGAAGCGTGAGCTGAAGCGAGGCATGGCCCGGCGTATGACCTGGGGTCTTGAAGATGACGACGCTGCCATCTCCGAACACGTCGTGCCTATCCTCGATGATCTGAGTTTCCATCGGTTTGAACAGGGCATAGTTTTCCGTCAGGCTGGGGTCGGCCGGCGGGGCACCATCGGCCGGGAACATCGCGTCATATTCTGTCTGGTTGACCAGCCAGGTTGCGCCCTGAACCTGATCGACCTGTCCGATATGGTCGAAGTGGGAATGCGAAATGGAGACATAGGAGAGTTCCGAGGGAACGACGCCGAGATCGGCGAGTTGCTCGGTGATCGACTTCTCCACCGAGACCGTGAATATCTGCTGCGTGAAGGGCGGTTGCCCCACCAGCTGCGACGGCAGGCCGAGATCCCAGAGCAGGCGCCCGTCGGGGTGATTGACCAGATAACAGGTGTTGGTGAATTCGTCGCTTTGGCCGGCGAAGTCGCCCGCCGAGGAGAAGGCGTCGAGATCCGAGACACCGATGGTGCCGCAGTCGAGCACATCGACGGTCAGGACCGGGGCAGGGGCCGGGCTCGCTTCAGCCACTTCTTCGGCAGGGGCTTCCGGTGGAGGCGTGTCTTCTGCGGCGGGCGCGCAGGCCGCGAGAATGACAGCAGCAGAGCTGGCGAGCAGCAGCGGTTTCAGGGTGTGTCGCAGACGCATGGGGTTCCTCCGGTTTTGGAGGAGCCTAATCTGCCTTGCCGGTGAAGGATAGCACCCCGCCTTCGATGCGCCGATAGAAGCAGCTTTCCCGGTGGGTGTGGCAGGCCCCGCCTGTCTGGCGCACTTTCAGCAGTACGGCGTCCTGATCGCAATCGACGCGCAGTTCGATGACTTCCTGCGTGTGGCCGGAGGTCTCACCCTTCACCCAAAGCGCCCCGCGTGAGCGCGACCAGTAGGTGGCCCGGCCGGTCTCTATCGTTTTCTGTAGCGCTTCGGCATTCATCCAGGCGAGCATCAGCACCTCACCGGTGCCCGCATCCTGCGCGATGGCGGCGATGAGGCCGTTCTCGTCAAAGCGCGGGCGAAGCTCCGGCGTTTCATCCTGGGCACTGCCGGAGAGGGGGGGCGGGAACGGCGTCATGCCCGCAGCGGTCGCCCAAGGCGGGGGCGGTGTCAAGCAAGGCGCCGCTGCAGATTTGCGTCTGCCCATTGGGCGGAAAGGCGTCTAGACTGGAGGGAAATGGAAAGGGAGAGACATCAGATGAGCGCATTTCGGGAAATCCTGACCGACCTTGCAGGGGGCGTGCTGACGATCACGCTGAACCGGCCCGACCGGCTGAATGCCTGGACCGGCGTCATGCAGAGCGAGGTGGAGACGGCCATCCGCGCGGGCGGCGCCGATGACGGCGTGCGCTGTATCGTGCTGACCGGCGCGGGCCGCGGCTTCTGCGCAGGCGCCGACATGAACGGCCTTCAGGCCATCCAGGCGAGCGCCGGGGCGGACTATAACGACACGAGACCCGCCTCCAAGCCTCAGTCACCTTCGGAGCTGGAGCAGAAATTTCCCGGCCGGTTCGGCCACATGTTTGCCTGCCCCAAGCCGATCATCGCGGCGATCAATGGCCCCTGCGCGGGCATCGGGCTGATCCTCACCCTCTTCGCAGACCTGCGCTACGCCGCCGCTGAAGCGAAATTCACCACCGCCTTTGCCCAGCGCGGCCTGATTGCCGAGCATGGCATTGCCTGGCAATTGCCGCGCCTGGTGGGCGAGGCCAACGCGCTGGACCTTCTGTTCACGGCGCGAAAGTTCGATGGCGCAGAGGCCGAGACGCTGGGCCTCGTCAACAAGGCGCTGCCCGGCAGTGAACTGATGGAGTTTGTCGGAGGCGTTGCCCAGCATCTCGCCACGCAGGTCTCGCCCCGTTCGGTGGCGATCATGAAGCGCCAGATCCGCGAGAGTTATTTCCAGTCCTATGAGGCCTCGCTCGCCACGGCCGACGCCGAGATGGAAGGCAGCTTCGCCACGCATGATTTCAAGGAAGGCGTCGCCAGTTTCGTTGAGCGCCGCGCGCCGGCCTTTACCGGCAAATAGGAGCCTCATGACCCGCCGTATCGATATTGTTGAAGTTGGCCCGCGCGACGGGTTGCAGAATGATCCGGCCAATCTGAGCGTGGATCAGAAGCTGGAATTCATTGCGCGGCTGGAAGCGGCGGGCGTGCGCCGCATGGAATCGGGTAGTTTCGTCAGCCCCAAGGCGGTGCCGAAGATGGCCGATTCCCCGGCCGTCTTTGCCGGGCTCGACCGGACGAAGCCGACCCGCCATATCGCGCTGGCGCTGAATGAGACGGGCGTGCGCCGCGCGATCGAGGCGAAGGCGGACGAGATCAATTTCGTGCTGGTGGCGGGCGAGGCGTTCGGGCGGCGCAATCAGGGCATGAGCCCGCAGGAGAGCGCTGATATGCTCAGCCATTGCGCGCCGCTTATCCTTGAGGCGGGCATCCCGCTTTCGGCGACCATCTCGGTGGCGTTTGGCGATCCGTATACGGGGGACGTGGATATAGCCGTCGTCGGCGGCCTTGCCGCGCAGGCACAGAGAGCCGGGGTGGCGGAGCTGGCGCTCGGCGATACGATCGGCGCGGCCACGCCCTGGGATGTGCGCAAGCGGATCGACCGGGTGCGGATGGAAGCGCCCGACGTGTTCCTGCGGATGCATTTCCACGATACGCGCGGGGCAGGGCTGGCGAATGTGTTTGCGGCGGTCGAAGCGGGCGTGGATGTGATCGATGCCAGCTGCGGCGGAATTGGCGGATGCCCCTTCGCCCCGGCGGCGACGGGCAATGTGGCGACCGAAGATGTCGTCTGGATGCTGGAGCGGGCAGGCTTTGAGACGGGGCTCGATCTGGCGCGCCTGATCGAGACGGCGAAATGGCTGGAGGGCGCGCTCGGCCATCCGGTGGCCTCGGCGCTGAGCCGGGCGGGGGCGTTTCCGGCGGGCTGATGGCGTGTTTCCATACGGCTGTATCCGGACTGGCGGTTTCCATCCGGGGTCTGAGCAGTTCGGGTGGCTCCGCGAGGTGGAGCCTCGTGCGCGGCGGGCGCCGCGGCGCCCGGAAAGGTTTTAGTGTTGCGGAGTGGGCGCTATCGCCCGCCGCGCACTGCCGCCGGAGTTTCGGGCAGTAGGATTCGGGATGACTTCGGCGCTGCCAGGCCTTGACCACTTACCATCAACTCTCGTGACCTCTCAGATGAAAGGCGGGCCAGTGGGGATTCTCTACCGGCTTCTCGCCGCGCCGTAGCCCGGTGGGTATCGGCTACGCCTCAACCCACCCCACGCTTGCTGATACTTCCTGGAACTATCCCTCTTTGGAGGTTTCATGATCGAACCGCCCCTAGTTCGCAGGCGTACAGCGATACTGTCGACTGTATTCCTTCATAAGAGCGTTGGCGATGTCTGAGCAGCCCGAAAAGTCCTCGAAGTAGCCATAGATCAAAGCCACTCGTTCCCATTCACCGGCTAAATTGAACATCTCCAGCCAGTAATCATTGCTGCTTCCGATCTGATTTCCAGCAACGAAATTATCAAGTTTACCTTCTTGCGCATCAAGGTCACCGCTGCACGCCGATGCAATCAGCAATGCGAGAATGGGATAAAATCGAGATAGTAATCCCCGTGTCATGCCGGTCCCTCCCCAATCATGGGGTGACGCAACATGCGCTAGATTGCAACTGGATTGAATCGGCTGGGATCAGCCCACCGGCCTCAATGCCTGAAGTGCCGCATCCCCGTGAACACCATCGCGAGCCCCGCCTCGTCCGCCGCGGCGATCACTTCGTCGTCGCGGATTGAGCCGCCCGGTTGGATGACGGCGGTGGCGCCGGCTGAGGCCGCCTGCAACAAACCATCCGCAAACGGAAAGAAGGCGTCGGAGGCGGCGACGCAGCCTTTGGTGCGCGGGTCGGACCAGCCGGCGGTTTCCTGGGCGTCCTGGGCCTTGCGGGCGGCGATGCGGGCGCTGTCGATGCGGCTCATCTGGCCGGCGCCGATGCCGGCGGTGACGCCGTCTTTCGCGTAGACGATGGTGTTGGATTTCACATGCTTGGCGACGCGCCAGGCAAACAGCATGTCTTCCAGTTCCTGCGCGGTGGGCGCGCGTTTGGTGACGACTTCAAGGTCGTCAAGGTGGATGCGGCCCGCGTCGCGGTCTTGCAGCAGGAAGCCGCCGGCGACGGTTTTCACGAACGTGCCGGTGGTGGCCGGGTCGGGCAGGTCGTCAGTGATCAGGAGGCGGAGGTTTTTCTTCTTGGCAAAGATCGCTTCAGCTGCCGCGTCCGCGCCCGGCGCGATGACGACTTCGGTGAAGATCTCTGTGATCACCTTCGCCGTTTCCTCGTCCAGCGGGCGGTTGAGGGCGACGATGCCGCCGAAGGCCGATGTGGGGTCGCAGGCGAGGGCCGCTTTGTAGGCTTCGATGATGTTCGGGCCGAGCGCCACGCCGCAGGGGTTGGCGTGCTTGATGATGGCGACGGCGGGTTTGTCGCTGCCCAGCTCCCCGATCAGCTCATAGGCCGCGTCGGTGTCGTTGATGTTGTTGTAGGAAAGCTCCTTACCCTGAAGCTGGCGCGCGGTGGCCACGCCCGGGCGCTTTTCGCCGGTGACGTAGAAGGCGGCTTTCTGGTGGGGGTTTTCGCCATAGCGCAGGGATTGCTGGAGCTTGCCACCAATGGCGGCCCAGTCCGGCGCGTCCTCGCCGATCTGCTTGGCGTACCAGCCGGAAATGGCCGCGTCATAGGCGGCGGTGCGGGCGTAAGTTTTCGCGGCGAGGCGGCGGAGGAGGGCGTGGCTCACCGCGCCGGCATTGGCCTCGGCCTGGGCGAGGACGGCGTCGACATCGCCGCCATCGGTGCAGACGGCCACGAAGGCGCCGTTCTTGGCGGCGGCGCGCAGCATGGCGGGGCCACCGATGTCGATATTCTCGATGCAGGTTTCAAAGTCTGCGCCAGAAGCCACCGTGGCCTCGAAGGGGTAGAGGTTGACGTAGATCAGGTCGATGGCGCCGATGCCGTGGTCTGCCGCGTCTTTCACGTGGGAGGGGTTGTCGCGCAGGTAAAGGAGGCCGCCATGCACGGCCGGGTGGAGCGTCTTGACGCGCCCGTCCATCATTTCGGGGAAGCCGGTGAGGTCTGACACGTCTTTGACCGCGAGGCCGGCGTCTTTCAGCGCCTTGGAGGTGCCCCCCGTAGAGACAAGCTCGACACCGAGGGCGGCGAGGCGCTTTGCCTGCTCGATCAGGCCGGTCTTGTCGGACACGGAGATAAGCGCGCGGCGGAGGGTGACGGGGGCGCCGGACATATGGGCTGCTCCTTCAAAGGCGTTGGGAAAGCTGCGCGCGGCCTAGCACCCCCTGAGGCGGCGTCAAGACATGCCGGACCGTATCAGGCCGTCTCAGGCGGGCGTTTCGCGGATGAACGCCCAGCGGACACAGTTGGGCGGCTGGCTGCCATCGGCGTTGGGGTCGGCAAAGCCCGCCAGCACGATCTGTTCGGGCGTGTCCACCACGCCGCGGGCGAGATAGGCGGTGCGTTCGAGGCGCGCGCCTTCGTGGCTGGTCTTGAACCGCCAGATGGCGCCGGTCTCGCTGACGAGGCGGATGACTTCGCGGCCCATATGGGCGGTGACGGTGGGGTGAAGGTGGAAGCGGATCTCGAAGGGGATGCCCTTCTTGTCGTCGCTCATGGGCTGGGCGACCGGGCGCACGAGGGAGTCCTCGCCGGTGAGCCGGTCGCCCGCGCCGGAGACGAAGATGCGGCGGCGGTGGAGCAGGCCATAGGCGGCCTTGTAGCCGGCATGCTGGGCGTCGAGCCATATCTCGTTGGCCTCTTCCAGGCGCTTGGCGGCAATGCCTTCCGGGCCGGTGACGGCGCGCATGCGGGTCTCGTCATTGAAGACGAAGGCAGAGCTGTCGCGGCCGGCCAGCACGAGGGTGGAGTGGGCGCTGGTGCGGCGCACGGCGGCCTGCCAGTCGACATTCACCTCGGAGGAGTAGCCGCAGGAGGTGACGAGGCGCGCCGGGCCATCGGAGAGTTCAAAGCCAAGCGCGCCGGCGCGGGCATGCTCCGCAAACGGACGGGGCGGGGCCTCGCCGCAATCTAGCACAAAGCGCAGGGTGCCACGCTCAATCTTCTGGAAGCCGGATTTGGGCGCGAACAGGAAGCGGCGCGGGGGCGTCTCGAGGCGCGAGAGGACGGCCTCGACCAGTTCGGCGCGCGACTCGTCGCCGTCATTGAAGGTGTCGAGCGCACCATCGCCACTGCGGAAGAAGGCGAGCATGGCGCCCATGCGGGGCACCCATTTGGTGATCCAGTCAGGCACCGGGCGCTGGACGCGGATCAGGGCTTCCTCGACCGTCTGCAGGTGCAGCAGGGAAGAGAGGGTATGCGCCGGGCTGCGGGTAACGTGGCCGCCATCGGGCAGGATCTGCGCGGTAACCTCGCCTTCAAGGCGCGCGAGCGCTTCGCTGAGGCCCGCGCCCTTCCGCAGACAGAGGGAATGGGCGACAAGCGCCACAGCGCCCATCCAGCGGGATTTGGGATCATGCGCGCTGTCGATCACCTCGGCCAGATATCGTAGCTGCCGGGAGAGGGCATCAATCCGTTCACTGCGTTCTTCCGGCGTGCCCATTTCAAACAGGCCGGGGCCACAGCGCATCCAGTTCCACACGCGGCTCGCGGTCGGCTCGATACGCCAGGCAAAGCCGTTAAATTTGCCAAAGCGGATGATCCAGTCATCGGTCAGGGCGCGGGCAAGGGCGATGCCGTCTTCGCCCTGTGCCATCAGATCGGGTAGCCAGCCAAACCGATGTACCCGGTCTGCGAAGTGGCGGGAGGGCATTTCCAGGCTCCACGGCGCGTCGCCCGGTGCCATCTCCATGCGCTGCTGGCCGATACGCCAGACGCCGCGCATCAGCGCGTCGCCGCGCCGGTCGTCCGGGGGCAGAAGATTGGAAATGTGGAGGGAGAAGCCGTCCGGGCCGTGGCCTGTCAGTTTCAGCTTCTGGAGCGTGGAGACTTTCGCGTCCTCGCCAACCACGCCCCGGAAGCGGCGCCAAAGCGCGGCGTCATCGCTGCTTGTGCGTGTACGGTCGGCGTTGAAATCAGACTCGCTCTCGGCCAAGGCTGGACCTATCCCCGAACTCTGCGATCAGGCGTTAACTTGCGGCCGGAGGGCGCGGATGTTGGCAGCATAGGCATCGGGCCCGCCCTTGAAGACGGCAGACCCGG
The DNA here is from genome assembly GCF_000013025.1 of Hyphomonas neptunium ATCC 15444. Lineage (NCBI taxonomy): Bacteria > Pseudomonadati > Pseudomonadota > Alphaproteobacteria > Hyphomonadales > Hyphomonadaceae > Hyphomonas > Hyphomonas neptunium. The sequence goes on along the minus strand of NC_008358.1, from coordinate 3,515,040 downwards.
CGACAATCGCCGTCACACCCGCGGCAATGGCACGCGGCGCGGTTTCGGCGTTCAGGCCGCCGTCAATTTCCAGGATGATGTCCCGGCCCGACGCATCAATCATGCGGCGAAGCTGCTCCACTTTCCTAAGCTGGCTTTCGATGAAGCTCTGCCCGCCAAAGCCGGGGTTCACCGACATCACCAGCACCAGATCAATATCCCCGATCACCGGTTCGATCACGCTGGCGGGTGTGCCGGGGTTCAGTGCCACGCCGGGGCGCATGCCGGCGGCGCGGATGGCCTGGATCGTGCGGTGCAAATGGGCCCCGGCCTCGGGATGGACCGTGAGGATGTCGGCGCCCGCCTTGGCGAAGTCCTGAATGAACGGGTCCACCGGCGCGATCATCAGATGCACGTCGAACAGCTTCTTCGTGTGCGGGCGCAGCTTCTCGATGACGGGGGGACCGAAGGTAAGATTTGGCACGAAATGGCCGTCCATAACGTCCACATGGATCATGTCGGCGCCGGCTGCATCAATGGCGCGGATTTCCTCGCCCAGCTTGGCAAAGTCTGCAGAAAGGATCGAAGGAGAAATCAGGACGGGTTTCATCCCCTCTCCCTAAAGCGAAATAACGCTTTGTGAAACGTCCTTTCGCTCAGAAATCCTGTTTTGTCGCGGCCTGTGCCGGAAATGGAAACAGCCGGCCGCGCGAGGCAGCCGGCTGTCCGGTATGGGAATTTTCCGCTGGGTTTAGCGCGGAACGATTTTCCAGCCATCGGCGCCGGCGATGGCGTTCACAGCTGCGCCAGGCGGGATGTAGATGTCTGCGCCCTGGGTGATTTCGCGCACTTCGCCATTGTCGAAGCGGACGGTGTAAGCGTAGCCGCGCTTGGTGCCGAGGCGTTTGCCTGCTTCGTTACCGGCGATACCGCCGATTACTGCGCCGCCGACTGCGCCGGCTGTCTGTGCCTTGTCGCCGCCGCCAAGCTCGGAGCCTGCGAGGCCGCCGAGCACGGCGCCTGTGGCCGCGCCGATGAGCGAGCGCTCATTGCGGATGGTCACTTCGCGGACCGACTGGACATAGCCGGTGTAAACCGTGGAGGCCTGGCCAACCGAAGAAGGGCTGGCCGTGCCAGCGCCATAGGAGCTGGCGCAACCGGCAAGAGCCATGGTCAGAGCCGCAAGCGCGCCTGCGGCCATTTTGAAGGGCTTCGCCCGAGGGGTGATCGCCATGTTCATCTGTTTATTCCTTTCGCACTGCATATCTGCGATGGGCGTCTTATACCGCAGGATCTGCTGAATGACATATGAACTGCCGTGCGGTTTTCCGTTCAGAAAACGATTACCGTTTGGACAGGTCAGGCCGGTTTGATCAGCCGGGCAATATAGAACGCGTCGTGTTTTCCGCCCGTTCCGGGCAATGTCAGCACATCGCCTGCCGGCGTCAGCGCGGCTTCAAAGCCTGGAATTTCTTCGGCCTTTACCGGCGACCGGGTCAGAATTCCCTTGCCGATCGCGGCCTCCACAATGTCCACCCCTTCGGCTGGAACCGGCGTACACACGCAGTAAACCAGCGTTCCGCCGGGCGCCAGCATGCCTGCGGCGGCCGCCAGAAGGCGCGCCTGCACGCCCGGAAAGCGCGCAACATCGTCTTCGGTCTTGATCCAGGCGCTTTCGGGGTGGCGCCGCAGGGTGCCAAGGGCCGAGCAGGGCGCGTCCAGCAGGATTTTCGGGAAGAGGGCGGGCGGGGCCCACGCCTCGCCATCGGCGATGATCACTTCGGCGTGAAGGCCGGTGCGGGCGAGGTTTTCCTTCAGCCGCTCGAGGCGCGGGCGCGACCGGTCGAGCGCGGTGACGTCAGCGCCCGCGGCGGCGAGCTGCAACGTCTTGCCCCCCGGCGCGGCGCAGAGGTCGAGAATGCGCTCCCCCGTTTGGGGGGAAAGAAGCTGAGCGGGAATGCGCGCGGCCGCGTCCTGCACCCACCAGTCGCCTGCGGCGTAGCCCGGCAGGGTCTCCACCGCGCCACTTACGATGTCGATGGCGCCATCGGGCAGCAGCGTGCCCCCGGTCGCCTCGGCCACGCGGGCGCCGTCGCCCTTGGGGGAGAGGTGCAGGCTTGGTTCTTCCAGTTGAGAGAGGGCGAGGGCTTCAGCCGCCTCGCGGCCATAGGCAGAGCCCAGCCGGCTCGCCAGCCAGTCGGGCCAGAGCGCGAGCGGGCTGATCGTGGCAGCCGGACTTTCGCTTTCGGTCACCCGGCGCAGCGCGGCATTCAGAAACCCGCCGCCTGAGCGCGCCGGCGACCAGAGCCGCGCGGCCTCCACCGTTTCGGAAACGGCGGCATGATGGGGCACATCCATGAACCAGATCTGCGCCGCGCCCGCCCGGATCAGTGCGCGGATCTCCGCGCCGGTGGCCGAAAGCGGCCGCGACAGGAACGGCGAAACGCCCCGGTCGATCCAGCCCAGATGGCGCAGGGCAGACGAGGCAATGGCGCGCGCAAAGGCGCGGTCAGAACCGTCGAGATTGTTATATGCATCGTCCGTCGCCAGCGCGTCGTCGAGCGTGCGCTTCTTGTCGAGCACGAGGTTCAGAAGGCGGCCCGCGGCCAACCGGATAGGGGCGCCGCTCAAACCGAGGACCTCCGGATTAGAATTGTAAGGGTCAACCCCAAGGCCCGCTGGAGCGCGCGGTTGGGGCTGCCACGCCCGAGATGCCCATCTCGCCCGCCATGCGGCGCAGGGCTTCCACGCGGTTGGCGGTGGAAGGGTGGGTGGAGAACAGCTTGTCCTGCCCGCGCCCGTTGAGGGGGTTGGAGATATACATATGCGCCATCGCCGGGCTGCGCTCGGCATAGGGGTTGATCTGGGAGCGCGCGCCGCGTTCGATCTTTTCCAGCGCCGAGGCGAGCCAGAGCGGGTTGCCGCAAATCTCCGCCCCGCGCTTGTCGGCCACATATTCGCGCGAGCGGCTGATCGCCATCTGCACCAGCGCAGCCGCCATCGGCGCAAAGATCATGATCGCGATGGACCCGATCAGCCCCGCGCGATCCCGGCCGAAGAACAGCGCAAAGTTTGCCAGCATGCCGATGGCACCGGCGAGCGTTGCGGTCACCGTCATCGTCAACGTGTCGCGGTTCTGAACGTGGGCCAGTTCATGCGCCATCACGCCGGCGACTTCCTCGCGGTTGAGCATGTTCAGCAGGCCAGTCGTCGCGGCCACGGCGGCGTTCTGAGGGTTGCGGCCCGTGGCGAAGGCGTTGGGCTGGGGCGTGTCGATGATGTAGATTCGCGGGGCGGGCAGGCCGGCATTCTCCGCCAGGCGCGCGACATCTTCGCCAAAGGCGCGCAGCATCGGGTTTTTCGTATCGGGCAGCACTTCCTGCGCCCCCTGCATGCGCAGCACCATCTTGTCGGAGTTCCACCAGGCAAACACGTTCATGCCGGCCGCGACCACGAAAGCGAGGATCATGCCCGCCATGCCGCCGACCAGAAAGCCGATTGCCATGAAGATTGCCGTCATCGCGGCGAGAAGGGTGAAGGTCTTGGCCGTGCCCATCGGTGGGGTGCTCCTCATCAACAAGAACGCTGCCGCGCGCTTTGCAGCACTTCGCAGACGCCTACCTATATGGGAAGGGGTGAATGACTGGGAAAGATTTCAAATGAGCAACGTGCTGTCAGAAGAAGAAACCGCCCGCCGCGCCGCCCTGCCGGAAACGGCCCGGCGCGCGCTGGAAGAGGCCGAAGCCCGCAAGGCAAAGGATGCCGCAGATGCCGCCGCCTTGCCAAAGGACGAATTCGGCGGTCCCAAATCCATTGAACCCACCCGCTATGGCGACTGGGAACGCAAAGGCATCGCTTACGATTTCTGACACCTTGCCCGGAAACACCAGAAAGCCGGGCCGCCTTTGAGGGGCGGCCCGGCTCTTTCCGGCGGGGAGGGCCTAGCCTTCGATGAAGGCAAGAAGGTCAGCGTTGATCAAGTCCGGGTTCGTGGCAAACAGGCCGTGCGGCAAGCCGGGATAGCTGATCAGCGTGCCGTTTGGCAGCAGCTTGACGGCCCGGCGGGCGGTCTCGTCGATTGGCACGATCTGGTCGTCTTCGCCGTGCATCACGAGGACCGGCAGAGAGATCGCCTTCAGGTCTTCGGTGAAGTCGGTCTCCGCAAATGCCGTGATCGTGTCGAGCTGGGCTTTGGCGCTGCCGGCCATGCCCTGGCGCCACCAGTTCTGGATGAGGCCTTCACTGACCGTCGCGCCCTCCCGGTTGAAGCCATAGAACGGGCCCGACGGCACATCGAGATAGAACTGCGCGCGGTTCTGGGCGAGCGCGGTCTTGAAGCCTTCAAACACTTCCAGCGGCACGCCGGTGGGGTTGCTTTCCGTCTGGCCGAGGATCGGCGTAATCGCCCCGATCAGCACCGCCTTGGACACCCGGCCCGGCTCAGCGCCGGCCACATAGCGGGCAACAACGCCGCCGCCGGTGGAGTGGCCGATATGCACGGCGTTCTTCAGGTCCAGCGCGGCAACCAGGTCGGCCGTGTCAGAGGCAAACGTGTCCATGTCATGGCCAATGTCGGTCTGGGTCGAGCGGCCCTGGCCGCGGCGGTCAAACGCCACGACGCGGTAGCCTTCATTGAGAAAGAACAGCATCTGGGCGTCCCAGTCATCGGCGGTCAGCGGCCAGCCATGGTGGAACACGATGGGCTGGGCGTCTTTGGGGCCCCAGTCTTTGTAGAAGATCTGGGTGCCGTCTTTTGTGGGGATCGTGGACATCTGAATTTCTCCTTGAGTAGAGGTTTTGAGGGCGGGGTTGGTGGCGGGAAGCTGGCAGGCAGCCAGCGTGGACAGGGCAACGGCAGAAAGCAGGGACTTCATCATGGTGTGGCTCCAGTTGTTTTTTGCGATAATCCTTATCGCGATAAGCAACAGTTAGGAGATTGCGTTTTCTCCGTCAAGCATTATTTTTATCGCGATAGGTAATTTCGCGATAAGGGTCTCTTCTGCCCCCGCGCATTAAAGGAATACCACATGCCCAAGCTGACCGCCGCCACCCCCCCGCTGCCTCCACCGCTGAGCGAGCATATCTGCCGCACGATCTACGCCACCAACCTCGCCATCCAGCGGGTCCATAAGGTGGTGCTGGACGAGCTGGGCATCACCTACCTTCAGTATCTGGTGCTCAATCTACTCTGGGATCGTGACAATCAGTCGGTCAGTGAGCTCTCCGGCCAGCTGGAGCTGGAGCCCAGCACGCTGACCCCGCTGCTCAAGCGCCTGGAGGCCGCCGGCCACCTCACCCGCCTGCGCAATCCGCAGGACGAACGCCAGGTCCTCATCAGCCTCACCGATCAGGGCCGCGCCATGCAGCTACAGGCCGGCTGCGTCGGCACAAACCTCGTGGAAAAAGCTGGAATGTCCGTAGACGACCTGCGCCAACTCAACGCCAGCATCCGCGCGTTGCATGACAGGCTGACTGATCCGGGTGCGGAGGGGGAGGGCTGAACCCCCGGCCTGTGTTCTCAATCACGCCTGCGTTAGGGCGGGTTGCCCGCGGGCCGGATCGGGGTCAGGATGCCCGCCTCTCCACCCGGAACCCCAGAAGGAGGTCAGCATGAAGATGCTATCCCGAATGGCCCTTGGCGCTACACTCATCACGCTCGCGGCAGGAGGACAGGCCCTCGCCCATCATGGATGGTCCTGGGCCGAAAGCGAGCAGACTGAGCTGAAGGGAACCATCGAGGAGATCTCGATGAGCCCGCCCCATCCAAGCCTTGAGGTGCGCGATGCAGACGGGACGCTGTGGCAGGTGGACCTCGGCAATCCCAATCAGACCGAACGCTCCGGCTTCACCGGCGACACCGCCGAAACCGGTGACGCGATCACAGTCCTCGGAAACCGCAATACCGATGCCTCCCGCGCCCATATGAAGGCCGTGCGGATAACCATCGAGGGCACCAACTATGATATGTATCCCGAGCGGATCGCGGCCGACTAGCGCCCATGGCCCTTCCCGGATGGATTGAGGCGTCCTGGATCGCGGAAACCCTTCGCTCGAGCAGCGATGTCTATATGGCCGTGAACGCGGCGCATATCCTCGGCATCGGGCTTCTCGTCGGGGCGATCATTCCGCTGGATCTGCGGCTTCTGAGCGTTGGGCGCAAATGGCCGCTTCAGGTGCTGGCGCCGTTTCTGTCGCAGTGCGCCGCCTGGGGGCTAGCCCTCGCAATCCTGACCGGCGCCGCGCTCTGGGCAGTCCGTCCGGCGGAATATCTCGGCAATACGGCCTTTGTGGTGAAGATGCTGCTGTTGGCGCTGGCGCTTGGCCTTGTGGGTCTTCAACATCTCGGCCGGGGATGGCGCGGTGTGCTTTCGGAAGGAACGGTCAGCCTGCCCGTTCGTCTCCTGGCAGGCGCGTCGCTGGCCTGCTGGCTGTCAATCCTGCTCGCCGGGCGCTGGATCGCCTTCCTCTAAACCGATGGCCTGAAGAGGTCCCGCCCATGACAGGCGACTGATCCGGGCACGGAAGGGAAGGGGTAACTTCTTCCCCCTACCGAAAACTGGCCTGACATTACGTGCGTCAGGCCCTGAACCCAATCAAGCTCCGCGCGTGCTTCATGCAAAAGCGCCTCCTGAGTGCAGCGAATTAAAAAGGGCGCGAAGCCAAGCCTCGCGCCCAATCTGTTTCGGATCGCACTTGGTTGCTTGGATCAGCTACTCGGAGCGGTCTCCTGGCTCTCGATAAAGGCTTCAACCTCCGCCTTTGAGTCCGTCGTTGCGGAGCCGGCAGATTTGAGAGGCTGAAGGGTTACCTTGAGTGGGTTTGGCACCAGTTCTTGCGTCGAGCCATTGTTGGCATCGAGAATGGCTCCAATGCCGCCGCCAAGAATGACGTTGCCGGCCATGCCCGCGCCGCCGCCGCCTGACATCTGGTGCGTCACATTGTGCGTGGTTGTTTCATAGCCTTCCTTGGAAATTGTCACGGTGAATTCGGATTCCCGTTTCACCTTTGGAAGCACGCACGGTGTTGGGCTGCAGCTGAGCCCGAGACTTGTGGCAACAGAGGCGCCCGACGGGGTTGTCTCAACCACGAAAGCTTCTGATGTGCCGCGGGTAACTGTCGCGCAAGCGCTCATCGCCACTGCCATTGGCAGCAGCATAAATAGTTTCAACATATGTATTCCCCCAGTAGAAATTAGCCGGATCAGGACAATCTGCCGACGCAACGGATTAGCGCGAACATAAAGGGCTTTGCAAGCAAACTTTAGCCAGGGAACGCGATGATTTTTTAGATTAAAACCTAAACAAACCCGCCGCTTATAGGATTGAGAGCACGGGAATCGCCCCCCTCAAACCACCCCAAACCCAATCAGGCTCCGCGCGCCTGCGATCACAGCTTCTTCGCTGCTGCGCGGGGTCCAGTCCAGAACGCGCCGCGCCTTCTCGCTGGAGATATGCCGTTCGCGGCTGAGTTCGGGGATGAGCTGTTTGGCGGGTGGGTTGATCAGGGCGATCAGGTGGACCATCCAGCCGGGAATGTCCCTGGACGGAACTTTTGAGGCATAGTCTGGAAACTCGCGGCGCAGCACTTCGGCCACGTCGCGGAACCAGATGAACCGGTCGCCCAGCAGGAAGCGTTCGCCTTCGGCCGCCGGGTTCGTCATCGCGGCCACATGGGCAGCCGCCACATCGCGCACATCCACCACCACGAAGCCCACCTTCGGCGTGCCCGGCAGCTTGCCCGACATCAGCTGGGTGAGGATTTCGACCGAGGCGGAAAAGTCCCCGCTCATCACCGGGCCGAGCACGAGGGCCGGGTTGATGGTGGTCAGCGCCAGGCCCTTGCCTTCATCGCTGACATAATCCCATGCCGCCCGCTCGGCGATCAGCTTGGAGCGGATGTAGGGGGTCATGTCCGCCGCGCCATTGTCCTGCGACCAGTGTTCCTCGGTGATCGGGTTGGGGCGCGCCTCGCCCCAGCCATAGGCACAGGCCGCCATCGAGGAGGTCATCACCACGCGCCTGACGCCCGCGGCCTTGGCCGCCCTCAGCACACGTAGCGCGCCGTCGCGGGCGGGAATGATCAGCTCATCGGCATTCTTCGGCACGGTCAGCGGAATGGGGGAGGCGACATGCTGGACGACGTCGACCCCCGCCACGGCCTCTGTCCAGCCTGCATCGGCGGAGAGGTCTGCGGCGCGGATTTCGATTGAGACCGGCCGGCCGGCATAGGCGCTGAGGGTCTGGTTCAGCGGCCCGGCCTTTGAGGCGGAACGGGCCGTTCCGATCACCTCATGGCCCGCTTCGAGCAGCTGGTGGATGACATGCCCGGCGATGAAGCCGGTTGCGCCTGTGACAAGAACCTTCGCCATACCGTCCTCCCGATTTTGTGGAACAATAAACGAAACGTTTTTCGTTCACAAGGGGAATCTGGGGAAGGGCGTCTCACCTTGTCTCAAAGTGTCCTGAGATGTCCCAGACTGTCCGGAAGTGTCCCGGTTTGTCCGGGATTTGGCAGGCTCAAACGGGCTTTGGTGGCAGGACGGGCTTCTTCCGGTTCAGCCGGTGTTCCCGCCAGGTGATGTAGAGCGTCGAGACGATGATGATGCCCGCGCCCACCCACACGAACGGTCCGGGAAGCGCCCGGATCATGATCCAGTCGGCCAGCGCGCCCATCGGCAGGCGCACATAATCGAGCGGCGAGAGGAACGAGGCGTCGCCAATCGACATGCCCTTGATAAAGCAGAACTGGGCGACAAATCCGGCAAAAGCCATGGCGAAAATCAGCGCCCATCCCATCAGGTCCGGGCTGCTCCAATAGAACAGCGCAAAGGGCAAAATGATGATCGAAGACAACATGTTAGCCCATACCAAGAGGGCCAGCGGCGAGTGCACACCGGTCAGCGATTTCACCAGCACAATCGTGAACGCAAAGCAGAGCGATGAGAGCAACGCAAAGAGGGCCCCAAGGTTCAGATGCGTGCCCCCCTCACTGCCCAGAAGGGCGGGCACCAGCGTCATGATCAGCACCCCCGCAAAGCCGATGACCACCGCCCCGCCGCGCTGCAGCCCCACCTTCTCATGCAGCAGCACAATGGCCAGCAACGTCACAAACAGCGGCCGCGTAAACGACAGCGCATTGAACTCCGCCAGCGGCAACTCAAAGATCGGCCAGATGGCAATCAGCCCGAACACAAACCCCGCCGACCCGATCAGACTGCGCGTCACCAGCGCGCCAAACCGGGCAGTGTGGATCTTCACGCCCCCGATCCAGACGAACGGCATGGCAATCGCAAACGCCAGAAAACTGCGCCAGAACGCCAGGAAAATCGGGTGCGCGTCGGCGGTGATCTCTTTGGCCAGGGCAATGTGAACTGTGTAGCCCGCGCCCGACACCAGCATCCACAGCGCGCCCTGAAGATTGCCCGAAAGTCCGGGCCCGCTTACAGAAGTGTCTGATCCTGAAGGTATCTTGCCGCTCATGCCACGCTTTTCATCTGAAGAAATCGACCAGATCGACCAGCTTTGGCGAAGCCTGCCAGCCGGTCACATGTGGACCGGTTGGGCCACTGTTGGCCACCCCCCGGACACGGTCTGGATCTATCGGTCGCGGGCCCATTGGCGCCGCTTTCCGCTGACGCGCACGAAAACCGGCTATGCCCTGGGCGATGATCAGGGCCGCCTCTTCCGTGAAGCGGCGACCCTGGAAGACCTGCTCAAGGCGGTGGAAGCCGTGCCCCAGCTGCGGGTTGCCGATCAGGACTGAGCGGCAGCTGCCTGTTGGGCGAGGCGCATCTGCTCGGCCTGTTCCGGGCTGATGCCGAGGGATTCCAGAACCGGGCTGGCGGCGGTTGCGTCCCAGCTATGGCGCGGGCCGACGGTCATGCCGCCATCGACGAGGAATTCCCCGCCGGTGATGAACTCGCCCGCATCAGAGGCCAGGAACGCGGCCATCTCGGCGATGTCGGTGCCTTTGCCGACGCGCCCGATGGGCTGCATCTTGCCGCCGGCCTGATACAGCATCTCGGCCATCTGGTCGGCCACTTCGCGCGGCAGGCCGAGCGAGGCGCCAAAGATCGAGGTGGCGATGAAGCCGGGCAGGATCGCATTGACGCGGATCTTGTATTTGGAAAGCTCAGCGGCCGCGAGCTTGGAGAAGTGGGCGACGCCCTTCTTGGCCACCGAATAGGTGATCGGGGCATAGCCGGCCGAAACCGCGCTGATCGAGGAGGTGTTGATGATCGCGCCGCCTTTGTCCTTCATGTGCGGGATGGCGAATTTCGTACCGGCGAACACCTGTTTCAGAAGCAGGTTCATCGTCTGGTCGTAACCGTCGAGATCCAGTTCCTCGACGGACGTATTCGTGCCGCCATGGCCGGCATTGTTCCAGACAATGTCGAGCGATCCGAAGGCGGCGGGGGCGGCGTCCATCACGGCTTTCAGCTGGTCCATATCGGTCACGTCGCAATGCACAAAGCGGAGCTTCTCCGGGCCAAAGCGTGTTTCGAGCGCCTTGCCTTTTTCATCCTGGATGTCTCCGGCGATGACCCTGGCGCCCGCTGCGATGAACACTTCAACGCCGGCCAGCCCGATACCGCTTGCCGCGCCGGTGATGACGGCCACTTTGCCCTTGAGATCTGCCATGTTTGTTCCTCCCGTTTCGGGCGACATGGGTCGCCTTTCCGCGAGGGGCGTCAAGGGCGAAAGTTGACGGGAGTGTCAGTCTTTCTTCTGCAGGCCGAAGCGCTTGATGAACACCTTGTCGAGCCAGCGTTTGGGCAGGCGGCTGGCGATGGTGAAATTGGTCAGCTTGTCGGGTACCGGGGCATAACGCGCCTTGGGGCTGGAATTGCTGAGCGCGTCTTCGACGACTTCGGCAATAGTCTGGGGCGGCAATCCGGTCTTGCCGCCTTTCAGCATTGTTTCTTCGAAGATGTTGAGGGAAGCGGCCCAATCGCTTCCCGCATAGAGCCCGCCTTCATTGTCCTTCTCCGCCTTGTCCCAGATCGGCGTGCGGACCGATCCGGGGCCGATGGCGATGGCGTCGATGCCATAGATGGCGAGTTCCCGGCGCAGGGTGTCGGTCATCGCTTCATTGGCATGTTTAGTGGCGGTGTAGGCGCCGAGGAACGGCGCGGCGATCTTGCCGCCAACCGAGGTGATGGTGACGATGCGGCCGGGGGCGCCTTCACGGGCCGGGTCGCCGCCGAGCAGGGGTACGAAGGCTTGCGTCACGCGCAGCATACCGAACACGTTGACGGTGAAATGCGCTTCGAAATCTTCCAGCGGCTGGATCGCCAGCGGCCCCATCTTGGCGATACCCGCATTGTTTAGGAGGCCGGAGAGACGGCGATTGCCCAGGGCGGTGCTGATTGTGGCCACAGCGCCCTCCACCTGTTCAGGCTTGGTGACGTCCAGAATGATCGGGCGGAGGTCTCCGGCGGCGCCCTGGCGCAGCGCGCTGGCATCCTTCTCCGAGCGGACCCCGGCAAATACCGTCCAGCCGCGCGCGGCCATGTGGCGAGCGGCGGCCTCACCGATGCCGGTCGAGGCGCCGGTAACCAGCAGGGAACGGGCGAGGGCAGGCGCGGTCAGATCGGTCATGTCTCACTATACGTGCGAAACGCCTGTCAGTTTTCAGTTTTTTTGCTGCCGCCCTCAATGACGGTCAATTTCGGTTTTGTCTGGCGCAGCCGTGTGATCTTGCCCGGTTCTGGCGGCGACAGGCTGGAGGCGGGCACCAGGGCCGGTTTTGACCGCGCTGGCGGGGAGAGCGGCGCATCCTCGGCGTCTGGCGGATCTGGCATGTCATCAGGTTCCTGATCGCGCAGGGGCGGCTTGCGCTTCATGCCCATCGGCTTGCGGTTCTGAAATCCGCGTGTGGGTTTCCCGCGGGCTTTCTTGTCAATCTCGCGGAGCTTTGCCTGTTGCAGGCTGGAGAGGGCTTCGCCGTCGCTGCCCTTCATCGGGTCGGCGAAGGCGGAGCCGAATTTCTCGATCCGCCCTTCGACCTCTTCGAGGAACTCGCGTTCCCAGTCTGAAAGGGGCGGGCCCAGGCCCTGTTCGGCCAGCAGCGCGGCTCTCCGCAGCTTTCTCAGCGCGGCGCGCTTCTTGCGCTCGTCCACTTCTCTGGCCATGGCATCACATCAGACGAGTTTGCCCTTCTGCGCAATATTCTCCGCAGTTTCAGGCCTCGCCCAGAGCGATGAGATAGGTTTCCAGGATCATTTCCTGTTCCTCGCGCTCGGCGCGCTCGATCTTCCGGAGGCGGACCACCTGGCGCAGCGCCTTGGTGTCGAAGCCGATGGCTTTTGCCTCGGCGTAGACATCCTTGATCTGCTCGGCGACCTCCTTTTTTTCCTCTTCCAGCCGCTCGATCTTGGCGACGGTCTGGCGGAGTTTTTCCCGGGTGGTTTCGTCGATCTTGGTCAGCTCAAAGCTGTCGTCCATGGAGGTGTCCTTTCCGGGCTTAAGGCGAAGGGGAGGCTATTAGCGGGTCTGGCGGCCAAACGCCAGCCGCCGGATGGCCCCGGCAACAGCGCTGCCTTCACCATGATGTGGCATGTGCCCCTCGTCTGGCAGAATGACCATTTCAACAGGCACCTGCTTCTTGAGCCGGACGGCGTGAAGTTTTGGTGAAAGCACCGTGTCCTTGCTGCCGGAAAATACGGTGATCGGTACTGAGAGGTCGCCATACCGGGCAGATTGCTGCGCCAGTTCGTCTTTCAGCCGGGTCATATCCTGCGCGTTGGCGCGGAAGTTTGGCGGGCGCAACAAAAGCCCGAGACCGGAGTTCTGATAATAGCCCTGCGGGGTAGGGGCCGGGGCAAAGACGCTGGAGATACCGTCTTTCATCTGAGACGGGCCGATGATCGGGACAAACTGAGAGAAGACCGGGCCGAAGACAGGATTTGCGGCGATGGAATTGTACCAGGCCGTGCCGCTGCCTTCACCCCAGTCATGGGTAACAGGCGCGAGCAATACGAGGCCGGAGACAAGATCTGGCCGGTCGAGCGCGATGCGGAGGGCCACAGCGCCGCCGAACGAGTGACCAACGATGACCGCCTTCTGGTCCGGCGCGAGCTGATCCAGCAGGCCGGCCATCTGGCGGGCTTGGGCGGCGAGGGTCTCTGCCCCGTCAAACCGCTCCGAATAACCATGGCCCGGCCGGTCGGCCATCAGCACGCGCATGTCGGTCTCAAGGCGCGGGGCAAGGGTGCCGGTAAACTCGCGGGCATTGGCGCTGGCCCCGTGGATCATCAGAACGACAGGGGCCGTTCCGGGACCGCGCTCCAGGACGTGGACGTCATGGCCGCCCACATCGATCTGGCGGCCTTCTGCCGGATAGGCAGCTTCCACCTTGGACGTGTAGGCCATACTGGACACGCAGGCGCCAAGGCCGAGGCCCGAAAGGGCCACGAGGGACACGGTGATCATGCGCTTCAAAGCTCCTGGCCTTCAGCCTTCAGCGTCAGGCGCGCTTCAGCCGCCTTGGCCTGCGGCATCAGCGGATAAATGGTGAGCGCTTCGCGGTAGCTGTCGAGGGCCTCTGCCTCGCCGCCCAGCTGTTCGAGAATATAGCCCAGGCCGAGCCAGGCGCCGAAATGGCGGGGCTCCACTTCAAGGGCCTGGTTGAGGTCTCGCAGCGCCTCGGGGTAATTTTCTTCCGACAGGAAGATGCCCGCGCGCCGGTGCCAGGCTTCGGCAAAATCCGGACGCATCAGGATCACGCGGTCGAGCAGGTCGCGGGCAAGCTCGGTTTCGCCCTGGGCGAGGGCTTCCACGGCGCGGCTCATGACAAGGTCTGCGGTCGGCGAGCCGGATTCGAGCCAGGTTGCCCAGATGTCGTCGGCAACATCGGCGGCTTCAACTTCGCCTTCGGCTGATTTCAGCTTCTCGAACATCTCGTCAGAGGGAAATGCCTGCGCCAGCGGCGCCAGGGCACACAGGAGAAGGGCAGGAAGAAGCCGCTTGATCATGCCTTCTAATATGACGCGCGCGGCGCTCTCGGCAACGGCCGCCTTCAGGGGAACTGCCAGAGACCGCGCTCAGAGAAGCCCTTGCCGGATCAGTTCGCCCTCTAGACGGGCCGCATCGGTGAACAGATGCGTCTGGTAGCCCAGCGCCTCGGCCATCGCGATATTCTTCGGCAGATCGTCGATGAACAGGACGTCGCGCGGATCGGGATCGCCCATACGGGTGCGGGTATAGTGGAAAATGGCCGGGTCTGGTTTGATCATGCCGATCTGGCCGGACACCACGACTTCGCGGAAACGGCGCAGGGCCGGGAACATGTCCAGCATCTGCGGCCATATCTCGGCGGGCATGTTGGAGAGGCCGTAGAGGGGCACTTCGCGGCCGTGCAGCATCTCCACCAGGCGGTCGGTTCCGGTGATGTAGCCGTCAAACATCTCGCCCCAGCGGCTGTGCCAGGCGCGGATCTGTGGTTCATACTGGGGATATTTCGCGATCAGCGGCGCGGCATTATCCGCAAAGCTGACGCCGCGGTCATGCTCGGTGTGCCACGCCATGGTGCACACTTCGGCAAGGAACCGGTCTGCTTCAGCCGCGTTGCTGAAGATCTGGGCGTAAAGGCGTGCCGGCGACCAGTCGAGGAGGACGCCACCTAAATCAAACAGGGCGATGCGGGCCGTCATTCTGCCGCCTCAATCCCTGTTCATCTAAGGGTCAGCCTTGTTTCGCTTTGAAACGCGGGTCGGTTTTGTTGATCACATAGACCCGGCCTTTGCGGCGCACGATCTTACAGTCGCGGTGACGTGACTTGAGCGATTTGAGAGACGAGCGGACTTTCATGGGTCTGGCCTGGACATTTAGGAATTGGGAAAGCGGAGCGCGTAATGAATCCGGATAGCCGAGTCAAGAACGGTAACTGCGGCGAGAAGGCTGCTGAAAGGGTAAAGGCCATGATTATTACTGGTTTGGCCCGTTCAAAATGGATGGGGATTGCGGTCGTTTGCGGCGCGCTGGCATCGTGTGCGGCGGGGCCTCAGACGCCTTCGCCGAAGCCGCCGGTTACCGGAACACCCTCTCCAGCGCCGGAAACAGGCCCGATTGTCTACAAATCTTCCGGCCATGCCGCGATGGATGCCTGGCGGGATGATTTCTCGGCCCGCGCCCTGGCGGCCGGCAACGACCGGGCGATCGTGAAATCACTTCTGGAGAATATCAGCCCGATCACAATGTGGCTGGGATCGCAGGAAGTGGAAGTGCAGACCCAGACTGCGCCAAGCGATCAGGCCGAATTTGCCAAGCCGATCTGGGATTATCTCTCCACACCGCTGGGCAATACGCGGATCACGCAGGGCCAGCAGAAACTGGCTACCACCAGCGCCACGCTTGCGGGCATCGAAGCCGAATATGGCGTCGACAGGCAGGCGCTGCTCGCCATCTGGGGCATGGAGACCAATTTCGGCGGTTTCATCGGACGGGATGACGCGGCCAACGCGCTGGCCAACATGGCGGTCGAGGGCCGGCGGCGCAGCCTGGGCGAATCCGAGCTGTTCGCCCTGATGAAAATCCTCAAGGATGGCGATGCCCGCCGGGGCGATCTGATCGCTGGCTGGGCCGGGGCCATGGGCCAGACGCAGTTCATGCCGACCACCTATGTGGCCCATGCTGTCGACTTCGACGGGGACGGCCGCAAGGATGTCTGGAAAAGTGAAGCCGACGCGCTGGCGTCAGCGGCCAATTATCTTGCCCGGTCGGGTTATGTGATGGGCCAGCCCTGGGGCATCGAAGTGCTCACCCCGCAGGGGTTTGACTTCAGCCTGGCGGATGGCACGGAGCGGCGCATGGCGGCCTGGACGGCCGCCGGTCTTTCCCCGATCCGGGGCGGCGCCTTCGAGACGGGCGGGGCGGATGTGGCAGAGCTCTGGCTGCCAGCGGGCGCAAGCGGACCGAAATACCTGCTGTTCAAGAACTTCAATGTCTACAAAACCTACAACCGCGCCGATTCCTATGCGCTGGCGGTGGGGCTGTCGGGCGACATGATCGCCGGGAAAGGCGGGCCGGTCGCGTCCTGGCCGACGCATCTGCCGCCGCTGACGGTGGCTGACATTCGCGACCTGCAGACCAGCCTCAATGCCCTTGGCTATGATGCGGGTACGCCGGACGGCATTGCGGGCCGCCGGACCAAGACAGCGCTCCAGAACTTCCAGAAGGCGCGCGGTTTCTTGGCCGATGGCTATCCCACGCAGGAAATGCTGGCGGCCGTGAAGGCGGGCGGGCCGTCGATCAATTGAGCGCGTATCCGGGGCGGCGCCTAATCGTCGTCCCGGATTTCGCCCAGCCCGTCCTTCATGCCGAAACGGGCATAGACGAACATGGCGATCAGCATGCCGGCGCACAGGTAAAACGGCAGCTCGCGGCTGACATATTCGTAGAAGAACAGCCCGAAGAACGGCGTCACGATATAGCCCATCCCGTTGGCGGAGATGACGAGACCTGCCACATTGCCCTGTAGCTGGGGTGAGACCGCCAGAGACGCCCCGCTGGAGAAGCCAGGCCGGGCAAGGCCCTGGCCGAGGCCGATCAGGAATTGCGACAGGATGAGGCTCGCAAAATCATTTGCGAACACGATCATCAGCGTCCCCATCAGAAGGGGAATGCAGCCCACCCACATCAGCGTCTTGTTACGCAGGTGCAGGCGCGGAATGATCACGAGTTGGGCGAGCAGCACCGCGACGGCGCCCACAGTAAAGGCGGGCCCCGTATACTGCGCCGCTTCGCGGCCCGAGACGCCCAGCTTGTCCATCACTGCAAAGACGAACACCTGGGTCAGCACGCCGGTAACCAGCGACATGCCCACAGCATAGACCAGGAAGGGCAGCACGCGGTCTGAGTGCCAGAGACCTTTGGCGCTGATCTCCGCTTCCAGTTTTACCGCGTCGGCAACCGGCGCGCGCGTTTCCGGCAGGCGCCACCAGACGAGCGCGGCCATCGTTCCGGCCAGCAGCGCTGTCACCAGGGCAGGGGAGAGGATGCCGACCCACGCCACGAGCGCTGCGGCAAAAGCCGGGCCGATGACGCTGCCCACACTGAAACCGGAGGAGAGAAACGCAATCTCACCCTGGCGCTCTGCCTTGCTGGTGCGGTCTGCCACATAGGCCTGCGCGGCGGGGTTGGCCGCCGAGCCGATGAGGCCGAACAGGGAGCGGGCCAGCGCGAGGCAGACAAAGACAACGATGATGTTCGTCATCATGCCCGACAGCGCCAGGCGCCCCGTCAGCCAGATGAAGAACATCGAGGCGGCATAGCCGGCCAGGCCAATGGCGGCGACCTTGCGCCGACCCCAGCGGTTAGACCGCTCGCCCCAGAAAGGCGAGGTCAGCGACCAGAGGAGGGCGGAGAGCGAGAAGACCGCGCCGGCCATCCAATCCGGCATCGCCATTTCCCGCGTCAGCTGGGGAAGCACGGCGGCCAGCAACATCGTGTTGCCCGCGCCAATCGCCATCAGGGCGAAGAAGAGGAGGATGAAGGCGCCCCGGCGGTCCGGGCGGGACTGGTCGGGCAAGGGGTCTTTTGTGCCAGCCATGCGTATTTCTCCCGCCTCCCCGCGGATTTTGTCAGGTGCGGTGCGCCTCAATGTGCCCCTTGTGAACGTGGCTTTAAGACGCGCCGAGTCATGAAGCGTATTCGCGGTCTTCCAGTCTTGAAAGGGAAATGACGCGCAGTGCTTCAGCTTGCTGGTCTTGTCATCGTTCTGATCCTCGTCGGCGGCGGTCTTGCCCTCACCGGCGGGCCAGCCGCCATGCATGCGCTGCCCTTCGAGCTGGCGCTGATTGGCGGGGCGGCAATTGGCACCGTCATGCTGGGTAATTCGCCTGCCGTTGCGCGGGAAGCGCTCGCCGGATTTGTCCGCGCCTTCCAGGGGTCCCGCTGGAAGAAGGCCGATTATGGCGATCTTTTCACGCTGACGGGCGGCCTGATGCGCGCGGTCAAGCGGCGGGGCTTTGTCGCGATCGAAGCCGACATCGAGGTGCCCGAGGAATCGGCGCTGTTCCAGGCGGCGCCGCGCATCCTGGCCGACGCGCCGGCGCGTACTCTCATCTGCGACGCGTTCCGGCTGATGGCGCTGGACCTGTCTGATCCTCAGCGCGCGGATCAGCGGATGATGGAGGCCATCGACGGCCATACAGCCCAGCGGGTCAAGGCGGTCGGCGCGCTGCAGACACTGGCAGACGCGCTGCCCGCGCTCGGCATCGTCGCGGCCGTGCTCGGCATTATCCGCACGATGGGCGCGATTGATCAGGAGCCGGCGATCCTCGGCGCCATGATCGGGGCGGCGCTGCTGGGCACGTTCCTCGGCGTTTTCCTGGCCTACGGCCTCGTGGGGCCGATTGCGGCGCGCTATGGTCAGATCGTCGAGGAAGAGGCGATCTTTCTGGAAACGATCCGCTCGGTGATCCGGAGCTTCGGAGAGGGGGCAGCGCCATCGCTGGCGATCGAGATGGCCCGCACGACCCTGCCGCTGACATTGCAGCCGGAGGCTGGCGGCGCTGGCGCGGCGGTCATGCCATTGGCGGCCGTGCGCAGGCCAGCTGCGTGATTGGCGTAGGCATTCATAGCCGCTAGGCTGGCTGCTGTCCCAATTGCAGAACGAGGCCCGCCCCATGTCCCGCTTCGATGAACTCGTCGCCACGGTCGAAATCTATCAAAATCTCGCGGAGGAGAACTACAACCGTATCCGGCGCCTCGCCGAAGAGGTTCGCTCCGGCCTGTGTGACTATCTCGGCGCCAGCGACGGCATCTGCGTGCATCTCGTTCCGCCGACAGGCCAGTTTGAACCACGTTCCTATGGAGATCAGGCATTTTCCATTCCGCCGCGCGGCTTCCGGCCGCTTGGGCCGGTTTCCTTCGGCCTCGCAGTGCGTGTGACGAAAACGCATGACTGGCTGAGGTTGGCGATGCACTGCCGCAAGGCGGGCGACAGCTTCGTTGTTTCTATCGAGCAGGGGGCGGAATACGAGTTCCAGTTGCCTATCCGGGAGGAGGATTCAGGCCCGTTCAATTCCCATATCTTCGAGCACATCCAAGGCTGGTTCACGGAGAACATCGAGCGCTATCGAGAAGGCTCCTATGGCGCGCGGGCTATCGGCTTCGATTTCTCCCAGCCTGAGTCCAAAATCGCATTCGATGTCTAAGTATGGACTCAGGATAAAGAGATCCAGCCAACAGCCGGCCGGCTGAGTTCAAAATACGTATTCTCTCTCTTGGCGAGAAAATTTATTTTGGATATTCTCAGCAGATCCGTCTTGACACGGATTATTCGCCTGCTGCCTGAAGTTCCACGCCGTGGACCCTCAACCAGGACCGCTGACGCTTCCAGTCGGGGCAACATTTGCCAACGAGCGCCCAGAATTTGTTGGAGTGGTTCATCTCTTTCAAATGGGCACATTCATGGGCAGCCACATAGTCCAGCACGGCTGGCGGGGCCATGATCAGGCGCCAGGAGAAAGAGAGCTGGCCGTCTGACGTACAGGATCCCCAGCGCGACCGGGTGTCCTTTACGGAAATTCCTTTATATTCAACGCCAAGCGTGTCTGTGTGGCGCTTCACGGCGCGCGTGAGATCGGCCCGCGCCTGTTTTTTCAGGTAGCGCTCCACCCTCAAATGGATGGTTTCAGGGTCTCCGGGAACATACAGCACCTGGGGATCGCCTGCCGACAATTTGGCGAGGCGGCCTTCGCCTTCACCCGTAATCTGACAGGGCGCTCCGCGGTAGTTGAAAATCGCGCCTTCTTCGAAGCGCACTATCTCCGGAAGGTGTTGAAGTCTTGAGGAAATCCAGTCAACCCGCTCGGCAGCAAAGGCGACGGCGGCTTCCATCTGGCGCTGGCTCGGCGCGATCGCCACGGCCTCACGCCGGCGCTCATCCAGCCGGATGATCAGCCGTCTGGCCTTCGCATTGACCTCGAGACGCACTTTTACGCGCTGCCCGCCTGGGGCCTTCAATGTCATGGTCTGGCCATTGTTGTAGAGCATGTGTAAAGAATCCGCACTAAACACGAGCGGCCACTCCGCACCCCCAATCGAAACCAGAGGGACACCATATGAAGTATTTGTTCACCGGCGTGATCGCTATAACTTTGCTTACGGCATGCGGGCAGAAAGACAAGCCGACTGGTGAGGCCGCTCTCTCGGCAGTTGAATTCGATGTTTCGAAACTGTCCGATGTCTCGCTCCGGGATGGAGACTCAGGTACGGCAGCGCAGGCGCTTTCAGCGTTCTCGCTCTCTGAGTCCGGTTCCGGGAGGCTGGCCTTTGAGAGCCAGGACATTGATGGCGACAAGGCGGTTTTCACGAATGTGATCCTTTCCATGCCGCAGGAGTCCGGGGCGAGCGAGCCCCTCTATTCGGACGAAGAGATCGCCGAGCTTTTCTCCTATATGGATGATGACGGCGACGGCATCGCCGACGACGGCTCCGAGATGACGCTGGAAGAGTATGGCGCCAGCATGAACGCCGAAGAGCCGGCCGGTCCTCCGCCGGTCGTCAAGGCAGCCAGGCTCGAATTCGATGGCCTCGGCATGATCGACGGCGCGGCAAACTTCTCCCTCATGCGTCTCTCCGATATTTCGGTCACGCCGGTCGAAGGCTCTGAGGACCAGAGCACCGGCGCCATCGGCTCTGTCGAGCTGATCAATCCTTCGCCGGAAACCGCCGCCTGGGTTGCCAGCCTGTTTGGTCAGGGTGAGCCAGCCGATATGCCTGAAGGCACCGCGCTGTCGTTTGACCGCTGGGCGGTCCGGGACGTCAATCTCGTCATCAGCGACGCGAGCGGCGCAGGCGGGTTCGATCTGGACTCATTCTACATCGATGGCCTGAAAGATGAGACGGCCGGCAGGGTAGGGCTCTCCAACCTGAACTTCCAGTTCACGGAAGAAACGTCAGGCGACGTCAATATCAAGCTGGACGGCTTCGGTCTGGCTGGTCTTGATTATGGGCTGATCGCGGCTGCGGCGGCCAGTTCGTCTGATCCGGCTGCCATGTCCGAGGCCATGCAGGCTGATCCGGGCAATCCCGGCTTTGATGCTGCGCAAATGAAAGGCCTGACGGCTGACGTCATCGGCGCCAGCGTAAATATGGCCGAGTTCAACTCCTATGTAGGCCGTGATGATCAGGGCCGCGCGACCAAGATCACCACCGATCCGTTCACCATGACGGTCGCCGCGCGGGACAATCCCGATGGCGAACAGTTTGCCGGCGCGCTGGCAACGCTGGGTTATGAAACGCTGACCCTCAGCGGGGCCGGTGAGCAGCTCTATGATCCGGATGCGGACATCGTGACCCTGCCGAAGGGCAAGAACTACTGGCAGCTGAACGATGGCTTCAAGCTGGACGTGTCGGCCAAGTATGAGGGCTCCAAAGCCCTGGCAGAAGCCTCCACGGCGGCGCAGCTGGAAGCCAATCCGGACGCCATGATGGAAGCCATGATGAGCAAGCTCGCCTTCCACCAGCTGGAAATCGCTTTCGATGACAACGGTTTCTTCAACCGCGCCCTCAACGCCTATGCGGCTCAGTCGGGTGAAGATCCGGCAAACCTGCGCGCGCAGGTCTCCGGCATGATGGCGATGGCGCCGATGGCAGCTTCCAGCACCGGCGTTGACGTGGCCGTCATCACCGAGCTGGCCACCGCCATCTCCAGCTTTGTCCAGGACCCGCAAACCCTGACGATCTCGCTGGCTCCGCCAACGCCCGTCACCGCGCAGACATTCGTGGACGCTGCTTCCAACCCGTCGGATCCGGCCCTGAAGCTGGACAAGACCAAGCTTGGCTTTTCTGCGGGCAACAAGTAAGCGCACCGCCGGTTTTTCCGGTGCCTGATTTCGGGGCGCGGCGGCAAAAGGCTGCCGCGCCCTTTTCAATAGACGGTATTGGAGTCATAGGCTTGAGCGCATGAGACTGGCCTTTTTCGGAGACGTTGTCGGCAAGCCTGGACGGGCCGCCGTGCTGGAGCACCTTCCGGAGCTGCGCGTGCGCCTCCGTCTGGACTTCGTTGTCGTCAATGGCGAGAACGCCGCCGGAGGCTTCGGCCTCACCCGTCAGATTGCGGAGGAATT
Organism: Hyphomonas neptunium ATCC 15444; assembly: GCF_000013025.1. Taxonomy (NCBI): domain Bacteria; kingdom Pseudomonadati; phylum Pseudomonadota; class Alphaproteobacteria; order Hyphomonadales; family Hyphomonadaceae; genus Hyphomonas; species Hyphomonas neptunium. The sequence goes on along the minus strand of NC_008358.1, from coordinate 3,492,983 downwards.
TTTCGGCGCGGGCGCTGATTGTCTCACCCTGGGCGATCATGCCTGGGATCAGCGCGAGGCGCTGACCTATATCGAGCGGGAACCCCGCCTGCTGCGGCCGTTGAATTATCCGGTCAGCGCGGGCGCGCCGGGGAAGGGGGCGGAGCTTTACATGCTGCCCGATGGCCGCCGGGTTGGCGTTGTCCAGTTGCAGGGCAATGTCTTCATGCGCCAGGCGCTTGCCTGTCCCTTTGCTGCGGCCGATGCCGCGCTCGACCAGATGCCGCTGGGCACAGTGGCCGACGCCGTCATCGTCGACATGCATTGCGAGGCCACCAGCGAGAAGATGGCCATGGGCCACCATTGCGACGGCCGCGCGAGCCTGGTGGTCGGCAGCCATACGCATGTACCCACCGCCGACACGATGATCCTGAATGGCGGCACAGCCTATCAGACCGATGCGGGCATGTGCGGAGATTATGACTCGGTGATCGGTATGCAGAAGGAAATGTCTCTCTACCGGTTTACCACGCAATTGCCGGGCGAGCGGTATCAGCCGGCGCTGGGCGAAGGCACGCTGTGCGGTACATTTGTCGAGACCGACGACCGCACGGGCCTTGCGCTGCGGGTGGAGCCGATCCGCATGGGTGGGCGGCTCAGCGCTCAGGTGCCGGCAATCTGACCGACAGAAAACATGACCGGTTGGTAATGCGGCCCGCCTCTGCGCCGCGGGATGCGGCGCAACGGGCACAGGATGCGCCGCCTTTCGGGAAGTTCATGACAAAGCCTTATATTAAAATACCCTCACAAACGCTCTGCAGGGGTTGAGGCGGGCGCGAGCATTTGTTTGGCTGCGCAACCAGAGACCTGAGAGGAGATCAAGTCATGGTTCAGAAAATCCGTGCACGTGCATTGTCGGCGTTGATTGCATTGTCCGCCCTCGGCGGGGGCGCAGCCCTTGCGCAAACCACAGGCGCTCCGGCGCCGGCGGCAACCATTGCTCCGGTAACCGATGCGGAGGCCACCAAATTCGTGGCCGCCAACAAGAAAGTCACCGAAGTGGCCAACAGCCTGACAGTTGAGCTGAACGCCGCCAAGAGCGAAGAAGACGCTGCCGCGATCCAGGCCAAGGCCGAGGAGCAGATTACCTCAGCCATCCAGAAAGAGGGCATCACGCCCAAGCGGTACACGGAGATCATCCAGCTGGCTGAAACCGATGAGGCAACGCTGGCCAAGCTGCGGGCTGAATTCGGCGGCTGACGCCCCCCACTTTCCTCCCGGAAAATAAAGAGGCCGCTCCGCCGGGGCGGCCTCTTGCTGTTTGCGAGGCGCTGGTGTAAATCGCGCCGCCGCCGGGAGCTGCGAGCGGCGCGGGCCGGGCGGGGGAGCCTGCTCCCGCCTCCCCTGGCAAGCCGCGCTCCCTGCCACCGGAAAGCCCCTTCACCGAAGAGGGGCACACCTTCGTGCGCTTCGACTGCGGCCACTGCATCCACCTTGACCTGTCAAACGGCAAGGCCGCCTGCAGCGTCTACGAAGACCGCCCCGAAGCCTGCCGCGCCTTCCGTGCCGGGAGCTTTGAATGCGTCAAGGCAAGACGGGCGAATGGGGTGATGGGGGCGCTGGCGTGCGAAACCTCGTAGGGTGGGTTAGCCAAAGGCGTAACCCACCACACGGCGTGTGGGGCGAGTGCAGATGGTGGGTATCGCTCCGCTCTACCAACCTTACGCTAATTTGCGTGGGCTTACCGCAAGTATTGCTGGATGATTGCTTTACTCAACCCGTCCAATCCAGGATAAATAACCTCATAAGTTATACCCGAGCGAATTAACTCGTAAAAAATATCTCTTTTGTGTGGTGCGCTTATGGGGATTGCCGACAAACACTTCGGCTTGCGTTTTTGGCAAAAGGAGTTGAGTGCCTCCTGTGAGCTGCCGTGTATTGTTACCATACCTTTCTGATTAAGGGACCGCTGCGAGTTTCGTCTGGTGCGAATAGCGATTGGATTTTTTTCTTTGATGCGTCTGTTTATTTCATCAGAAAACGGATCAACTTCATAACCTCTCATAACGGATGAATTAGAAGAAGGTAGAATATCAATGCTTCGAAAGGACGCCCTGTTGAGCAGCCAAGGATTAAGCACCCACACAACAGCATCTTTGCTTTTTGACTTCTCGTCTTCGTGAGATTCAACAGCGAAGAATAAGGCGATCAGAGCGGACTCGCTCCAGTCCAGCAGGCGTGTTGGGAGGCCATGGTGCTGCATAAGAAAGAGCCACTCAATAAGATTGTGTGGTTCTTTGTCTACCAGGTGAGAGGAATTGTTGATAAAGGCCCTCACCATTTCTCGTTCCAAGTCCACGGCATTGGCGCGCCGATACAAAGATGGGACTAGGTCCAGAGAACCATCAGATGATCCACGAAAAAATGCGCCTGTGGATGCGTCTTTAAGCTGACGCACGTTGAAGTCCCCTTTGATTGCGCTTAGGAACTGCGAGACGTTCTCGATGGGTTTCAAATTACTGCCTCTTCAATGCGCATTCGTCTTGGAGTAGGGTATGGTTCAAACGAAGCCGTAAAGTCACGTTTGGCGGTCCTTCGGAGCGTGTATGTAAATCTCCCCTCCCTTGTTCAGGAACTCGCGGCTCTTTTCCTCCATGCCCTTGCGGGCTTCGGCGGCCTGTTTCTCCAGGTCCAGACGTTCGTTCTCGGACATTCCGGCGGCGTAGTCGCGGACTTCGGCGGTGATTTTCATCGAGCAGAATTTCGGGCCGCACATGGAGCAGAAATGGGCCACTTTATGTGCGTCTTTCGGCAGGGTCTGGTCGTGGAAGTCCCGCGCGGTTTCGGGGTCGAGCGCCAGATTGAACTGGTCTTCCCAGCGGAACTCGAACCGCGCGCGGGAGAGGGCATCGTCGCGCAGCTGCGCGGCGGGGTGGCCCTTGGCAAGGTCGGCGGCATGGGCCGCGATACGGTAGGTGATCACGCCAACCTTCACATCATTCCGGTCGGGCAGCCCCAAATGCTCCTTGGGCGTCACATAGCAGAGCATGGACGTGCCAAACCAGCCGATCATCGCCGCGCCAATGCCCGACGTGATATGATCATAACCCGGCGCAATATCGGTGACGAGCGGCCCGAGCGTGTAGAATGGGGCCTCGCCGCAAGCTTTGAGCTGCTTGTCCATATTGATCTTGATCTTGTGCATCGGCACATGGCCGGGCCCTTCGATCATCACCTGACAGCCCTTGGCCCAGGCGATCTTCGTCAGCTCACCGAGGGTTTCCAGCTCTGCAAACTGCGCCGCGTCGTTCGCGTCCGCGATGGCGCCGGGGCGCAGGCCGTCCCCCAATGAGAATGAGACGTCATAGGCGCGCATGATGTCGCAAATGTCCTCGAAATGATCGTAGAGGAAGCTCTCCTTATGATGGGCGAGCATCCATTTCGCCATGATCGAGCCGCCGCGCGAGACGATGCCGCAGACGCGCTTGGCCGTGAGGTGGATATAGGCGAGGCGCACACCGGCATGGATGGTGAAATAGTCGACGCCCTGTTCGCACTGCTCGATCAGCGTGTCGCGGTAGACTTCCCAGGTGAGGTCTTCGGCGACGCCGTTGACCTTCTCCAGCGCCTGATAGATCGGCACGGTGCCGATCGGAACGGGGCTGTTGCGGATGATCCATTCGCGGGTGTTGTGGATGTTGCGTCCCGTGGAGAGGTCCATCACATTGTCGGCGCCCCAGCGGGTGGCCCAGACCATTTTCTCCACTTCTTCCTCGATGGAGGAAGCGACCGCCGAATTGCCGATATTGGCATTGATCTTCACAAGGAAGTTGCGCCCGATGATCTGAGGCTCCAGCTCGGCATGGTTGATATTGGCCGGAATGATGGCGCGGCCACGGGCAATCTCGTCACGGACGAATTCGGGCGTGATGAATTCGGGGATGTCGGCACCGAAGGAATTGCCCTGGTCGATCTGCGCGCGGGCATTTTCCAGCGCCTGGCTGCGGCCAAGGTTTTCGCGCTCGGCGACGTATACCATCTCCTTTGTGATGATGCCGGCTTTGGCAAACTCGTACTGGGTCACCATTTGGCCAGGCAGGCCGCGCAGGGGCATGTGTTTCACCGGGAACTCTCGGGCGAGGTATTTGCCGGTGGCGCCGCCATTGTCCTCGGGCTTCACGTCCCGGCCGTCATATTCCTCCAGGCCGCCGCGCGCCAGCAGCCAGTCGCGCCGATGGCGGGGGAGGCCCTTCTCCACGTCGATCTCTGCGGTGGGGTCGGAATAGGGGCCGGAGGTGTCGTAGACGCGGACGGCGGGTTCATTCGCTGACGGATGAAGATCGATCTCGCGGTGGGGCACGGCGAGGTCCGGGTCGCGCGCGGGGCGCGAATAGACCTTGCGGCTGGCGGGCAGGGCGCCGGTGGTGACTTTGGGGGCGTCGAAATCGCCGGGCTTGGTGGGCTTGTTCATGAGACGGACTTTCTCTTGTGATAGGTGAGGGCCATGGCGATGCAGTGGCGGAGCGGGGCGGCGGGCAGGGGCGCGCCGAGGGGAAGGCGGATCTCGCGGTTGCCGATGAAGGTGAGGGTGTCGTCATATTGCGCGCGCCAGTCCTCGACGAGCGTGGTCTGGCAATTGACGAAGAGGCTGACCGAGGCAGGGTGTTTGCCCGACCAGGCGATACGGATCGTGGTGCCGGTCCGGGCCGCCTCCGGCAGATAGGCCGGTTCGCCCCATTTCAGCGTTTCCGTAAGGCGCCCGGTCTCGGGAAGCGTAGCGGCGCTCTCTAAGATCAGCTGGCGGATTTCAAGCAGCCGGGCGCGCGCGTGCGCCGGATAAGCAGCAAACGCCTCGGCAACAGCCGGCATCATGGAAGGCAGGGAGGCCGTGCGGGCCATAGTTATTCTCCGTCCCTCGCGCCGGCATGACCCGGATCAGGTTCAAAGGGTAACTCTCAGCCCGGCCCCATGCCGGACACCCCTCGGATATGCGCAGCATAATCGGGTTGGGGCGCAGGGGAAAGGGGGGAAGACAATGCGGCAAGCCGGGAACCTTTGGGCGCCGAGCGCATTTGGTTAACTGGGACTGACTGCCAAAGGGGCGAGATACTCATGAAAGCTTTTCACGCAATACTCACCGCGATCCTCATTCTGTTCTTTGCGATCATGATGATTTTCCGGCTGGTCGACGGGTCGTTTGAATCTGCCGGCGCGCGCATGGACAGGATGATGGGCGCTGCAGCGACCGAAGCGGAGCAGGCTGCTGGCGAGGTTGTCCAGGCGACCGATGAAGCTGTTGAAGACGTCGCCCGCGACATTGCCAATGAGCGCGACGAGAACTGACTCTTCTTGCTTTGAGAGAGGCGAGCGGCCCGCTAGCCAATCCTGGATTTTGTTTCGGCGCTCCAGCCCACGAGCACTTCGTCGCCGGTCTCGATGACGGGACGTTTGATCAGGGTCGGATTGCCGAGTAGCAGGCCTTCGAGCGTAACGCCCGACGCGCGCGCTTTGTCAGCGTCAGAGAGACCGCGCCATGTCGTGGAGCTGCGGTTGACGAGTTTCTCGCCGACGGCCGCGATCCAGCGGGGGAGTTTGGAGGGAAGGTCGGCCTCGGCGCGGATGTCTACAAAGTCAGCCCGCTTGCCCTCGGCTTCGAGCTCCTTGAGCGCTTTCTTGCAGGTGTCGCAGTTTTTCAGGCCATACAGGGTGCGCGTCATGGGAAGTCTCTTCAGTTCGGGGTTCCTGTTCTGACCGGCAGATGTGGCGGGAGCGGGCGATCTGCAACCCACTTACCCCACCGTTCAGTTCTGCTCAGGTCTCATCGATGAAGACTTCTCCATCGAGATCGTCGAGACGGCGCTGCAAATGCAGGCGCACGTCCTGAACCGCCTCATTGTAAATGGCCGGGCCAATGAGCGCCGTCATCCGGTCCACCACTTCGCCCGCCTGAAACTCGCTCAGCGGCATATCGAAATCGCGCGCCGACATCCTGCGCAATTCGTCGACCAGGCTCTGGCGGCGCTCCGGAGTGAGGGCGAGCTTCTTCATTCGCGGATGACGCCGACGATTGGGCCCATATCCAGGCCTGTTTCGCTGCGCTCCAGCGCCGGAACATAGGCTTTGGAAACGGCGCCATCGAGATAGAGCGCATTGGGCGTGCCCAACTCGTCGCGGAAAAGGCGGGCGAAGGAATGGAAGTTTACCGGCACATCGCTGATGACGAAATAAACCTGGCGGCCGTCTTCGCTCACGCCGACGCCATTGCGCCGGCGCAGGCTGGTGCCGTCGGGGTTGAGCGCCGGGTGAAGCGCGCCATCGATCACCAGCATCGGGCCAGATTGGGTGGCAAAGCGGGGCGGGGTTTCCTTGAAGCGCTCATCGAAGGCGAGGGTTTCAGATACACCGGCCTTGCCCGCATCGATCCAGAAGACCCCGTTGGGCAGCATGCCGAAATTGCCGGGGCCAGGGGAGCGAACCAAGTTCATCTCTGCCTCGCCTTCCTCAATATACAGGCCGACCGGGCGGCGGTCGTCATGGTACATCCCGGCATTCATTGCGAAGACCAGGTTGCCGCCCTTGGACGCGACATGATTGGCCAGCCGGTCGAACTGACCGAACGGGACACCGGTTTCGTCGCGCAGGAACAGCCGGATGGTATCCTGTGAGGCGTCGAAACTGCAGACGAGATAGGGCAGGTTTTCGAAACTGCGCGTCTGGCAGGGGCCTTCCTCAACCTCGTTGCAGGCCGAGAGGATCGCGCCGCAGAGGGCAAGGAGAAGAAGGCTGAGGCGCATGGTTTACAGGTTAGTCATCGCCCCGGATTTCGCAACTGCGCCATATGCAGCTGGCTATGGCCAATCGTGAAGCGGTTCTTTTACCCGATCCTGCTAGCCTGATCTCAAAGGGAGCGTCCATGAGCCAATCTTCTGCCGCCATCGCGCCGCCAGGCCCTGTCCTGCATCGCTGGGGCAGCCTGCCTTTCGTGGTCACCGTTTTTCTGTCTGCGGCTCTGGTTTTCCTGGTGCAGCCGATGTTTGCCCGCATGGCGACACCGCTGCTCGGCGGCTCCCCGAATGTGTGGAATGTCTCGCTGGTGTGTTTTCAGGCCGCGCTGCTGGCAGGCTATGCCTATGCACATATGCTGACGCATCTGGTGAAGTCCGTGCGCAATCAGGTGATCGCACATGGCGCGCTGCTTGTGGCGGCGGCGCTGGTGCTGCCCTTTGAGTTGACGGGGCTGTTCGGCAGTCCCGACCCCGCGCGCCCGGCGCTGTGGCTGATCGGTGTGTTTGCACTCTCGATTGCGCCGCCCTTCGCCATAATCTCGGCGACCGCGCCGCTGATCCAGGCCTGGTATGCCCGCACCGGCCGGGAAGACGCACATGACCCCTACCATCTTTATGCGGCCAGCAATGCCGGCTCCCTGCTGGGGCTGGCCGCCTACCCGCTGCTGCTGGAACCGCTCGCGCCGTTGGCCGGGCAGGCGATGGCCTGGTCTTTGGGATACGGCGTTTTGCTGGTTCTGCTCATCGGATGCGGGCTGCTGACGATGCGCGCACCGCTGCAGGCCCGGCTTGCCGATGTGAGCCCGGAAGCCGCTGCCGGTTCGCCTGCGCTGGGCGGGCTCTGGCGCCAGAGGCTCTGGTGGCTGGTGCTGGCCTTTGTGCCGTCCAGCCTGCTGGTGGGGGTGACCACGCATATTGCGACCGATGTGGCCAGCGCGCCTTTCCTCTGGGCGCCGCCGCTGATGCTTTATATTGCAAGCTTCATTGTTGTGTTTTCCAAGCGTCCGGTGATCGGGCGGGCATTGTCTCTGGCCATTCTGCCTGTGTTCGTCGGGCTGGCCCTCTTTACCCTGACGAAGGTGTCTGGCGTGCCGACACTGCTGAGCTTCTTCGTGCATCTGGGGGCGCTGTTCTTTGCCGCGGTGGCCTGTCACGGGCTGATGGCAGATGACCGGCCCGAGACTGGCCGGCTGACCGAGTTTTATCTTCTGATGTCGCTTGGCGGCGTGCTCGGCGGCGCGTTCAATGCGCTGCTTGTCCCGGTGATCTTCAACAGTGTCGCCGAATATCCGCTGATGCTGCTGGCAGTATTGTTGCTGTTGCCCCAGCGCTATTGGCTCGGGCCGACCTGGATGGTGGTAATGGCGGCGGTTGCTGGCGGCACAGCTTTGATCGCGATGTATGTCTATGAGGTGCCAGCGCTTGCGCAGCAGCCCAGCAGGTCCTTCTTCATACTGCTGACGGTGTCGCTGGTCCTGCTCTATCTCGTGCGCCGCTCGCGCCTGGCATGTGTGGCGGCGGCCGCTTCCATCTGGGCGATCGGTGTTGCGGCCAGCCCAACCGTCGGGGCTTACTCCGAGCGCGGATTTTTCGGCGTCGTTAAAGTTCATGAGCGGGATGGATACCGGGTGATGGTGCATGGCACCACGCTGCACGGCGCTCAGGCGCTTGGTGAAGACGCCTGGCGCCCGGCGACCTATTATGCCCCCGAGACGCCCATCGGACAGGTCTTTGCCGCGCACACCCGGCCTGGGCGGGTCGGCGCGCTGGGCCTTGGGGTTGGGTCGGTGGCCTGTTATGCCGGTCCAGGTCAGCAGTATACGTTCTATGAGATCGACCCGATCGTGGCGCGCCTTGCAAAGGACGCCGCACAGTTCACCTATCTCTCCGAATGTGCTCCGGATGCGGACATCGTTCTGGGTGACGGCCGCCTGACCCTCGCCGATGAGCCTGAAGGCGCGTTCGACATTCTGCTGATTGATGCGTTCTCCTCAGATTCCGTGCCGGCACATCTGATGACGCGGGAGGCGGTATCGCTTTACCTCTCCCGGCTGAAGGAAGACGGGGTGGTTCTGCTGCATGTGTCCAATCGCTATATGGCCCTGGAAACGGTTGTCGCCCGGATCGCAGGCGAGTTGGGTGTTCCGGCTCGCGCGCAGTACCGGACTGTGGCCGAGGAAGGCTACCGCGCGCAGTCGAGTGTCGTGGTCGCGCTGGCCCGCAATGAGCTGGCGCTCGCGCCGCTGGACGCGACCGGTGCCTGGGGCGTACTGGAGAGCGATGGTGGCCGGGCGTGGACGGATGATTATTCCAACATCCCCGGATCGATCTGGGACCGGCTGGTTCACAAGAAACGTTGATGCGGGAAGGTTAGCTTTCCGCGCCTTCGGCTGAGGCCTGCTGCTTGCGCAGCTCGCTGGCGCGCACCTTGACGCTTTCCGAACGCAGCTGGCCACAGGCGGCCAGAATATCGCGGCCGCGCGGCGTGCGGATCGGAGAGGCATAGCCAGCCCGGTTCAGCACTTCGGCAAATTCCTCAATCGTTTCCCAGTCCGAGCATTCATAGGGCGAGCCGGGCCAGGGATTGAACGGAATGAGGTTGATCTTGGAGGGCACGCCTTTCATCAGCTTCACGAGGTCGCGCGCTTCGGCCAGCGTATCATTGATGCCCTTGAGCATGACATATTCGAAGGTCACCCGCTTCGCATTGCCAAGGCCGGGATACGCCCGGATGGCGTCGAACAGCGTCTGGATGTCGTACTTGCGATTGAGCGGGACGAGTTCGTTGCGCAGGTCGTTATTGGTGGCGTGCAGGGAGATGGCGAGCATCGCGCCGGTACGTTCGCCCAGTTCCGGGATCTTGGGCGCAACGCCCGCCGTCGAGACGGTAATCCGGCGCCGGCCGATCGCCATGCCATCACCATCGGAGATCGTATCGATCGCCTCGGCGACATTATCCAGATTATAGAGCGGCTCACCCATACCCATGAAGACGATGTTGGTCAGGCGGCGCTCCTCGATGGAGCTTGGCCATTCTGACAGCGCGTCGCGGGCAATGATGACCTGCTGGACAATTTCCGCAGCGGTGAGGTTGCGGACAAGCGCCTGCGTGCCGGTATGGCAGAAGGTACAGTTGAGGGTGCAGCCCACCTGGCTGGAGACGCACAGCGCGCCGGCTTTGCCGACATCGGGAATATAGACGCTTTCCCCCTCGATGCCGGGTCCATAGCGGGTCAGCCATTTTTGGGTGCCATCCCGGCTGACCTGATGGTCAGCGATTTCGGGGCGCTCGACCTCGAATTTCTCGGCGAGTTGGGCGCGTAAATCCTTGGCGATGTCGGTCATCGCGGCAAAATCGGTGGTCCCGAAATGATGAATCCAGCGCCGGATCTGGCGGGCGCGCATGTTCGCGGCCTTCGGCTCCAGGCCCAAAGCTTCCATTTCTGCCTTGAGCGCGGGAACCGAAAGCCCCGTCAGGCGTTTCTTGCCTGGCAAAGCACTATTCGGGCGGCTGAGGTTCAGGGTCACAGTCATGTGCGGGCCTATAGCACGAGCCGCCTGACAAATAAATTGGCGGGAACATGGACAGAGTTTAACGCGCCAGAACTCGAAAATCCCTTCATTTTAGGGGGGATATCAAAAAATCCCCGCTCAGTTGGCTCCCATTCAGATTGGTCATGTCACAGGCGGCACCATAACTTCATCCAAAGGGAGTCATTCTCATGAAGACATCAGTTCTAATCGCGGCCGCACTCATGCTGCCACTCGTTCAGGCTTGCGAAACTGGCCCCAGCCAGCGCGTTCTGACCACCGGCGCCGCCGGTGCAATCCTTGGCGCAGGCGCCGGCATGATGGCCGGCGGTGACGACAAGCGGAACGCGGCCATCGGCGCCGCGGTTGGCGCGGTCGCAGGCGCCTCGGTCGGCGTTTACATGGACCGTCAGGAAGAAAAACTGCGCCAGCAGACCGCTGGCACAGGTATCGAAGTTGAGCGTCAGGGCGACCAGATCGCGCTGACCATGCCGTCGGGCATCTCCTTCCAGCAGGGCAGCGCCCAGATTCAGCCAGCCTTTTACCAGACGCTGAACGATGTCGCCGCAACGCTGAACGAGTATCCTTCGACTGCCGTTGACATCCGCGGCCACGCCTCTTCGGAAGGCGCCCGTGATTTCAACCAGCGCCTGTCGCAACAGCGCGCAGACGCTGTGCGCAGCTACCTGACCAATCAGGGCGTTCAGGGCGTGCGCATGTCGGCTGTCGGCATGGGCATCGACTATCCGGTTGCGGACAACTCGACCGAAGCAGGCCGTTCGCAGAACCGCCGCGTCGAGATCATCCTGACGCCGGTTACGCAGTAATCACGACAGGCTCAGGAAACTGGGCAAGACGGCGGCGGTCACCTCGAGGTGGCCGCCGCCTTTCGTTTGCGCTTCAGCGGCAGGCCTCTTCGGCCTTTGCAATCGCGTCCGCCGATCCGCTGAGCGAGAAGCGGTAGGTCACATTCGTCCCGCGGGCGGACTGGCCTGATACGGTCAGGCTGGAGCCTTTCTTGAGGGCGTCAACAATGCGCGGATCATCTGCATCTTCGGCAAAGGCTTCGCCGCCGGCTGTAAACATCTGCCAGGAAGACCGGCCGATGACGGTTTTCGGCGCCTTGTCCGTTTTGAGGTCATAGGTGACGCGGAAACTTGGCTGGTTCCTCGCCTGTCCGGACTTCCAGCTCGTCACATAATACCAGACATCCCCGTGTTTGACCGAAGAGGGGGATTTTGAGGTCGCCTGCGTCGCGGCATAGCAGAGCAGATCGCCGCCCTTTTCCTCCGTAAACACGGCCCAGTCCTTGAACCGGCCCACTGCAGACGGCTCCGCTGCAGCGGTTCCCGCCAGGAGCGCTGTCAGGATCACGAGACCGAGAGGACGACCCAGCGATGACGTTTTTTGTTGCATACCGAATAAAATACTCACACAGTGTCTCCAAGGCTTCCCAACCCATACACCGGAGCCCTTATCAAGCAAAACACCTGCACCGAGCATAACGGGGAAATCACAAACGCCATGGTTGCTTTGCGGTTCATGAAGACAGACAATGAACGCACGTCCCCCCGAAAGGCCAAGCGTGTGTTCGATACCCCCGTCCGGACAGCAGACCCGGTAATGCGGGAGCGGCATGCCGACCAGATGGCGGCTATTGCCGAACGCCAATGCCGGTCAGCTTTTGCCGAACTTTTCAGCTATTACGCGCCGCGCGTGAAGGGATTTATGCTCCGCCTTGGCGCGGCAGACGCTGAAGCAGAGGAGCTGTCGCAGGAAGTAATGATTGCGGTCTGGCAGAAGGCGGGGATGTATGACCGTTCCCAGGCATCTGTTTCGACCTGGATTTTCAGAATTGCCCGTAATCGGCGCATTGATGCGCAGCGCCGTCAGCGGCGGCCGGAGCTCAGCGGGGATGATCCGATCCTGAGGCCCCCGGAAATCGAAACGCCTGACCAGGCCGTCTCGCGCGACCAGCTTGATACAGCGGTGCGCAAGCGGTTGACCTGCCTGCCTCAGGACCAGCTCATCCTCATTCAGGCCGCTTTTTATGACGGCCTCTCCCATTCGGAAATTGCCCGTGCCTTCAACCTGCCGCTCGGGACGGTGAAGTCGCGCATTCGTCTCGCCTTCATGCGCCTGAAGGGCGAATTGGAGGGCGGCATCTAGCCGGGTAACTGCATTCTCCGGCGGCGTTTGCTTGACGAAACCCGAAACCGGACAATCTTGCCTGAAGGATACGGGACTTTCTGACGATTATGACTTCTGACTCTCCAAACAGTTTCAGCGAACTCTACAGCGCGTATGCGGCCGGCTGTATCGATCCGGCCTTTGCGCTGATGCTGGAGGCCCAGAGCCTGATGCGCTCTGATGTCCGCCGCTCTGTGGCAATGAGCGAGATGATTTCCGGCAGCTTTCTTGACAGCGCCCCGGCGGCGCGGATGCGGGATGGCGCGCTGGAGCGAACGCTGGCTAAGATTGACGCGATTGAGGCGCGGCCGGAACAACAGCGGGCTGCTGGCAAGGCGGCGGGCGGCGCGATCAACGAAATTCTTGAGCTTCCGGAGCCTGTACGCGGCGCCGCCATCAATGCGGTGGGCAAGCAGGGCTGGCAGATTGTTAGCCTTGGGCTGAAGCGGCTGAAACTGGATGTCGGCTCGGCCATGGAGGTAGAGCTTTACCGCATCAATGCGGGCAGCAAGATTCCGCGCCACTCGCATGGTGGAACTGAATTTACCATGGTGCTCTCAGGCGGGTTTTCGGACGAGCGGGGCAGCTATGGTCCCGGAGATGTCTGCGTGAAAGGGCCAAGCGATATTCACCAGCCCGTCGCGGACGATGATGAAGTCTGCTACGCGCTTGCCGTGCGCGATGGCGGCCTGCGCTTTACCGGGATGCTGGGCATGGTCCAGAGACTTCTCGGCGGGCACTGAAGTTTTCAGAAGTTCGGCCGTTCACCCTTCAGGCTTCTGTCTGTCCGGTCCCGGAACATGCTTGCGGCGGCGCGCGCCATCCGGCCCGCCCGGCATGATGGGGCGGGGGCCATATCCCCCCATTGAGAGATGCCGGTCATACATCACCAGCGCGCCCGCCAGGCTGACATTGATGCAGAACCGCGTCGGGATTTTCACGACATGGGCGCAGCGCGCGACGGCCTCGGCCGACAGGTTTCCCTTTTCCGGCCCCAGAATATAGGCCGCTTGCGGAGGATGGCGGAACACGGGCAGCTCGACAGCGTCGTCTGTCAGTTCGATGCCGACGAGCTGGCAGCCTTTGGGCAGCTGCATGTCGTCCAGCGAGTCCCATTGATAATAGGGGATCTGTCCGGCGGACTTTGACGTGTCGGCGGCGTAGGCTTCTTTCAGGTTACGCTCGGCATCAATTGAGAATACGAAGCTCGCCCCGAAGGCATGGGCGGTACGCATCAGGGCGCCGAGGTTCATCGGCTTGGAAATGCGTTCAGAACCAATCGCAAAATAGCCCCGCATCAGAACGCCCCCAGCCAGAAGCGGCCGATCGCCACAACGATCAACAAGGCAAGCGGGCCGCCCAGGGAAACGCGGCGGGCGAGTTTCAGCTGGCCAACGGGCCTTGGATATTCCGCCTCAAGATGTTTCTCTGCCTCGGTGGCTGCCGGGGCGCGGCCCAATGAAAGTATGGCGGCGCGGTATTCGACATCGTTTGGCCCGCCGCCGAATTTGGCCGCCAGCGCGCGGCGCAGCGCCATGGAAATGATCATCCGCATCTGCGCCGCGAGCAGGATGGCGAAGACGATGATGACAGAAAGAGCCCAGAAAAGTACGGTCATAGGAAGGTTGCCACTTCGAAACGGCCTTTCCAGTCGGCGAGGCCGCGCTTGAGACCAGAGGAATTGAAACCGGAGGCGAGTTCGCCGGTTGCCGAGACGCCGATCATGCCGCCATTGCCGCCCAGGCGTTTGACATCGTCCAGCGCGCCTCTGAGGGCGGGGCCGAGCGTATCGCCGCCATAGCGGATGCGGGCGGAGACGTCTGCGGCGGCGTTGGCGCGGATGAAATATTCGCCGAGGCCTGTGCAGGAGATGGCGCAGCGCTCGTCGGCCCAGGTGCCTGCGCCGATGATAGGCGTGTCGCCGATACGGCCGGGTGTTTTGGAGAGGACGCCGCCGGTGGAGGTGGCGGCCGCCATGTCGCCATAGATGTCGAGCGCGACGGCGCCGACGGTGCCCATCTGGACGCTGCCATCCTGGACGGTGTCTTCATCGACGGCGCCATAATAGCTGGCGGGATCGGTGACGCGGGCGAGACCAGCGGCGCTGGCAATGGCCTCTGCGCCTTTGCCGACGATCAGGACGTTGGGTGTCTTTTCCATCACCAGCCGGGCGGCGCGGATGGGGCTTTCAAAGCCCTGCAGGGCGCCGACGGCGCCGGCGTTGCGGGTGCGCCCGTCCATGATGGCGGCGTCGAGTTCCCAGTCTCCGGCGGTATTGGGGCTCGCGCCTTTGCCGGCCACGTAGAGACCGGAGGCTTCCAGATCGATGACCATCGCTTCGACGACATCGAGCGCGGCTTCGCCGCTCGCGAGCGCGTCTGCGCCGCGTTTCAGGAGGCCCGCGATGTGGGCTTCTTCGGGCGCATAATCGCGGCCCGGGATCGGTCCGGCGCCGCCATGGATGGCGATGGCCCAGATTTTTGACATCGCAATGGTTCCTTTCCCCTCGCGTAAGGCTTGGCGCCTGCTCGCGGCATGGCTACCGTCTGGAAGGTGAAACAACAAGCTTTGAAGGGAGAGGCATATGAAAGCCGTATTGTCGAAAGTGGTCGGTGGACCAGAGACGCTCGTGATCGAGGATGTGGCGGTGCCAACCCCCGGCAAGGGTCAGGTTCTGGTGCAGGTCAAAGCCTGCGGGGTGAACTATCCTGACGTTCTGATCATTCAGGACATGTACCAGTTCAAGCCGCCGCGCCCGTTCTCTCCGGGCGGGGAAGTGGCCGGAATTGTCTCCGCCGTGGGCGAGGGTGTCTCGCATGTAAAGCCGGGCGACCGGGTGCTGGCCTCGACCGGTAATGGCGGGATGGCAGAATACTGCCTGGCGGCGGCGCATGGCGTGATGCCGATCCCTGAAGGGATGCCGTTTGAAGAGGCGGCCGCATTCCTGATGACCTATGGCACCTCCTATTACGCCATCAAGGACCGGGGCGATCCAAAGCCCGGCGAGAAGCTGCTCGTCCTTGGCGCCGCTGGCGGCGTTGGCATTGCGGCGGTTGAGCTCGGCAAGGCGATGGGCCTGGAAGTGATCGCGGCGGCTTCAAGCCAGGAGAAGGTGGATTTCTGCCTTTCCAAGGGCGCCGACCATGGCCTCGTCTATGCGCGGGAACTTGACCGCGACGGGCAGAAGAAATTCTCCGACGACATCAAGGCCGTTTCCGGTGGCGGCGTCGACATCATCTATGACGGCGTGGGCGGCAATTATGCCGAGCCGGCTGTGCGGGCGATGAACTGGGAAGGGCGTTTCCTCGTCATCGGCTTCCCGGCGGGCATTCCGAAACTGCCGCTGAACCTGACGCTGCTGAAAAGCTGCGATGTGCGCGGCGTGTTCTGGGGCGCGGCGGTTGCGCGTGATCCCAAAGCCCACCAGCAGAACGTCAAGGAACTCTTTGACCTCTACAAGGCCGGCAAGATCCGCCCGCACATTTCGGGCTCCTATCCGATGGAGAAGGCGGCCGACGCGATCCGTGAACTGCAGGACCGCAAGGCGCAGGGCAAAGTGGTTGTGACCATGTAGGCCAGCAGTTTTGCCCGGCGCAGCCCTTGGGCTGTCCGGCGAAAGTCTATCTCCCCGGTGATCCGGGGACGGAAAATTGCTTCAAGACGTATCGGGGTGGGCTGCAGCCTGCCCCGATTGCGTTTGGGGCATGGGCATGTCGGCCGCGGGCGCCGGGCATGGCGCGCCGGGCGCTTCTTCTTCGGCGCAGGTTGCTGCAAGCAAAGCCCGCGTCAGGCCAGCGGAATAGTCGTGGCCGAAAATTTCGTAAGAAACAGGCGCAGCCTGGCTGTTGGCAAAGTCCGCAGGAAGATGGCGCAGGCGCACGCGGCCGAATTTCGAAATGGTGATCCAGTAAGGCACGCCGCGCCCGTAATGCGCGCGGACCCAGTCGCGCAGGGCGATCAGCTGCACGAAGATCAGCGGCCAGAGGAGGCGCTGAATGAGGCTGAGGCCGGGGAGCGGCGTGGCGAAGGCGTAGTCCATCGCGTGAGGATAGCGGGGGCGCGGCGCCGGGCGGATTGGGTGGGGGGATTTGGGGCGTGTTGTGGTTTGGGTGTGGGGGATGTGGGGGTGGATAGGGCGGGGTTTGTGCGCGGTTTTTTTGCGAGGAGGGTTGGGGTGGGGCACGCCGAGGGGCGCGCGCCGTTGGAGTTTTTGCCGGAAAACTCCAGAAAAACTCCAACGGTCAGAGCCGGACACTTCGGGACAAACTTGGACACATCCGGACAAACTCGGACAAAACGGGACACATCGGGACAAAGCCGGACAGTCGGGAACAAAGAAAAACCCCGCCGGATCGCTCCGGCGGGGCTTTGTCTGTGACCGGATGATCCGGGATTACTTGCGCTCGTCGACTTCTTCGAAGTCGGCGTCGACGACGTCGTCATTGCCGGACTGAGGGGCGTCTTCGCCTTCGCCGGCGTCGGCGCCCTGGGCGGCGTAGATGGCTTCGCCGAGTTTCATCGCGGCGTTCATCAGGGCCTGATGCTTGGCGGCGATGTCGGCGGCGTTGTCGCCGGCAGCGGCCTCTTTCAGGTCAGCGATGGCTTTCTCGATATCGCCTTTGATGGCGTCAGTGACTTTGGCGCCGTGTTCGATCAGCTGCTTCTCGGTCTGATGGATCAGGGCTTCGGCGTGGTTTTTCGCTTCGACGAGTTCGCGGCGGGCCTTGTCCGTGCTGGCGTTGGACTCAGCGTCAGCCATCATGTTCTTGATGTCGGCTTCGGAGAGGCCGCCATCTGCCTGGATGGTGATCTGCTGTTCCTTGCCGGTGGCCTTGTCCTTGGCCGAGACCGAGACGATGCCGTTGGCGTCGATGTCAAAGGTGACTTCGATCTGTGGCAGGCCGCGCGGGGCCGGGGCAATGCCTTCGAGGTTGAACTGGCCGAGCTGTTTGTTGTCGCTCGCCATTTCGCGCTCGCCCTGGGCGACCTTGATGGTGACCGCAGGCTGGTTGTCTTCGGCCGTCGAGAAGACCTGGGACTTCTTCGTCGGGATCGTCGTGTTGCGTTCGATCAGACGGGTGAAGATGCCGCCAAGGGTTTCGATGCCGAGCGAGAGCGGGGTCACGTCGAGCAGGACCACGTCTTTCACGTCGCCTTGCAGCACGCCGCCCTGGATTGCCGCGCCGATGGCGACGACTTCATCCGGGTTCACACCTTTATGCGGCTCGCGGTTGAAGAACTTCTTCACCGCTTCCTGAACGGCCGGCATGCGCGTCATGCCGCCAACGAGAACGACTTCGTCGATCTGGGCCGGGGTCTTGCCAGCGTCCTTGAGGGCCTTCTGGCAGGGATCGATCGTGCGCTTGACGAGGTCTTCGACCAGGCTTTCGAACTTGGCGCGCGTCAGCTTGATGTTGAGGTGTTTCGGGCCTGTGGCGTCTGCCGTGATGAAGGGGAGGTTCACTTCATACTGGGTGGCCGAAGAGAGCTCTTTCTTGGCTTTCTCGGCTTCTTCCTTCAGGCGCTGGAGGGCCAGCTTGTCGCCTTTCAGGTCGATGCCCTGTTCCTTCTTGAACTCGGAAGCCAGGAAGTCGACGACGCGCAGGTCGAAGTCTTCACCGCCGAGGAAGGTGTCGCCATTGGTGGAGAGCACTTCGAAGACGCCGTCGCCGATTTCGAGCAGCGAGACGTCGAACGTGCCGCCGCCAAGGTCGTAAACCGCGATGGTCTTGTTGCCGCCTTTGTCGAGGCCATAGGCAAGGGCGGCCGCCGTCGGCTCGTTGATGATGCGGAGCACTTCAAGGCCGGCGATGCGGCCAGCATCTTTCGTGGCCTGGCGCTGGGCGTCGTTGAAGTAGGCCGGGACGGTGATGACCGCCTGTGTGACCTTCGAGCCGAGATAGGCTTCGGCGGTCTCTTTCATCTTCGTCAGGATGAAGGCCGAGATTTCCTGGGGAGAGTAATCCTTGTCGCGGCCTTTGACCCAGGCGTCGCCATTGGGGGCCTTGACGATGCTGAAGGGGC
Organism: Hyphomonas neptunium ATCC 15444; assembly: GCF_000013025.1. Classification (NCBI taxonomy): domain Bacteria; kingdom Pseudomonadati; phylum Pseudomonadota; class Alphaproteobacteria; order Hyphomonadales; family Hyphomonadaceae; genus Hyphomonas; species Hyphomonas neptunium. The sequence continues at coordinate 3,474,474 of NC_008358.1, read as the reverse complement.
TCATGGCCTTGTCCTTCTGCGCGGTCGGATCATCAAAGGTGCGCCCGATGAGGCGTTTGATGGCGTAGAAGGTGAAGTCCGGATTGGTCACGCCCTGACGGCGGGCGGGCTGGCCGATCAGGCGGTCGCCGTTTTCGGTGAAGGCCACAACTGAAGGGGTGGTGCGGGCGCCTTCGGCGTTTTCGATAACCTTCGCCTGGCCGCCTTCCATAACTGCCACGCAGGAGTTGGTGGTGCCAAGGTCGATGCCGATGATCTTGCTCATGTAAGTCTCTCTCTTTCGTCAGCCGCCACTGGCTTCGTTTTGGTTTCGGTCTGCTCAGCAGCCCCGCGCCGCCAGATGGCTCTTGTACAAGGGTTCATTCTTGAGCTGCGAGTTGGGTTTTAAATACCGCTCGCCTCTTTGGCCCTCGATATGGGGAACTGTGGGGCAGGCTCAAGAGGCCATGACAGATTTGCCCCATAGGCGCCCTCTATGACGCGGGCAACCGCTATCTATTTGAAAATCATTCTCAAGTGGCGCATCTATACGGCCATGAGAATGAGGTTTCCCCCCATGCCCCGCCGCGCCCTGAAGACATTGACCTACAGCGTGATGCATTTTGCCGTCGCGATTACCGTTGCCTTTGCCCTGACGCGCAGCTGGCAGGCGGCGCTGGCCATCGGCATGATTGAGCCGCTGGTGCAGACGGTTGCCTATACCGTGCATGAGCGGGTGTGGGAGCGGCTGGGGATCGCGCCCAGGGGCGCCCTGCTGCCTGTGTCGGCTGAAACACCCGACGGGGTGGGGCCTGTGCAGCCCGCCTGAGCCTGAGGCGTGAGACTGTACCTTCCAGCGACGGCAAGGGTGGCCTGCCCGTGATTGCTGGGGCAGGGTCTTGCCGGAACCGTCTGGGAGGACTTCATGCGCCCGATTGCGACTGCTGCCGCGCTGGTGGCCCTTGCCGTTACCCTGCCGGCCTGTAGCGGGGACGATACGCCCGCCGATGCCCCCGATGCTGTGGAGACGGCCCGTGTCAAGGATGCGGCGGCCGAGCCGGCAACGGCGGCGTCGAGCGCGCCGGGCCTGGAGCAGCTGTGGATGGCCACCGGGTTTGATGCGCCCGAAGGGGCCGCGCTGGGGCCGGAGGGCAGCTATTTCATTTCCAATATTTCCGGGGATGCCGTGGCCAGGGATGGGAACGGGTTCATTTCCAAGGTGGCGGCCGATGGCACGGTGCTGATGATGCGCTGGGCCGAGGGGCTGGACGCGCCCAAGGGCATGGTGGTGCACGGCGACACGCTGTACGTGGCCGACATCGGACAGATCGTGACATTTGACGCCCATAACGGGACAAAGCTGGACACGATCGTCATCGAGGGCGCCGAGTTCCTGAACGACATGACCGTCTGGCAGGATGCGGTGCTGGTTTCCGATTCCGGGACGGGCAGCATTCACCGGCTGACTGCCGAGGGGCCGCAACTGCTGGCCGCGTCAGAGGGCTGGGGCGGGATCAACGGGCTGCTGGGCGATGGCGACCGGCTGCTGATCTCGACCATGGGGCAGGGCCTGCTGATCGAGTGGCGCGGCGAGGGCGCTGAAAGGGTGCTGGCACGCGGCATGATCGAGGCTGACGGGATCGGGCTGGTGCCGGGCGGGGGGTATCTCGTCTCCAGCTGGCCGGGGGAGATCCACTATGTCAGCGAGGACGGCCAGGTGACGACGCTGCAGGACACCAAGGCGGATGGCATCCTGCAGAACGACCTGTCGGTGTTTGGCGATGTGGTGATCGTGCCCAACTGGGTGCCGGGCACCGTCACGGCATGGCGGGTGGTGCGGGACTGAGCCCGCACCTTTGCCAGATCAGTTAGCCGGGCCGGTGCTGACGGCGACCATGGCGGCGCGCAGGGTGCGGTCCCCGATCTTCCAGCCGGGCTGGAACAGCTGGGCGATGGTGCCGCTGGGCTGGGGGGACGGGATCTGGGCGACGGCCTGATGGACGTTGGGATCAAACACCGCGCCGGGCTCGGCCGGTACGGGTACGACGCCGTGGCGGGAGAGGGCGGTGTTGAGTTCCTTGGCGGTCATCTCGATGCCGCCGAGGAGGTTTTTGCCGGCATCGGTGAGGTTTTCACGCTCGCTATCGGGCAGGGCGTCGAGGGCGCGGGAGAGGTTGTCGGAGACGCTGAGCAGGTCTGCGGCGAACTTTTCGATGGCATAGATGCGGGCCTCGCTGACCTGACGGTCGGCGCGCTTGCGGGTATTGTCGAGGTCAGCCAGCAGGCGCAGGATCTGGCCGTTCATGTCGGCTTTTTCCGCTTCCAGCCTGATAATCAGCTCCTCAACGGTCAGTTCCGTCTCGGGCTGGGCCTCAGGGGCTACGCCGGCGTCGAGTTCAGCGGCCTCACCCGGTTTGTTTTCGTCGCTCATCACTTCCCATCCTTTCCGCGCCGGTGTGAGAGGATGTCCCCCACGACCTTGGCGGTATAATCGACCATCGGAATGACCCTGGCGTAGTTGAGCCGGGTTGGCCCGATCACGCCCAGCGCCCCGATCACTTGTTTCGTGCCGCCCATATAGGGTGCCACAATCACACTTGAACCAGAGAGCGGAAAAAGCCTGTTTTCCGACCCGATGAACAAGCGCACGCCGCCCGCTTCGCGCGTTGTGTCGAGAATTTCAAGCAGGCTTTGCTGGCGTTCCAGCTCATTGAACAATTGCCGCACCCGGTCGAGATCCTGGGCGGCCTTGGCGTCTTCCAGCAGATTGGCGCGTCCGCGCACGATCAGGCTGCGGCCCCGGCCGGGCGCGTCGCCGCCCCAATCGGCAAGGCCGGCCTCAACAAGGGCCGTGGTGGCCGCATCCAGCATGGCGCGGCGCTCCTGCAACTCGGCGCGCACTTCGGCGGAGGCCTCGGCCAGCGTCCGGCCCTTGAGGCGGGTGGAGAGGTAGTTGCCCGCTTCAATCAGGGAGGTGGCGGGCAGGCCGTCGGGCACCTTCAGGATGCGGTTTTCAACGTCGCCGTCTTCGGTGACGAGAACGCAGAGGGCGTCGCCCCCTGCCAGGGGCACAAATTCGACATGGCGCACGGCGGCGTCACGCGCCGGGGAGGCGACGAGGCCGGCCCCGCCGGCGAGGCCGGAGAGGATGTCGGACGCCTCGCCCAGGACCGCTTCGATCTCGGTGCCGGCCGCGGCGAGGCGGTCGTCGATCTGTCGCTTGTCTTCCCGCGAGGGGTCGCCGTATTCCAGAAAGCCGTCGACGAAGAGGCGCAGGCCCTTATGGGTGGGGGCGCGGCCGGCCGAGATGTGCGGCGCGTCCAGCAGGCCAAGCTCTGTCAGGTCGGCCATCACATTGCGGATGGAGGCCGGGGAGAGGGCAATGCCCGCCTTTGACAGCGTGCGCGAGCCGACCGGCTCTCCGGTGGCCAGATAGCCCTCGACGATTTCCCGGAAGATGTTCCGGGAGCGCTGGTCGAGGCGCTGCATCAGGCTCAGGATTTCTGAATTGTCCGCCATGTTACTGGATTAAGGGCGGTACATCCCCGGCACAATAGGCATGGGCTAGTTCAACCCCTCGATCTGGCCCTGGCGGTTGAGGTGGATGTGCTCGGCGGCGGGGCGGCGGGGGAGGCCGGGCATCGTCATGATGTCGCCGCAGATGGCGACCACGAAGCCGGCCCCGGCCGCGAGGCGTACTTCGCGCAGGCGCACGACATGGCCTTCGGGCGCGCCCAGCAGGGCCGGATCGGTGGAGAAGCTGTACTGGGTCTTGGCCATGCAGACGGGCAGGTGGCCGAAGCCCGCCTTCTCCCAGGCGGCGAGCTGGTTGCGGACGGCGCGGGTGGTTTCCACCCTTCCGGCCCGGTAGATCGACTTGGCGACCGTCTCGATCTTTTCCAGCAGCGGCATGTCATCGGGATAAAGGGGTTTGAAGTCTGCCTCTCCCTTTTCGATGAGCGCGGTGACGCCGCGGGCGAGGTCTTCGGTGCCTTTGCCCCCTTCTGCCCAATGGGTGCAGAGGGAGACGGGCACGCCGAGCTTTTCGCAATAGGCCTGAAGGGCGTGGACTTCACCTTCGGTGTCGGTGGTGAAGCGGTTGATGGCGACGATGACCGGCAGGCCGAAGCTGCGCAGGTTCCCGATATGGCGCCCGAGATTTTCAAGGCCGCTTTCCAGCGCCTCATAGCTGACCTTGCCCAGATCATTCTTGCCGAGGCCGCCATGCATCTTCAGGGCCCGGATGGTTGCGACCAGAACGACGGCGTCGGGCGCAAGGCCGGCCTGGCGGCATTTGATGTTGAGGAATTTCTCGGCGCCAAGGTCTGCGCCAAAACCTGCTTCGGTGACGACATAGTCTGCCATCTTCAGGGCCGCGCTTGTGGCCATGACCGAGTTGCAGCCATGGGCGATGTTGGCGAAGGGGCCGCCATGCACCAGGCAGGGATTGTTTTCCAGCGTCTGTACAAGGTTTGGCAGCATGGCATCGCGCAGCAGGGCCATCATTGCGCCGGTGGCCTTGATGTCTGCGGCGGTGACGGCTTCCTTCTCGCTTGTGTAGCCGACGATGATGCGGGCGAGGCGGGCCTCGAGATCTTCAGCGTCCGTGGCGAGGCAGAGAATGGCCATGACTTCGGAGGCGACGGTGATGTCAAAGCCGGTCTCCGAAGGGCTGCCATTGCCGGGGCCGCCGAGGCCGGAAACAATATTCCTCAGGCTACGGTCGTTCATGTCCATCACGCGGCGCCAGCTGGTGCGCACGGCTTCAAGCTTTGGCTCGCCGCCCCAATGGATGTGATTGTCGATCATGGTGGAGAGGAGATTGTGCGCCGAGGTGATGGCGTGGAAGTCGCCGGTGAAATGCAGGTTGATGTCTTCCATCGGCACGATCTGGGCAAGGCCGCCGCCTGTAGCGCCGCCCTTCATGCCGAAGCAGGGGCCCAGCGAAGGCTCGCGCAGGCAGAGGAGGGTGTTTGCGCCGATGCGGTTCATAGCGTCGGCGAGGCCGATAGAGGTGGTGGTCTTGCCTTCGCCCGCAGGGGTCGGGTTGATGGCGGTGACGAGGATCAGCTTGCCGGTGGCATTGTGGGCGAGGCCAGCCAGATGGGCGGCCGAGATCTTGGCCTTGTCGTGGCCGTAGGGGATCAGGTTTTCAGGGCTCACGCCCGCCCTGGCGGCGACCTCCTGGATCGGCTTTTTCTTTGCGCCCCGCGCAATCTCGATGTCACTGGCCATATTCGGTACTTTCCTTTCGCGCGCAGCCTTGGTGTAGACAGGCGCCGCAAAACCCGCAAATCAGGCCTTCAGCTAGAAGGATTCCCCCGGATGCCAAATCTTGTTCGCCCCACGGGCCGCGCTTTTGACGAGCTGCGCCCGATTTCGCTCGAAACCAGCGTGACCCGCTATGCTGAAGGCTCGTGCCTGGCCAAGTTTGGCCATACGCATGTGCTGTGCACGGCGAGCTGGGAAAAGGGCGTGCCCGGCTGGCTGAAGGGCAAGGGCGAGGGCTGGGTGACGGGCGAATATGGCATGCTGCCGCGCGCGACGCACACGCGCGGGCGCCGGGAAGCGGCGGCAGGCAAACAGTCTGGCCGGACGCAGGAAATCCAGCGCCTGATCGGGCGCTCGCTGCGCTCGGTCGTCGACTTGAAAGCGCTGGGCGAGAACACGATCACCATCGACTGTGATGTGATCCAGGCCGATGGCGGCACGCGCACCGCCTCGATCACCGGCGGCTTTGTCGCTCTCGCCATGGCCTGCCGCTATCTGCAGACCGAAGGCGTGATCAAGGCGAGCCCGATCCAGAAACAGGCCGCCGCGATCTCCGTGGGCCTGTTCCAGAACCATCCGGTGCTGGACGTGGACTATCCTGAAGATTCCGAAGGCGAAGCCGACATGAATGTCGTGATGAGCTCGGATGGCGGGTTCATCGAGGTGCAGGGCACGGGCGAGTCGCGGCCGATGAGCCGGACAGAGCTCGACGAGATGATGCGACTGGCCGAGAAGGGCTGCAACGAGCTGTTTGCGGCGCAGCGGGCGGCGATCGGCTGATCAGTAGAGTGCGGTGAGCTGGTTAGCCGTCAGGGCAAACAGCGTTGCGATCGTCAGGTTACAGAGGGTTCCCAGCAGGTAGTAGGACGGGTTCTGCTGGATCTTGTCGCTGCGGACGAATTGTTTGACGCCGATGATGATTGCGAGCGCGCTGAACTGCTGCGCGCTGACCAGAATGAAGATCAGGAGCGTTTCGCAAAGGCCAATCCAGAAGCCGGTTGATCCCAGATCGAAGACGCGGCCTTTTGTGCTTTCGGGCAGGGCGCCGTCCCCGGTCGCAGGCGCATCGCCCGATTTGAGCTTCGGAATGCCGAGGCGGATAATGAGCGTTGAGAGAATATGCGAAGCAAGTGCCATACCCACGAGAATTGAAATATCAACGGGATTCAATTGATTTCTCCGAAGCAATGGTATTCGGTTGGGTGTAGGTTTTAAGCTGTTCCAGTATCTGTCGCTCCGCTTCGATCACAAGATCTATCTCCGCCCGGCGAACAGCGTCTGAGACAGATTGGGGGTATTTGCCGAGCTGTTCGGCGACGACTTTCTGGGAGAGGCCGTCGGCCAGAAGCGAATACACCTGGAACTGATAGGCCGACATTCTACCGATAAAACCCTGGCACAGATTGGTCAGCAGGCTCAGTTCGCTGTCGCGCGCATCATGGTAGATATGCCACTCGCCAAAGCGGTTTTGCCTCTTCAGGCGGGCTATGGCTGCGTTGGCGAGGGTAAATACTTCTCCGCCGACCTGGCGGATATTGCCACTGCGCGCGCCTATGCGCCCATGAACGGCCGCAAAACGAAAGCTGACCTGTCCGGCGATTTCCCGCCGGATGCTGCGCACGATCTCGAAGGCCGTAGCGGGCGCCTGCACCAGACCGGCAAATTCATCGCCGTAACTGATCTCGAACGGCAGAATGATCTGATCGGAATGGCGGCTATTCAGCTCGGCAAGTTGCGCGTCGATCTGCGCAAGAATTGCGGCGGCTCTTTCCGGCCCGAGGCTGGAAGAATCCTTGATGTCGCACAACAGGAGACAGGCTTGATCGGGAGGCAGCATATATCAATGATAATCCATTGATATTCAATAATCAATGAATTTCCGTTGATTACCTATTCAGCGGCGACCTGGCGTTCGTCTTCTTCGCCCTCGGTGTCGAAGACGAGCAGGTCGCCGGGCTGGCATTTCAGCTCGCGGCAGAGGGCTTCGAGGGTGGAGAAGCGGATCGCCTTGGCCTTGCCGGTCTTCAGGATCGACAGGTTGGCGAGGGTTACGCCCACACGTTCCGAGAGCTCGGTCAGCGACATGCGCCGCTCCAGAAGCACACGGTCGAGGGTCACGCGAATGGTCATGGCCTTCAGTGCTCCTCAGATCGTCATTTTTTCTTCGTCGCGCAGGCGGGTGCCTTCGCGGAAGACTTGGGAAAGGATGAAGAGCGCCGCCACGGAAATCCACAGTATGAGCTGTGTCGACAGTTTGGGCGGTGCATCTCCGACGAGGCTGGGGACGGCGCGCACGACCAGCAGGGTGGCGATGCGGATGACCTCCATCGCGGCGATGGCGATGCCGATGCGGGAGAGGCGGCCGGCATTTTCCGGCACGAAGGGGTCGCCCTCCACCAGGGTGAGCAGGATGCGGCGCATCTGGATGCAGATGAAGATGACGCCCGGCACGATGACGCAGAGGAGGCCGAGCGCGATGACGAAGCTGCCGGGAGAGACGCCGTCTGCCAGCGCCTCGATGCCGGGGAGGGAAGCTTCGCCATTCGACAGGCTGGCGATGAGACCCAGGCTGAGGACGGGGATGCCGATGACGCCGAAGGCGCCGGCAATCCACATTGCGACGGTGACCAGTACGGTCATCGCCTCTGCCATCGAATTGCGGCCTGTCTTTGTCATACCCGGCCTTTTCACCCTGCTTGGTTGATGGTTTATGAAGAGGAACTTTGCCAGTGCGCTGTCCCGTTATTACCGAATAACGATATATGCATTCGCGCATAAAGCAAGAATGGAGCCACATTACTGTGAATAATGCTACGGCTATGCCCCGCCTTGTGCCCGGAAAACTCGTGGCAGCTACACACAACAGAGGCAAGGTGTCCGAACTGAAAGATCTGTTCGCGCCCCATGGTTTTGAGGTTGTTTCTGCCCTTGAGCTTGATCTGGACGAACCTGAAGAAACCGAGGATAGTTTTTCTGGCAACGCCTTGTTGAAGGCGCGGGCGGCTGCCCTGGCGACGGGTCTGCCGGCGCTGTCAGATGATTCGGGGCTGGCGGTGACCGCGCTGGGCGGTCAACCGGGCATCTATTCGGCGCGCTGGGCCGGAGAGCCGCGGGACTTCTACAAGGCGATGGAGAAGGTGGAGGCTGAACTCAAGGCATCGGGCTCGCAGGACCGCTCCGCCAAATTTGTCTGCGCGCTGGCAGTTGTGTGGCCCGATGGGACGCAAGCCGTGTATGAGGGCGAGGTGCACGGAACCCTCGTCTGGCCCCCCAGGGGTGATAAGGGGTTTGGCTATGATCCCGTATTTGTTGCCGAGGGCGAGACGATGACGTTTGGTGAAATGGACCCCGCGCGCAAACACGCGATGAGCCACCGGGCCCGCGCGGTCGAGAAGCTGCGCGCGGCGCTGCTCGCATGACCCAGGTTTTTGCGCCTTTCGGCCCGCATTTCGGCTTCGGCCTGTATATCCATTGGCCCTATTGCACGCGGGTCTGCCCTTATTGCGACTTCAACGTCTACGCCGCCAAGGACCGGGCCACCGATCCGCTGGTGACGGCGATTGCCGATGACATTCGCGTTCACCGCCGCAAGCTGCCCGAGCATGGCGCGCTCGATACGGTATATTTTGGCGGCGGCACGCCCGCCTTGCTGAGGCCAGAGCAGGTGGCTGAAATCCTGAAGGCGGCGTCTGAAACATTCGGCATCAAGGACGGCGCTGAAATAACGCTGGAGGCCAATCCGAACGATGTTCTGAAAGCGGACCTTCTGGCGCTGCGCCGGGCGGGCGTCACGCGCCTGTCCATCGGCGTCCAGTCGATGCGGGATTCGGCGCTGGCATTCCTGGGGCGCGATCATACCGCCGAGGCGGGCGGCGAGGCGGTGAAGCGCGCGCTGAAAGTGTTCGACACGATTTCCATGGACCTGATCTATGCCAGGCCCGGACAATCCCCGGCAAACTGGGAAGCCGAGCTCGCCGATGCGCTGGCGCTCGGCGCGCCGCATCTCTCGCTTTATGAGCTGACCTTCGAGCCGGCAACGGCGTTTGGTAAGGCAGCCCAGCGCGGCGAGATTGTTCCGATGCCGGATGATGCGCAGGCCGATCTTTATGAGCTGACCCAGCAGATGACGCGCGATGCCGGCATGCCTGCCTATGAAGTGTCCAATCACGCGGCCTCGCCCGCGCATCAATCACGCCACAATCTGATCTACTGGCGGGGTGGCGACTGGATCGGCGCGGGGCCTGGCGCGCATGGCCGCGTTTCGGTTGCGGGCAACCGGTATGCCACCGAGGCCGAGCGGCGCCCGGAAGGCTATATGGCCGGCATGCAGATGTTGCAGGAGGGCTGGGCCGACGCGGCAAAGCTGCCCCCGCTCGACATTGCGCGGGAGATCCTGGCGATGGGCCTGCGCGCCGCAGAGGGCGTGGACCTGCGCCGGGTGGAGATTGTCAGCGGCAAAAAGGTCTCGCGGGAGAAGATTGGCGTTTTCACCGAGCAGGGCTGGGTGAAACTTCAGGGGTCGGAGCTTTCGTTGACGGAGAGCGGGCGGCTGCTGGCCGACGCGCTGACGTCTCAATTGGCGCCCTGAGCTGCCTCAGGCGCGCGGATGGGCGGCGGCGTGGACTTCGCGCAGGCGCGAGGAGTCAATGCCGGTATAGACCTGCGTGGTCGAAAGCGAAGCGTGGCCGAGCAGGGTCTGAATGGCGCGCAGGTCTGCGCCATTTGCCAGAAGATGGGTGGCGAAGGCATGGCGCAGGGCGTGGGGCGTGGCGGTGTCCGGCAGGCCGAGATAGGCGCGCATTCGCTGCATGAGCCCCTGGATGAGGCGCGGATTGAGAGCTCCGCCCTTGGCGCCCCGGAAGAGGGGCTTGTCCCGTGTCAGCGCCCAGGGACAGATATCCGCATACACATGAATGGCGTCGCGCACCGCCGGGATCAGCGGCACGATGCGCACCTTGCCGCCTTTGCCTTTGATGCGCAGGCGCTCGGGCGCGGGCACGTCAGCGCCTGTCAGGCTGAGCGCTTCGGAAATACGTAGTCCGCCGCCATAGAGCAGGGACAGCACGGCCGCGTCCCGCGCGCCGATCCACGGTTCCTGATCGGGCTCGTTTTCGGCTTCCGAGATCAGGTCTTTGGCAGCGTCGATGGACACCGGGCGGGGCAGGCGCTGCGGGCGCCGGGGGCCTTGCAGGTAGCCGACTTCGGCATTGCCGACGCCGTGGGCACGGTCGAGCCAGCGATAGAGCGCCTTGATGGAAGAGAGGATGCGGGCGACGGTTGCATCCGACAGCCCCTCACGCCGGCGCTCGGCGAGATAGGCGCGGATGTCGCGGGCGCGTACGTCTGCCAGCAGGGCGGGCGACGGCTCCGCGCCCATATGCACGCGCAGAAAGGCGAGGAAGAAAGAGAGGTCGCTGCCATAGGCCTCAACCGTCTTGGTCGCCATGCGACGCTCACGGGTGAGATAATCAAGAAAGGCGGGCAGGACATCCATCGCGCCAGCCTGCCACGGGCCCGTTAAGGAGGGCTGAAGGGGCGTTAGGCTTCGCGCGAGAGGAGGTCTTCAAGGGCTGAAAGGAAGCGCGGCCAGCCCGCCTGCGCGCCGCCGAAATAGCGCGGCTGGTTCTTGCGGAAGCCCGTCTGCTCCATGCGCAGGAGGGTTCCGGCCGGTAGGGGCGTGAGGGTCCAGGTGACGACCGTATCGAGTTCACCATCGCCCCAGCTATAGGAAAGCGTGCGCGCTTCCTCGAGGGCAAGTAGCTCGCAGTCGACCGCCCCCCAATCGGCACGGAAGCTGAAGCTGTGGCCGATCCGGGACTGGAAGTCTGTCTTCATCAGCCATTCCTCGATCAGGTGCGGCTGGGTCAGTGCGCGCCAGACCTTTTCCGGCGGATGGGAGAGTTCCCGTTCGAGCGTGATGGAAAGCGTATCGGTCATTTTTTCTTTTTTCCCGTGTTGAGGGATGCCGCAGCGCGGATAAGCGTCTTGAACGCGGCAGCGTTGAGACTGTCACCTGCCATGAGGTCGATCGCGCGGCGCATATTGCCATCGAGGCTGGCATTGAAGAGGCGGGTGGGATCTTCGAGCGTTGCGCCTTTGGCAAAGGTCAGCTTCACTTTGTCCTTGTACGTTTCTCCGGTGCAGAGAATGCCGTGCTTTTCCCAAACGGGAACACCGCGCCATTTCCATGTCTCTTCCACATCGGGCACAGCTTCATGAATCAGGGCGCGGATATGCGACAGCGTCTCTGCGCGCCAGTCACCCAGTTCCCGGATCCGGGTGTCGATAAGTTCAGCGGCAGATAGTTCTGCCTTGTCTTTCTTGGGGGCGGTCAAAGCTTTTCTCCCGGCAGGGCGCTGGCCTGTCTCACCCATTCTGTGAACTGATCTTCATCGAGCTGGCCTTCATGAATATCCAGGTAGCGCACACCGGCCTGTTTGGAGGTGCCGGGCGGGACGGGATCGAGAGACGTGCCGCGAAAGAAGGTAACCTTGATGTATCTGGTGAAGCAGTGAAAGCTCAGGAACCAGACGCCCTGTTCAACGCCGTAAAAGGGGGTGTTCCATTTGACGGCCTTCTGAACGCCTGGAATGGCCGCCTCGATGAGGGCGTCGAGCCGTATGCCGACATCTTTCTTCCAGCCGGGCATTGCGGCGATGTAGGCCTGCACAGGTTCGTTGCCGTATCCCTTGGCAATCTGCGGATTGCCGCCGGAGAGGAGAACGGGCTCAGAAGCTTTGGAGGATTTTCCGGGCATGGGAGATCACGTCTTTTCCAGGGGGCGCCTGCGCGAAAGATAAGGCAGCGCGAACAGGTAGAGGCCGGTGAGGACCAGCAGGAGCAGCGGCAGGAGAGGGAGCATGTAAACCCATTCTGCCGGCTGGTTGCCCAGGCCAAGCGCGAGGAATATGGCGGCCGATACAAGCGTGAAGGCGATCGACACCCAGCGGTGGCCCTGACGGACCCATTTGTTCCAGTTCATTGATCCATCCTGTTCAAGAGGGTTTCGAGCGCGTCGATCCGGCCCTCCCAGAAGCCGGTCATTTCCGCGGTCCAGTCAGAGAGCGGCGTCAGCGCGCGGGGCAGCGCGCTGTAATGGGTCTGGCGGCCGTCCTGTCGGTGGCCCACAAGGCCGGCGCGCCTGAGTACGGCGAGGTGTTTGGAGACGGCCGGCTGGGAAATGCCTGCATCGGCCGTCAGCACGTGAACGGACTGTTCGCCGTTCCGGCACAGCTGTTCGAAGATTGCCCGGCGGGTCGGGTCAGCCAATGCGCGGAAGAGGTCGCCATGTGCAGATGTCATGGCGGAAACATAACTGGCGGGTTATGGATGTGTCAACAACCCATAACCGGATGGTTATGGTTCAGTGCCTTCCCAGTCGATGACCCATTGGATTTCGTCTTCCTCGAACACGGTTTCTTCCGAGACGGTCTGTCCGCGGACGGAGTGGCCGAGTTCGTGGATGCGCTCGCGGTCACCGCAGACAAGGTGGTGCCATTGGGGGAGGGGTTTGCCTTCATCGATCAGGCGATAGGCGCAGGTGCGGGGCAGCCAATCGACCTGCTCGACGATGACGGGGGTGAGCTGCACACAGTCGGGCACATGCTGGCGCCGGTTTGCATAGTCCGAGCACTGGCAGGTGGCGCCGTCCAGCAGCTTGCAGTGGAGGCGGGTATAGGCCAGCGCCCCGGTGTCTTCGTCTTCGAGCTTCACGACGCAGCATTTGCCACAGCCATCGCAGAGGCTTTCCCACTCTTCGGGGGTCATCTCTTCCAGGGTCTTGGACTGCCAGAAGGGGCGGGTCATGCCATCAGGCTTTCAGCGCCGCCCATTCGGGCGTCTTGTCGATCACGCCGCTGGCATACCAGCAGGATGAGGTGACCTTTTCGCCGTCGGCCTTGATGTCGTTAAGGATCGCGTCAACGAGGCGTTTGCCGAGCCCGCGCCCGCCGATGGCGTCGGGCACAATCGTGTGGGTGATGTGGCGCACACCCGGCTGGCGGCGCTCATAGGTGAGGTAGCCCTCGACACCGTCGACGATCAGGCTGTAGCGCTGGCGCGCGGTATCGTGAGTGATGGTGTGGCTCATGCGAAAATGTCCGTCTGTCTGGTTGCCAGCTGTTTACGGACCCAGCCGGGCAGGAGGAAGAAGGCAATACCAGTCAGCCACACCGGCGTGAGCACGAGGCCCGCGCCGATGAAGGCGCCGATGGCGTAAACGGCGCTGCTGGTGTCGGCGGCGCTTTCTGCCATGGCCCCGAAGACGGCCACGACCGTAGCGAGCAGGCCGGCGAGTATCCAGATGACGCCCAGTATTCTCAGAAGTATGCCCATCCATCTGCCTCCTGCGATGCCATGATCAGGCGAGAACGTCCTGCCATTCAGTGTGTTTCTCGATCTGCGCCTTGGCGAAGGGGCAGAGGGGGATGATCTTGATGCCGGCGGCGCGGGCGTCTTCCACCGCGCGCTGGACCATGGCCTGGCCGGCGCCCTTGCCGCGCAGCGCGTCGGGCACGCCGGTATGGTCAATGATGATGCGGGTGGTTCCGGCTTTGGAATAGGTCATCTCGGCGGTGTGGCCGTCGATCGTGACGAGGTAGCGGCCGCCGGTCGGCCCGTCTTCGCGTTTTACATCCAGGTCGCTCATCTGCGGGGCTCCTTCAGGGGTTTAAATCCGGAAGGTGGGGCAGGGGGCAGAAAAGCGCAATGCCCGGTCTGGTCCCTTATCCGGTTGCTGGCCCGATTGCTGGCCCGGTTTGCATTTTTGCGTGGCCGGGCTAGGGCAGGGCGCATGACACGGCTGCTGACTCATCCGGACATTGCGTGGCGGGAGGATGGTACGCCTTTCGCCACCGCGTTTGGTGACGTGTATTTCTCCGCGCAGGATGGGCTGGCTGAGACGCGGGCGGTATTTTTCAAAGGCTGCGGGCTGCCTGAAGCCTGGGCCGGGCGGGCGCAGTTCACCGTGGCCGAGACCGGCTTTGGGACGGGGCTGAATTTCCTGGCGCTGTGGCAGCTTTGGCGCGAACACCGGCCCCATCCGGCGGCGCGGCTCAGCTTTGTCAGTTTTGAGGGCTATCCCCTGAGGGCGGAGGACGCGGCGCGCGCCTTTGCGGCCTGGCCGGAACTTTCCCCTCTGGCTGACCAGCTGCTGGCGCGGTGGCCGGGGCCGGTCCGGGGCGTACGGCATCTCGCCTTTGAAGCAGACGGGATCGAGCTGATCCTGCATCTGGGGGATATTGCGCAGACATTGCCCGCGAGCGGCTTTCGCGCCGATGCCTGGTTTCTGGACGGGTTCAGCCCGGCGAAGAATGCCGGGATGTGGGCAGGCGATATTTTCCCGCTCATTGCAGCCCGGTCTGCGCCCGGCGCGCGGGCGGCGACGTTTACCGTGGCCGGTGATGTGCGCCGGGGACTGGCAGAGGCAGGATTTGAGGTGCGCAAGGCCGAAGGCCATGGCCGCAAGCGCCAGCGACTGGAGGCGGTTTATCCGGATGCGGATGAGCCCGTGATCCCGCTTCCGCGCCGTGTGGCGATCCTCGGGGCCGGAATAGCGGGAGCAACAATCGCGTCCGGGCTGAAACTGGCGGGCATGGAGGCCGTGGTGTTCGATCCCGCGCCTGAACCTGCGCGCGGGGCGAGCGGCAATGCGCTGGCGTTGATGATGCCGCGCCTGGACGCAGGCGATACCGCCGAAGCGCGCCTGCTGATCGATGCCTATCTGGCCGCGCGGGACTTTTATCTGGGGCGTCCCGGCGCGGAGCTGACTGATGTGCGCCAGATGCCGCGCAATGAGACCGAAGAGAAACGGTTCGGTAAGCTGCTCGCCGATCCACCCTTTCCGCTGGAGGACCTCGAAGCTCTTTCCGGCGGCGGCATTCTGCACAAGCGTGCCCTGATCCTCCGACCCCGGCAGATGGTTCTGTCGCTGCTGGACGGGGTTGAGGTGCGCGCTGGCGCGATGCCGGATGTGGACCTTGGGGCGCGCAGCGTAAACGGTGAGGTATTTGATGCCATCGTGCTGGCGAGCGGCATGGGTATGGGTCAGCTCCTGCCCGCGCTGGAGCTGGCAGGGCGTCAGGGGCAGGTGGAGCATCTTTCCGGCGCCGTGCAGGCCCCGCCCTCGGCGCTGGCATCGGGCACGTATGCGATTGCTCTGGGAAATGAGCGCCTCTGGGGCGCCACCTTCGAGCCGGCTGGCGAGGGCGTAAGCGCCGCTGTCAGTGAGGCGGCGCGCGCGGAAAATCTTGAAGGCGTTGAGGCGCTTTCGCCCTGGTGGGTGCGGGAGGCGCAGGGCGGCGCGGCCGTGTCGCGCGCTTCGGTGCGGGCGACAACGCCGGACAGGCTGCCCCTGATCGGCGCAGCGCCGGACGCGGGTGCCATAGCGGCGCTGTGGGACGGAAAGGCGGAGCGGGCGTCGTCGCCCGTCCTGCCGGGGGTCTATGTTGCGGGAGGCTTTGGCAGCCGGGGCTTTACATGGGCGCCCTGGGCTGCTGCGATCATTGCTGCCAAGCTCTGTAATGGCCCGCCGCCGGCTGATCTGAATTCCCTGAGGGCTGTTGACCCTGCACGGCAGATCCTCCGGCGTCTGAGGAAGACCGGCAGGCTTTAGGGCGCCTGCACGAAAAAGACGCGCACCCCGCCATTTTCATGACGTTCCAGGCTCATGGAAACGCCCGCAAGTTCGAGGGATGCGTTGCCGGCAACCGTGCTGAGTGTGACGGTGACGGCGAGAATGGCGACGGCAAGTCCGCCGAGTAGCCAGTTATTGTGCACGATATTCCCCTGTTTCATCGTTCCGGTCCTTGGACGGAGTAGGTGTGGTTGGGCCGAGTGGCCGGTTAGTTGCCTTTTTCAAGGTCGCGGAATTCCTGGCGAAGGCGCCATTCATCCGAAGTCACTGTGCGTTCGATATTCTTCAGGCGCTCGTCGAGATCCATAAAGGTGTACTTGATGGTGCCGAAGGTCGCGCGGGGGCGGTCCTGCACGCCGCGCCAGAAGGCGTCTTCGTCCGGGCTCATCGAGCCGTAGCCGATGGGCGCGCGCGGCGTGATCATCCAGATCACGATGTAGATGATGGGGGCCATCGGCCCCATGAAGAAGAGAGTTGCCAGAACCGTCAGGATGCGGACGAGAACGGGTTCCCAGCCAAATCTTTCAGCGATGCCGCCGCAGACGCCGGCAATGACCTTGTCCTGACGGGAGCGGTAAAAGCGTTTCGGGTTCTGGGAGGCGTAAGGGTCGTTGGGGCGGGACATTTCCTGTCTCCTTAATCGTCAAGGTGGGTGCGGTGTGGGCGCGGCGGCTGGCGATGGGCCTGTGCGTCGCGGGCTTCGAGCAGGGATTCGAGGGTTTCGATCCGGCGCTCCATAGCCTTGGCGGAGCGCCAGAGGTCTTCCAGCATCCGCTCGTCGTCGGGCTGCAGGGTCTTCTGGCGCCGCCAGAGCGTGATGTAGTGAAACACCATGCCCGGCAGCACCACGAAGAGGGCGATGATGGCAATCAGCGGGATGAGGGCCTCGTCCATGATTACTCATCGCCTCCGGCAGCGGCCCGTTCTTCACGCATCTGGGCGATGAGCCCAGGTGTGCAGATCAGCGTCAGAAAGCCGAAAAGGCAGATCAGCGAAAAAACCATCTATCAGCCCTCCGACTTCTTGGCCGGTGCCTTGCCTTTGCGGGCTTTCAGAGCGGCGAGTTCCTTCTCGATCGACTCGTTCTGCTCCAGCTCGGCGAACTCCTGCTCCAGGCTCGGCTCGCGGCCCCGGATGGTGTCGGCATAGGCTTCCATCTCATCGACCTTGCGTTCCAGGTTGGCGTAGCGGGCAATCGCCTCATCGGCGCGGCCGTCATACATCTGGGTGCGCATGCGGATACGCTGCTCGGCGGCTTCCCGGCGCATCACGAGGGCGCGGTGCTTGGCCTTGGCTTCGTCGAGCTTGGCCTGGAGTTTCGTCAGGTCTTCCTGGCGGCGCTCGAAGGCTTCCTCGGCGATCTTCATCGCCGTGTGGCGGCGCTCGATTTCCGTATCGCATTTCTGCTTGGCGATCAGGGCGCCGCGGGCGAGGTCTTCCCGGCCCTTGTCGATGGCCAGCTCGGCCTTGGCGGCCCAGTCATCGCGGGTGGACGTGAAGTGAGCGATTTCGCGCTCCATTTCCTTCTTGTCGGCCATCGCGCGGGCAGCGGCAGTGCGCACTTCCACCAGCGTGTCTTCCATTTCCTGGATGATCAGGCGGGCAATTTTTTCGGGGTTTTCGGCGCCATCCAGCATCGCATTGAGGTTGGAGTTGATGATGTCACCGAGACGGGAGAAGAGACCCATGGGTAAATCCTTTCGTTACTGGAGATCAGAAGAAGAGGCCGCCGAGGAGCACGCCTGCGGCGAAGAACATCCACGTCTCCGCACGGCGCGAGGCGAGCCAGCGGCCGAAGCGGCCGGCGTCCGAGCGGGATGTGTAGGGATCGTCCTGGTAGCTCATTTCTGTTTCGTCCTTGGTTTGGTTGATTGGCAACGCCCGTCGCCCTGATGCCAACTCCATTTCAAGAGGCGTGCCAGTTCGAAATTAATTTAATACTGCCTTGATTTTAAATGATAAAAATGTTTCCGGCGCGCTGGCGTTAGGAAATTAAAGGTCAAATATCCAATCTACTTAGTGGATTTGACCAATGAAATTGGCTAAACAAACCATATGGAGCCGCGCACAACGCAACTGATCGGGGAATCGGCCGCCTGGCTGAGCGCGCTCGAGCAGGCCAGCCGGGTCGCGCCGCTGGACCGGTCGGTGCTGGTGATCGGGGAGCGCGGCACCGGCAAGGAGCTGGTCGGTGAGCGGCTGCACTTCCTGTCAAAACGCTGGGAAGGCCCGTTCATCAAGGTGAACTGCGCGGCGCTGTCCGAGACGCTGCTGGATTCCGAACTGTTCGGCCATGAGCGCGGCGCGTTTACCGGCGCCACCGACATGCGGCGGGGCCGTTTCGAGATGGCCGACGGGGGCACGATCTTCCTCGACGAGATCGCGACGGCCTCCCAGCAGGTGCAGGAAAAGCTGCTGAGGATCGTGGAATACGGGGAATTTCAACGGGTTGGCGGCTCCAAGGTGCTCTCGACCAATGTGCGGATCGTGGCGGCGACCAATGCCGATCTGCCGGCGCTGGCGGAGGCGGGGGCGTTCCGCTGGGATCTGCTGGACCGGTTGTCATTCGACGTGATCACGCTGCCCCCGCTACGGGCCCGGCAGGGGGACAAGACGCTGCTGGCGCAGTTCTTTGCGCGGCGTATGGCGGTTGAAATGGCTCAGGATTTTCCGGGATTTGCGCCCTCTGCGCTGGAGGCCATCGAGGCCTGGCACTGGCCGGGAAACATCCGGGAGCTGCGCAATTTTGCCGAGCGGCTGACCCATCGGGCGCTGATCTCTGCGCCGTTTGAGCAGGTGCGGTTTGAGACGTCCGCGCTTGATCCGTTCGCCTCGCCCTGGCGGCCGAAAAACGCCCCGAAAAGCTCCCCAAAAAACTCCAACGAAACCTCCAACGAGGCAGGCAAAAACTCCAACGGCGTTGGCGTTTTTCTGGGCGCGTCGAGCCCTTCCAGCGCCGCCGAGCTTCAACCCGCCGAGCGGCCCCAAAGCCCGGCGCGCGGCTTTGAAGACGCGGTGCGTCTTTTCGAAATGCAACTGATCGATGGCGCGCTGGCCGATGCCGGAGGCCATCAGGGCAGGGCGGCCGACGCCCTCGGCCTGACCTATCACCAGCTGCGCGGCCTGCTGAAAAAGCATGGATATGCCAAGCGGGCGGACTGAATCTGGGCTCAGAAATGGCCGATCAAAGGTTGGCGGTGGGCGATCCTGCCGTTACCATTCGCCGGTGGCCATTTCGGGGGGAAGCCGATGATGAATGCCTGGCTCGCAGGCGACGGGGCGCAGTTGCGCAGCTGGCTGGTCGCGCGGACGCCGGATGTGCTGCACGGCATGATCGAGACCTTGCCGCTGTGGGCGGCGGCGATCCTGGGCATACTCGTCTTCATTGCGGGCCTCTGGGCGGTGATCCAGATTTTCCAGGGCGCTGTCTCGTTCCTCCAGTTTCTCTGGGGGCTGGCGACCCGGCCGTTCACGACGGCGCGGGAAACCTTTGTACCTTCGGAAAAGGCGCGGAAAACGGAGGTCGACGCGCTGCAGGGCAAGGTTGCCGCGCAGGACGGGCTGTTGGCCGAGCAGCACTCGCTTCTTGCGCAGATGAAGGCTCAGCTTGACCGGATGGAAGCGGCGCAGGTGGCCGCCGGGGCGGCACCTCTTGGCACGGATGAGCGCGCCCGCCGCGACCGGGCCATAGAGGGCATTGCCGCCGAAGGGCCGCGGGCCGGGGGCGCCGCTGCTCACAAGATTGCCGAAGGCGACATCGCCGGCGCCATCGAGACACTGGAGCAGGACGCGCGGGCGGACGCGGTCGCGGCGGCTGAGAAATGGCGCCGCATTGGCGCGCTGGTTCTGGGTGTTGATACGGCCAAGGCGAGAGCGGCTTATGAGGAAGCGTTCCGTCTGCAGCCGGATGATTTCTGGACCTGTATCGAACTGGCGCGGTTGCGCCGGGAAGCCGGAGACCTCTCCGGGGCTCGGCTCGCGGCGGAAGCAGCTGAAAAGGTGGCCGGAAACGACAGAGAAAATATGATTGCAGCGAATGACGCTGGCGACATCTGTCAAGAGGCGGGCGATCTGGAGGCGGCACGCCTCCGATATGAGGCAGCGCATCAAATCAGTCAGAAGCTAGCCCATGAAAATCCGCTATCGGTCGGCGCACAGCGTGATCTGGCGGTCAGCTACACCAGGCTGGCGGAATTGAGCATTGAGGCGGGCGATCTGGGAACGGCGCTGAAACACTATCAGGCAAGCCATGACTTGTTTGAATGGCGCGTTAAATCTGATCAAAATTCAAAAGAAGCATTGCAGGACCTGTCGGTCAGTTTCAGCAAGATTGCCGGGGTTCTGGAGGCGGCAGGAGATCTTTCTGGCGCAAGGGAGCGGTTTCAATCCGGTCTCGCGCTTGCCCGGCAGCTCGCAGAAGCTGCCCCAAATTCCCATGTGGCGCAGCGAGATTTGATGATCAGTCATCTGCAGATCAGCGACATTGAACGAGTAATGGGTGACCTTGATGCGGCGCGCGTGCATTCTGATGCGGCGTATCCTATGGCGCAGCGGCTGGTAGAGGCCAATCCCGGATCAGCGTCCGCGCACCGGGACCTGTTCATCTGTCAGATGCAGCTGGGCAAACTACAGGAGGCTGCAGGCGATCTGGACGGCGCGCGTCTCAGTTTTGAGGCGGCACGAGAATCCGGTGAACGATTGGCAGCGAGCAATCCCGGCTCTGCACAGGCGCGCCAAGACCTTGCGGCCTGTTTCGAACGACTCGGAGACCTGTTGCATCGTGCGGGGGACCTAGCTGGTGCCCGCTTGCGGTATGAGGAAGCGATCGATCTTGTGGCAGGCATTGCCGCTGCCAATCCTTCGTCGATTTCGGCACAGCGACATTTGTGGGTCTGTCAGAATAAGTATGGGGACCTGCAGCGCGAGGCTGGAGACTTGGCCGCTGCGCAAGCTCTTTACAGCGCCGGGCTCGAAGTCGTTGAGCGGGCGGCGGCGGCAAATCCGAAATCCGCTTCGCTTCATGAGTATCTCTGCCTCAGCCTCGGCAAGGTTGGAGATTTGATGCGAGAAACAGGCGACCTTTCTGGTGCGCGAGGGCTTTTCCGGGCACGATTGTCGGTAAGGGAGCGGTTGGCTGCGCATTCCCGCCAATCAATTCCCGCGCACTGGCATCTCTTTGTGGCCCTCGATCAGCTGTCAGAAATGGAAGTAGAGCTTGGGGACCGCACCGAGGCCATTGAGCTGCGCCGGCGCAGTTTGCAGCTGGCCGAAGTGCTCGCCGGAGGTGAGCCGCCACATCCGCAATTCCAGCGCGCTGAGCAACGCGCACGTGATCGTCTGGCTGAGCTAGAATCTCAGGCCAACTGACAGTGAATACCACAAACGTGCGGAGGGATTATCCATCGGGTTTTGTGCGCCAGGCGGGACAAGTCAAGCTCTTCCGGATTACTGCGTATGGTGAGCGCCTGCGGCACGAACACATTAGATTTCAGACAGATGCGGCGGCTCGTCACGGAAGGGAGTCGCCACTGGCAGGTTCCTGATGCATACTTATCTCTAGGATAGCTCTTAGGTCACACGCAAAGGAGACGCCCATGCAGATTCAGATCACCGGCCGGCATATGGAATTGGGTGAGGCGCTGCGAGGGCGGATCGAAGAGGGGCTGGAAGCGGCCGTATCCAAATATTTCAGCCGGACGGGCGACGCCAACGTGTTCGTGTCCCAGCAGGGGCCGTTCGTGGAGGTCGATTGCAATGTTCACCTGCCATCGGGGATTGTGCTGCAATCATCGGGCAAGGCGAATGATCCCTATGCCGCGCTGGAAGTCAGCCTCGAAAAAATGGAAAAGCGGGTGCGCCGCTACAAGCGCCGCCTGAAGGATCACCACACCAACGGCCAGGCCGCGCTGCCCGCCGAGGTGGCGGCCGAAATCCTGATTCAATCCAGAGATGACGAAGCCGAAGATTCGGTCGATACGGGAATGGAGATCGGGGACGCTCCCCTGACAGTTGCTGAAACACAGGTTCAGATCCGCACGATGAGCGTTTCTGAGGCAGTTATGCAGCTGGAATTGCAGGATGTCCCGGCACTCATGTTCAGAAATGCTAGCCATGACGGCCTGAATATGGTCTACCGCCGCCCCGATGGGCATATTGGTTGGGTCGACCCCGCCAACACGCCCCGGAATTAACGCGACGCGCCACGGAAAGTTGTTTGATGGCCACCGATTTGAGTGCTCTGCTGCAAGGCGGAGTGATCATCCCCTTTCACGAGGCGACGAGCCGTAAGCAGGCTATCCATGTCCTGTGCGAAGCGCTCAGCGAGGCGACGGGGATTGGCGCGCGCGCGATTGAAGACGCCGTGATGGAGCGTGAGCGCCTTGGCTCCACCGGTGTGGGCGAGGGCGTTGCCATTCCCCATGCCCGGCTTTCCGGTCTCACGGCGCCGGTTGGCGGTTTCCTGCGGCTCGCCCAGGGCGTCGACTTCGAGGCGATCGATGACCGGCCCTGCGACCTGATCTTCATGCTGCTGGCGCCCGATGGCGCAGGGGCCGACCATCTGCGCGCGCTGGCGCAGGTCAGCCGGTTTTTCCGCCAGGCCGCCGTGCGCGACGGCCTGCGCAAGGCGCGCAATGAAAATGAGATCAAGTCGCTGATCTGCAAGGACCCGGTCGTCGGGGGCTGATCTGGCCTGAAACCATCCTGCGCCACAAAAAAACCCCGCCTCCAGGAGGCGGGGTTTTTGTTTGGGAGCTGAACGGATCAGCCTTCGGCAGGGGAGGGCTCGGCAAAGCCGCGATTGCGCAGCAGCGGCTCGATGCCCGGATCAGACCCGCGGAAATTGCGGTAGAGTTCATCGGTCTCCCGCAGGCCGCCGGATTCGAACACCCATTGTTTCAGCTTCGCAGCGACTTCCGGATTGAAGATGTCGCCGGATTGTTTGAAGGCGTCAAAGCCATCCGCATCCAGAATTTCTGCCCAGAGGTATGAGTAGTAGCCGGCCGCGTAGCCGCCCGCGAAGATGTGGGAGAAATAGGTCGAGCGATACCGTGGCTCGATGATTTCCGGGATGTTGTATTGGGCGAGTACGGATTTTTCAAACTCGCGGGCATCGGTGATCTCGGCGGCTTCTTCCGAAGACAGCATGTGCCAGTGAAGGTCGATCAGCGAGGCAGCGATGTACTCGGTCGTCTTGAAGCCCTGATTGAAGGTCGAGGCCTTGTTCATCTTGTCGACCAGTTCCTGAGGAATGATCTCGCCGGTTTCATGGTGGCGGGCATACATCGCCAGCACCTGAGGCTCGGTCACCCAGTGTTCCATGATCTGGGAGGGCAGCTCGACATAGTCCGGGCCGCCATAGACGCCCGAGAAGCTCGGATAGCGGATCTGAGTGAGCAGGCCGTGCAGGCCGTGGCCGAATTCGTGGAACAGAGTTTCCACTTCAGTCGGCGAGAGCAGGGCCGGCTGGCCCGCTGCGGGCGGAACCAGGTTCATGTTGTTGGTGATGATCGGGCGGATGGTGTTGCCATCCATATCCGAAGAAGAGCGGTAGGTGCTCATCCAGGCGCCGCCGCGCTTGGTGTCGCGGGCGAAATTGTCGATCATCAGCAGGCCGAGATGTTCGCCGCTTTCGGAATCCTTCACGTCATAGGATTTGACAGCCGGGTTCCACGCCTCGACGGGCACTTCTTCCAGGGTGATGTTGAAGAGGCGCGAGGCAACTTCAAACGCGCCGTCGGTGGACGCGCCCAGTTCGAAATAGGGGCGCAGCTGGTTTTCGTCGAAGGCGTACTTCTCGGCACGGACCTTTTCCGAATAGAACCACCAGTCATGGCCGAGGATCTCGTGTCCGGCGATCGTCTCCATGTCGGCTTCTTCTTCTGCGGCGCGGGCGAGGCCGGGCTCCAGCACTTTGCCTAGGAATTCGAGCGCGGCATCGGGGGTGTGCGCCATGCGCTCCTCGAGCACATAATGCGCGTGGCTGGGATAGCCCATCAGCTCGGCGCGTTTGGCGCGCAGCTGGGCGAGCTTGATGGCAAGCGGGCCGTTATCGAACTCGCCGGAGGAGGCGACAGTGCGATAGCCGTCAAACAGCTGGCTGCGCAGCTCGCGGTCTTCGGCGCTGGCCATGAAGCCTTCGAAGAAGGAGCGGCTGATGCCGACCACCCATTTGTCTTCGCCGTCCACCTTGATGGCGTTCTTGAAGTCATCCGACAGGCCGCCGAGGCGGGCCGGATCGGTGATTTCCAGCTTGAAGGCGTTGGTGGCGTTGAGAAGGTTCTGGCCATAGGTGGTCGTCAGGGCGGAGATTTCGGCGTTCAGCTGGCCGATCTCTGCCTGGACTTCCGGCGCGAGGCTGGCGCCGGCGCGGACGAAATTGCGATGCGTCAGCTCCAGCAGGCGGGCTTCCTGCTCGTCGAGGCCGAGACGGTCGCGTTGGTCGTAAACGGCCTGCACGCGGGCAAAGAGTTCCGGATTGAAGGTCACCGCATCCTGCTCACGTGTGAGCATGGGGTAGATTTCGCCTTCCAGGGCCGTGAGCGCGTCATTGGTATCGGTGTTGGTGATGTTGCCGAACACCAGCATGACCCGCTCCAGCGCCTTGCCGGATTTTTCCAGCGCCAGGATGGTGTTCTCGAAGGTGGGCTCTTCTTCGGTGTTGACGATGGCGTCGATCTCGGCGCGCATCTCGAGGATGCCCTTCTTGACCGCCGGCATGTAGTGCGCGTCGGTGATCTGGGCGAAGGGGGGCGCGCCATAGGCGCCGGTCCATTCGGCGCGGAAGGGGTTTCCTTCCAGCTCGGCGTCGGTGACGGTGATTTCAGGCAGCTCGCTCTGGCTGCTGGCGGCTTCGGCTTCCGGTGTGGTGGTTTCCGGGGCGCCGCAGGCAGCCGTGGCGGCGAGTACGAGAGCGGCAGCGCCGCCCTTCAGGGCATCAGTCATTTTCATCATGCTTCCTCTGGCAATGAAGATTGCAGAGGGTTTACCTGTGGGGGGCGCAGATTTCCAGAGAAACGGGCAGAAGGGGGCGGTTTTGCCCCCGAAATTGACCCGAACGGCGTATGCTCCCGCTCAGCGCGGCAAGGCGGCGACGATCCGGTGATACTCTTCCAGGGTTTCCTCGAAGATCTGGGCGACGGGTTTAACCTCCTTGATCCGCCCGGCCACCTGACCGGTCAGCGCGATGCCCGCTTCCAGATTGCCGCCGAAGTAAACGTCCTGCGTGCCGGCAAACTCGCCGAAAATGTTGGGGCTGCCGTCTTTTTCCAGCCGCGAAGTGCGCTCTGTACGCAGCGCGCGCAGGGCCGGGCCGGGGCCGGCGCGGTTGAGGAAGACGGTGTCGGTCGCATCGGCGCCAATGATGGCGTCCTTCCAGTTGGCGTGGACGGGGCTTTCGGCGCAGGAGAGGATGCGCGTGCCCATCAGTACACCTTCGGCGCCGAGGGAGAAGGCGGCGGCCATGGAGCGGCCATCGGTGATGCCGCCCGCGGCGACAACCGGCACGCTGACAGCTTCGCAGACCTGCGGGATCAGTACCATGGAAGCGACATCCTTGGCGTTCTTGAAGCCGCCGCCTTCGCCGCCCTCCACGATCAGGCCGTCAACGCCTGCCTCAATGGCGCGCAGGGCGCCGGCGAGGGAGGGGACGACGTGGAAAACGGTGAGGCCGGCTTCCTTCAGGGTGGCGGTGTATTTCATCGGGTCACCGGCGGAGGTGGTGACGAATTTGATGCCCTGGTCGATGATGAAGGGGATGATGTTCGGATCGCGCACGAAAGCCTGGGCGACGTTTACGCCGAAGGGCTTGTCGGTCAGCGCCTTCATTTTCTTGATTTCTTCGCGGATGGCGTCGAGCTCGCCCGAAGAGGTTTCGATGATGCCCATGCCCCCGGCATTGGAGACGGCCGAGGAAAGCTGCGAACGCGCAATCCAGCCCATCGCGGCCTGGATGATCGGCTTCTCGATGCCGAGCATGTCGGTGATGCGGGTCTTTACGGGCTTGGCGGGCATGGGGTTCCTCCGGGCGTTTTTGGGTTTCGCCGGAGATAGAGGCGCCTGACGCGGCGGGAGGCAAGAGGCTTGTCGCTCAGCCCCCGCGCGGCATCGGCGTTCCGTAGAGCCCGGCGAAATGCCGCGCGATCAGGCGAGCGGAGGGAAGGAAGGCGTGTCCACCTGCTTCATTGTAGGTGACGCTGGTTGCGCGGGGGGAGCCGGCGGCGAGCACCAGGGTGGGCGCATTATGGTTGCCCGGCCCGAGCAGGCGGACCAGCGGTTCGCGCGGATGCGCAATGCCGACATAGGCGATGTCCACCGTTTCCTTCAGCGCCGGATACCAGGCGATGAGACCCCAGATCTCGGCACATTCCGGGCAGAATTCGCGCTGGCCATTGGCTTCGAAGCCGGGCGGAAGAAGAAACAGCGTATCGCGCGTCATGGCGGAAGATCCTGTCAGGCGGTGAAAAACCCAAACAAGCCCTGACCGGCCTGCGTGGCAAGCCAGGCAAGGGCGCCGAGATAGACCAGCGTGGCAAGGATCAACAGATAACCGACTATCACGACCAGCCCATCGCGCTGGGACATGCCGATGGACATCAGCAGGATCGCATAGGCGGGCAGGGTGTTTGAAAAGGGAATGAACCCGAAGGGCGCCATCAGCAGCAGCGCAGAAAAGATCAGCGCCACGCCATTGACCCGCGCGGGCACGCCCGTTGCCGTGAGCCCTTTCAGGCGCGGGCGAATGTAGCGCTCGATCCGGGCGACTACGCCGAGGCCGCGTTTCAGCGAGCCTTTGAGCTTTTCGGCGTCGAACTCTTTCCGGGCGAGCCGCCTGGGCAGCCAGGGCATGCGGTTGGCGGTAATCCCCGCAGCAATCAGGATGATCGCGGGACCAAACACCGAGCTGAGCCCCGGTATGGATATTGGCAGAAGGAAGGGGATGGTGAGCAGGGCGCACAGGAACAAGAGGCCCTGTTCCCCCATCAGATCGAACAGGCGGTGCAGGGAAATGGTCGGCGTGTCGATTGACTCCAGAGTTTTCTCCAGGGTGACATGGAGCGGGTCTCTCGTATCCTGGAAGTCTTGTATTATCGGCCGGTTCACTTGCGCTCCTGTCTCCTGACCCCGGCAGATGGGGCTGGAAATGCGGGAAAATAAGGGCAGGCCGGCCGAAACACGCCGAATTATGACTTTGCCCGCCCGCCTGGCGCAACTAGGCTGGCGCCAAAGCAGGCCGGAGGAACCATGAGCGCGCATTACGACATCACGGCAGAAAAATGGGAACGTTTCACCTTTGAACGGAAGGGCCGTGTGCTGACGGCCTATATCACCTCCGATCATCCGGTGAACGGCGTGGACGAGGCCATGCACACAGAGCTGGCGCTTGTGTTCAACTGCCTGCAACGCGACACCGACAGCGACCTCATCATCCTTTCGGCCAAGGGCCGTGCCTTCTGCGCGGGCGGGGATTTTGACTGGTTTGAGGAACAGATCGCGCATCCTGAACGCTTCCGCGCCATCGGCTGGGACGCCAAGCAGATCGTGGTGACGCTGCTCCAGATGGAAAAGCCAGTCATTTGCCGGATGAATGGCGCGGCCGCAGGCCTGGGCGCGACGATTGCGCTGCTGTGCGATGTGATCATTGCCGACGAGACGGCCAAGATCGGCGATCCGCATGTGAAGGTCGGCCTGGTGGCAGGCGATGGCGGCGCGCTGATCTGGCCGCAGCTGATCGGTTTTGCCAAGGCCAAGGAACTTCTGATGACGGGCGACCTGCTGAGTGCGCCCGAAGCCAAGGCGCTCGGCCTCATAAATTATGCCGTGCCGGCCGCAGAGCTCGACGCAAAAGTGGACGAGATCGTCGGCAAGATCATGGCCAACCCGAAATGGGCGGTGCGCTGGACCAAGACGACCGCCAACATCCCCCTGCGCGCGCTCGCCGCGCAGATGATGGATGCGTCCATCGGCTGGGAAAGCGTCTCAAACTATCTGGGCGACCGGAAAGAGGCCGTGGCCGCTTTCAAGGAACGCCGCGCGGCGAAGCTGACGGGGGAGTGAGGAAACACTCATCCCATTTGACGCGCCGCCCAACCCGTACTAAATCCTCGTCCGTGGTGATTTGGCCGGCCGGCTTGCAGCCACGTTAAACAAGTCGCTAAAGGGCCGAGATGCAGGAAACCCCGGCTTTCCGGGCCTGCCTTTCCCCCTCCGTTGCGGACGTGTTTATTGGACCTGAAGCGGGCCGATGAGGATGTTTGAGCCATGCCGATCCGGATTCCTGATACGCTGCCTGCGCGTGAGACGCTGCTGAAAGAGGGCGTGGCCGTGATGACGGAGACTGATGCCGTGCGCCAGGACATCCGCCCGCTGCAGATCGCGCTTTTGAACCTCATGCCCAACAAGATCCGCACCGAGACGCAGATCGCCCGGCTGATCGGCGCCTCGCCCTTGCAGGTGGAGCTGACGCTCGTGCGCGTGGGCGGGCACACGCCGAAGAATACCTCGCAGGAACATCTGATAAGCTTTTACCAGACCTGGGAAGAAATCCGGGAGCGGAAGTTTGATGGCTTCATCATCACCGGCGCGCCGATTGAGCAGATGCCGTTTGAAGAGGTGAATTATTGGGAAGAGCTGACCCAGATATTCGACTGGACGCAGACGAACGTGCATTCGCCTTTCTATATCTGCTGGGGCGCGATGGCGGCGGCGTATCATTTCCATGGCCTGCCGAAATACCAACTTGAAGCGAAAGCTTTCGGCGTGTTTCGCCACCGGAATCTTGATCTGGCCTCGCCCTATCTCTCGGGCTTTTCCGATGATTTTGCCATTCCCGTTTCGCGCTGGACCGAAGTGCGCCGCGCCGACGTTCTGGAGCGCCAGTCCCTCCGCCTGCTGATCGACAGTGATGACACAGGCCCCTGCCTGCTGGAAGACCGCGCGCGGCGCAGCCTCTATATGTTCAACCATGTCGAGTATGACTCCTTCTCCCTGAAGGAGGAGTTTGAGCGCGACCGGGAAGCGGGCAAGCAGATCCAGGTGCCGTTTGGTTACTATCCCGGTGATGACCCCGCGCGCCAGCCGCTCAACCGCTGGCGCAGCCATGCCCATCTCCTGTTCGGTAACTGGATCAACCAGACGTACCAGTCGACACCGTTCAGCCTTGACGAAATCGGGCAATAGACCAGAACTGAGGCATGACCAGTTTTGCCGCAGAACCTGAGCACGTAACAGAGATCCGCCGCCAGCTTGCCCGCTGGGTGGCCGAGAAGATGCCGCGCGAGAAGCGACGGGAGTGGGACCGGGAGGCGACCTGGGACCGGACCCTCTTTCGCGAGATTGCGGAGATGGGGCTGATCGGCCTCACCATCCCCGAAGAATATGGCGGGCAGGGGGAGGATATCTACGCCGCCGCTGCCGTGATCGAGGAGCTCTGCCAGGGCGGGCCGAGCATGGCCGGGCCGTTCATCCATGCCGCCTTCTATGGCGGGCTCAACATTTCCGAGAACGGATCGAAAGCGCAGAAAGAGGAATTGCTGCCAAAGCTCGCGCGCGGCGAGCTGTTCCTCGCTTATGGCCTGTCGGAGCCCAATGTTGGCGGCGACCTGCCGAGTGTTGGGACGCGGGTGGAGCGTCAGGGAAACGAGATTGTCATCAACGGCGCCAAGCGCTGGTGCACCGGGGCGGACTGGGCCGATTACATCTATTGCCTCTGCCGCTCGGGCGAGCCGGGTGCGCGGCATGGCAATCTCACTTTCGTCCTTGTGCCAACCAATGCCAAGGGCGTCAGCATGCAGGCCATCGAGCACGCGAACCTGCGCTACACTCATTCGATGGATGTTTATCTCGATGAGGTTCGCCTGCCCGAGAGCGCCATCGTCGGCGGGCCGGAGAAGTGGAACAAGGGGTGGGATGCGCTGGCCGGCCGCGCGCTGGACGTTGAGAAGATCGAGATCACAGCGGTCGCCTTCGGCCTTGCGCGGGCTGCGCTGGAGGAGGCCTGGCGCTATGCCGGGGAACGCGAGCAGTTCGGCAAGCGCATCGGCCAGCATCAGGCGATTGCCCACAAGCTGGTGACCGCGCGCACGAAACTCGCCGCCTGCCGCCATATGCTTTACCACGCCGCCTGGCTGGCCAGCACCGGCCAGCCCTGCTCGGCAGAGACGGCGATGGCCAAGCTCTATGTGGCCGATACGGGCGTCGAGATCGGTCTTGCCTGCCAGCAGGTGATCGGCGCCTATGGCCTCTCGGACGCCTATGACATCGAGCGGAACCTGCGCGATCTTCTGGGTATGCCGATCGTGGGCGGATCATCGGACATGCAGAAGAACAACCTTGCCCGGATGTGGCGGCTCTGATGGACGCGCCCGCCGCGCCGGAGCTTTCCTATGCCGCGTATTTCAACGACCCTCTGAAACGGGCGCTGGTGCGCGCCGTTGAGCGGGCAACGGGACAGCCCAGGCTCGCGCGTCTGTATGAGCGCTACCGCGCCGGAGAGCTGGGCGAGACAGGCTTCTTCGAAGCCGCGATCCGCCTTCTGGAACTCACCATCCTGTTTGACAAAACCCGCCTGGCGGACCTGCCCGCAGACGGCCCGCTGGTGATCGTGGCGAACCATCCTTTCGGTGTGCTCGACGGGCTCATCATCAGCTGGCTCGTCGGGCAGCGGCGCGAGGATTTCCGGGTGCTGACCAATTCGGTGCTCGATGCCGTGCCCGAAGCGAGGCCGTTCCTGTTGCCGGTGGACTTTGCCGGAACACGCGAAGCCGTGGCGGCCAATGTGGCGATGCGCCGGGCGGCTCTGGCGCATGTGAAGGCCGGGGGCTGCGTGATCGTATTTCCGGCGGGCGGGGTCTCCACCACGCCCGGCCCGTTTGATCCCCTCGCGGTGGATGATGACTGGAAACCCTTCACCGCCAGGCTGATCACCCAGGGACGCGCCGCCGTGACACCGATTTTCTTCGAGGGGCAGAATTCGCGTCTCTTCCAGATCGCCTCGCATCTGTCGCTGGAGCTGCGCCTGGCGCTGGTGTTCCGCGAAGTGCGCCGCCGGATGGGCAAGACCCTGACGGTCGGCATCGGGGACACCCTCTCGCCCGCCCTGCTGGAGGCGGCGGGTAAACGGCGTGATCTGATGGCCTTCCTGCGCGATCAAACCTATGGACTTGCGCCGGAGGGGCGGGCTTTGCGATATAATGAGGCTACGGCCCGCTTCATGGCGAAAAAGCCACGCGTGTTCCGCTGATCCGGGAGGGGAAGGCATGAGCGATTCGTTTGAAAGCGCCGCCGATACGGCGATCGAGCATGCCGCGGCGGATGCGGCTGCCGGGCTCGCCCGCGGCCGGGGCACAGGCGCTGACACCCATTGCCGCAATTGTGGCGCCGCGCTTGAAGGTGATTTCTGCCATGTCTGCGGGCAAAGCGCACAGAGCGTGCGCCGGCCCTTCTGGGCCTTGCTGGCCGAAAGCCTGGAAACCCTGTTTGCCGTGGATGGCCGCCTTGCGCGGACGGTGCCTGACCTGCTGCTGCGGCCGGGGCGGATGACGCGGGCGTATCTGGATGGCCAGCGCATGCGCTTCATTCCGCCCTTCCGGCTTTATGTGGTGGCCTCGCTGCTGTTCTTCGTGTTGCTGCCGCTGGTGACGGGGCAGGGCCTTTCGGTGGTGCCCGGCGGCGCGCAGAACTTCGACGAGGCGCGCGAGCAGATCGAGACAGCCTATGCCGACGGCGACATGACCGACGCCGAATATCAGGAGGCGATTGCGGGCCTCACGGAAGTCGAGCGCCTCTGGCGCAGCGGCCCCACAAATCTCCTCACACCGGACGCTCCGACCCCGCCTGGCGAGACCGATGCGCCCGCCGCCGGCGACGAGAGTGAATGGGCTGGCTTCATGCCGGAAGAGGCGCTCGACGCCGTGCGCGCGGCGGGGGCGGAGGGCGACCCGGAAGCTGCGCGGTTTGCCGAGGTGATGGACAATCCCGGCCAGCTGGCCGAACAGACGCAGGAATGGATTCCGCGCATGATGTTCGTGCTGCTGCCGGTTTATGCCTGCCTTCTGGGTCTGGTGTATCTCTGGCGCCGGCAGTTCCTGTTCTATGACCATCTGATCGTATCGCTGCACTTCCATTCTGCCCTGTTCTTCTCGATGGCGATTGGCATGCTGGCGGCTTATGTGGTCGGCGTCGGCTGGGTGACCCTGGCGATCATCGTTTATTCCAACTGGTATCTCTATCGCCTGAACCGGACCGTTTATGGCCGGGGGAGGTTCAGTTCGGTGCTCCGGGTGCTGACGCTCGACAGCATCTATTTCTGCATCCTCATGTCGGCGTTGCTGACGGCGGTGATCCTCGGGGCGTTGTCGCTGTGATTGCTCCGGGGACCCTCCGCGCCGAAGCGCTGACGCTGCCTCACGCGGTTGAGCGGCCCCACTTCGACTGGGCGAGCTTTCGGGTAGACGCGCCGAAGGGCAAGATTTTCTGCACATTGCCGCCCCATCACGAATTTTCGAATGTCTTCCTCACGGTCGATGAACAGCAGATGCTGTGCGCGGCGGAGCCGGACATCTTCTTCCCCGTGCCCAACAAATGGGGGGAGAAGGGGGCGACCTCGATCCGGCTGGTCGCGTGTGATCTTGTCACGCTGCGCTCGGCACTCACGCTCTCCTGGCGCCATGCTGCCCCGGCGAAGCTCCAGGGTCTGCTACCGGGAAGGTAAGCGCAAGGCTTGCCATCCAGGGCCGGAATGGCGGATGGTTTCGCAAAACAAGAAACAATCAGGGGGAGATCACCATGCCATCGAGGGCACGGACCGGCTTATGGCGCAGCCTCGTGGTGGCAGGCGCTCTGCTCGCAGGGTGCGCCGCGCCCCAGGCGCTCAGCGGTGAGGGCGCCGGCGAGGGTGCTACGGTATTTCTCAACGCCCGGATCATTACCGTGGATGAGACCCGGCCCGAGGCAGAGGCGGTGGCGGTAAAGGACGGGCGCATCCTTGCTGTCGGAACGCGCGAAGAGGTGACGCGCATGGCGGGCGCAGGCGCCGCGCTGCGCGATCTGGGCGGGGCAACCCTCGCGCCGGGTTTCATCGACACGCACGGCCACTTCGCCCTCATGGCGCAGGCCGCCGGCATGGCCAATATTCAGCCCCCGCCCGCCGGCCCGGTCCGCACGATCCCGGAATTGCAGGCCGAACTCGAAATCTGGAGCGGGCGACACCCGGACGCCGCCTGGATCACCGGCTGGGGGTATGACGATTCCCTGCTGGCCGAGCAGCGCCACCCGACCCGGCAGGACCTTGACGCCGTGTCGACGGAAAAGCCGGTGATGCTGATGCACACCTCGGCCCATTTTGCGGTGTGCAATACCCGCTGCCTTGAAATACTCGGGCTCACGGCGGAAACGCCCGATCCCTCCGGCGGGGTCATCCGCAGGGAGCCCGACGGGCGCACGCCCAATGGTGTGCTTGAAGAATCCGCGCTCTATCTGCTTTACCAGCACCTGTCCCAGCCCGGCGAAAGCCAGCGCATTGCGGGCATCCTGGAAACCCAGACCCTCTATGCCCGCTATGGCATCACCACCGTTCAGGAAGGCGCAGCCCGGCCCCAGAATATCCAGGATCTGAAAAAGGTTGCCGGTCAGGGCGGGCTTTATCTGGATGTCGTTGCCTACCAGCTGTTCCCGGACGGCGCGATGATTGCGGAGGATTTCACGGTTTCGAAAACCTATGAAAACCGCTTCCGGGTCGGGGGCATCAAGCTGCTGCTCGATGGCTCGCTCCAGGGCAAGACAGGCTGGATTACCAAACCCTATGTCAGCCCGCCTGCGGGGCAGGCGGAGGGCTATTCAGGCTATCGCATTCATACCGATGAAAGCGTCGCGGCCCTGTTTGAGGCTGCCTACAGCCGGGACATCCAGATCATCGCGCATGCCAATGGCGACCGGGCAATTGATCAGTATCTGGACATGATCGCGCCGGTGATCGCGGCCCATCCGGAGCAGGATGCCCGCCCGGTCATCATTCACGCCCAGGCAGCCCGGCAGGACCAGCTGGAAGAGATGGCGGCGGGCAACATCATTCCGTCCTTCTTTGCGGCGCATCCCTTCTATTGGGGCGATTGGCACCGGGACGCAGTGCTGGGCCCAGAGCGGGCGGCCTTCATCAGCCCGCTCGCCGCCGCAAAAGCGCTCGGGATTCCGTATACGGTGCACAATGATCCCCCGGTCGTCCCGCCCGATGTGATCCGGCTGCTCTGGGTGGCCGTGAACCGCGAGACCCGATCGGGGGAAATCCTTGGCCCGGACCAGCGCGCAGGCCCGATGGACGCCCTGCGCGCGGTGACGCTGAATGCGGCCCGCCAGTATTTCGAGGAAGACGAGAAAGGCTCCATCACGCCCGGCAAGAAGGCAGACTTCGTGGTCCTGTCAGATAATCCGCTGACGATAGACCCCGCTTCCATGCGCGATATTCGCATCCTTGAAACCATCAAGGAAGGCGTCACCATCTACAGCGCTGAATTGCCCGAGGACAAATGACCATGCAAACCACGCTTGCACTGCTTCAGCCGCTTCTTCCCGAGCTCGCCGCCCGCGCGGGAGATATGGAGGCGGCGCGGCGCCTTCCGGCAGACCTTGCGCAAAAGCTTGCCGCTGCCGGTGTTTTCCGGATGGTGACGCCCAGGACCTTTGGCGGACTTGAGCTCAGCCCGCGCGAGATTGTCGAGGTCACCGAAGCGGCCGCCCGCGCCAATGCCAGCGCCGGATGGTGCGTGATGATCGCCGCAACCACGGCGCTCAACGCCGCTTATATGGCGCCCGAATATGCCCGCGAAATCTACGCCGATCCGTTGACAATCACCGGCGGCGTTTTTGCGCCAATGGGCAAGGCGGTGGTGGAGGGGGATCACTACCGCGTTTCCGGCCGCTGGCAGTGGGGCTCGGGCTCGGCCAATTGCAGCTGGCTCTGCGGGGGTTGCACCGTCTGGGAAGCGGACGAGATGAAGCGGTTGCCCAGCGGCGCGCCCGACACGCGGATGATGGTCTTTCCCGCTTCCGAAGTGACCCTGCATGACACCTGGCATGTGATGGGCCTGAAGGGCACAGGCTCGGGCGACATTGAAGTGAAGGACATTCTGGTGCCGCGCGGGCGCTCGGTATCGCTGGTGGCCGATGCGCCGCGCGAATCCGGGGCGTTGTTCAAATTCCCCGCCTTTGGTCTGCTGGCGCTGGGCGTTTCGGCCGTCGCGCTTGGCAATGCGCGTGGCGCGCTGGACGCGTTTCACGCCCTCGCCACAGTTAAGAAAAGCCAGGGATCATCCAAGACGCTCAGCGAGCGCCAGGCCATGCAGGCAGACTATGCCCGCTGTGAAGCCCAATGGCGCGCCGCGCGGGCTTATCTTTTTGCAGAGATCGACCGTGTCTGGACAATTGCGCAGGGCGATGGCGCCATTCCGATGGAGGCGCGCGCTGATCTGCGCCTGGCGTGTACCCATATGACCCGCACCGGCGCCGACATCTGCCGCACGTTGTATGATCTGGGCGGGGGCGCCGCCCTGTTTGAGGCCAGCGACCTGCAACGCCGCTTCCGCGATGCTCATGCCATCACCCAGCATATCGTCACCGCCCCCTCTACGCTGGAACTGACGGGACGCATTCTCTTTGGGCTGCCGACCGATGGCGCCATGGTGTGAGCATTCTGGCGGGAAGCCGGTTTTTGTGGCATCCTGCTGAAAAGTGCGCGGAGGAGACGGGAGGATCTGCCGATGCAAAGCGCCGTGGCGTTTGGAGGGTGGACGCGGTTTTGTGCCGCCGCGCTCGCCTTGATGAGCCTCTGCCTGCCGGGCGACGCCTCGACCGGGCGCCTCACATTTCCGCTTTCGCTGAATGACGCAGGCTATTTCGTGACGCCCATGGCGGTAAACGGCGCTGAGGAAATGCCCGCCATCATTGATACAGCCGCCACGATTGCCATGATCGAAAGCCGAGCTGCCGGGCGCGCCGGCATAGAAGTCCCGCCTGCGGATGAAATTCAGGTTCCCGTCTTCGGCCTTCTCGGGCAGCGGGAGTTTCCCCTGATCCGTATCGGTTCCATCAGCGGTGACGGCGGACAGGTTGCCCAGCTGGCCGCCGCCTATAACAACCGGGAACAGATGCCGGGCGGGCCGCTGGTCATCCCGGCAACGGCCTTTGGCGGGGATGTGCTCGATTTTGATTTTCCGGCCCGGCGCTTCACGGTCTATGAAGGCCGCCCCAAGGGCACATCCGGAAGCGCTGGCCGGGGCGGGTTGATCCTGGAGGGCGGCCTGATGTTTGCGGAAGTTTCCGTCAACGGCGTCAAGGGCCGCGCCCTCATAGATACAGGGTCGCCGTTCAGTTTCATGAACACGCAAATGGCCCGCGCCGCGAAGGCGCAGCAGGACGACGAGAAAACCCAGATGTTGCAAGGGGCCACCGGCGGGGCGATGGCGGTGTCGGTCGCCTCGGTAAAGCGTCTGTCGGTTGCCCGCTTCAGTGTCCGCAGGCTCAACATGATTGTTGCCGATCCTGCGATGTTCGATGATCTCGGCCTGAGTGATGAGCCTGCGATGCTGCTGGGTCTCGATCTCCTGTCTCTTTTCCGTGTGCAGATAGATCTGCGCCGGGGATACCTCATCCTCACCCCGAAAGACGCTGGCCCCAATATGGCGATCAATCTGAATGCACGGGATACCCGCATTCCCCAATAACTGTTTGGGCTTGCCTTGCCGGTCAGCTTTCTGAATGGTCCACCCGGCAGGGCGGGCGATTACGGGGGAAGCCGATGGCAGAGCAGATGAGCATTGGCATCGCCGGGGCCGGGGTCGGCGGGTTAGCCGCCGCTGCGTTGCTGGCACGTGAAGGCCACCGTGTGACCGTGTTTGACCAGTTTGAGGCGGCTGGCCCGGTCGGCTCCGGCCTGATGCTGCAGGAAACCGGGCTCGCCGTGCTCGGGGCCCTGGGCCTGCGCGCCCAGGCAGAGGCGCTCGGCACACCGATTGCGCGCCTTCACGGCATTTCGGTGGATACGGGCCGCGCCGTGCTCGATGTCCGCTACGCGGCTCTGCGGCCGGCGCTTTCCGGTCTCGGCATCCAGCGCGCGGTGCTGTTTGATGTGTTGCAGGCCGCAGCGCTGGCCGCAGGCGTCCGCCTCGTTACCGGCACGCATATCGTGGCTGCCGATCCCACCACTGCGACGCTGACAGATGCGGCAGGCGGGGTGCACGGGCCGTATGATCTGGTGATCGACGCGCTGGGCGTGCGTTCGCCGCTGTCGTCGGCGCCGAAGAAAGAGCTGACTTATGGCGCGCTCTGGGCCACGCTGCCCTGGCCGGTCGGGAGCCTTTTTGACCGGTCCGCGCTCGAGCAGCGCTATGAGGCCGCACGCAAGATGGCGGGCGTCATGCCCTCGGGCCGGGCGGCACCCGGCGCGCCGGACAGCCTTACCTATTTCTGGTCGATCCGCGCCGATCAGTATGAAACCTTCCGCGCTGCGCCGCTCACCCACTGGAAAGATGCCGCCCGCCGCCTCTGGCCGGAAACCGACATCCTGCTCGATCAGATCACGGATCATGAGCAGTTGACCTTCGCCCGTTACCGTCACCGCACGCATGCCTCCCCTGTAAAGGATCGCCTCGTGCATATCGGCGATGCCTGGCACGCGGCGAGCCCTCAGCTGGGGCAGGGCGCCAACATGGCGCTGCTCGACGCCTACGGCCTCTTCCAGGCATTGAAGCAGGAGGCCGATGTGCCTGCCGGCTTGCGCCGCTTCCTGAAGATCCGAGCCGACCATGTCCGCCTATACCAGCTGATGACCTGGGCCTTCACGCCGGTCTATCAGTCCGACGGCGCGGTGACCCCCTGGCTGCGCGACCGGCTCGCCGCGCCACTGCTGCGCCTTTGGCCCGCGCCGCCCTTGCTGGCTGGGCTCGTGGCCGGGGGCTTTGGCGCGCCGCTGAACAAGATGGGGCTGACTGTAGAGCGTTAACGCTGACAGCTCGGGCAATAAAACGTCGAGCGCCCCGATTGCACGATCCGCTTGATCTCCATCCCGCAGCTTTTGCACGCCTGCCCCTCGCGGTCATATACATCAAACCGGTGCTGGAAGTAGCCGAGCGCCCCGTCCGTGGCGGCAAAGTCTGAAATCGACGATCCGCCCGCCGCAATCGCTTCGGCAATCACCGCGTTGATCGCCGGGGCCAGACGGGCAGCGCGTTGGCCCGGAATGGTTTTCGACAGCCGCTTGGGCGAGATGCCTGAGCGGAACAGCGCTTCGCAGACATAGATGTTGCCGAGCCCCGCAATCACCTTCTGGTCCAGCAGCGCGGCCTTGATCGGCGCTGCCTTGCCGCGCAGCGCCTCGTCCAGATAGGCGTGGGAAAAGCCGTTTGAGAGCGGCTCAGGCCCCATCGTCATTAACCTTGGGTATGCCAGGAATGTGGCGGCAGGCCAGAGCTCCATGAAGCCAAAGCGGCGGGGGTCGTTGTAGGTGACAGTCTCGCCCCCCTCCATATGGAACACCACATGGTCATGCGCCGCGATCCCGCCGGCGCCATAGTGAAACTCCCCCGGCATCTGCCCGCCAATCGTAAACCGCCCGGTCATGCCCAGATGCATCACCAGCACTTCCCCGGTGGAGAGGTGGGCGGCGAGAAATTTCGCCTGCCGGGCGAGCCGGTCGATCCGCGCGCCCGAGAGCCGCTCGGCAAAGCGCTCGGGCAGGGAAAACCGCAGGTCCGCCCGGCGCTGTTCCAGCTTGACGATGCGCCGCCCCTCCATGACAGGGGCAAGTCCGCGGCGAACTGTCTCGACTTCAGGTAATTCAGGCATCGTTATCGCATATACGCTAAGGCATTCGCAGGTAAGATAGGTTCCCATGACCGGTCAGGACAGCAAAGAACGCATCGTCTCCTTCGGCTTCGAAGATGTGACGGAAACCGAGAAGGTGGCGCGCGTGAAGGGCGTCTTCCGCTCGGTGGCGTCCCGCTATGACCTGATGAACGATCTGATGAGCGCCGGGGTCCACCGCCTCTGGAAGCATGATGCGATGAACCGCATCAACCCTCAGCCGGGCGAGCGCCATCTCGATGTCGCCGGCGGCACAGGCGAACTCGGCCGCGCTTTCCTCGATCTGGCGGACAAGGCCGGCAAGCGCCGCGGCGACACGCGCCAGGCCACCGCCATCGTGTCAGACATCAACGACGCCATGCTCGAAGCGGGCAAAGCGCGCAGCGACAACGCCCGATGGGGCGACCGGCTGAGCTGGGTCTGCGCCGATGGACAGAAACTGCCCTATCCCGACAAGAGCTTTGATGTGGTGACTGTGTCCTTCGGCATCCGCAACTTTGCAGACCGTGTTGCGGGCCTGAAGGAATTCCGCCGCGTGCTGAAAACCGGTGGGCGCCTCGCGGTGCTCGAATTCAGCCATATGACCGCGCCGATCCTGCAGGACGCGTATGACCGCTACAGTTTCGCCGTCATCCCGCGCCTCGGCGAACTCATCACCAGCGACCGGGACAGCTATCAATACCTGATTGAATCTATCCGGAAATTCCCGGACCAGCAGACGTTCAAATCCGAGATCGAAGACGCGGGCTTCTCCCAGGTCTCCGTCACAAACTACTCCGGCGGCATCGCCGCCCTGCACTTTGGCTGGGCGGTCTGATGCGCGCGGGGTCAGTTCCCGTCGATGTCGATGCCATCTTCGCCGATGGAAATCTCGACCTTGTCTTCGCCGCCCGGCCCTTCGGTGAAGTAGTAGATGCCAAAACCGATGGCACCGGCCACCAGAATGCCAACGATGAAGTACATAAGCTTGTTGGATGAGGGGGATGTAGACATGATTATTCTTCGCCTCCTGACGATATTCCTTTCCGGACAACGCGCTGCAATGCCGATTGGTTCCACAGAACCGGGCGCGCGCTAGATGGGCATGTTCGCTGACTATCGGCGGCTCATCCGTGCGGGCACATCCCTGGCCCGCCACGACGTCGTGCTGCCTGGCGAATATCAGTCCCGCCTGCCGCTTCCCGCCCGCATTGCCGGCGGCGTTCTGCGCATTTTCGGCGGCGGCGCGAAAGGGCGTCCGGGCGAACGCCTCGCCCATGCGCTTGAGCGCCTTGGCCCGGCCTATATCAAGCTCGGCCAGTTCCTTGCTACCCGGCCGGATGTATTCGGTTCCGAAGTCGCCGGGGATCTTGCCCGCCTGAAAGACAAGCTGCCGCCTTTCCCCATGAAGCAGGCGCGCGCCGCGCTGGCGGCCGAATTCGGCGCCGCCGAGGCCGCGCGCCTTTTCCCCGGACTGGGCGAGCCCGTGGCGGCCGCCTCCCTCGCGCAGGTCCACCGCATGGCGCTTCCCGATGGTGACCGCGCGGTCAAAATACTCCGCCCAGGGATCGAGCGTCAGCTGACGCTGGAGCTGTCAGCCATGCGCCGCGCGGCGCGCACCATCGAAGGGGTGTCCACCGAAAGCCGCCGCCTGAAGCCCGTCGCCTTCACCGAAACCATCGCAAACGCCATGCTGCGCGAGACAGACCTCCGCCTGGAAGCGGGCGGGGCGGATGAAATGCGCGAGATTTACGAGAAGACCGGCTTCTTCCGTGTGCCGAAGGTCGACTGGGAGCGCACCGGCAAGCGGGTAATGACCGCCGAATGGATCGAGGGCATTCCGTTGACGGCCCCCGGCGTTCTCGACCAGCCGGGCATTGACCGCAAGCGCCTCGCCAACGACATCACGCAAGGCTTCCTCGCCAGCGCCATCCATCACGGCGTCTTTCATGCCGATATGCATGAAGGCAACGCCATCCTGACGCCCGAAGGCACGATTGCGCTGGTTGATTTCGGCATCATCGGCCGCATCGGCATCATCGAGCGGCGCTTCCTCGCAGAAATCCTCTGGGGCTTCCTGAAGCGCGATTACATGCGCATCGCGCAGGTCCACTTCGAGGCAGGCTATGTCCCGCCCAGCCAGTCTGTGGGCGACTTTGCCCAGGCCCTGCGCTCCATCGGGGAGCCGCTGTTTGGCCGTCCCGCCGAGGAAGTCTCGATGGGCCGCGTTTTGCTGCAACTCTTCGATTACACCCACACATTCGGCATGGCGCTGCGCCCCGAACTTGTCCTCCTGCAAAAAACCATGGTGCAGGTCGAAGGCGTTGCCCGCACGATTGACCCCTCCCACAATATCTGGAACGCGTCAGAGCCCGTCATTGAAGGCTGGATGCGCCGGAATTTCGGCCCCGAGGGCGCCGCGCGCTTCATCAGCGAGAATGTCCGTGAAGTGACAAACCGGTTGAAACGCCTGCCCGAAGTGATGGACCGGTTCGAGAAAAGCCTTGAGGCCGAGCCCGCCCCGCCGCCACCCCGCGAACGCTTTGCCCCCTGGTGGGGCTGGTTCGGTCTGGTTATTGCGCTCGCCGCGACCGCCGCCTGGATTGTTCAGGAACTCGCCTGACCTGACCTGCCTTGCCTGTCCCGTGCCGATTGTGCATTTTCCGGCGCAAGGAGGGATGGAATGATGGCTTACACCGGCGGCTGCCAATGCGGAAAATATCGCTACGAGATGGACGTGCTGAAATGGGGGCATGTCTGCCATTGCCGCATGTGCCAGCGCGCAACCGGCGGCCTTTTCGCGGCTCTTGTAGGTGCGCCGAAGGACGAGTTCCGCTGGACCGGGCAGGCGCCGCCTGTGTTCTGGAGCTCCAATCTCGCCGCGCGCGCCTTCTGTCCCGATTGCGGCACCCCCCTCGGTTTCACTTATGATCGGCCAACATCCTCCCAATATGTCACCATTGGCAGCCTGGATGCGCCTGAAGCCGTCGTCCTCGAAGAACAGTTTGGCATCGAGTCAAAGCTGCCCTTCGTTGAGTTTTGCGAAAACCTGCCGAAGAAAGCCACGGGAGAGGGGCAAACGGCTGAGGGGCTGGCCTTCCTCGCCCAGCTGAAACCGAAGCAGGTTTAAGGCCGGGCGAATTTCTCGCGGCTGTGGCGCACCCTGTCCTGTGGGGTTCCCGTCAGAGGCGTAAGCGCTTTTTCGCGTTAAGACTTCGGTTACCTTCTGCGGCTCCGCCACCAGAAGGGAGCCGGATCGATGAAGCTCGCAATTCTCCTCGCCGCCACATGTGCGCTCGCCGCGCCCGCCTTCGCTCAGGGCCTCGCGGGCGCAAATTGCAGCAAGGCCGCGCAACTTGACGTTTCTGATATGGAAAAGGGCGGCGTCATTATCATCACCGGCCCCTGCGCAGACGCGGGCCCCGCCCGCGAAGTCATCCACATGGCCCGCCCCGGCGAGCCCATGGCCACCACCGTCGTCATCCGACGCCGCGACGCGGGCGCCTCTCAGCAGAGCGCCGTGATCAAGGTGTCCGACCGTGCCGGCTTCTCTGGTTCCAGCCAGGCCCGCATCATCCGCGTTGGCGACTGAGGCGCCAAACCTTGCCGGAAAGTTGAGGCCGCGCGCGCATTCGCGGGGTTTTGATGGCGTCCCGGCAATGTTTTTGCGCTAGAAACGCGGCCAGTCACACCCGATATAGCGGATATATGAGCGCCAAACGCATCCTACTCGTCATCGGTGGCGGCATTGCCGCCTATAAAAGCCTTGAGCTCATCCGTGAGCTCGGCCGGCGCGGCATTGGCGCGCGCGTCATCCTCACAAAGGCGGGCACAGAGTTTGTCACGCCGCTCTCCGTCGCCGCGCTTTCCGGCGAAAAAGTGTATACGGAACTCTTCAGCCTGACCGACGAGACCGAGATGGGCCATATCGAGCTTTCCCGCTCGGCCGACCTCGTCGTCGTCTGCCCCGCCACCGCAGACCTGATGGCCAAGGCCGTTCACGGCCACGCCAACGACCTTGCGTCCACCACGCTGCTCGCCACTGACAAGCCGGTCCTCATGGTGCCCGCCATGAATGTGCGCATGTGGCAGCATGGCGCCACCCAGCGCAACATTGCCCAGCTCCGCGCGGATGGCGTTACAGTCATGGAGCCTGATGTTGGCCCGATGGCCTGCGGCGAGTTCGGCCCCGGCCGCCTGCCGGATGTGCCGCGTATCGTGGCGCAGATCGAGGCGATGCTCCGCCCCCGGCAGAAACGCCTCGCCGGCCGCCACGCCCTCGTCACCGCCGGGCCGACACGCGAGCCCCTTGATCCGGTGCGCTACATCTCCAATCATTCCTCCGGCAAGCAGGGCTATTCCATTGCTGCGGCCCTCGCCGCCGAAGGCGCCAGGGTTACGCTCGTCTCCGGCCCTGTTTCTCTCCCAGCCCCTGAAGGCGTCACGCTGGTAAAGGTCGAAACCGCCCGCGAGATGCTCAAGGCCTGCGAAGATGCTCTGCCAGCGGATATCTTTATCTCGGTCGCCGCCGTCGCAGACTGGCGCCCGGTGAAAGCGGCCGACAAGAAGCTCAAGCTGAAAGGGGAGGGCAAATCCCCCGCCATCGAGCTTGCCGAAAATCCGGACATCCTGCGCACGATCAGCCACAAGAAGAAAAAGCGCCCGGCACTCGTCATCGGCTTTGCCGCCGAGACCCACGACCTGGAGCGCCATGCGAGCGAAAAACTCGCCCGCAAGGGCT
The DNA here is from genome assembly GCF_000013025.1 of Hyphomonas neptunium ATCC 15444. Lineage (NCBI taxonomy): Bacteria > Pseudomonadati > Pseudomonadota > Alphaproteobacteria > Hyphomonadales > Hyphomonadaceae > Hyphomonas > Hyphomonas neptunium. Next base: position 3,431,023 of record NC_008358.1, on the reverse strand, counting down.
GCGACTGGATCGTTGCCAATGATGTCTCCGGCGACGTCATGGGCGGCCTCGAAAACGAGATCGCCCTGATTACCCAGGCCGGTATCGACCGCTGGCCCCGCATGCCCAAGGAAGCCGTCAGCGCCCGCCTCGCCGAAAAGATTGCCGAGGCCTTTGCTGGCGATGCAGACGGCCTGTCCCTCGCGGCGGAGTAAGCTCCCCGCTTGACTCCTCCCCAGAGTCTCCCCACCCGTCGCGTCATGACCGATGTGACCGTTCAAGTGCTTCCGCTGCCCCATTTTGCCGGGCTTGATCTTCCCGCTTACGAGACGGCGGGCTCTGCCGGCATGGATGTCCGCGCGGCGGTGCCAGATCGCGAACCGGTTATTCTGGCCCCCGGCCAGCGCGCCATGGTGCCCACCGGTCTTTCGGTCGCGATTCCCGAAGGCTACGAAATCCAGGTCCGCCCGCGCTCTGGCCTTGCCGCCAAGCACGGCCTTACCTGCCTCAACACGCCCGGCACGATCGACAGCGATTATCGCGGCGAAATCAAGGTCATCCTGATCAACCTCGGCGCTGAGCCCTTCACCATCCAGCGCGGCGAGCGGATTGCCCAGCTCGTGCTGGCCCCGGTCACGCGGCTTGCCTGGACTGAGGTTGAGGCGCTCGGCGAGACCGCGCGCGGGGCAGGTGGCTTCGGCTCCACAGGCCGCTGACGGACCGCTTATGGGGCGTCCTCTCCAAAAATAATGGCCCCCGCCGTTCAATTTTTCTTGAACGCGAGCCCATCTTCCCCACATATTGAATATCAATAAGGAGGGAGTGGTCATGGCAGCAGCTTTTTACTTCTTCGTCGGGGCCTTCGTGTTCTGGCTGGCGTTCCGGTCAGGCCGAAAGCGCGGCGCAGAGCAGAAGCGGCCCGACGCGCGCGACGCCGAGTTCGAGCGTCTGACCGCCCGCGTCCGCACGCTGGAACAGATCATCACCGACCGCGATTGGCGCCTGCGCCGCGATATTGACGGCCTCGGCTGATGCTGGCGGCAGACGCAATCCTGCATTATACAAACTCAATCTGCGCATAAGGAGGCGTCCCATGGACCCATTCACTATGGTTATCGCCATTGTCGCCATCACGGTCGGCGCCGGGCTGATCAAAACCTGGATCAAGGCACGCGAAAACGCACCAGCCGATATGGCAAGCCAGTCAGACATGGTTGCCATGCGCGACGAAATCGGCCGCCTGAAGGATCGCGTGCGCGTCCTTGAGAAAATCGTGACCGACAAAGAACGCGATCTGGCAGAAGAAATCCGCCGTCTCGCCTGAGGCAGGCTAAACCAGAACGCCTTCATCCTTGCGGAATTTCGCCAGAAGGTAAGCGGGCGTCTCGTCGATCTTTTCCAACTCGCCAAAGGCAAAGGCTTCCCGGTCCAGCACAAGGTCGCGCGGGCGCAGGGGGCGGGAGATTTCAAGCCCCTCCAGCGTGCGCGCGCGGGAGAAGGCCACATACGCCTGTCCGTGGGCGAACATTCCGGAATCAAAGTCGATGAACACCTTGTCCAGGGTGAGGCCCTGCGCCTTGTGGATGGTCACGGCATAGGCCAGCCGCAGCGGCACCTGCTTGAAGGTGCCCACCACTTCACGCTTCACCTTCTTCGAATCCATCTCGAAATCGTAGCGGTATTTCTCCCAGGCCGTCGGCTCGATCTCATAGACCCGCCCATCTATGGAGACGATCACCGTGCGTGAGGTAAACCCTTCAACGATGCCCAGAGAGCCGTTCACCCAGCGCCCTTCCGGATCGTTCTTGATCAGCATCACCCGCGCGCCAACCCGCAATTCCAGGTCCATCTCGGTCGGAAAGCTTTTCTCGTCGAACTGTCCCTGCACAGTGGCCGGGAAGCTCTTTCGCTCACCCTTCAGGCCCGCCAGCCGGTTCTGATTGATGCGGAAGGCATTGGCATTGTTCGGCGTCAGCACGACATGCGTATCGGAAGCGTCCGCTGCGCTGCGCCCCGACACCAGCCCTTGCAGGATGGCCTCATCCGAGGGCTTCACCCGGCCAGAGCGCAGCGCGCCCAGCAGAGCCAGAAAGCGCGGCTCTGCCTGGCGGAACACATGTTTCAGGGCCAGCAGCGAAAACTCCGCCTCGCGGAAAATCGGCGCATTGAAAAAGTAGGAGCCGCCATACCGGTCAGCCAGGATCGGCCCCTCCTGAGAGGATACTACAGGTGGCAGCTGATGCAGGTCGCCCGAGAGGATCATCCGTGCCCCGCCGAATGGCCGCTTCGATCCCCGGTTCAGCTTCAGGCTGCGGTCGATGGCGTCCAGCATGTCGGCGCGCACCATCGAAATCTCGTCGATCACCACCGTTTCCACGGCCCGCACCACCCGCGCATTGGGCAGGCGGCGCACATCCTGGGGTTCGACCAGGCGCGGCGGCAGCTTGAAAAAGGAATGGATCGTCTGTCCGCCCGCGTTCATCGCCGCCACGCCTGTCGGCGCCAGTACAACAGCTTTCTCGCCCGCTTCGGCCAGGAATTTACGCAGCAATGTGGTTTTGCCCGTGCCCGCCCGTCCGGTCAGGAAAAGGTTTCCCTGCGCGCCAGCCCCCCGCGCGACCCATTCGGCAGGCGCGGCGTAAACCGTATCCGGGGTGGCAGATGTCATCCCCTCAGGGGCCGACAAGGCGCATCTGGCGCGCGCGGCCTGATCCGCCGGTGCTGGCCACAACCTGCCAGCCGAGCGCCTCATAGGCGCGCCGCGCGATCAGGTTTTCAGAATCCACGTCCAGGCTCAGCGTGCCGGCTGCCTCTTGGCGGGCCACTTCCAGCAGGCCCCGCGCCACGCCGCAAAAGCGCCAGTCTGGGTCCACGAACAGATGGTCGACATAATCTGTCGGCACCTGAAGTGTCAGAAAGCCGATAATGCCGGCATTGGGCTCCTCGGCCACCCAGGCGGGCTGGGTTTCCAGCGCCCGGCGCAATGCCAGATGCTGCCCCCGGTGGCGCTCGCGCCAGGGCATATCCGTCAGGCAATCCGTGAAGATGTCACGGCATTCGGGGATGTCCGCTGCTTCCAGCGGCCTGATCATCCATCCGGCTCCGAAGTGAGTATACATGGCAGCCAAAGTAAGAGGCCGGGGCGCCCCCGTCCAGCGCCAAGCGCGGTAAAACACAGCTGCGCACAGCTGCCATGCGCTGCCCCGGCGGTCATGATCTGACATGCCGCCGGGGCAGGGGGCAGGTTCACATCTGCATCGTCCAGCCTTCGACGCCCATCGCCGCCTGGCGAACGGCTTCGGAAAGCGTCGGGTGGGCATGGCTGGTGCGGGCGATGTCTTCCGAAGACGCGCCAAACTCCATCGCCACGCAGACTTCGGCGATCATCTCGCCAACGCCCACGCCGATCATGTGCGCGCCAAGGATCTTGTCGGTGCCTTTTTCGGCGAGGATTTTCACGAAACCCACCGTCTCATGGTTCGTCCGGGCACGGGAGTTTGCCATGAAGGGGAACTTGCCCTTCACATACTCAACGCCAGCGGCCTTGAGTTCTTCCTCATTCTTGCCGACCCAAGCGATCTCCGGGTTCGTGTAGACGACGCTCGGCACGAGGTCATAGTTCACATGGCCCGCCTTGCCCGCGATCAGCTCGGCCACCGCCGTGCCATCGTCTTCGGCTTTGTGGGCCAGCATCGGGCCGGGGATACAGTCGCCCACCGCCCAGACACCGTCTGCCACCTTGAAATGATCGGTCACTTCGATCACGCCGCGCTTGTCGGTCTTCCCGCCCACGGCTTCCAGCCCAAGGCCTTCCGTATACGGCTTTCGGCCGATGGCGACGATCACGATGTCAGCGTCCAGCGTTTCCGCCGCTCCGCCCTTGGCAGGCTCCACGGCCACTTTCAGCTTTGTCTTGGTCTTCTCGATACCGGTCACCTTGGTGCCCAGCTTGAAGGCGAGGCCCTGCTTCTTGAAGGTGCGCTCGGCTTCCTTGGCCACTTCCGCGTCAGCGGGCGGCAGGATGCGGTCAAGATACTCGACGACCGTCACTTCCGAGCCAAGCCGCGCCCAGACAGAGCCCATCTCGAGCCCAATCACGCCCGCGCCGATCAGCACGAGTTTCTTCGGCACAGCTTTCAGGCTGAGGGCGCCGGTGTTGGAAACAACCCGCTCCTCATCAATCTCGATGCCGGGCAGGGTGGCAGGCTCGGAGCCGGTCGCGATGACGATGTTCTTCGTTTCCAGCACGCGGGTGCCGCCATCTGCCAGCGCCACTTCGACCTTGCCCTTGCCGAGGATCTTGCCCTTGCCCTTGATGTATTCGGCCTTGTTCTTCTTGAGCAGGAATTCGACGCCCTTGGTCAGCCCCTCAACCGCCTCGTCCTTCTGGCCCATCATCTGCGCCAGATCGAGCTCTACCTTGCCGGTCTTGATGCCGAGCGTGGCAAACTCGTTTTGCGCCGCGCTGAAAAGGTGGGAGGTGTGCAGCAACGCCTTGGACGGAATGCAGCCGACATTCAGGCAGGTGCCGCCGAGCTTGCCGCGCATCTCGATACAGGCAACCTTGAGGCCAAGCTGGCCGGCGCGGATGGCGCAGTTGTAGCCGCCGGGGCCGCCGCCGATGATGACGACGTCATAGGTCTCTGCCATGGGAATATATTCCTTTGAGAAGGCTGGTGCGAATCTGGCGCCAACCTAGGCATTCTTGCCTCAAAATCAATCTGCAAAGGCCGAAAACTGGACCTAGCTTCTGCGGATAAACAGAAGAATGCCTGTCAGTACGATCATTCCCGCCGCGCCGATAACTTCATCCATCCAGAGGCTGGAATCTGTCCCCGCCAGAATGAACGCCGCCGCCAGTGCAGCAAACAGCAGCGTCCCGGTCAGCGAGACCGTCGCGCCAAAGCGAATGCCCGCCGCTGCCATCAGCCCGCCAATGATCGCAACGCCCGCCGCCAGAAACCGCCAGCCGTTCAAAAGATCCACCGCCTGCGCCAGCGAACTCCCCCGCGAGGTCATCATCAACACCCCCTCCAGACCCTGCCACAGCAGCCAGCCGGACAGCACAGCAAGCGCGAGGCCCGCGATACGGCGAATTGTCAGCATTAGAGTGCCTCCCCACGGGCGTTTATCACCAGAAGGGTAGGCCGAAGCGTGCGCGGCGGCAACGGGAACTAGTCTTCGTCCTCGTCAGGTTCGGCATAGCGCGCTGCCATCCGCTCGGCGCGGCGCAGCTTCTTGCGGCGGGCCTGGGCAATGAACATCGCCCGCTGGCGCTGCACCACCACATCTGCGATGAACACAGGGGGGCGTTTCTTGCGAAGGATCGGGGCCGCAGGGGCGGTCTGATAGTCAATCGGGGCAGGCGCCGCTTCCAGCATCTCCCGCTCCTCGGCCAGTTCCTCCGGCGAGCGATAGCGCAGCTCCCAAACGGCAATCAGCAGAAGCAGCGCGCCCGCAGCCATCCCCGCCATTGCGCCTTCGCCCGCGCTCGGGTTCAGCCACCATTGCGGATCGAAATGCACCAGGAATATCGTCGGGATCGACGCCACGAGCCCCATCACATACCAGAGCACGGCGCCCGGCTTGCGCGCGGCCAGCGTCGCGGCCGCCGCGTAGTAACAGACTGCTGCCAGCAGATACGCCCCGCCATGGGCAATGCCCAGCTGGCGCCAGTCAACGGCCTTCAGGCCCCCGGCCACATCATCGGTCACGATCCAGCCCATCACCATCACGATCGACGGCCAGCGCACAGCGGTCATCGCGCCAAAGGCAAAGGCAATCGCATAGCCCGTCAGGAGGAGGTAAATCAGGCGCCGTGGCATCCCGCCCGCATATCACGGGCAAGGTAAGTGCCCGCTGAACGGATTGTTGGAAATTTGATCGATCGGGCAAAAGCCGGGCTTGGCGAGCGGGGAAGCGGGCTGCTAGGGCTGGGATCAGGAAAAAATCAGGAGGAAATTCAATGGGCCGCGTTTCAGGTAAAATGGCACTCATCACGGGCGGGGCCCAGGGCCTCGGCGAAGCCACCGCCCGCATGTTCGCCCGCGAAGGCGCCAAGGTCACGGTCACCGACGTGAACGGCGCCGGCGCCGAAAAGGTCGCCGCCTCCATCAACGAGGCCCACGGGCCCGGCACCGCCTTTGCCTTCCAGCATGACGTCACCAGCGAAGAACAGTGGAAAGACGTCGCCCAGAAAGCCCATGACGCGATGGGCGGCCTCAACATCCTCATCAACAATGCCGGCATCGGCGGCCTCGGCTCGGTCGAGGACGAAACCTATGAGCGCTTCCGGAAAGTGCAGGCCGTGGACGTCGATTCCATCTTTCTGGGGTGCAAATATTCCATCCCCCTGATGCGCGACCATGGCCTCGGCTCCATCGTCAACATCTCGTCCATCGCGGGCATCATCGCCAGCGCCAATTATATCTCCTACAACACGGCCAAAGCGGCGGTGCGTCACATGTCGAAATCCATCGCGCTCCACCTTGCCAAGACCGGCGGCCAGATCCGCTGTAACTCCGTCCACCCCGTATTCATCAACACGCCGATCCTTGATGGCATCAAGGAAATGTTCGGCGAGGAGAAGGGCCTGCAAAAGCTCGCCCGCCAGGTCCCGCTCGGCAAGGTGGGTGAGCCCGACGACATCGCCTATGCCGTGCTTTATCTGGCGTCGGACGAATCCAAACTCGTCACCGGCGCCGAACTGAAAGTCGATGGCGGCATCAGCGCGATGTAGGCGGTAGACAGCGCTGGCCAAATCACTCCAGAAATAACCGTCACCTATTGGCGCATGGCTCGTTTCAGCAAGGTCTGCATGAAGAAATCGGGTTTTTGCCTCGCAGGTCTGCTTCTGGCGGCCTGCGCCAACCCGCCGGAGGAGCGCGCCGCGCCCGCTGCTCCGGTCGGCTGCGCGCCGCCCTCCGAGTTTGGCGGCTATATCTTCTGGCTCGAGCCGCCAGCTGTGCTGCCGGGCGCCAGTATCGATCTGACGCCCTGGTTCACGCGCCGGCCCGGCATGGTCGAGCCCGTGCCCCCCGCCTGCCTTGAAGACGTTGCCATCAGCGGCCCGGCCACGCTTGGGCCGGGCGGGCGCACAATCCTGATAGATGCGGACGCGGCTCCCGGCGCCGCCATTCAGCTGCAGGGCAGGGTGGGAGAGTCCAGCCTGTCCGGCCGTATGCTCGTTTATCTGGAGGAGGCCTTGCCTCTCGTCGGCACATGGGCTCAGCCGGAGGCGGCGTGCGCCGCATCGGGCGCCGAGCCCGTCCGTGAGCTGATCTTCCATCCCGATGGCACCTTCTCCCTCACCTGGACGCCGTTCGAGATATATAAGGATTACTGGGGCGGTTACGCCTTTGAGGATGGCCGGTTGCAACTCTCCCCTGAGGACGGCAACCACATCCCGGCAGATGCAGCCTTCACCGGTACGGCAGAGCTTGTTGGCGGCGCGCTGCGCCTTCCGCCCGGCCTCTTCGGCTCGCCAAGACAGGGCACCGCCTGCGCCGAACCTTTCAGCCGCTAACCCTCGGCTAGTGGCCTGCGCGCCGTCACCAGCATCGCATAGACCGCCAGCGATCCCACCAGCACCGCCGACGCGATCAGCGGCAGGGCATGGTTCACCTGGTAAAGCCCGGCGCCCATTAATGGCCCGAAGATGAACCCCGCCGGCGGCGCAGCCGACATCAACGCGGCGGCTGCTCCCTGTTCCTCTCGGCTTACCGAAAGACTGCCCAGCGCATTGGCCGAAGGGATGGCGAGCGCGGAGCCCGCCCCGATCAGCAGGAACGCGGCGCAGAGCACAGGGAAAGCGTGGAACACGTCGGCGGCAGTATAGCCTACCGCCACCAGCGCGAGGCCGACCCAGAGGATCTTTCGCGGGTCAGGTTTCAGGCGAGAGATATAGCCAAACTGCACGGCGATCGTGGAGACGGCCATGCACGAGAATACGATCCCGGTGTAGAGCACGGCTGTCTGGCCCACGGCGGCCGGGTCGTCCCCGGCCAGCGCATACCGGTCCTCGATGAACCAGCCGAGCGTCTGCTGAACCATCCCCACACCGATGAAATAGGACAGCAGGAAGAGAAGGTGTGGGCGCACGCGCGCATCAAACATCGAAAGCGGTTTTGGCCGCGCCGCATTCCTCGGCCGCTTCACCGTGCGGGGCAGGGAAAAGCCCAGCAGAATGCCGATCAGGATACAGAACACAATCGTGCCCCAGAGCGGCGCCAGCGCGCCAAAGGGCGCCAGCGCGGCGGCGCCCGCCGGCCCGAGGATCGAGCCAATGCTCATCCCTGCGCCCAGCATGCCCAGCCCGGCGGCCCGGTCGCGTATGGTCGTGGCGTCCGTCATTGCCGCCATCGAGGCGGGCTGAAGCCCCGGCGTCAGAAGACCGAACCACAGCCGCACAAAGATCAGTGTCAGCATCAGCGACGTGCCGGTGATCACGCCTGCCAGCCCCGCCTCCAGCGCGAACAGGAACGCCATATTGGTCACCCCCATCGCGATCAGCGAGAACACCATCACCCGCTTGCGGCCTACCCGGTCGGCAATCCGGCCCCAGCGGGGGATCATCACGGCATAAAGCAGGGTTGAGAGGGTGAGGATCGCTGCCACCTCCACCTCGCCAAGGCCCGCCTTGCGCGTCAGCGGGGCGACCACCACGAAATTGATGCTCATGCCCGCGCCCATGGCAATGGTCGCCAGCATCAGCATGCCCCGCTGGAAGGGAGACAGCGGGTGCAGCGGCGTTTCGGTGTCGTCCATTTGGTGTGGTCCCCGGCGCCCTAGAAGGGACACAAGCTATGTCGCCACCCAATCCTTGCAAACCCTTTCCTCGGGGCAGGGCGAATTGCCCGTTGCTAGCCCGGCGTCAGCGGCCGTCGCGCCGTCACCAGCACCGCATACACCGCCAGCGCGCCCACCATGGTGGCAGCTCCAAGCAGGGGCAGGGCATGGTTTACCCCATAAAGCCACGCGCCGATCATCGGCCCGAAGATAAATCCGCTGGGCGGGGCAACCGCCAGCAGCGCGGCCGCCGCGCCCTGTTCTTCCCGGCTCACCGAGAGGCTGCCCAGCGCATTGGCGGAAGGGATCGCCAGCGCCGCGCCTGCGCCCACAACAAAGAAGCAGGCATAGACCACATACAGCTCATAGAAGAGATCGGCGGCCAGATAGCCCCCCGCCACCATCGCCAGGCCAATGGGCAACACCTTGCGCGGGTCCGGCTTCACACGGTTGATATAGCCAAACTGCACGATCAGCGAGGCCACCGCATAACAGGCGAATGTGATGCCCGTGTAGAGCACTGCGGCTTTGCCTGCGTCCTCGCCCAGCGTCTCGGTCAGCCGGTAGCGGTCCTCGATAAACCAGGCGAGCGTCTGCTGCATCATGCCGATGGCGATGAAATAGATCAGCAGGAAGAGGAGGTGCGGGCGCATCCGCGTGTCCGTCAGCGACAGAGGCCTGGGCCGCGGCGCATTGCGCGCGCGCTTCACCGTCCTGGGCAGGGTGAAGGCAATCAGGAAGCCAACGAGCACACAGAAAACGATCGTGCCCCAGAGCGGGGCCAGCGCGCCGAACGGCGCCAGCACGGCCGCGCCTGCCGGGCCGATGATCGAGCCGATGGCCATCGCCGCGCCAATCATGCCCAGGCCCGCCGCCCGGTTTGTCGGCACCGTCGCGTCCGTCATCGCCGCCATCGCCGCCGGCTGCAGCCCCGGCGCCAGCAGGCCAAACCAGGCCCGCACGAAAGTCAGCGTCAACAGCAGGGACGCGCCGGTCAGAATGCCCGCAAGCCCGGCCTCCAGCGTGAAGAGAAACGCCATATTGGTCAGCGCGGTCGCAAACAGGGAGAAGATCATCACCCGCTTGCGCCCCACAAGATCGGCAATCCGGCCCCAGACGGGGATCATCACCGCAAAAATGATGGTCGACAGCGTCATGAACCCCGCCACCTCCATCTCGCTGAGGCCTGCCTTGCGCGTCAAAGGCGTCACCACCACGAAGTTGATGCTCATGCCGGCAGCAACCGCCACCGTGCCCACCATCAGCATGGCTCTCTGGAAAGCCGTCAGCGGATGCAGCGGCGTGTCAGTGGAATGCATTCGATATACCCATTAAAAGATATACCAAACTAGGCCGGGCGGGCGCCCTTGCCAAAGCATTCCTTCATTTGAAGCCGCGTCATAGCCGCGCTTGCCTCAAGGGGCGGCGCCCCCTAAGTCTCGGGCCAACATTGCAGCCTAATGGAGACCGGGCCGATGGCCGCCATCCTCGACGTCATTCTGGTGATCCTGAACATCATCACCTGGATCATCATCATCCAGGCGATTCTGTCCTGGCTTCTCACCTTCAACGTCATCAGCCTCAGCAACCCGACCGTGCGGTCCATCTGGTCGGGGCTGGAGCGGATGACCGAGCCGGTCTACCGCCCGATCCGTAATCTTCTGCCGCCGATGCAGGGGCTCGACCTGACACCGCTGATCGTGCTGTTGATCATCTTCTTCCTGCGCCAGGTCATCGCGCGGTATGGCTATGGTCTGGTGCCGTTCTGAGCGGGTCCGGGTGGGGGCTGAATGCGGCACCGTCTGACTGCGCGGGTCCAGCCCAAGGCGGCGTCTGACCGGCTGGATGGCTGGGCCGCCGATGAGGCCGGGCGCCCTTTTCTGAAACTGCGCGTGCGCGCGCTTCCAGCGGAGGGCGCGGCGAACGCCGCCGTGGAAGCCCTTGTGGCAAAAGCACTCGGTGTCCCGAAGTCTGCCGTCAGGGTGGTGACGGGCGGCAAGAACCGGCTAAAAAGCCTCGAAATCGAGGGGCCGCCCGACCTCGCGGCCCGTATAAGCGGATTGGCGGGCGATGACAGCGACAAGACTTGATGGCAATGCAGTGGCGGCGGATGTGCGATCTGCTGTGGCCGCTGCAGTTTCGGCCCTTCCGGGGCAGCCGTGCCTGGCCGTTGTGCTGGTCGGCGAAGACCCTGCCAGCGAGGTCTATGTCCGCAACAAGGTGAAGATGACCGAGGCCGCCGGCATGGTCTCCATCCACCATCGTTTGCCCGCAGATACGGGCCAGGCCGAGGTTGAGCGCCTCATCGAAAGCCTCAACGCTGACCCGGAAGTCGACGGCATCCTTCTCCAGCTGCCCCTGCCAAAGGGCCTCGACGCCGACGCGGCAATTGAAAAAATCAATCCGGACAAGGATGTAGACGGTCTGACGGAAGTGTCCGCCGGCCGTCTCAGCCTCGGCAAGCCGGGCCTGCGCCCGTGCACCCCCGTTGGCTCCGTCATCCTGGCCAAACGCGCCTTAGGCCCTGATCTTTCGGGGAAAAATGTCGTCGTCATCGGCCGCTCGATCCTGGTCGGCAAGCCCGCCGCCCTGCTGTTCCTTGCCGAAAACTGCACCGTCACCATCGCCCATAGCAAGACGGCAGACCTGGCCAACGTGTGCCGGTCTGCAGACATCCTGGTGCCAGCGGTTGGCCGGCCGGAGATGGTGCGGGGCGACTGGGTGAAGCCCGGTGCTGCCGTGATCGATGTGGGCATCAACCGCATTCCGGCGCCTGAAAAAGGTGAAGGAAAAACAAGGCTTGTGGGCGACGCGCATTATGAAAGCTGCGCGGAAGTGGCCGGGTTCATCACGCCGGTGCCGGGCGGGGTGGGGCCGATGACGATTGCCTGTCTCTTGCGCAATACGGTGCTGGCGGCCTGCGCGCGGCGCGGCTGGACCGTGCCGGAGGGGCTGTGAGCCAGAGCCATACGCCGCCAGAATCAGGACAATTCCGGACACTTTGGGACAAACAGGGCGGTCTCTGCGCCCTTTGCGGACAACCGATGCCACGCCACCGGTTCGAGGTTGCCCATGCCACGCTCTGGAAAAAACAGCGGCCGAGCTTTGATCATATCCGCGCGCGGGCGCGGGGCGGATCGGACAAGCCGGTGAACCTTCAGCTGGCCCATGCCGAATGTAACTGGAAGAAGGGGCGGAGCTGACCTGCCAGCCACCCGGATCAAACCGAAATCAGGCCGAAAGGCCTTCGCTTTGCGACTGCCCGTGTTCTTCACGGTCGCGCAGCAGGGCCTGGTCAAGTTCTGAAGCTTCGATCTCGATGAAGATGTGCCGGCCCGATTTTCCCGAAGGCGGATGCAGGATCATCGTTGTGCAGATGGTGCGGTAGGCGAGGAGAGACTTGCTGTCGAGGGGCTCTTCCTCGGTCTCGATCGTGTAATCACCCGCAGGCCATTGACGCTCGATACTGTCGAGGCGGAAGGGTTTATTGAAGGTAACCAGCCTTTTTGAGACGCGGTTTGTCAAGGCATTTGATCCTTATGCTGACTGGATGGCGAATAAACCGTAAGCCGCGTCCCGGCCCCGAAGGGCTGGAAGCGGCTCACAGGTGACTTCAGACAGGGGAATTGCCTGAAGGTCTGATCTTACTTCTTGTCAGTGTCGCCGCCTGGCGCGCCTGGCTGTTTTTCCTGTGAGCCGGGTGCGTGGTTCTTGCGCTCGGTTTCGGCAGCCTGCTTCTGTTGTTCGGTCATCGGCTCGCCCTTGTTAGGAGCGTTCTGGCTGTTCTGATTGTTCTGGTTTTTTTGGTCGGCCATGGTTTTGGCTTTCGTTTCCACGGAAAGGTTATTCCGCTTAATACAAGTGGCGCTCAAAATATGGATTACACCCATCTGTCCGGAAATAAATAAAGCTTCGAGTAAAATACCCAATAATAACCGAGACAAGGTGATAATTACTGATTTGTTACATGATTTCTTTTGCGAGACGCTAGTGAGTGTGAATTGAATTTCTGATCACGGTCTGGATTTGTTTGGATTTTCCTTGCGAGATCCCCGCCTGCGCGGAGCATTCAGGTTTCAGGCAGCACGATTGGCCGGACGCAGCGGGGCTGGCCGGTGTGTTGGGCTGAATTCGAGATCTGTTTAAAGCTAGGAGGTGTCGGCGGTGGCCGTGAGGGCGGAGGCCCCCTTCGTCAGGGCGCTGCGCGCCCTGCCACTTCCCCCGCTTGTGCAGGGGAAGATAAGGCGTCGTGCTTCGGGGAGAAGGTCTGCGGGAACGGAACTCGACCAGACAGGGTCGCTCCACGGTTTGCGTGTGGGCGCCAGTGGTCTGTAGGCGGAGGGGCTGGGATCGCGGTCGCCGAGGAAGGCGATGGTGACAAAGCCCCACCAGTTTACATCCACCAGGGCCTCGCGGCAGCCGAGCGTGGCGATGTATTTCGACGCGCGGATCAGTTGCCAGAACAGCACCGGCCAGAAGAAGGGGTGCACCAGGTCAAAGAACCCGGCGAAGTCTGGATGTCTGCGGAGGCGCATCAAGCTCGGCATGGGGACGAGTATATGTCCGCCGGCCGAGGGGGTGGGGAAGGTTTTGGGAGATTATTTGCAAGGGGTTGATTGGGATGGGGATTTTTGCGGCGGCGGGGGTTGGGTTTGTCGGATAGGGCGGAGGCCTTCACCTCCCATTGCTATGCGATGGGCTGCTCCGGGCGTTTGCAGTGCAAACGCTGATCCTCCGCAGCCTCTCCCAGAGGGAGAGCGACTGTGTTCGCTTTCAAGCGTTTTGTGTTTGCCATGGGGATTTGTCTCTGAGGATTGCGTTGAGGATTGTGAGAAGTTTTCGCATGACGGCCACGAGGGCGACCTTGGCGGGTTTTCCGGCGGTCCGGAGGCGCTGGTAGCAGGCTTTCAGGGCTGGGTTGAACCTGATGCCGGCCAGGGCAGCCATGTAGAGGACGCTGCGCACATCGGCGCGGCCGCCGGTTATGGAGCGGCGGCCGCGCCACTGGCCACTGTCGCGGTTGAAGGGGGCAAGCCCCGCGAGGGCCGCGATCTGACGGCGGCCAAGGGTGCCTAGTTCCGGGAGGGCCGCAATCAGGGTGCGGGCCGTCTGGTCGCCAACGCCGGGTACGGATTTGAGCAGGTCCTCTGCCTCCCGCCAGGCCGGGCTGGCATGGATGCGGTCCCCGATCTCCCTGTCGATGTCTGCCAGCTGGGCTTCCAGAACCTTCAGCACCCGGTCGATGCTGCGCAGGGCCGGCCTGGCCGTCACCAGGCGGCGGCGGTTGCGTTCGGCCACCGCCATGTCGATGACCTGCCGCCGCCGGGTGACCAGCTCTGCCAACTGTTGGGCCGCGGCGTCCGGAAGGGCTCGCGGGGCCGGCCGGATCGCCTGTCCGAACCGGGCGATTACCGCCGCATCGATCGCATCCGTCTTGGCCAGCTGCCCGGTGGCGCGGGCAAAGTCCCGGATCTGACGGGGATTGACCGCAACAACCGGGATCTGCGCCCCGGCCAGGGCGGCGGTGACCACCCGTTCCAGCCCGCCGGTGGCCTCCAGCACCACCAGGTCCGCGCCCAGCTCCGACAACGCGGCCAGAAGGCTGTCTATCCCCGCTGGAGTGCGCGCGACGGCAAAGGCACGCCCCTCCGGCAATACATGGACGTCCAATGTCTCCTTCGACACATCAATTCCAACAAATCTCTCGCTCATATCCCGACCTTGCGCATGCGGGCTTCGCTTTCGCCGGCCCAAGCGACTGTCCGGGGTGATGACCAAGGCGGATGAGGCGACACGCTCTCCCACGGGCTTGGTGTCCCTCAGGGGTGGGGTGCTCTCATCCGCTGCCGACCGCGGAAATATAGCAGGCCGGGCAAAAGATGACATACAAGGGGTTTGGCGTTGTGCTTGGGCAGGAAATGAAGAGCCCCTGAAACCTTCCGGTTCAGGGGCTCGATCATATTGAATAAGCAGGAAATGCCTTACGCCACGCGCTCGACCATCATGTGCTTGATCTTGGCAATGGCCTCGGCGGGGTTGAGGCCTTTCGGGCAGACCTGCGTGCAGTTCATGATCGTGTGGCAGCGATAGAGCTTGAAGGGATCTTCCAGATCGTCAAGGCGTTCGCCGGTGGCTTCGTCGCGGCTGTCGATCAGCCAGCGATAAGCCTGCAGAAGCGCGGCAGGGCCGAGATATTTGTCGCCATTCCACCAATAGGATGGGCAGGAGGTGGAGCAGGAGGCGCACAGGATACACTCATAGAGGCCGTCGAGCTTGGTGCGGTCTTCGGCCGACTGGCGCCATTCCTTCTCCGGCGTGGGCGTGGAGGTTCTCAGGAAGGGCTGCACATAGGCGTGCTGGGCGTAGAAGTTCGTCAGGTCCGGGATCAGGTCCTTGACGACGGGCTGGTGGGGCAGGGGCGCGATGATGACTTCGCCGGAGGGAAGTTCTTCAAAGCCCTTGGTGCAGGCAATCGTGTTGCGGCCCGCAATGTTCATCGCGCAGGAACCGCACACGCCTTCGCGGCAGGAGCGGCGGAAGGCGAGGGTCGGGTCGATGTTGTTCTTGATGTAGATCAGCACGTCGAGGATCATCGTGCCGGCGCGGTCCATATCCACCCAATAGGTGTCCCAGCGCGGATTGCCGCCCTCTTCAGGGCTGAACCGGTAGATCTTGAAAGCGCGCAGATTGGTCGCGCCCTGGGGCTTGGGCCAAGTCTTGCCTTTTTTGACCTTCGAGTTCTGGGGAAGGGTCAGCTGTACCATGTCTTCAATTCCCTCGGGCTGTGCGTGCCGTCTTTCAGTCTGTTGTCTTGCGGCGCGCTGTGATCACCGCGCCATCGGTTATGCTAAATCCGAAACCGTAACCGCCCTGGCTCATGACACCCTTTTCCGAATGGCCGCTGACGGACGGCAGGATGGAAATGATGTCGTAGCCTTCTTCGTGCAATGTGTTGCAGGCGGTCTCGAT
The DNA here is from genome assembly GCF_000013025.1 of Hyphomonas neptunium ATCC 15444. Classification (NCBI taxonomy): domain Bacteria; kingdom Pseudomonadati; phylum Pseudomonadota; class Alphaproteobacteria; order Hyphomonadales; family Hyphomonadaceae; genus Hyphomonas; species Hyphomonas neptunium. Next base: position 3,415,288 of record NC_008358.1, on the reverse strand, counting down.
CAGGGTGGCCAGTTCAGCGATGTCCGCCTGGTGCGGGTCGTCGACCAGTTTTTTGCCCCTGCCGAGGAGTTTCTTCTCTTCCTTCTTCAGTTTCCCGGCGCGAACCCAGACAGTCTTGTAGGGGGTCATCTGGGCACCGCGCCGGTCTTGATAGTCAAGTGATCAGTATACCCGCGCTTTTGGCTTGATGTACTCGATCTCGTTGGAGAGCGTGTATTCGTGAACCGGGCGGTAATCGAGCGAGACCTTACCGGCATCGTCGCACCAGGCGAGGGTGTGTTTCATCCATGTCTCGTCGTTGCGGTCGGCGAAATCTTCGCGGGCATGAGCGCCGCGGCTTTCTTCCCGGTTTGCGGCCGAATTCACCGTCACGGCCGCCTGGCAGATCAGGTTTTCAAATTCGAGCGCTTCAACGAGATCTGTGTTCCAGACCATGCCGCGATCTTTGACATCGATGCCCGGCAGTTTCTTGTAGACGTCCTCGATTGCGTCGACGCCCTCTTTCAGCACCGAGCCTGTGCGGAACACGGCGCAGTTGGACTGCATCGCGCGCTGCATTTCTAGGCGGAGCTTGGCAACCGGCTGGTCGCCGGTGGCGTTGCGCATCTTGTCGAGGCGGGCGATGTGGCTGTCGGTTGCGGTCTTGGCGAGTCCGGGCTGGCGGGCGCCTGCCTCGGTGGTGGCGCCGCAGCGCAGACCGGCGGCGCGGCCGAACACGACCAGGTCGATCAGCGAGTTGGAGCCGAGGCGGTTTGCGCCGTGTACGGACACACAGGCCGCTTCGCCCACAGCCATCAGGCCGGGGACAACCGCGTCGGGATCGCCGTTCTTCTTGGTGAGGACTTCGCCGTGGAAGTTCGTCGGGATGCCGCCCATATTGTAGTGGACGGTCGGCAGAACCGGGATCGGCTCCTTGGTGACGTCGACGCCGGCAAAGATCTTGGCGGTTTCCGAGATGCCCGGAAGGCGCTCATGCAGGGTTTCAGGCGCGAGGTGGTTCAGGTGGAGGAAGATGTGGTCTTTCTCCGGCCCGACGCCGCGGCCGTCGCGGATTTCCATGGTCATCGCGCGGCTGACAACATCGCGCGAGGCGAGGTCTTTGGCGGATGGCGCATAGCGCTCCATGAAGCGTTCGCCTTCGGAGTTTGTCAGATAGCCGCCTTCGCCGCGGGCGCCTTCGGTGATCAGGCAGCCTGAGCCGTAGATGCCGGTGGGGTGGAACTGGACGAATTCCATGTCCTGAAGCGGCAGACCGGCGCGCAGGACCATGGCATTGCCATCGCCGGTGCAGGTGTGGGCCGAGGTGCAGGAGAAATAGGCGCGGCCATAGCCGCCGGTTGCCAAGATGGTTTTCTGGGCGCGGAAGCGGTGAAGCGTGCCATCGTCGAGTTTCCAGGCGGTGACACCGCGGCAGACGCCGTCATCATCCATGATCAGATCAAGGGCGAAATACTCGATGAAGAATTCGGTCTCTTCGCGCACGCACTGGCCATAGAGGGTGTGCAGCATGGCGTGGCCGGTCCGGTCTGCCGCCGCGCAGGTGCGCTGGACGGGGCCTTCGCCGAAATTGCGGGTCATGCCGCCGAAAGCGCGCTGGTAGATCTTGCCTTCCTCGGTGCGCGAGAAGGGCATGCCCCAATGCTCAAGTTCGTAAACCGCGTCAGGCGCGTTGCGCACGAGATATTCGATCGCGTCCTGGTCGCCGAGCCAGTCGGAGCCCTTGACGGTGTCGTACATGTGCCACTGCCAGCTGTCGTCGGACATGTTGCCGAGCGAGGCGGCGATGCCGCCCTGAGCTGCCACGGTGTGGGAGCGGGTGGGGAAGACCTTGGTGATACAGGCCGTGCGCAGGCCCGCCTGCGCGGCGCCAAGGGCTGCGCGGAGACCGGAGCCGCCGGCGCCGACCACGACCACGTCGTAGGTATGATCAATCCAGTTATAGCTGCTCATATTCTTTTATCTCTTCTTCGCGTGTCTCAGCGTGCCGTCCAGATCTGAACCACGGCCATGGCGACGGCGATGAACATCGCATAGGCGGCAAAGGTGTTCAGGATCAGGAGGGTAGTGCGCGTGGCGGTCTTGGCGATGTAGTCTTCGATGATAACCTGCATGCCGAGGCGCATGTGATAAGATACCGCAGCGGCTGTCAGGATCAGCAGGGTGGCGTTGATCGGCTGGCCGACCCAGGCGAGCGCGCCTTCATAGCCTGCGCCCGACGCCTTGATGACGGCGTAGAGGCACCAGGGCACCAGGAATGCCAGGGCGATGGCGGTGACGCGCAGGCGGATGTGGTGCTGCGTGCCGGACTTGGCAGAGCCCAGGCCCCGTGCGGCCTTGGTGGGGGTGACGTATTGGCCTTCAGACATGGAACTCTCCTCAGACCGCGCCAGCGGCGAACATCAGCGCAGCGGCGCTGAGGATCGCGAGGACGTAGATGAATGTGGAAACCTGGCTGGCGACTTTCGGCGAAAAGCCGATGCCGGGGCCGTCCCAGATCAGGTGGCGGATGCCGTTATACAGGTGGAAAAGGGTCGCGACCGCCCAGAGGAAGAGGACGATCTTGCCGGGGATGGAGGTGATGATGCCTTCCATCGCGGCGTAGGCGTCCGGGCTGATCGCCAGGGCGACGAGCCAGGCGGCGATCAGGAAGGTTCCGACATACAGGGCACCCCCAGTGATCCGGTGGGTGATCGAGGCGAGGGCACTGATGTGCCACCGCCAGATCTGGATATGCGGGGACAAGGGGCGCGTGGCGGCGCGCTTCGTTCCGGACATTGAGGTTTCCTCGCGTGCAATGGGATGCTGGCAACCGCTTCTACGAGCCTCTAGGGTCGTGTCAACGCAAGCCCTGGAGGGAGCGACAAATTGAAACCTGCAGTCTTTGCCCTTTTGCTGGGTTTGCTCGGCCCGGTTGCCCTCGCGGAGCCTGGAGACACGCTGGACGCGCTGATCCCTGAATATGAGGCGCATGTGCGCCTGAGTGACCCGGCGCAGGCAAGGGATATGGGCGATGAGGCCCCCCGGCGCTGGCGCGATGTTTCGCCCGGCGCAGTGGCGGCGCGGGCAGAACGGGCGGCGGGCCTGCTGGCTGAAATTGAGGCAGCCGAAACCGTGCGGCAGGTGGATCAGGCGATCCTGGCGCGGCTGCTGACGGACGAGCTGGCGGAATATCATTATGATTCGGCGCGCATTCCCTTCACCGGGGATTGGGGCTTTCAGGCCGAGCCGGTGTTTGCCGCGATGCGCCTGCGGCTGCGCACGGCCGACGAGGCGGAAGCCTGGATTGCCCGGCTGAATGATGTGCCCCGCTATTTTGCGCAGAACCGGGAGAACATGACCCGCGGGATCGAGACCGGCTGGACGGCGCATATCGATCCGCTCAACACGGTGCGTGAACAGATCGCGGCGCAGATCACCGATGATGTGGCCGCGAGCGAGCTGTACCGGCCGCTGGCCGACATGAGCGAAGCGATCGACCCGGAGTCCAGATCAAGACTTCAGGCTGAAGGGCTGGCCGCAGCGGCGCGGGCGATCGAGGCCTATCGCGAGACGCTTGCCTATATCGATGGGACGTATGCCCCCGCCGCGCGCGCTGGCGCCGGGATTGCCGGGCTGGAAGGGGGGCGAGAGGCCTATGCCGCGCTGATCGAGACCCATACGGCGGGCGCGGGCTACTCGGCTGAAGAGATCCACGCCCTCGGCCTGGAAGAGGTGGCGCGCATCCGGGCGGCGATGGAGGCGGTGATTGCCGAAACCGGGTTTGACGGCAGTTTTGCCGACTTCCTCGTTTTCCTGCGCACCGACCCGCAATTCTACGCCCGGAGCGAAGGGGAACTGATGGCGGCGGCGACGGAGATTGCCGCGCGGCTCGACGCGATCCTGCCCCTCTATTTCAACCGGCTGCCGGAGCTGGGCTATACGGTGGACCCTGTGCCGGCTTCGATTGCGCCGGGGTATACGTCCGGGCGGTATATGTCCGGCGATCCGGCGGAGGGGCGCAAGGGGGCGTATCTGGTCAATACCTATGCGCTCGATCAGCGGCCTTTATATGAGCTGCCCGCGCTCTCGGCGCATGAGGCGGTGCCGGGGCACCATCTACAGATCGCGCTGGCGCAGGAGATGGCCGACCAGCCCTATTTCCGTCAGAACTATTATGCGACGGCCTTCGGCGAAGGCTGGGGCCTTTATGCCGAATGGCTCGCCAGTGAAGCCGGGCTGATGCAGACGCCGTATGAAGAGTTTGGCGCGCTGTCCATGGAGATGTGGCGGGCCTGCCGGCTGGTCTCCGATACCGGGCTGCACTGGTATGGCTGGAGCCGGGAAGAGGCCGAGACCTGCTTCAAGGAAAATACGGCGCTGGCCCCGCTCAACATCCAGACCGAAGTGACCCGCTATATCGGCTGGCCGGGGCAGGCGACGGCCTACAAGATCGGCGAGCTGAAAATCCGCGCGTTGCGGGCGGATGCCGAAAGCGCGCTGGGCGAGGCGTTCGACATTCGTGCGTTCCATGATGTGGTGCTGGGGCAGGGCGCGGTGCCGATGGATGTGCTTGAGATGCAGGTGAAGGCCTGGATCGCGACGCAATCTGTTGCGGATGCGCCAGCGGCGCCTTAGGGCGCACAATTCTCCGGAAGCGTGCTTGCTCTTTGCGGCCTGCCTCTCCAAATGGGGCGGGTCATGTTTCGCTTCTTTGAACGCCGTATCGATCCGTTTCCGGAAAATCCCCAAGGCGTTCCGCCGAGCGGGTTCCGGTCATTCCTGTGGTATTACATCCGCCCGGCCGCGCCCTGGCTGATCGCGATGTCGATCTTCACCGCGCTGATTGCGGCCGGCGAGGTGGCGCTGTTCGGCTTTTTGGGCGGGATTGTTGACTGGCTGGCGACGGCGGACCGGGAAGGCTTTCTCCAGCGGGAAGGCGGCACGCTCGCCATTATGGGTATCGTGCTGCTGATCGGCCTGCCACTGGCAACGCTGATACAGGGGCTGATCGTCTATCAGGGCCTGATGGGGAACGTGCCTATGAGCGCGCGCTGGCGGATGCACCGGCAGATGCTGGGCCAGTCGATGGGTTTCTTCGGCAACGAGTTTGCCGGGCGCGTCGCCACCAAGGTGATGCAGACGGCCTTGTCCGTGCGCGAAGTGGTGATGAAGGTGCTCGACGTCTTCGTCTTCGTGATCGTGTACTTCGTTTCGGCCCTCGCGCTGGTGGCGAGTGCGGACTGGCGCCTCACCCTGCCGCTGCTGCTTTGGGCGGTGGTGTATGGCTTTGTGCTGCGCTGGTTTGTGCCGCGTCTGGGCAAGATTGCCGAGGCGCAGGCCGATGCGCGCTCGATCATGACGGGGCGCATTGTTGATTCCTACACGAACATTCAGACGGTGAAACTGTTTGCCCATTCCGGCCGCGAGGAAGAGTATGCCAAGGGCTCGATGGACGGGTTTCTGCAGACGGTTTATCGCCAGATGCGGATGGTCACGGGCTTCAATGTGGTGGTCTATCTCAACAACTCGCTGCTGGTGTTCCTGATCGCGGCAGGCGGCATCTATCTGTGGATGGGTAATCTGGTTGGCGCCGGCGCGGTGGCGGCAGCGGTCGGCCTGGCGCTGCGCATCAAGTCCATGTCGCAATGGATCATGTGGGAAGTGGCGGGCCTCTTCGAAAATATCGGCGTGGTCTATGACGGCATGGCGATGTTGCAGACGCCGGTGGCGGTAACTGATGACCCGGCGGCGGTTGATCTGCCGCGCGTAAAAGGGGAGGTCGTGTTTGAAGATGTGGCCTTCCATTATGGCAAGGGCGCGGGCGTGATCGAGGGGCTGAACCTGGCGATCCGGCCGGGCGAGAAGATCGGCCTTGTCGGCCGCTCGGGCGCGGGCAAGACGACGCTGACGAGCCTTTTACTGCGCTTCTATGATGCCGAGGGCGGGCGCGTTCTGATTGATGGGCAGGACATTTCCAAGGTCACCCAGGATACCCTCCGGGCACAGATCGGCATGGTGACGCAGGATACCTCGCTGCTGCACCGCTCGATCCGGGACAACATCGCCTATGGGCGACCGGACGCCACCGATGATGACATTCGTATTGCCGCCAACAAGGCGGAGGCCATGGCGTTCATCGAGACGCTGGAAGATTCCAAGGGCCGCATCGGGTTTGACGCGCATGTGGGCGAGCGGGGCGTGAAGCTTTCTGGTGGCCAGCGCCAGCGGATCGCGATTGCGCGCATCTTCCTGAAGGACGCGCCGATCCTGATCCTGGACGAGGCAACGTCTGCGCTCGATTCAGAGGTGGAGGCGGCGATCCAGGACAACCTCTTCCGCCTGATGGAAGGCAAGACCGTGCTGGCGATTGCCCACCGGCTTTCCACGATTGCCGAGATGGACCGGCTGATCGTGCTCGATCAGGGGCGCATCGTGGAGCAGGGAACGCATGACGAGCTGGTCGCAGCAGGCGGTCTCTATGCGGAGCTTTGGGCGCGCCAGTCCGGCGGGTTCCTGATCGAGCCTGAGCCGATTGAGAGAGACCTCGCCACGGAGCCGGCAGAGTGAAGCTGACAATTATTGAAACGGGCCTCGCGCCCGCCGCGATCCGCGACCGGTTTCCGAGCTATCCGGAGATGTTTGCGCAGATGTTTGCCGGGGTGGACGCCGGGATCGTGTGCGAGACGGTGTCGCTGGTGAAGGGGGCGGCGTTGCCTGACCCGGCGCGCCTTGAGGCTGTGCTCTACACAGGCTCGCCCGCAGGGGTTTATGATGATGAGCCGTGGATGGCGCCGCTTATGGATTTCATCCGGGCAGGCGCGCAGGCGAAGTGCCCGCAGCTGGGCATCTGCTTCGGGCACCAGGTGATGGCGCAGGCGCTGGGCGGCAACGTGGTCAAGTCTGACAAGGGCTGGGGCGTGGGCGCGCATACGTATGAGATCGCGGCCCTGCCGGGCTGGCGAGGCGGCGCGGCGCCCGCGCAGATGCGCGTGGGTGTGAGCCATCAGGATCAGGTGGTCGCCGTGCCACCGGGCGCGGATGTGATTGCGCATTCGGATTTTACCGAGTTTGCCGGACTTTCCTATGCGGGCTTCCCGGCGATCAGTTTTCAATGCCACCCTGAGTTTGAGGCGGATTTTCTCGCCGCGCTGTATACGGCGCGCCGGGGACAGTCGCTGAGCGAAGATCTGGCCGATGCGGCGGTCGCTTCCCTGCAGGAAGAAAACGACCGCCGGTTTCTGGCGCAGTGGCTTGCCAGCTTCCTTAGGGAAACGGCAGGCCCGGCGAAGGCTTAGCCGCCGAAGCGATAGCGCGCGCCGACGCTGAGGACGGTTTGCGTGTTCTCGATGTTCAGCGTGCCGGGGAAGAGTTGGTTGCTGAGTTCCACGTCATCTGTCGCCCGGTAGACGGCTTCCCCGAAGAGGTCGATCTTGTCGGTGATGGCCCAGCTGGCGCCGCCCTTGATCTGGTAGGCGAGCTTGCCTTCGCTGTCGTCGATGATGCCGACGCCAGACGGGCTGTAATCCACGCTGACATCGGAATAGCCAAGGCCGGCGCCGACATAGGGCTGGATCATGCCGTCGCGGTTGAAGTCGTAATAGATGTTGGCGAAGACGCTGGTGGATTTGAGGTCGCCCTGGCCATCGGCCACGACAGCGCCGACGGTGGCGCCAAGCTGGGTGGGGGAGCCGGTGAGCACGGCGGCGTCGACGCCGTCGATGACCGTTCCGGCGACGTTTACGCCGCTATGGGTGTCCACGTCGGCCTTGCTGTAGACAAGTTCCAGACCGCTGCGGAAGCCGTTTTCATAGAAGCCGCCGAACTCGCCGGCGATGGCGTAGCCATTGTCGAACTCGGTTTCCCAGCCATAGGGGGTTCCGGCTGCGATAGCGGTGCCGAAGGGCAGGGCGGGGGCGCCGTTGCCGGTGGTGAAGGCGCCGGTGGTGCCGGAATTGGAGCTGTCATTCTGGAGGACGTAGCCAGCCGAGCCGCTGACATACCATTCCTGCGCGGTTGCCGGCAGGGCGAGGCTGGCGGCGAACGCACCTGCGAGCGCCAGAGCAGAGTAGAATTTCATGCGTCTATCTCCTGATTTTCAATGGAGATGGGCGGCGGTGGATGCCGGGCGCCCCATCTGATCAGGGAAGTAGAATAAAATATATGGCCTTCAATATTTTATTTCTGAACTTTTCGTGAGAATCACGCGCCGTTCCCCTGCGGCGCGAAATCTGCATTGTGTTGCGTCAGACCCAAGGCTCGTGTTCAACACGCGCCAAACCGTTTCACGGAGAGACACATGTTTCCAAAACCGCTCGCTGACATCGCCCCGAATACGCTTGAATTCGAGGTGCTGCCCCTCGTGAAACCGACCGGCTTCCGGGAGTATGATGCGCGCTGGTGGTTCAACGGGATCGGGCACGCCAAGCCGGCCGAGCTGAACCTGACGGGCGTTCAGGCGCTGGGGCTGGGGATGGCGACGCTGTTCCATGAGCTGGGCGTCAAGCCGACCGTGGTGACGGGGCATGACTATCGCTCGATCAGCCAGCCGATCAAGAATGCGCTGACCCTGGGGTTGATGGCCGGGGGCTGTGAGGTGCTGGATGTGGGCCTGGCGCTCTCGCCGATGGTCTATTGGAGCCAGTTTGAGCTCGACGCGGCGTGCTGCGCGATGGTGACCGCCTCGCATAACGAGAATGGCTGGACGGGCGTGAAGATGGGCGCCGACCGGCCGCTGACCTTCGGGCCGGACGAAATGGGCCGCCTGAAAGAGATTGTCATGGGCGGCAAGTTCGTCACCCGTGAGGGCGGCACGCACCGCCGCATCGACGGTATCCGCGAGAAATATATCAAGGCTGTGGTGGGCGACACGAAGCTGACGCGCAAGCTGAAGGTGGTGGCTGCCTGTGGCAATGGCACGGCAGGCGCCTTTGCGGGCGACGTGCTGCGCGCGATTGGCGCGGACGTGATCGAGATGGATTGCAATCTCGATATGACCTTCCCGAAATACAATCCGAACCCGGAAGATCAGGAAATGCTGCATGCCATGGCGGTGACCGTCAAGGAAACCGGGGCGGATCTGGCGCTCGGCTTTGACGGGGACGGGGACCGGTGCGGCGTAGTCGACAATAACGGCGAGGAAATCTACGCCGACAAGATTGGCCTGATGCTGGCACGCGACCTGTCGAAGAATTTTGCCAACGCGAAATTTGTGGTCGATGTGAAATCGACCGGCCTCTACAAGACCGACCCGGTGCTGAAGGCCAACGGCGCGACGGTGGATTATTACAAGACCGGCCACTCCTACATCAAGCGCCGCACAAATGAGCTCGGCGCGCTGGCGGGGTTTGAAAAGTCCGGCCACTTCTTCTTCCGGCCGCCGATTGGGCTGGGCTATGATGATGGGCTGATTGCGGCCAAGGCGATCCTCGAAATGCTGGACCGCAACCCCGGCAAGACGATGGCGGACCTGAATGGCGAGCTGGGCGTCGCCTACACCTCGCTGACCATGGCGGCCCATTGCGGCGACGAGGTGAAATATGATGTCGTTGACAAGATGGTTGCCGAATATCAGGGCCTCGATGGCACGATGATCCTGGGGCGGAAGGTCGTGGAAGTGAATACGGTCAACGGCGCGCGGGTGACGCTTGAGGATGGCTCCTGGGTGCTGGTGCGGGCCTCTTCAAACAAGCCCGAACTGGTGGTCGTGGTGGAATCCATGAGCAGCGAAGCCGACATGAAGGACCTCTTCCATAAGGAAGTGAAACCGCGCCTCGGCAAGCATGCCGAAGTGGGCAAATACAATCAGGAAATCTGAAGCCGGGAAATCTGAGCTTTGCGGCCGGTCAAGATCTGACCGGCCCATACTCGGCCGCCGCGGCGTCGTCGAGTTCAACGGCGCGCAATGCGGCCGGGCGGGCGCGGATGCGCTTGATATAGGCCTCCACTTCCGGCGTGGCGGGCACGGACCCGAACTCGATGGCCCAGCCGATATGCGACCCGGCATAGACATCGAGCGCAGAGAATTTTTCCCCCAGCATGTAGCCGTCTTCCGGGACCAGGCTGAGCAGAACATCCAGCGCCCGGTCAAACGTGCCATAGCCTGCCATGCGGGACTGTTCTGCCGTCACATTGACGCCCAGAGCGGCGTTCACATTGGCCTGTTCCCAGGGGCCGGCGGCAAACATCATCCAGCGATAATAGTCTGCCCGCCCGGCCGGAGGCGGAGCGAGGCCGGCTTCCGGAAACGCATCGGCAAGATAAAGACAGATGGCGCCACACTCGGTCACCACATGGCCGTTGTGCACAATGGCGGGCACCTTGCGCATGGGATTTATGGCCGCGTAGGCCGGGCTGTTCATTTCCTCACCATAGCGCAGGAAGCGGGTTTCATACGGCGCGCCGGCTTCCTCCAGCATCCAGCGGATAATCCGGCCGCGCGACATGGGATTGGTGTAGAAAACGAGACTCATGCGACGCTCCGATTGTTCACGGTCTGATCCTGTTGTGCCAGATCTTTTCCGTCAACCCATCTTTCGCTGCGGCAATCTCCTCTTGATTCTGCTGCCTAAAAAATGCACCCCGCGAGCATCTGCCTCGCTTCAAGAGTGTTGAGGGAATCCCATGCGTGTTGCGATCATCGGTACGGGCTATGTTGGCCTGGTTTCGGGCGCCTGTTTTGCCGATTTCGGCCATACGGTCACCTGCGTCGACAAGGACGCTGCCAAAATCGAGAAGTTGAAGAATGGCATCATGCCGATCTTCGAGCCTGGTCTCGAAAGCCTGGTTGCGAAGAATGTGAAAGAGGAGCGTCTCTTCTTCACGACGGAGGCGCGCGAAGCGATCCAGGATGCCGATGCGGTGTTTATCGCCGTGGGCACCCCCTCCCGGCGGGGCGACGGGCATGCCGACCTCTCCTATGTGTACGGCGCTGCCGAAGAGATTGCCCAGCTGATGGACGGGTTCACAGTCGTTGTCACCAAATCGACTGTGCCGGTGGGCACCGGAGACGAGGTAGAGGAAATCATCCGCAAGACCCGGCCCGACGCTGACTTTGCGGTGGTTTCAAATCCCGAATTCCTGCGGGAAGGCGCGGCGATCAAGGACTTCAAGATCCCTGACCGTGTGGTTGTCGGCACTGATGATGAGCGCGCGCGCGATGTCATGCGCGAGCTTTACCGGCCGCTTTTCCTCAATGAGACGCCGATCCTGTTCACCTCACGGCGCACGTCCGAGCTGATCAAATATGCGGCTAACGCCTTCCTCGCGGTGAAAATCACCTTCATCAACGAGATGGCCGATTTGTGCGAAAAGGTCGGTGCCAACGTTCAGGAGGTCTCCCGCGGGATTGGCCTGGATGGCCGCATCGGCGCGAAATTCCTCAATGCCGGTCCGGGCTATGGCGGCTCGTGTTTCCCGAAAGACACCCTCGCCCTGACCAAGACGGCGAATGACTATGGTAGCCCCGTGCGCATTGTGGACACGGTGATCGAGGTCAACGCAGACCGCAAGAAAGCCATGGCAGACAAGGTCATCGCCGCGATGGGCGGGAGTGTGACCGGCAAGACGATCGGCGTGCTCGGCCTCGCCTTCAAACAGAATACGGACGATATGCGCGACGCGCCATCTCTGGATATTCTGCCCGCGCTGCAGGCAGCCGGGGCGCGGGTTGTCGCGTATGACCCTGAAGCAATGAAGGAAGCGGCGCATCTGCTGAAAGACATCGAGTTTGTCGACAGCCCCTATAAGGCCGTCGACGGGGCGGACGCGATGGTCATCATTACCGAATGGGATCAGTTTCGCGCGCTTGACCTCAACCGCCTCAAAACCGCGATGAAGGGCAATGTCGTCGTCGACCTGCGTAACATCTACCACCCCGACGATCTGGCCAAACATGGCTTTGCCTATACCTCCATCGGCCGGCCTGCCGTATAGTCCTCCCCAAGCAGCGCATCAGGAAGCAAGCTCATGAAGTTCTTCGTCGACACCGCCGACACCCAAGACATTGCCGACCTTGCCGCCACGGGTCTGATTGACGGGGTGACCACCAATCCCTCGCTGATCGCAAAGTCTGGCCGCCCGTTTGCCGAGGTGATTGCTGAAATCTGCGCCCTCACGGACGGGCCGGTGAGCGCCGAAGTTGTGGCGATCGATTTTGACGGCATGATGCGCGAGGGCCGAAAGCTGGCCAAGATTGCAGACAATGTCACCGTCAAGCTGCCCTTGACGCTTGAGGGGCTGAAGGCCTGCAAGGCGCTGACCTCTGATGGCATTGATGTGAACGTCACGCTCTGCTTCTCGGCCAATCAGGCGTTGCTGGCGGCCAAGGCGGGCGCAACCTTCATTTCGCCGTTCATCGGGCGCCTCGACGATATTCACATCGACGGTATGGAGCTGATCCAGGAGATCCGCCAGATCTATGACAATTACATGTTCGAGACGGAAATCCTTGCCGCCTCGATCCGTAGCCCCAACCATGTGCGGCTCTGCGCGCTGGCCGGCGCGGACGTGATGACGGCGCCGCCGGCAGTGATCCGTAGTCTTGTCAGCCATCCGTTGACGGATAAAGGTCTTGAGACCTTCCTTGCGGACGCGAAGAAGGCCGGCATCGAGGTCTGATCCCTATGGCGGAGGCAGAAGGCCCGCGCGGCCGTGTCCTGATCATTGCCGGCTCCGATTCCGGGGGCGGGGCGGGCATTCAAGCCGACATCAAGACCGTGACGATGCTGGGCGGCTTCGCGATGACGGCGGTGACCGCCATCACGGTGCAGGACACGACCGGCGTGCATGGCGTGTGGCCTGTGCCGGTCGAGACCGTGACCGCGCAGATGCAGGTGACGCTGGCTGACATTGGCGCTGATGCGATCAAGACCGGCATGCTGGGCACCGCGCCGCTGGTCGAGGCGGTGGCGGAAATGCTGGAGGCGCGCGCGTTCGGGATTTCGCGCGTCATTGATCCGGTGATGATTTCGACCTCCGGGCACAGGCTCGTGGACGAGCGGGCGATCGGCGCGATCCGCGCGGAGCTGGTGCCGCGCGCGCGCCTGGTGACGCCGAATGCGCCGGAGGCTGAAGTGCTTACGGGCAAGGCGGTCGATACGCTCGACGGCCAGCGCCGGGCGGCAGAGCGGCTGCTGGAGCTGGGCGCCCATGGCGCGCTGGTGAAGGGCGGGCATGTGGGCGGCTCAATGATTCACGACGTGTTGCAGACGACGACCGGCGAGTGGATTTTCGAGGGGCCGCGCATCGATACGCAGGCAACCCATGGCACGGGCTGCACGCTGGCCTCGGCAATTGCCGCGCTGTTGGCGCAAGGGGTGAGCCTGCCCGAAGCAATCGAGCGGGCGCGGGCGTATCTGTTTGGCGCGATCCAGAATGCACAGGGGTTTGGCAAGGGCCATCACCCGGTCAATCATGGCTGGACGCTGAAGGCGGATGATTAGCCAGGCTTAACGGCCCTGCAGAAAACTTCATTTTACGCTGCCGGTGGGCCATGCCAGAGAAGGGCTCGCTTCAGCGGAGCCGGTTACATGCCCACTTATCCCTTCTATCAGGTCGATGCGTTCGCCAACCAGCCCTTTGAGGGCAATCAGGCCTGCGTCATGCCGATGGAGGCGTTTCTGCCCGATGACATACTGCTGAAAATCGCGGCGGAGAACAATGTGGCCGAGACAGCCTATCTTGTTCCGCAGGCGGATGGGGTTTGGGCGCTGCGCTGGTTCACGCCGGCGGTGGAGGTGCCACTGTGCGGACATGCGACGCTGGCCTCGGCGCATGTCCTGTTTGATGCGGGTGGGTATGACGCCGACATCCTTCATTTCGATACAGTTCAGTCCGGGCGGCTGAGCGTGCGGCGTCTGGACGATGGCCGGCTGGAGATGGATTTTCCTTCCGCGCCGATCCGGCCTGTTCCGGTGACGGACGAGATTGTGGCAGCGCTGGGCGCGCGCCCGCTGGAGGCCTGGGGCGGCATGTTTTATGCCGCGCGGTTTGACAGCCCGGATGCGGTGAAACAGCTGAGCCCTGATCTGAAGGCACTTAAAGCGCTGGGCGCCGAAGGGGGCGGCTGGGACCGGGGCAATTTTGGTTGCTTTGCGCTGGGCGGGGACGGGGTGGAGGTGACCAGCCGGTTCTTTGCGCCGGGTTCGGGCATTGATGAAGACCCGGCGACCGGCAGCTGGCACACAATGCTGTCGCGTATTCTGGGTACGCATTTTGATCTGCCTGAAGCGGCCTGTTGGCAGGCTTATCCTGGGCGGGGCGCGCGCGTGGATGTGCGCCTGGAGGGCGACCGGGTAAAGTTGGTCGGCCGGGCGGTGACGGTCATTGAGGGGCAGTTCCGGCTTTAGACCCGGGGCTTCAAGCGGGCACTTCCTTGCCGGCCCAGTCGAAGCATTTGCCGCTGTCTTCCGGAGTGAGATTACCGATGACATCCAGCAGGTAGCCGGCCGATTGGTCCGGGGTGAACAGCTTGCCTTCGGAGACGCCGGACTGGAAGGGCCTGGAGAGGCCGGTATCCACCGTGCCCGGATGAAGGCCAACACAGATCGCGCCGGGCGCGCGTCTTGCCTGCTCGATGGCGTAGTTGCGGATCAGCATGTTGAGGGCGGCTTTGGAGGCGCGGTAGGCGTGCCAGCCGCCGAGGCGGTTGTCCGTTATAGACCCGACGCGGGCGGAGAGGGCAGCAAACACGCCGCGCTCCTTCTTCGGCATAAGCGGCAGCATGTGTTTGGCGATAAGGCCGGGCGCAAAGGTGTTGGCCTCGAACACGCGCTGGAAGTTTTCGAGCAAATGATGGCGATAGGTTTTTTCCGGCTGCAGCGCGTCGCCATCGGAGAGGAGGCCGCTGGCTACGATGGCGAGGCAGAGTGGCCCGGCTGCCGCGATTTCCTCGGCAAGGGCGGCGAGGTCTGCCGCATCGAGAAAGTCGGCCTGCCGGGCCTGCGCGCCCTCATGGGCGGCGCCGCTGCGGGAGATGGCGAAGACGTGCGTGTAGCCGCCGCGCGCGAGCAGCGCGCTGACCAGGGCGCGGCCAATACCGCCGGAACTGCCGAAAACTGCTGCGATCATGATGGGCAGCGAGATAAGGCGCACAGGGCGGAGGGAAAGGGGAAATGGTGCCGCTTAGGTGACTTGAACACCTGACCCCATCATTACGAATGATGTGCTCTACCAGCTGAGCTAAAGCGGCATGCCGTTTCGGCAGGCCCCGCATATACTGGCAGGGCCCTTGGCATGCAAGCCGGTTTTGGCTTCGGTGTCAGTCCTCGTCCGGGGCGTAATCCAGCGGCTGGGTCAGCGGGCCCTGCGGGGGTTTGGGGGCGCTGAGGGGGCCGTCTTCGGGCTGGTGCGCCAGGGCCAGCACGCGGCCTGCTTCCAGTTCGCGGCCATAGCTTTCATAGCGCGGATGGATCAGCTCGCCGACATCGCCAAAGGCATAGACGAGGCGGGCCCAGCCCTGACGGTCATAGTCAAAGGCGCCGCCCTTGGGGTCGATGTCTGACCAGTCGGCCTCGCGGGAAGCAGAAACCGCCATGCGGCCCCAGCGCTGGGCTTCGCCCAGATCGCCATAGCCCTTGAGGGCGCGTTCCATGAGTAGGCAGAGGCGGGCGGTGGGGTTTTCTTCAACCAGCAGGGCGAGCGTCTTGATGGCCTCGACCCAATCGGCGGAGTCCATCGACAGCTCAGCGGCAAGGATGCGGCTCTCGCGATGGCTCGGGTGAGCGTCCACAAGTGCCTTGAGCCGTGCGGCGATGTTCTCGCGGGTGTCCTGTGGCACGAGGCGGCGGGAGAGCTGGGCGAGAGCGGGGTGGGGCCGGGCTTTCCAGCCAAGCTCCAAAACGCCTTGCGCCGCTTTCGCCTTGCCATCGACCATCAGGAACCGGGCGCCATGATACGCGGCGGGAGGGAAGTCCGGGGCAGAGCGAATGGCATCGGCCAGGGATTTCTGGGCGGCGGGTTTTTCCGCGATAGGCAGGTTTACAGCGCGCGCGGTGAAGAGCACGGCGCGGCGACGTTTGAGGTTGATACCTTCGACGAGGCCGCGCTTCTCGCCCATGGCGAGGGTATCGAGCGCCTTGTCCCAGTCGCCCTTGGCGACCTGGATGTCGAACAGGGAGTTGAACGGCCAGTCTGCGTCGGAGCGCAGTTCAAGGGCTTCGCGGGCGCGGGTTTCGGCCGTGAGGGGGTCGCCGCGTTCGGAGGCGGCGGTGGCGGAGCCGCGCAGGCCGGCAAGCTGTCCGCCCGGCAGACGGGTGAGCAGGCCCCAGGCGCGCTCGGCGCCGGCCCAGTCATCATTGGCCTCGGCGGCGCGCGCTTCCAGCAGCAGCTTCAGGCGCTCATCTTCCGCGTGGCGCATGGATTTCCTGGCGAGGCGAAGCGCGGCTTTGGAATCGCCGCCTTCTGCCGCCAGCAAGCCTTCAGCGAGCGCGGCATTGGCCTTGCGGGCGCGGGAGAGGCGCTGGGCCTTGGAGATGCGCCCCGGCAGCACAAGGATGCCGGTTGCCAGCCACCAGGCGAGCGCAATCAGGCCACCAAACACCAGCAGCAGGATCGCCGCCACGCCGGCGCGGACCGAAACAATCTCCTGACCCACAGGGAAAGTGACTTCACCGGGCAGGCTGAAGGCCCACCAGGCCAGCACTGCGCCGATGGAAATCAGCAGAAGGACGAAAATGAAAAGAAAAAACCGGCTCATTCTTCTTAGTTCTCCGGCTCGACCAGGCTCAGCCTGACATCTTCGAGCACCGCCTCCAGCGTGATGCGGCGGTTTGCTTCGCGGGTCCAGTCCTGCGCCGCGCGGGCGGCAGTGCCGTCGAGGGTTGAGAGGGCTTTGACGCTGGCTGGCAAGTCTCCGGCGGCAAGCGCCTTGGCCGAAGTGTCCAGCGCGGCCGTGACCGGGTTCTCGCGCTTGTTGGCGGGGCGCACGGTGACGGCGTCTCCAAAAACACGATTGAGCCAGGAAAGCTGACTCTGCGGTGTTTCGGCGGCCGCGTCGGCCTTGCCGGCAGCTGTGACAGCCGTTCGCATGGTGGCAAAGTCTGCCTGCAGTTTCGAAGTTGTCGGCACGCCGGTGATGTAGGGGGAAAGGCGCCGCACGGTCTGGTTTGAGGGCGCCGCAGCGCGCAGCGTGCGGTAATCCGCCTCAAAGCCTGTACCCCGGCGGGCGGCGCTTTCGATGGCTGAGAGGGCGAGGGCGGCCTCTGCCTGACGGTCCTCTTCCGGTTCAGCCACTGGTTCCGGAGGCGCCACTGGTGTTGCCGCCGCAGTAGCAGCGGCTTCTTCCATCGCGGCGAGGCGCGCTTCCAGAGCGGTGATCGTGCGCAGGGCTTCGGCCGGTGTGGCGCCTTCGCCGGGCTCTATGCTTTCCAGCGCGTCGATCCGGGCAGCGAGCGTTTCGACGGCGGGGATTCCTGCGCCGCTGGCCAGCAGTTCGTTGAGTTTTCTGGAATTGGCGCTGACGTCACCGATCAGGCCAGAAAGTTCATCAGAGGCTTCGGGCATTTCACTGATGAGGCGCTCGAACTCCGCTTGCTGCGCTTCAAGACCGGCAACCTGGGCTTCCAGAGCTGCAGTTTTGCCGGGCAGGATCATGTCGTGCCCGAAGATGCCGCCAGCGGCGCCCGCAAGGGCCGCGAGGCCAGCGGCAAGCGCAACCCCGCCCCAGCCGGGGCTGCCGGAGCTCGACTTTGCGGGCACGGGGTCGGGCGCCGGCTCGAAATGAGCGTCGATCGGCTCGCCGGGCGGTTCCTGACCGGGTGGGGGAGTATCTGTCATGTCGCCTTCGGTGGTCTAACTCTTGGGCATGAGTGTGGCACACCGCGCCTCTACGGCAAAGCAGGCGCCTCAGGCGCGCAGCGAGGTGGCCGCTTCTTCAAGGGCGGCCATCAGCGCGTCTTCGTTGGGCCGCGCGGCAATCCAGAGGCCGGCCAGCGGGGTCTTTTCAAGGGGCACGGCAGCGGGCGCTGAAATCGCGATGGCCGCGGCACGGTCCAGCGCCGCGCCAGATTGCACGAGGGCCTCAGCGCCCTTTGCCGAATGGATCAGCAGAATGGCTGGGCCTTCGGCCAGCGCGGCGAGGGCGCCGGCCGATAGGGAGGGCGCGGCAACCGTCTGGTAGGCCGCAGCAAAGCGGGCATCGAGGCCTGCCGCCTTCAGGCTGGCGACCAGATGTCCGGCGGCGGCGTCATTGGCGATGTGGAGGAGAGGGCCGGAAAGTTCGGCGCGGGCGGTGAGGATGAGCCTTGCAAGGTCGCTTGCATCGCCGTCGCCCTCCACCACCTGGTCAAAGCCTGCCTCGCGCGCGGCTGTGGCCGTGGAAGGGCCAACGCACCAGGCTGTGAAGCCGGAGGCGGGAAGGCGCGCTGATCCAAAGGCCCGCACGCCATTGGCGCTGGTAAAGATGATGTCGCGCACGCCCTCAAGGGCGGCCGGGGCGAGCCCTGTTTCCAGGATCGACAGCATGGGCGAGAGGATGGCGTGGTAGCCCAGCGCGGTGAGACGGGCGGCGGTTTCGTCCGCGCCCGGCTGTGTGCGCGTGACGATCACCGCCAGATTCAACGCTCGTCTCCGAAAACGGGAAGGGCTTCCTTGGCCGCGAAGATGATCTCCTGCGCGACGGCCCGGCCCAAGAGGACCAGCTGGGCATCGGTGGCATCCTTGCGGCATACCCCGTCTCCGCGCCAGCGGGTCGTACCGCCGGGGCTGAGCACTTCCCCGATCAGCTGCCATTCATCGCCTCGGTCAAACAGGTGGGCGGCAATCGGCGTGCGGCAGCTGCCATCGAGCTTTTCGAGGAAGGCGCGCTCGGCAATCGCGGCGACGCGGCTCGGCTCATGGCTGAGCTGGCCGAGAATCTCCAGAAGCTCCGTATCCACATCATCACGTGTGACCACGCCGATGATGCCTTGCCCGGCAGCGGGCAGCATGTCTTCGAGCGGGATGGGGGTGGCAACCTCTGAAAGGCCAAGGCGGGTGAGGCCGGCCATCGCCAGGAAGGTGGCGTCAGCCAGGCCCTCTTCGAGCTTGCGCATGCGGGTGGCGACATTGCCACGGAAGGTGACAACTTTGAGGTCTGGCCGCAGGGCGAGCGCTTGAGCTTCGCGGCGCAGGGAGGCGGTGCCGAGTGTGGCACCTTCGGGGAGGTCCTGGATCGACTTCGCGCCGTGGGAGAGGAAGCCGTCGCGGGGATCTTCCCGCTTCGGGAACGCAGCGAAGATCTGACCAGGTGGCAGCACCGAGGGGACGTCCTTGAGACTGTGGACGGCCAGATCAAGCTCTCCGCGCGAAAGGGCATCGTCCAGCTCGCGCGTGAACAGGCCCTTGCCGCCGGAGTTGATCAGCCGTTCGGTGGTCAGCTTGTCGCCGGTGGTCGTGAAAGCCACGATTTCGCAGTCATAGGCGCCGGCCGAAGCGGCGCGGATACCGTCTGCGATCTGGTGGGCCTGGGCCAGCGCCAGCGGAGAGCCGCGCGTTCCAAGCCGGAGGCGTTTGCCGCCTTTGGGAGGGTCTATCTGGGTCATGGTTCTCCCTAACCGCGGAAGCGGCGCTTGCCAATTGACGCCGGGAGCGCAGGGGGGTACCCATCCTTATCGTTTTACGGCAAATACCTTGGAGGATTCGCCATGTTGCGCAGCGCTGCGTCCGCTCTCGCCCTCGTTTTTGTTCTTGGGGCGTGCGCGCCCGAGACACCCCAGCCGGCTGCCCCGGCCGAAATGACTGCTGAAGAGCAGGCCGCGATCAGCGAGCAGCTGAACGCGTGGTTTGATACCAAATATGAAGAACAGCTTCAGGAGAGCCCGGTTCAGCTCTCTTTCCTTGGCCGCAAGGACAAGAATGACCAGATCGACTGCATGACTATTGCTTGCCAGGACGAGCAGCTGGCCAAGGCGAAAGCGGCTGTTGATGAGCTGAAGGCGACCTTCAATTACGATCAGCTTTCGGCCGCCGACAAGGATTCCTACGATCTCTGGGTATTCCAGTATGAGCAGGCCGCAAAGGCGGTCGATTTCCGCGACAACGGCCTGATCTTCGACCAGATGAGCGGCATGCACACTTTCGTGCCGACCTTCCTGATGCAGTTCCATTCGGTGGACGAAGAGGCCGACGCCCGCGCCTATGTGAAGCGCATCACCGAAGGCGCCCGCGCGCTGCGCGAACTGCTGGCGCAGGCACGGGACAAGGCCGGCAAGGGCGTTCATGCGCCGAAGTTTGCGTATGAAGCAGTTGCCGAAGAGTCGAAGAAGCTGATCACCGGCGCGCCGTTCACGGACGGCCCCGACAGCGCCGTTCTGGCAGACTTCAAGACCGATGTTCAGGCCCTCGTCGATGCGGGCAAGACCACGCCGGAAACGGCCGCTGAGCTCATCGCCGAAGCCGAAGCCGCGCTGACGGGCGATTTTCAGGCCGTGTATAACGAGATCATCGCCTTCACTGAGGAAGATCTGGTCAACTCTCCGGACCCGGCCGGGCCGCAGGGGATCAGCACTCAGCCAAACGGTTCAGCCTTCTATGACTTCATGCTGTCGCAGATGACCACGACCAGCATGACGGCTGACGAGATCCACAATCTGGGCCTTTCGGAGGTCGATCGCATTCATGAAGAGATGGAAGCGATCAAGACGCAGGTTGGCTTTACCGGTACGCTGAACGAATTCTTCGCCAGCATCCGCGACGACAAGGATAATCCAAAGCATTATTATCCTGACACGGATGAAGGCCGTCAGGCCTATATCGATGACGCCACAGCTGCCATCGAGAAGATCAAGGCGGTTCTGCCGGACTATTTCGGCATTCTGCCGAAAGCTGATCTGGTCGTGAAGCGGGTTGAGCCCTTCCGCGAGCAGGCAGGCGCCGCCCAGCATTACTATCCGGGCACACCCGATGGCTCGCGCCCCGGCGTCTATTATGCCCACCTTCTCGACATGAAGGCGATGCCCAAGGGTGAGCTGGAAGTGATCGCGTATCACGAAGGTCTGCCGGGCCACCACATGCAGATCTCGATCGCGCAGGAGCTGACCGGCGTTCCGCAATTCCGCACGCAGGCCGGTTTCACCGCCTATTCGGAAGGTTGGGGCCTCTATTCGGAAAAGCTCGCCAAGGAAATGCCTGGCACCTATACTGATCCGTATTCGGACTTCGGCCGGCTCGGCTCGGAAATCTGGCGCGCGATCCGTCTGGTGGTCGATACCGGTTTGCATTCCAAAGGCTGGACCGAAGAACAGGCGGTGCAATACTTCCTCGACAATTCAGCGATCACCGAAGGCCAGGCACGTTCTGAAGTGCGCCGCTATATCGTGATACCGGGGCAGGCCACCGCCTACAAGATCGGCATGATCGAAATCCAGCAGATGCGGGCCAAAGCCGAAGCCGAGCTGGGCGAGAAGTTCGACATCCGCGCCTTCCATGACACGGTTCTGGGCGGCGGCGCACTGCCGCTGGCCATGCTGGAAGCCAAGATTGACCGCTGGATTGAAGAGGTCAAAGCGGCCGGCTGATCTGCCCAAGCTGCTGGACTGAACGCGAGGGCAGGGCTTGCCAGATGGCGCCCTGCCCTCATTCTTTTCTGGGAACAGGCAGAGCACGCCTGAATGCTTGGGGAGGATCGTTTTGGACCTGAAGTTCAGCGCGCATGTCGAGGATTTCCGCCGGGAGGTCCGCCATTGGTTTGAAACGCAGTTTCCCAAGGACATCATCGAGAAATACAAGGCTGGCCAGCCTCTGGCCACGGCGGACGTGCGCCGTTCCGAAATGGCGCTGGGCGCCAAAGGCTGGCTAGCGTCGGCCTGGCCAAAGGAGCATGGCGGTCCCGGCTGGAGCATCGAGGAGCAGTATGTTTTCGATGAGGAGCTGGAGCGCGCCGGCGTACCGACCGTTACGCCGATGGGCGTCGTCTATGTCGGCCCGGTGATCTACACATTCGGCTCAGAGGCGCAAAAACAGCGCTGGCTGCCAGGCATCCGCGATGGCTCCAATGGCTGGGCGCAAGGGTATTCGGAACCCGGCGCAGGCTCTGACCTCGCCAGCCTGGAGTTTTCAGCCGAGCTGAAAGACGGAACCTATACCCTCAACGGCCACAAGATCTGGACGTCCGCCGCCCAGCATGCCGACTGGATTTTCCTGCTGGCGCGCACCAGCCGCCGCGAGAAGAAACAGGAAGGCATCTCCTTCATCTGCTGCCCGATGGGCGCACCCGGCCTGACCGTGAAGCCGATCGTGACGATTGATGGCGCGCATGTGCTCAATGAAGTCCTGTTCGACAATGTGAAGGTGCCTGAGGACAACCGCATCGGCGAGGAAGGGAAGGGCTGGACCTATTCCCAGTATCTCCTCGGCTTTGAGCGCACCTCTTACGCGCGTATCGGCGGCAAGCGCGCGATGCTGCGCTATGTGCGCGCGCTGGCCACGGCAGGGTCGCCCGGAACCAACGAGCGGCTGATCGATGATCCGGGATTTGCCATGCGCCTTGCCGAGGCCGAGATTGCTGTGGACGGGCTTGAGATGACGGTTTTCCGCATTCTTTCTGCCGTTGCTGCGGGCGGCACGCCAGGGGATGCGGCCTCCACGGTGAAAATCCTTGCCACCGAAACCCACCAGCAGATCACCGAGCTGTTTCTGGACGCTGCGGGGCCGCATGTAGGCCATCGCGGGCCATCTTCCGGCACCACGCCGCGTGATGTAGCGACGTATTTTGCCGGGCGCGCCCAGTCGATCTATGGCGGGACGAATGAAATCCAGAAAACCATCATTGCCCGCAAGGTGCTGGGGCTCTGATCTGCATACGCAGTCAAGTTCAGGCGGGGCGATAGCTGCGGAACGTAATGGCGGCGGCCGCAAAGCTGATCGCGGCGAGGATGGCTGAAATCACGCCGTTCCATCCGGCCATCGAGAGGCCGAGGATGTAAAACGGGGCCTCGTTGCAGGCCGGCAGTTCGAATGCCTGGCTGAGATCGCCCACGGCAAAGGGATCAACCGGCGGGCCGGCAGAGCAGCCAGATGGGGGCGGAAAAATCTCCCACTCCACCCCCGCATGATAGCCCGCCACGATCACGCCGACGATGAAAACGAGGCCGATCAGCACATTCAGCGCCACCAGGAAGCGGCGCTTGGGCATGAAGCGCCACCAGGCCAGGCCTGTCAGGGTCATCGCGATCAACGCCCAATAGACCTCCCGCTGCCGCAGACAGAGCGGGCAGGGCGGCAGACCGCCAATGGATTCGAACGCATGGGCCGCCGCCAGCATGAGGGCTGAAGCAGCAAGGGCTAAGGCGGGCCAGCGCCATCCGGTCAGGGCAGTCGTAAGCAGCTGCATGAATTGGAGCTTCGGGGGGAAACCCCTCACAACGCAATGCGGCGGCGTGTCACGAGCCCAGCAGGGCGGTTGAAATCTGCGTGATGATGTTGAGGCCGAGGAACGCTCCGGTGATCAGCGCGCCAACCCAGAATGTGCCCAGCACAATGCCGCCCATCACAGCCAGACCATCCTTTTGCATCAGGCCAAAAGCCGTAATCGCCACGGCCATGCCCGGCACGGTGTTGGTCATTGGCAGGGGAACCAGGATCGAGGCGCTGAAGATGAACAGGAACAGCCCGATGACCCGTTCTGAATTGCGCCCGGTGATGAAGCTCAGGCGCGGGCGGATGATCGCCTCGATCCAGCCAAACCATTTGCGCCCGCCCTGGGCCATCTGGGTCAAGCCCTTCCGGTCGATTTTCCGGGCGGCAAGTTTGGCAGGCAACCAGGGTTCTTCACGCCCGATCACCATTTGGAAAGCCAGCGCCAGCATCGGCAACGCCACCACCTGCGGCACGCCATACAGAAACGGAATGCAGCAGGGCAGGGCCAGCAGAAAGAGGCCCGCGCCAAAAGCGCTCTCGTCCAGCCGGTCAAAGATTTCGCGCAGGGAGAAGCCTTCTTCCGGCGCAGCCTCCGCCAGAAGTTCGATCGTCTGCAGCAATGTGCGCTCGGGCGTGGCGGTCATGGGTGTGGTCATAATAGCCTCAGACTATAGCAGAGAGATTGACATATCACTTCCCTCTGCGGCAGGAGTTTGCCCGTCCTGCACGGGAGCCCCTGTGGTGGAATGGTAGACGCGGCGGATTCAAAATCCGCTTCCGCAAGGAGTGCTGGTTCGAGTCCGGCCAGGGGCACCAGTCAGACGTTTCAGATCAGTCAAATCCTGCCAGCAGGTCTCGCAGTGGATAGTCGGCCATTGGCTCGTAGCGGGAGGGGCCGCCGCCGCGGCGGGGGCGGCTTGCATAGAGGTGGAAGAGGCGCGCGCGGAAGGGCTCGCTGCGATGAGACTGGTGAGTGTGAACCCATTCCTGAGCGGCCTCTAGGGGCGTGGCGTGCAGGTAGGCCAACGTAATATGCGGGGTGAAGGGGTGTTTCTCCAGCGGGAGGCCGAGGCGTCTTGCGGCGCGCTCACACTGGCTGGCGAGGGCGCGTAGCGCATCGCATTCGCCAATCCGTGCCCAGACGGCGTTCGGCTCGCGCCGGCCGAACCAGCCCATGCCCTCGACCCTCAGATCGAACGCATCGGCTTCAATCTCGTCCAGCAGCTCGTCCAGATCGCGGGCCTGATTGCCGGTAAGCTCACCATAGAAGCAGAGGGTGACATGGAAGTTTTCTTCCGGCCGCCAGCTGGCGCCGGGCAGATCTTTCTGCAGCTTCCGCAAGGGAGCCGAGACTTCAGGCGGAATCGGGAGCGCAGCAAACAGGCGGAACATACCGCCTGTTCACCACACACTTAATCCGATGAAAAGCCACTCTGATCTTCAGTCTGGCTTTCCAGCGCGGCTTCAACCCGCGAGGGCATCCAGGCGGCCAAAGTGTTCCGCCAGAAGGTAGTAGAATGTAACGCGCGATTTCTGGCCCCCTTCGGCCTTCATCTGGTCACAGACAGCCTGAATAGCGGCGTCGAGTTCCTGTTGCTTCTGCGCCAGAGCCAGCTTGCCGCGGCACCATTTTTCCCGCACCCGGTCAAGTTCGCCCGCATCCGTGCAGGCGACAATCGCGCTGTCCTTGTTGCGCAGCGCAATCCCGAGGTGGCCGACGATTTTCTCGGCAGCAGCCTGGTTATATCCTTTAGTGTATTTCTTGATGTTATCAGCATAAGCAGAAGCATCAGCCATGAGTTTCCCCTTCTCATTTAATGGACCGCCTCCTGATGGAGGCTCTCCACACGGAGAGGTTTATCCCTCACCCGTGCCGAGTCAATGTTACTTAAAAGGCTCACGGGGCTACATTTGGACAGAATCTGGCTGGATTGAGGCATTCAAATAAAAACACAAAACTAATCACATAATATTTGAATGCGCCGAGTAAAACTAAACTATATACTTGATTTGTGAGACCCCGAGGCGATCGCGCGCGAATGTTCACATCCAGGCGAGACTGCTGATCTAAACGCACGACCCCGGTTTTTGTTGCAGAACGCCGGCGATATGCCCATATTCGATAAAGAACGGCACCTTCGGGTTGCCGGGTTCACAGGAAAGGACTTGAAAAACATGAACGAATTCAACCGGGGCTTCGGCGCGGTCGATGTTCGCTCGATGGACACATCAGTCAATGCGGGTCTGCGGACCTTCATGCTGGGTGTATATCAGAAGCTTGCGCTCGGCATTGCGCTCTCAGGCGGCATTGCCTTTCTCGTCGGCTCGGGGCTCGTGCCCGGCCTGACGCAACTGCTTCTCGGCACGCCTCTCTTCTATCTCTTCCAGTTCGGCCCGCTGGTGCTGATCCTGGGTTCCGCCTTCCTGATGAAGAATCCCTCGCCGCTGGCGACCGGCATTCTTTACTGGACGATCGTGGTCATGCTCGGCGTCTGTCTGTCGATCTGGGTCGCCATGGCGGCGGCGCAGACCGGCGTGACCACCCGTGGCGGCGCCGCGCTCAACGTCACCTTCATGACGATGACCAAGGCGTTCCTGCTGACGGCATCGGCCTTCGGCGCGCTCAGCCTCTTTGGCTACACCACCAAGGCAAACCTGCGCCCGATCGGCATCATCGCCGTGTTCGCGCTGTGGGGCGTTGTCGGCATTTCGCTGCTCAGCTTCCTCTTCCCGCCTTCGGGCATGTTTGAGGTGATCATCCAGGTTGCCGTTCTGGGCATCTCGGGTGTGCTGGTGGCCTTCCAGACGCAGGAGCTCAAAGAGGGTTACTTCGCCAATGAGGGTGACACGCGCTCCCTGGCGGTGATGACCAACTGGGGCGCTCTCAACTTCTTCATCATGTTCTACAACATGTTCACCATCCTGATGTCGCTGCTCTCGCGCGAATAAGGGAAGGGGAGACACTGATACCAAAAGAACGCCCCGCGAGCCTGCCTCGCGGGGCGTTTCACATTCTCGCCGCATTGCAACACACGCCTAGCTCGGCTAGGGCTCCGCCAGCTTGTTTCCACGACCATTTTTCTCAGGAGAAACACATGGCCCGCAATAAAATCGCGCTGATCGGCTCCGGCATGATCGGCGGTACTCTCGCCCACGTTGCTGCCCGCGAAGAACTTGGGGATGTCATCCTGTTCGACATCGCCGAGGGCCTGCCTCAGGGCAAAGGTCTCGACATTGCCGAGTCCACGCCTGTCTATGGCGCGTCCGTCAATCTCAAGGGCGTGAACGACTATGCCGGCATCGCGGGCGCCGATGTCTGCATCGTCACGGCCGGCGTGCCGCGCAAGCCGGGCATGAGCCGCGACGATCTTCTCGGCATCAACCTGAAAGTCATGAAAGCCGTCGGCGAAGGCATCAAGGCCCACGCTCCGAACGCTTTCGTTATCTGCATCACCAACCCGCTCGACGCGATGGTCTGGGCGCTGCAGAAATTCTCCGGCCTGCCGACTGAAAAAGTCGTGGGTATGGCAGGCGTGCTCGACAGCTCGCGTTTCGCCTACTTCCTCTCCGAGAAAACCGGTGTCTCCGTAGCAGACATCCATGCCTGGACGCTGGGCGGCCACGGCGACGACATGGTGCCGATGGTGCGCCACTCCACCGTGGGCGGCCTGCCGCTGACGCAGCTCGTCGCGCAGGGCTGGATGAGCCAGGCGGAGCTGGATGCGATTGTCGAGCGTACCCGCAAAGGCGGCGGTGAGATCGTCAACCTCCTGAAAACCGGCTCGGCCTATTACGCGCCTGCCGAGTCCGCCATTGCGATGGCCAAGTCCTACCTCGCCGACCAGAAGCGCGTGCTTCCGGTGGCTTCGTATTGCTCGGGCCAGTACGGTCTGAAGGACATGTATGTCGGCGTGCCAACGCTGATCGGCGCCGGCGGCGCCGAGAAGATCGTCGAGTTCGACTTCAACGCAGACGAAAAAGCCATGTTCGACAAGTCCGTTGCTTCGGTGAACGGTCTGATCGAAGCCTGTAAGGGCATTGATCCTTCGCTGGCCTAAGCCAGGCGATGATCATCGTTGAAGGCTATGTCAAATTTGCGGATGCGGGCGATTTTGCCCGCGTCCGCGACGCTGCCTTCGCCCAGATGAGCGCAAGCCGGGCCGAGCCTGGCTGCCTTGAATATACCTACGCCATGGATGTCGCTGACCCGTGCCTGATGCGCGTGCTTGAGCGCTGGGAAAGCTGGCCGGCGCTGGAAGCCCACTTCGCGCAAGCCCACATGCTTCCCTGGCGCGCGGCGCTCGCGGCCGTGACGGTGGTTGAGCGCAACCTCCATGCGCACGAAGTCAGCCTCAGCCGCAAAGTGTGACGAAAGCTTCATCCAGCTGGGTGCTTCCCGGCAGACGCCGGGTTGGGCTAGAGGTGCGCCTCCCAGATTGGAAAGAGGCGAAACTCCTGATGCGAACATTCCTGATTTCAATTGCCTGTGCCGGGCTGGCCGCCTGTTCGGCAGGTGATCCGTCGGCGTTGACGGCCTCCCTGCAATCTGACCCCCCTGGACCCGGCCATGAAATCGGCGGTAGCGTTGATAGCGTGGATTATGACGCTTCCTCCGGCACAGTCACGATTAGCGGCTGGCACATGTTCACCCCGGAAACAAAGCAGCAGGATCTGAAAGTCTATGCCGACACGGCCGTGTCCGTCGCCAGTGTTTCCCGCTTTGAGCGGCCCGATGTTGTCGATGCGGTCGGAAATGAAGATCTCAAGGATGCTGGGTTCACGCTGGTGCTCAAAACGGACCCCGGCGCGCCTTTGACAGAACTCTGCATCTCGATGACAGACAAACACTACGGCGCGCGCATTCTGCATCCGGTCTCGCGCGAGCAGGTCCGCTGCGCTTCAGTCGGCCAGTAATGCGGGGGCGGTAATGCGAGGGCCTGTCATTGAAACCCAGCGTTTGATCCTGCGCCCTCCGCAAGCGGAGGACTTCGCCGGATTCTGTGCCCTCGCTGCAGACCCGGAAGCGGCCCGTTTCATTGGCGGGGTACAGCCGCCGGAAAGCGTCTGGCGCGCGCTCTGCACGGTCACCGGCGCCTGGGCAATCCGGGGGTTTTCCATGTTCTCGGTTATCGAGAAGGAAAGTGGCAACTGGATTGGCCGGCTTGGTCCCTGGCAGCCGGAAGGCTGGCCGGGCACGGAGGTCGGCTGGGGGTTTCTGAAATCCGCCTGGGGCAGGGGCTACGCGACCGAGGGCGCATCAGCGGCGATGGATTATGCCGTGGATATACTCGGCTGGAGCGAAATCATTCATTGCATCGAGGCGGAGAACGCCCCCTCGATCAAGGTCGCCGAACGTCTGGGCTCCCGCAAACTGCGCGTCTCGCCGGCGCCGCCCCCTTTCAAGGATGTGGTCTGGGACATTTATGGTCAGACTGCGGAAGACTGGCGCGCCCGGCGCCGCCGCTGACACCCCATTTCAGGGGTGTGCGGGTACGGCCTTCCGGCTATAGGCTGCCCGCGTCAGCACAGGAGGCATCATGACACGGCGGATCAGAAAAGCAGCGGTGGTCCTGGTGTGCATGAGCGCAGGGGCTGTTCTTCCGGCGGCAGCCGATTGCGATCTTTTCTCCTCGCTTGTGACACAGGCTGAAACCGGCCGCGGATTTGAAGAGATCGTCGCCTTCCGGTCTGTCTGGGATCTGCGCGAAACCGGCGACACGGTGCCTGCGGAGCAGGCCTTTTCGGGGTTTGATGTCTGCTGGGTCGAAGACGACATCTGGAAGCCCGATCAAAGCGATTACGGCGCGCCCCGCTATGTCTGCCGGATTGCCGAGAAGCCAGATGCAGAGGGGACGCTGTCATTTGATAGCCATATCGCGCAGCTCCAGGCGATGGGTCGCCTCTCCCAGACGCTGGAAGCCTGCGTGACGGCGGATGAGCGGTTCAAGGCCGACCGGCAAACCAGCCGGGGCACCAGCTATATCATGAAGCCGGAGCTGACAGAGATGCGCGGTATGTACCAGAACCCGCGCGCCGAATTCAAACTCTCCCCTATGGAAGACGCCTACTCTATCACCGGCATGTCCGATGCTCTGCCCGCAGACATGCGCGTGCCGATGCAGCTTGACGTGATCATCGCCGGCCCGGCGAGAAATCTCCAGGAATAGGCTAGGGGCAAGGTGGCCATGGATTAATCGCGGGCGCGCAAAAGGCCGAGCAAAAAAGCGCGGGGAAGAGATCTCCCCGCGCTTTCTCAGTTAGGGCGCGCTGCCCGGATTATTGCGCTACAGATGCGCAGTCTTCATCCGTGTCGCGGTCGAGGTCGTATTTCAGGATGTCGCCGGTGCGGCTGTGCAGGTCAATGTCCAGCTCACGGCCATCGGCGCTGCAGCCTTCAATTTCCCATTCGCCATCATCGAGTTCGGCTTCCAGAACATGGGTCATGCCCTGCTTGCTGGCAATTTCGAGCGCCTGCTCGCGGGTGAGAAGGTCGCCTGTCGTGCCTTGGGCGAGAGCCAGCGGGGCCGGGGCGGCGAGGGCAATGGCGATAAGGGCGGCAGAAATGCGTTTCATGGGAAACTCCTTGCTGGGATTTGTTGTTATAACGCCTTGAGAAGACAGGGGTTCCGGGCGGATATGCACAGGGGAGGGTTCATATCCGCCCGGCCAGTCACTGAGGGAGAGGCAACCCCTCAGCAATCATCGTCGTCTTCATCGACTTCAAGTTCCAGGATCGCGCCGGAGGCGCCATGGATGTCGATCTCGATTTCGCGGCCATCGCGGGTGCAGCCTTCCAGCTCCCATTTGCCGTCATCACGTTCCACTTCCTTCACGCGGGTCATGCCCTCGGCGCGGGCAATGCCTACGGCATCCGCGCGGGTGAGGGTGTAGGCGCGCTCGCTGCCGGAGGTGCGGCGGGCGCCGTCATCATCATCAGCCAGGGCCAGCGGGGCAGGGGTGGCGATCATCAGCAGGGCCAGGGAGGCGGTCATCAGGGTTTTCATTGTCGTCAGTCCTTCAGGGGTTGGCAGGTTATGAGTTGCTCTTGCGGGGAACTGAGTGTGCTTTTGCCTGACGGGCCCTGAGCGCCCCCTGACACCAGCTGTCAGGGGGCTGTCAGTTTGGCGAAGGTGCTTGATCGCGGCACGCCGGCCTGCAACTCAGGACGCAGCATGGATACCGACCGCCAGTTCAGCCCCGACCCGGAAACCCGTATCGGCGACGCGCTCGAAGCCGCCCTTGAGGCGCTGAAGCTGGCGCGCCGGGAACTTGTGGCCACTGATGAGGAGCCGGGGCGTTGGCGTTGGGTGGCGCTTGGTCTTGTCAGCGCGCTTCAGGCCGCGCTCGTCGCTGCGCTCTCGGGGTATGCGACCGCCCGGCTGGAAGATGTGGCAAATCCCTCCCAACCCAACCGGATTGCGCCGGTCACGCTGCTGCTCCGGCGGGCGCGGTCACCGGAACATCTCAACCCGCCCGAGCGTCTGGATCTGACCGGCAGCCAGGTGCGGGCACTTGAGGCGCTTACGGCCCTGCGCAATGCGGCGGTGCATGGGCTCGGCTTTGATGTTCCGGCCGCGCCGCATGCGATGGCTTTGGCGGCTGTGGATGTCATCCGGCATCTGCTGCTGGTCCATCCGGCGTTCGAAGTGTCCCGATTTGTCCTGTTTTTGTCTCTGATTGACCGGGAATTGTCGTTGCTTGGCGCGGCATTGACCGCCCTTGGTGGCCGAATGTCTCATGATTAACGCCAAAGTGACGCCTCATGGCGCATTTTCCGCGCATGCGCTTTTTCCGCCCTTTGGTCCTCTCCTGTCTTGCGCTCGCCCTGACGGCTGCGGGGCCGGACACCTATACGCGCCAGGATCTTGAGGCGCTGGAGAAGGAAAAACGCGCTGCCGAACAAAAACTTGAACAACTACAATCTACTGGCAAAAGCGCCGAACTCGATCTCCAGTCTCTGGATCAGGATCTTCTGGCCGCCGCCGCCGAAGCCCTTCGCCGGGAAGAACAGGCTGTTTCGGCCGAGAAGGCGTTGATTGATCTGTCTGTAGAGCGGGAGCATGCCTCCACCCAACTCCTTGAAAATGAAGCAGCTTATGAGGATCTGATCGCTGCGCTCGCCGCTGCAAACCGGCGCCGTCCACCGGCATTGGTTGTGTCTCCGGGGCAATCGGGCACAGCGATCCGCCGCGCCATCCTGATGCAGACAACGCTGCCGGAACTGAGCGCGCGGGCCGAGCGGATTTCCGGCGAGATTGCCGCCCTCAACAAGCTGGAAGATCAGATCCGCACCGAGCAGGCCCGGCTCGATGCGGCTGAAGCGACCATCGCCTTGAAAAAAGAGGAAATTGAGCGCTTGGCCGCGACGAAGCGCAGCCAGTATGAGGGGCTGTCTGGCGACGTATCCACTTTGAAGGATCGCGCCCAGAAACTGGGCAAAGAGGCCGATACCCTGCGCGAACTTCTCTCTGCGCTGGAATCCAGCGCGCCCGCCTCCCCCGGCACAAAGCCGAAGCAGCGCCCGCAGCTGGCATCCTTGAAGCCGGCGCCCAAGAGCGCGGTTCCGGGCAAGTCCGTACCGGCAAAAACAGCGTCCAAACCGCTTGGCAAGTCGGCGCTGGGCGGTCTCGTTCAGCCTGTATCCGGCGATGTGCGCAACCGTTTCGGGGACAAGCTTTCTGGTGGCAGCATTGCAGAATGGGTCAGTTTTGAAACCCGCGCTGAAGCTCAGGTCATCGCCCCGGTGGGCGGCACGGTCGAATATGCCCGGCCCTTCCGCAGCTACGGGTCCATGCTGATTCTGCGTACAAGCGACGGCTATCATGTTATTCTGACAGGTATGAGCCGGATTTACGTATCCGAAGGCCAGGCCGTGACGGCGGGTGAACCTGTTGGGCTTATGCCCGACCGCGCTGACCCGCCCCCCGAACTCACGCTGGAATTAAGGCTTGGCGACAGGGTCCTTAATCCTGCAGAGTGGTTGTCGCGTGGCGGCTGATCCGCCGTGTGAGGATGAAGATGGAGTGGAATATGCGTTCATTGCTGACCGGAACAGCCCTGGGTGGAGTTCTGGGGGCGCTGACGGTGGGCTTCGCCGCGATGGCCTGGCCGCAAGGGCAGGACGCGCCCGCGCCGCCGGAAGATCCACGCGTCGCGACCTATCAGCAGATTGAACTGTTCGCGGAAATTTTCGCGCGCGCTCAGCGGGACTATGTAGTTCCCATTGATGAGCGCGAGGCGATGGAGTCCGCGATCAATGGCATGCTCACCTCCCTCGACCCGCATTCCAGCTATATGGACCCGGAAGATTTCCGCTCCCTTCAGGTGCAGACCTCGGGCGAATATGGCGGCCTTGGCATCGAAGTGACGATGGAAGACGGCTTCGTGAAAGTCATCTCCCCGATCGACGACACGCCTGCCGAGCGCGCTGGCATCCAGCCGGGCGACTATATCACCGAGATCAACGGCCAGCCCATCATCGGGCAGACGCTGAACGATGCCGTGAAGGAAATGCGCGGCGAAAAAGGCACCGAGATCGAAATCACGATCCTGCGCGAAGGCGTTGATCCATTCCAGGTCACGCTGGTGCGCGATGTGGTGCAGCAGAAATCCGTCACGTGGAAAAAAGAGGCAAACGACATTGCCTATATCCGCGTCTCCACCTTCAATGAGCGCACCGGCACACTTCTGGAAGAAGCGGTTGAAGGGATCAATCGCGAGATCGGCGCCCGGCCAAAGGGTATCGTTCTAGACCTGCGCAACAATGGCGGCGGTCTGCTGGATGAGGCCGTGAAAGTTTCGGACTTCTTCCTCTCGGGAGGAGAGGTCGTCTCGACCCAGGGGCGCCGGCCGATTGATGTTGAACGCCGCAACGCTACCAAGGCCGAAGTGTTCAAGGACGTCCCCCTCGTCGTGCTGATCAATGGCGGTTCGGCTTCGGCCTCCGAGATCGTCGCGGGCGCGTTGCAGGATCGGGGACGGGCACTCGTCGTCGGCACAACCAGCTTTGGCAAGGGGTCGGTTCAGTCCGTCATTCCGCTGGGCGCCGACCGCGGCGCGATCCGTCTGACCACGGCGCGCTACTACACGCCCTCGGGACGCTCGATTCAGGCGCTCGGTATCGAACCGGACATCATGATCACCCCGGTTCGCCTCACCGAGGAAGAACTGGCCAAGATCCAGCGCTTCTCAGAAGCTGATCTTCCACACGCCCTGGCCAACGAGTCCGGCATAGAGCGGGCCAAACTGCGCATGCCCGATGAGCAGCCGCCAGAAGGGTTTGAAGGGGAAGACTTCCAGCTCGACCGGGCGCTTCAGCTTTTGCAGGAGGGCCGGGCTTCCGCGTCGCGCCTGGCAATGCAGGAAGATAAAGCCGGTTAACGAATTCCACTGCATAAAGGCGGAATTCCTTTCTCATCGGTAAGTGTCTGTTTGCCTCCTGTTAACCCTGCCCGGCGATCCTGAACGCTGCTTTCCCGCAGCCAATGGATGTTACGAGGTCGATACATGGGTTACCGGCAGTCTGAGCCGTCGCCGTTGAAGACCGGTCTGATGCACGCTGGCATGAGCCTGGGTGTGTTTGGCAGCCTCGCAATTGCGTTGGGCGCAGGCATTCACGTCACAGCCGATCCTTCGGAAGCTGGCCCTCGTCAGACAATCGCCCTGTTCGGCACCGATGCCGGTGAAAGCGATAGCGCGTTCGCGGCCCTCCCGTCTGCTGACTATGAAGAAGATTATGTCGCCGCCGACGACGCGGTTTCGGGCGCGGTGGATATTGCCTATACCGAGCTTGATGGCGAAGGCATGCGCATCGATATTACGGGCGGGCAGGGCGGACCTGCTGTAGCGCCTGCAGTGGGCATCCGGATCAATGGCCGGCTCGTGCAACCTGGGCAGTCTTTCGGTGAAGTTGCCTCCGGTACGCCCGCAGGCGCTGGCGAAGCTGGCGCGCAGCTGACGCTCAATACCGCAGAACAGGTTTCCAAACCGGCCAGCAAGGCTCCGGCAGACATCTATGCCCGCCCATTCTCCAATTCGGGCGGTCAGCCGGTTGTCTCTCTTGTGATCGGTGGCCTCGGCATCAATTCCACCCAGACGAAACTCGCCATTGATGCGCTGCCGGCGGATGTGACCCTTTCCTTTGCGCCCGATGCCAAGCGCCTCGACTACTGGATCAAGACAGCGCGCGAAGATGGTCACGAAGTTCTGATCGAAGTGCCGATGGAGGCCTTTGAGTATGGCCGCATGCGCATGCACCCCGACACGCTGATTGCCGGCGGCGACCAGAAGGCAAATCTGGCCAAGCTCAACCAGGTGCTCAGCCGCGCCAGCGGGTATTACGGCGTCATCAACTATCAGGGCGCAAAGTTTGGCGCCGATGCCGGCTCGATCGCCCCCATCTTTGATGTACTGGCCGAACGCGGTCTCGCCTTTGTGGATGATGGCAGCGTTCACAAGGCATTCTTCGGTCAGGTGGCTGACACCAAAGGCCTCCGCTTCGCCCGCGCCGCAGGCCCGATCGACACCCGACAGTCCCCGCAGGACATTGCGGCCGAATTCATGGAACTCGAAACCATTGCGCGCCAGCATGGCGGCGCGATCGGGGCAGGGTTTGCGTTCCCCGTCACCATCGAAGCGGCCTCGCTCTGGATCGATACGCTGGAAGAGAAGGGCCTTGTGCTTGCGCCGGTCTCGTTTCTTGTGCCCGACGCAGCCCCCGTTCCGGTGCCCATGGCCGAACGCCGCGAGCTTCGCACTGGTAGCCCAGACAAGGCTGGTCTAAAAACCGGCGGGTGACCCAGCCAAAACTCGACCCTCAACTGTATCGCGCCAATGTTGGCCTCGCCATGTTCTCGAAGGCGGGGCATGTTTTCATTGGCCGGCGTATCAACGGGCGCGGCCCGTTCCAGTGGCAGATGCCACAGGGCGGAGTTGATCCGGGAGAGGACCCGCTGACCGGCGCGCTGCGCGAGCTGGAAGAAGAGATCGGGGTGCCGGCCAAGCTGGTGGACGTTCTCGAAGAGACCAGCGATTGGCTCTATTACGACTTTCCGCCAGACCTGAAGAAGCGGATGCCTGGCCCCTATCTTGGCCAGCGGCAGAAATGGTTCGCTTTCCGCTTCAAGGGCTCTGACAGCGATGTGCGCCTCGACCGGCATACGCCCGAGTTTGACGCCTGGCGCTGGGCAAGGCTGGACGAGACCCCGGACCTGATCGTACCGTTCAAACGGCCCGTCTATCAGGATGTGGCCGAGCGTTTTGCCAAATGGACCGATCCGGTACTGCCGGGCCGTGTGCCGCAAGGCTGAACTGGAAAAGGGGGTAGGAAATTGGGCGATCTTCTGATGATTCACGGCGTCGGCTGTGACGGTTCGGCCTGGGACAGGATGAAGCCGCTGTTTGAGGCCGCTGGCTGGACCTGCCATACGCCAACACTTTTTCCGGATCGGCGTGTGAAGGAAAATCCGCCGGCCAACCTGGCTGAGCTGGGCCTTCAGGATTACATCGGCGCGATGCAGGCCGAGGCTCGCCGCATCGCCGCTGCCACAGGATCAAAACCCGCCGTAATCGGACATTCCATGGGCGGCCTCATCGCGCAGGCTCTGACGGAAAAGGGAGAAGTGTCCAAGGCGGTGTTCCTGACGCCCGCCCAGCCCAAGGGCTGCGCCGTGATCGGCCTGTCCGTCGCCTGGACCTTCTTCAATGTGATCCTCTCCCAGGACCGGAAGAAGTCATACAAGGTCTGGAAGACCGGCTTCAGCTACGGCGTGCTCAACCGTGTTCCAAAGGCGCGCCATGACGAAATTTATGCTGGCGCGCTCTATGATTCCGGAAAGGTCTATGGCGACATCACCGATGGCATAGAGATCGACGAAACACGAATTACAGTTCCTACGCTGACGATTGCGGCCTCGCAGGACCGCGCAACGCTCGCGAAGGCTGTGCGCAAGGTCGCGGCAAAATACGCAGCAAGTCCGGTGCCGGGAGATTTCCTCGAATATCCGCAGAACGCTCACTGGATTGTGGATGAACCTGGAACAGACCTGGTCGTTGCCGATATTGCGGCCTGGCTGGAGAAATCATCGTCATGATCGAGCAGGAAGATGCACACGGCGTGCATGATTATCTCGATGATGCCCGCAATCAGGATGTGTTGATCTCCGTAAATGGAGACCTGAAAAAGCGCGGCGAGGCCGTCGTCTCCGTGTTTGA
Organism: Hyphomonas neptunium ATCC 15444; assembly: GCF_000013025.1. Classification (NCBI taxonomy): domain Bacteria; kingdom Pseudomonadati; phylum Pseudomonadota; class Alphaproteobacteria; order Hyphomonadales; family Hyphomonadaceae; genus Hyphomonas; species Hyphomonas neptunium. Next base: position 3,378,766 of record NC_008358.1, on the reverse strand, counting down.
TTCCGGCTATCTGCTCGGAGATGGTGTCTGGGAGGGACTTCGGGTGATGAATGGCGGTGTTGCCTTTCTTCCCGAGCATTTCAAACGGCTTTATGCTGGCGCGAAGACCATCGACATGGACATCGGCCTCGGCCGCGAGGAATTGACCGGCCGGCTGATGGATTGCCTCAAGGCAAATGGCATGCGGGACGGCGTCCATATCCGCCTGATGGTAACCCGCGGCATCAAGAAGACGCCTTATCAGGGGCCGCGCTTCACCATCGGCAAGGCCACGATCGTCATCATTCCCGAGTTCAAGATGCCGGTGCCGTCCGTCATCGATCAGGGCGTTTCTCTGTTCACGGTGCATGTGCGCCGGACGGGGCCTGCCGAGCAGGACCAGAAGCTCAACTCCCATTCCAAGCTCAACTGCATCATGGCCTGCATCCAGGCCGACAAGGCCGGCGCGGATGAGGCCCTTATGCTCGATCCTGCGGGCTTTGTTGCCACCTGCAATTCAACCCATTTCTTCATCGTCCGCGATGGAGAGGTCTGGACGAGCCCGCCGGAATACTGCCTGGGCGGCATCACGCGTGGGAACATCATTCAGGTTTGTCGCGAGGCCGGCATCCCCGTGTTTGAGAAGCGCTTTTCGCTGTTTGACGTCTATTCCGCAGACGAAGCATTCATCACCGGCACATTTGCAGGCGTCACACCTGTGCGCGAGGTTGATGGGCGGGTGATTGAACACAAGGATGGGCCGATTTCCCGGCGCGTGCGTGAGCTTTACAAGGCGCTTCAGGCTCGCAGCCTGACGCCGATCGTCTGAGGCTTCGCCGATGCGCATTGCCATGTGGTCGGGCCCGCGCAACCTCTCGACAACGATGATGCGGTCCTTCGGCGCGCGCGCAGACACAGCGGCCATCGACGAGCCATTCTACGCGGCCTATCTTCGGCTGACCGGGCTTCGCCATCCGATGACGGATGAAATATTCTCCGCGCATGAGGCGGATCCACAAAAGGTAATAGACCACCTCACTGGCCCGGTGCCTGGCGGCAAGACCGTCTTTTACCAGAAGCACATGGTGCATCACATGGTCGGCGGTATTCCGATGGACTGGCTGGGCCGGATTGAGCAGCACGTACTGCTCATTCGTCATCCCGCGCGCGTTGTCGCTTCTTATGCCAGGAAGATGGAGGCGCTCAGCCCGGAGGCGATGGGCTTTCCGCAACAGGAGGCGCTGTGGCAACAGCTCAGCGAAGTTCTGGGCGCTGCGCCAGTCATCGTGGACGCGGACAATATTCTGCAAGACCCCGAGGGCGTCCTGCGCCGGCTTTGCGCGGCGATTGGCCTTGACTGGGATAGCGCCATGCTCGGCTGGCCGGCGGGGCCGCGTGCCGAAGACGGCGCATGGGCGCCGCACTGGTATGATGCAGTGTGGCGCTCCACCGGGTTTGGCCCGCCGCCGGGGCCGTTGCCGGAACTTTCCGGCGAAGCAGCGCGCATTGCCGAGGGCGCGCTTGCCACATATGAGAGATTGCTGGCGGCGCACGTCTGAGCCCGAACGAAAAACGCCCTGCCGCGCGGGCAGGGCGTTTGAAAATTTGGCTGCGCCTGAAATTCAGACCGTCTGGCCGCACATGTTCAGGAACCGGTTGCGCAAATCCGCATCGGATTTGAACACGCCGGTAAACTGCGTGGTGATCGTGGTCACATGCTTGTGGTGAACGCCGCGGGTGGACATGCACTGATGCTCGGCTTCGATGAACACGGCTGTTCCCATTGGCGCTAGGCTTTCGGTGATGGCATCGCAAATCTGCGCCGTCATCGTTTCCTGCGTCTGCAGGCGCTTGGCGAAGATCTCGACCACGCGGGCAAGCTTTGAAATGCCCACAACCGCCGTCGACGGCTTATAGGCGATGAACGCCTTGCCGATGAAGGGCGCGATATGGTGCTCGCAATGGCTTTCCACCTCGATGTTGCGCAGCATGACGATGTCGTCATAGCCCTGCACATCCTCGAAGGTCCGGCTGAGATATTTTACCGGGTCTTCGCCATAGCCTTCAAACCACTCTTTATAGGCGTTGACGACGCGCTTGGGCGTGTCGATCAGGCCTTCACGGGCCGGATCATCCCCTGCCCACGCGATGAGCGTGCGCACGGCTTCTTCGGCTTCCTGTTGAGAGGGGCGGCGCACGGAATCCGGGCGCGGAATGTCTTTTTTTGGAGTAACGGCGTCCATAGCCACTGCATTTTCCTTCACTGAGGGACGGGGGTCGAGCCGGGGCATCCCTTGAGAGTCTTTGACGCTCTCTTGCCCGGACTTAACGCCCGCCCGGAGTTGATACCCTCAGGGCGATGTGAGGATACATAGGCCCGGCAGGTCTTTGTTTCCAGCGCTTTCTACGGGGAAACCTGGCGGCCGGATCACGGATTTCTTGGCTTTCGCAGCGGAAAGTGATACGCACGGCGCCATGTCGAGAACCGCTTTTGCATATTCTTCCCGCCGTCCCTGTTGCTGCTGAGGCTGCAACGGGTCATAGGGCTGCCCGGACGCCAATAGCTCGCGCGCTGATTTCACGACATTCCCGATCCAAGAGATACGATGACCCTCCGCATTTATGACACTGCCGCGCGCAAGAAGCGCGTCTTCGAGCCCCAGGACGCGAAGCGGGTTACCCTGTATGTCTGCGGCCCGACGGTGTATAATTACGCCCACATCGGGAATGCGCGTCCACCGGTGGTGTTTGATGTGCTGCGGCGCGTTCTGATGGCCCGTTATGGTGAAGATGCGATCGTCTATGCGCGCAATATCACGGACATCGAAGACAAGATCATCGCAGCCAGCGTGGCCAGCGGCGAGCCGATTTCGGCCATCACACAGAAATATGCGGCCATTTATAACGCCGATGTAGAGGCGCTGAACGTCATCGCCCCTACCATCGAGCCTTGGGCGACGGGCCATGTGCCCGAAATGATCGAGATCATCGAAAAGCTCATCCGCAAGAAATACGCCTATGTCGGCGACACCGGCGTCTGGTTCTCTGTGCCCTCGATGCCCGATTACGGGCGTCTCTCAGGACGCAAGCCCGAGGATAATGAAGCCGGCGCGCGCGTGGCCGTGGATGAAGACAAGCGCGATCCTTCGGACTTTGCGCTGTGGAAGTTTGCCAAGCCCGGCGAGCCCGAAGACGCGATCTGGGACAGCCCCTGGGGCCGCGGCCGCCCTGGCTGGCACATCGAATGCTCGGCGATGGCAGCCAAACACCTTGGCCGCACGATCGACATTCATGGCGGCGGCGTGGACCTGACCTTCCCGCATCATGAAAACGAGATCGCTCAGTCAGAATGCGCCCATGGTGAAGAACTCGCCCGCTACTGGATGCATAACGGCTTCCTCGACATGGGCGGGGAGAAGATGTCGAAATCGCTGGGGAATGTCGTGACCGTTCACGACCTGCTGAAGGCCTGGCCGGGCGAAGTGCTGCGTTTTGCGCTGCTGACCGCCCATTACCGCGCCCAGCTCGACTGGACCGAAGACCTGCTGAAACAGGCCAAGACCACGCTCGACCGGATTTATGGCGCGCTGCGCCGGGTCTGGGAAGCAGACGGCGGCGAAGCGCGCGACACCGGCGTTCTGCGCGCGCTGGAGGATGATCTCGGCACGCCGGACGCGCTCGCTGAGCTCGCACGGCTCGCCAGTGAAGCCAATACAGCGGCTGATCTGAAAGATGCCGTTGCCATGGCGAATGGCCGGGCAAACCTTCTGGCGGCAGGGAAACTGCTTGGCCTGCTGACCAAAACACCCAAAGAATGGGAGCAGGGCGCCGATACGGACGAAAATTCCCGCATTGACGCGCAGGTGCAGGCCCGCGTCGATGCACGCGTCGCCAAGGACTGGGCCGAAGCGGACCGTATCCGCAAGGCGCTGGCAGAGGAGGGGGTCGAAATCATGGACGGTCCAGCAGGCAGCACATGGCGGCGCATCTGATCCGGCGCAGTTTTGTCTTTTTTCTTGCCGCGAGCGTTCTTGCGGCCTGCAGTACACCTGTTGCCCCTGTATCCGGCGCCGAGGATGTGACCCGGATTTTCCTCGTTCGCCATGCAGAGAAGGAAAAGGGACCCGATCCCGCCTTGTCGGCCGCAGGCGTGTCCCGCGCGCAGCTTCTGTCGGAACGTCTCGGCGAGGAGGGCGTTACAGAAATATGGTCGACTGCCACGCGCCGCACCGAGGAAACCGCCCGCCCGCTGGCAGAGGCGCTGAGTCTTCCCGTTCAGATTTATGATCCTGCTGCAATGCCTGCTTTTGCAAAAACACTGACCGGTTCACCCGGCGTCAAACTGGTGGTGGGCCATTCCAACACCACAGACGCGCTCGCGGCATTGATCGGCGCCGATCCCGGCCCGCCGATTGATGAGGCGGGCGAGTTTGACCGGTTGTATGTCATTTCCCTGGAGGATGACCTGACGATCAAGTCGCGGATCGAACGCTACGGCGCAGCTGCTGCGAAGAGGGATGCCGGCGCGCCATGAACCGCAATGGCACCAATGTCCCCGTCACCAACCTGCGTACCATGATGCGCTCGCTCGTCCTCAACACGGAAGGCGAGGACGTTACGGTCAGCGAGCTGCTGCAGGCCATTGGCCGGCGCGCCCATGGCCCGGTCTTCCTGCTTCTGGGATTTCTGGCCGTCAGCCCCCTGACGATCATTCCCGGCGCGAACTGGTTTATCGCAACCGTGATCCTGGTTTTCGCCCTGCAGATCGTGATTGGCTTTCGCCATCCCTGGCTTCCCAAAGGCGTTACGGAATTCAAGTTCAAGCGCGCGCATCTCGTTCAGGGGATCGCTGGGGGCGAGCGCTACGCGCATATGGTCGATGCGCTGGTTAAGCCCCGCCTGACATTTCTGACCGAGCCTCCGTTTATTCAGGTCGTTGCGCTTGTCTGTGTGCTGGCGGCCCTGATCACCTATCCGCTGGGGCTCGTGCCTTTCGGCCCGTTGCTGCCCAGCCTGACTGTTTTGCTGTTCGGCCTCGCGCTGACGGCGCGGGACGGCTTTGTGCTTTTGCTGGCGGGATGCGCCTTTGGCGGCGCGGTTTTGCTGGTAATGAAACTTGCCCCCCGGCTGGTGGCCCTTTGGCCCTTCTGACGGGCGTCTCCAATCTCACCAATCGTTAAGTTGACGCTACGTCATGCGGGCGGCATCGACACCCCATGGCCGTTCGGCCTGATTTCTCCACCTCTAGACTTTAAAGTCTGCCCGGCGCCCTTCACTTGAGGGCCGGGCAGGCCTTTTTTCCGGCACTTGCCGCGAAACTCGTCCGGGGCCATCTAGGGGCTCATGAGCGAACTTTATCACAACCGGATACTCGAGCTGGCTGCCGGCATTGCGCATCTCGGCGAGCTGCAATCCCCTGAAGGCTCTGCTCTGAAAGTGTCCCGCATTTGCGGCTCAACCGTGCAGGTTTCGCTGAACCTGGATGAGGCAGGGGAGGTTGTGACGCAAATCGCAGTCGATCCGAAGGCATGTGCCCTGGGGCAGGCATCGACGTCCATTCTTTCCGCCAACGCGATTGGCGCCACCATTGGCGAAATCCGCAGCGCGCGGGACGCGCTCAGCGCCATGCTGAAATCCGGCGGCCCGCCCCCTGAAGGCCGTTTCTGGGAGCTGCGCCATCTTGAGCCGGTTGCCGATTACCCGCCGCGCCATGCTTCGACCCTGCTGGCCTTCGAGGCGGCGGTGGCGGCCATTGAAGCGGCCCTGGCCGCGCGCGCGTCGGTCTGATGCGCCTGCGCCGGCGGGTCGCCTACGCCCTTCTCGCCATCTACAAGCATGGCCCCAGCCAGGCATTGCAGCTGTTCGGCGCCCGCTGCCAGCACACGCCAACCTGTAGTGAATTCGGGGCCGAATGTGTGGCCCGGCATGGCTGGTGGCCCGGCGGATGGATGGCGCTCGCCCGGTTCATCCGCTGCCGGCCGGGTGGAAGTCACGGTATTGACCCCCCGCCGGACACGAAACCTATCGTACCGTTCTGGCAGCCCTGGCGCTATGGCGACTGGAAATCGGGGCCGAGGGGCCTGGTTGAAACGCCGCCCGAGCCGTGACATATGAGCCTTATGAACGCAGGACGTTTCCTCACCGGGTTCACCCCGCGAACTCGTCAGGGTGCATGACGCACCCCTGAAGCGCCTTGCTGCGCCCCGTTCATGCACCCGCAAAGTTCATCGCGCCGGCCCTGAAAACACAGGTGGGCATTCTGGCAATCCCGCGTTAATCACTGCGGCGCCAGAAGCCTTGAAGTAGCCCTTGAAGCCGGTCCCTTTCTATTCCACCGCGGGAGACCCCTGCGGCCCGCCTGAGAAACTGAAAAGATCATGATAAACGTCACGCTGCCCGACGGTTCCAAACGCGAATATGCTGAAGGTGCCTCGCCTCTCGATGTTGCCGAGTCGATTTCCAAATCCCTCGCCAAAAAGGCGCTCGCCGCCAAGGTCGATGGCCAGATGTGGGATCTTGTCCGCCCGCTGGAAGGCGATGCCAGCGTCGCCATCATCACCGACCGCGACCCTGAAGGCCTGGAGCTGATCCGCCACGACGCGGCCCACGTCCTCGCCCAGGCGGTGCAGGAACTTTATCCTGACACGCAGGTGACCATCGGCCCGGTCATTGATGACGGCTTTTACTATGACTTTGCCCGGAAAGAGCCGTTCTCGACGGACGACTTCGACAAGATCGAAGCCCGGATGCGCGAGATCGTCGACGCCGATTATCCGATCGTGCGCGAGGTTCTGGGCAAGGACGAGGCAATCGCAACGTTCAAGAGCCTCGGCGAAGAGTACAAGGCCCAGATCATCGACGACATCATCCCGCCGGGCGAACAGATCACGGTCTATCGTCAGGGCAAATGGTTTGACCTTTGCCGCGGGCCACACCTGCCGTCCACGGGCAAGCTGCCCAAGGCGTTCAAGCTGATGAAGCTCGCCGGGGCCTATTGGCGCGGCGACCATCGCAACGAAATGCTCCAGCGGATGTACGGCACGGCCTGGGCCAATGAGAAAGACCTCAAGGACCACCTCACGCGCCTGGAAGAGGCCGAGAAACGCGATCACCGGAAGCTCGGCGCTCAGCTCGACCTGTTCCATTTCCAGCCAGAAGCGCAAGGCTCGGTGTTCTGGCATCCCAAAGGCTTCATGATCTGGCGCGAACTGGAGGCCTACATCCGCCGCCAGCAGGACGCGGACGGCTATGTCGAGGTCAAGACGCCGCAACTCCTGAACTCCGTCTTCTGGGAGAAGTCCGGCCACTGGTCGAAGTTCCGCGAGAACATGTTCGTCGTTCCCGACGAGATCCCCTCGACCGAGAGCGACGCCCCGATCCTGTCAGGGGAGGGCGAACTGATGGCCCTGAAGCCGATGAACTGCCCCGCGCATGTCCAGATCTTCAAGAATGCCCAGCGCTCCTATCGCGACCTGCCGATCCGCATGGCGGAGTTTGGATGCTGCCACCGCAACGAAGCCCATGGCGCGCTGCATGGCCTGATGCGGGTGCGTCAGATGACCCAGGATGATGCGCACATCTTCTGCCGGGAAGACCAGATCGCTGACGAGACCCTGCGGTTCCTGAAACTGTTTGAAACCGTTTATGGTGATTTCGGCCTGTCGGAGATTTCCTACAAGCTGGCGACCCGGCCGGAAATGCGGGCGGGTACGGACGAAACCTGGGACCGCGCAGAGAAAGCGCTCGCCGACGCCCTGACGGCGGCCGGGATGACCTTCTCCATCGCGGAAGGGGAGGGCGCGTTCTACGGACCGAAACTCGAATTCCACCTGACCGACGCCATCGGCCGCACCTGGCAGTGCGGTACGTTTCAGCTCGACTATGTCCTGCCCGAACGTCTTGATGCCGAATATACCGGCTCTGACGGCGCCAAGCACCGGCCGGTGATGCTTCACCGCGCGGTGTTCGGCACGTTCGAGCGCTTCATGGGCATTCTGATCGAGAACTATGCCGGCAGCTTCCCCCTCTGGATGTCGCCCGTTCAGGTCGTCGTCGCCGCCATCACCGATGCGGCCGGTGACTATGCCGAGGAAGCCGCCGCTGCCCTGCGCAAGGCCGGGCTCCGCGTCGAAGTCGACAAGCGCAACGAGACGATCAACTACAAGGTCCGTGAGCATTCGGTTCAGAAGGTTCCCGTGATTGCCGTTGTGGGCGCGCGGGAAGCTGAAGATCGCAAACTGGCGCTGCGGCGGCTGGGTTCGAATGGTCAGCAGATCATCTCTCTGGACGAGGCGCTGGTCGCCCTTGCAGACGAGGCGCGCGCGCCGGATCTCAAGCGGGCCCGCAGTTAAGGGCCGATGACAAGCCCGTCATCAGTGGTCAGAGTGTCTGGCATGGCTTACGGACCCGTCTTCGCTGGCCTGTTGCTGCTCTGGCCGCTTCTGGCGGTGCTGGGAACACTGGGATTTGCGCCGCTGCTGGGGCTTACCGGCATTGCAGCAATTTTTCTGGCTCGTCCGCGTTTGCCGCCAACCCTCTATGCGATCTTGGCCCTGGCCTTCATCGGCTGGGCGGCGATCAGCGAGGCCTGGTCGCCCGCAACCCGGCACCTGGTGAGCGGCAATATCTTCGAGGGCAATTTCGGCATCGGCGCGCGTAGCGTCATTGTGGTTCTGACAGCGGCGTTCGCAACCCTGACGGTTGCCGGCGCCCTGCGTTCGGAGCTCGGGCCGCGCACCACACGGTGGATTTACGCCATCCTGATCCTGCAGGGCGTGCTGGTGTTTCTTTCCGCGCTGCTGGCCCGGCCTGTCCTGTCCATGATTTATGGCGATGACCCGAAGGACCTGGTGAACGGCGTCCAGAACTTCAGCCGGAACATGAACAGCTTCGCCGTTGCCCTGCCGATCCTGGCGGCGGCGTTTGGCGCGCGCGGCGACCGGACCGGTCTGCTCGCCGCCTCGGGCCTGACCTTGATGACGCTGCTGGCCGCGCTGATGATCGACAATCATTCCGCCGTTTTTGCAATTTGCGGCATGATTGCAGGGTTCCTCCTGATACGGCTGTTGCCGCAGACGGGTTTTCGCTGGCTGTTCGGCCTGATCGCGGGCTATCTCGCCGCCGCCCCGTTCCTGATCAGCCAGTTTATCCGGGCCATGACCGGGCTCGACGGGGCGCTTCCGGCGTCTTTCCGTTCGCGGTTCTGGTCGTGGGAAGTGGTGGTCAACCGGATCGGGGAGACGCCTTATACCGGACATGGTCTCATGGCGACGCGGACCTGGCGGGAGACATTCGCCGAATATCCCGCCTGGGCCCGGCAGCTGCCGGACTTCTGGCAGCAATATCCGGTTGTGCCCGGACATCCCCATAACATGCCCTTGCAGATATGGGCCGAGACCGGATTTGTCGGGGCCATGCTGGCCGCATTTGCGATTACGATCATCGGGTTCCGGATTCCGCGCCCGGCCGAGCTGCGGCCAGAGATTGCGTTCGCCATTGCCGGCATGGCCGGCGCGGCATTCAGCATCTTCAACTTTTCCTACAGCGTGTGGAACGAAGCGTTCTGGTCGGGGGTGGCGCTTTGCGCCGCGATGCTGATCCTGCTGCACAGGTCCGGAAAGGTGGCGGCGCAGCAGACATGATGTTTCCGGTCGCCGCCCTTGTCGTCAGCTATCATACCGGGCCGCGGCTGACCGAATGCCTGTATGCGCTGAAATCCGATCCGGCGATTTCCGAAATCATCATTGCGGACAACGGAAACCCGGCTGAGGTTCAAGCCTGGCTGGATACTTTCGTGACCACGTCGGCAGGCAAGGTGAAGCTCATCCGGCTGGAGAATCCGGGCTTTGGCGCCGCGGTAAATCGCGCCGCGCTGGAAACGGGGGCCAGCATTCTGCTGGTCATCAATCCCGATTGCGTCATTCGCCGCGGCTCGGTTCAGCAGCTTGCAGAGGCCCTGGAGGGTACCGCTGGACCTGCGATTGTTGGCGGGCGTATCTTTGGCGTTGATGGCAAGGAACAGCGTGGCGCCCGTCGCAACACGCTTACGCTGCCTGTGGCGCTCGGTTTGTCCCGCTGGACGCTGGAAACCCTGCCTGCGCCCCAGGGCTCTGTGCGGGTTGGCGCGATTTCCGGGGCGTTCTTCATGATGCGGCGTGCGGATTTCCAGATGCTGGGCGGTTTTGACGAACGCTATTTCCTGCACGTGGAGGATGTGGATCTCTGCCGCCGGGCCATCGAGGCGGGCGGCGCAGTGATCTATCAGCCGCTGGCCGGCGCGCTTCATTACACCTCGACGTCCGATGTGCCATCGGCGACGGTGCAGGCGCACAAGGCTCAGAGCCTGGCCCGCTATTTCAGAAAGTTCGCAAAAGGACCGCTGGAGCGTGCTTTCGTGGAACTGTGTGTTCCCTTTATCGCGCTGGCCCTGAAACTTCGGCGCTGAAAACCGGCCAAGAAAAAACCCCGGCCAGAGACCGGGGTTTTTCACGCAACACATCGCGCAGAGGCAGATTGCCTTACACGAAGCCTTTGAACTTGTCCTTGAAGCGCGAAACGCGGCCGCCGCGGTCCAGGGACTTGCCCTCGCCGCCGGTCCAGGCCGGGTGCACTTTCGGGTCGATGTCGAGGACCATACGGTCACCCTCTTTGCCCCATGTGGAGCGGGTCTGGTACTCGGTACCATCGGTCATCACCACGGTGATGAAGTGATAGTCGGGATGCCCTTCTTTTTTCATGGCCTGGGCCTCTCTCTCATAAGCAGTTCGGAATGGGTTGACGCACCGGGGTGCGCTGGCATGTCTCAGCCGGAATTCGAAGACGGCCGTATAAGGGAAAGGCCCGGAGCCCGCAAGGGGCGCTGACAGGGATTCGGCAACAGCCGTCTGAAACAGGGAGAATTGCCCCGCTTATGGCCGAAACAGGCGCCCATGTCGTGGAAGATCGCCGCACAGCCCTGCCGGAAGGCGGGGAGGCGATCGGCCGTCCGCGCGGACGCAGCCTGAAGCCCCTGGCACTGCTCTGGCCCTATGCGCGCCGGCACTGGATCACCGTTTCTGTTGCGCTCGTGTTTCTCGTGGCGGCCGCTGCGCTCAGCCTGGCAATCCCGATGCTGCTGGGCCGCGCCGCCGACGCTGGCCAGCGGGCGGGGAATGACCCGGAGCTGCTCAAGGCGTTGATCGATGAGGCCTTTCTCTGGGTGTTTGCTGCGGCGGTCGGCTCCGGCGTATTGGGGGCTATCCGGTTTTATTTCGTCTCCCGCTTCGGGGAACGTATCGCGGCCGACCTGCGGCGGGATCTTTATGCCCATCTCTTGCGGCTTTCCCCGGCCTATCATGCCAGGATGCGCTCGGGCGAAGCGGTGTCGCGGCTGACGGCTGACATCACCCTGCTTGAGACGTTCCTGGGCTCGTCCGCGTCGCTGGCGGCGCGCACGCTGATGACGACGACCGGTGCGCTTGTGCTGATGCTGGCGGTCAACTGGCAGCTGGGGCTGACGCTTCTGGCGATGCTGCCGATTGCGATCCTGCCGATCATGATCATCGGGCGCACCATCCGTAAGATGTCCAACGAGGCGCAGGCGCGTCTTTCCGATGCCGGGGCCGAGGCGGCCGAAACGCTCGACTCGATTGAACTGGTGCAGGCGTATGGCCGGGAAGGCGGGCAGCTTTCGGTCTTCCAGCGCGCGGTGGAGGGTACATTCACCGCCGCGATGCGCCGCAATGGCGCCCGCGCGCTCATGATCGTGCTGGTTTCCGTGCTGCTGTTCGGCGGCTTTACCGCCGTGCTGTGGATGGGTGCCCGCGCGGTGGCGAGCGGGGAGATGAGCTTCGGCGATCTGGCTACGATGGTGATGTATGCCGCCTTTGCCGGTTCGGGCTTTGGCATGCTGGCGGAAGTCTATGGCGAGTTCATGCGGGCGGCCGGCGCGGCGGACCGGGCGGCGGAAGTGCTGCGCGCGGTGCCGGACATTTCAGCGCCTGCCCAGCCCAAACCGCTTCCCGCAAAAGGGCAGGGCGCGCTCTCCTTTGACAAGGTGACGTTCCGCTATGGTGAGAACGCGGCGTCTGCGCTGGAAGATTTCTCCCTGGATGTGAAGCCCGGCGAGTTTGTTGCTTTGGTCGGGCCGAGCGGGGCGGGGAAGACGACTGTTTTCCGGTTGGCGCTGCGGCTGTTTGATCCGCAGGCGGGAGACATCCGGCTGGACGGCGTTTCCTCGATAGAGGCAGAACCGCGCGACTGGCGCCGGTGTTTTGCCTATGCCCCGCAGGAGTCGGCGCTGTTTACCGGCACGGCGGCCGAGAACATCCGGTTTGGCGATGAGGCCGCCGATGAGGCGCTGCTGGAACAGGCGGCGCGGATGGCCGAGGCGATGGGCTTCCTGGACGAGAAGGAAGGCTTAGCGACCGAGCTTGGCCAGAAGGGGCGCAGCCTTTCAGGTGGCCAGCGCCAGCGCATTGCGCTTGCCCGCGCGCTGGTGCGCAATGCGCCGGTGCTGCTGCTGGATGAAGCAACCTCTGCCCTCGATTCTGAAAGCGAAGCGGCTGTGCGCCGCGCCATCGAGAACGCTGCGACGGGGCGCACCACGCTGGTCATCGCCCACCGCCTTTCCACTGTGCGGCGGGCCGACCGCATCATCGTGATGGAGCATGGCCGCATCGTTGAAGAGGGCACGCATGACAGCCTCGTTGCGCGGGGCGGCCTTTATGCGCGCCTGGCAGACCTTCAGTTTGCGGAAGGCTGACGGATAACGCTCTGCTTCTTCCGGTCACGCTTCATGGCGCCGTCGAGGGAGAAGGAAAAGGCGAGCGACAGGATCAGCGGTACCCAGATCGGCAGGTTACCGAGGCCGGGCGTTTCGAGCGCTGCCGCCAGATGATCGTCTACACACCACCATAAAATCCAAAGCCACATGGGAGACTCCTTTGTGTTGGAGGGGAGAGTTTAGTCTGAGGGCCGGGTGAGGGCTATGGGGGGTGAGATTAACCGCGCCCTCTCATCTTCAGCGCACGCTGTGCAACCGGGGACATAGGTAACATTTGAGACCGGGGAGATGGGTTACAGTTTTCATGGTATGTTCCGTGGTCTGCCAGGCTTGATGCGGTTCATGCGTTTTTTCGGGTCGATGTGTCCGAGGAGGATGGGGCCGAAGTAGACGTCGTATTGGTCTTCGCCGGTCCGGAAGAGGCCAACGCGCTCCCCGATCAGCACTTCGGAGATGAAGGGTTCCGCGCCGCGCCATCTAATGGTGCCGGCGTGCCTGACCGCGCGGGTTTCGGTGGCGCCAGGATAGTCCGGGGCGCGAAGCTTGCCGTCCCATACGCGCGGGCTTGGCACATAGACCGCCGCCGGGGGTTTCTGGCCGAGCGCCTCATGCGGACGCTCATGATTGTAGGATTTCCGGAACCGGACAAGGCGCGCGGCCTGCGCCCGAAGTGTGCGGGAGACCGGATCGGCCGCTTCGCGCTTCAGGGTCAGATGCAGACGCTCATGGCGCCCATTCTCCTGCGGCTTTCCAGGGGTGATCCGTTCCGGGAAGATGCCCATCTTCACAAAGTTGACCGCCAGACGGGACAGGCCCCCGGCCGCCACAGACCCGAAAGGCGGACCATTGTCTGACCGGATGGCGCGCGGCAGGCCGTGGTCCCGGAACGCCTTTGCCAGTACCGGCCAGACCGTATCATAGCCCGTGCGCGCGACAGGCTGGCAGACCAGAAGATACCGGCTCAGGGCGTCCGAGACCGTGAACGGCTCACAGCGTTGGCCATCGCCCGTACGCCACCAGCCCTTGAAGTCCATGCACCAGACATCGTTGGGGGCATGCGCCTGCGCAAAGGGCGTTGTCATCGGCGCCGCGCGCCGGCGAAACCGCCGCGGAGATACAAGCCCTTCGCGCTTGAGAATGTCACCGATCGTCGAAGCCGCTGGCCAGGCAACACCCGGATCATCCATCTCCAGACGCGCCTTCAACTTGCGCGGCCCCCAGGCAGGATGCGCCCGCCGGAGCGTCACCACACGGGACGCCAGCTCCGGTGGCGTGCCGCCCGCCGGGCAAAGCGGGGCTCGAGACACATCATAAAGCCCCGCCGGCCCCGCAGCCTTGTAACGCTCAATCCATTTGTAGGCCGTCTTGCGCGATATATCGAACCGCACAGACAGCTCTGTCACACTGTCCTCACCCTTCAGCCACGCCGCGATGAACTCAACACGCTCGTTCATCGGATCTGTCTGCCTCCAACCCATGACCATCTCCTCCAGATGGTCATCCTCGCAAATCTGTTACCCATGTCCCCGGTCTGTTTTGTTACCCATCTTACCGGATTGGACCACGCCCTTATCCTCCCCTGCGCAGCGGGGGAGGTGAATTGCGCTTCAAGCGCAAAACGGAGGGGGGCCTTGGGCGTTGATCCCCGCCCAGGCTTCGGGTCTTGCTTCTTCGTCCAGCCGGCAGAGCAGCGCGTCGGTCCAGGGCGGGAGACGGCGCAGGATGTGGCCGGGGACTGGCGCTTCCTTGAGGGTTTCGCCTTTGCGTTTGCGGAGGAGCCGCGCGAGGCGGAGGGCGTGTTTATTGGGGTCGGCGAGGACGGCGTTGAGGCGCCGGGCGGCCTCCAGCATCATCGCCCATTGGATGAAGGGGGTGTCTGAGCCGTCGCTGGCGGATGCGCCTTTGGAGGGGCTGATCAGTTCCGTGAGGCGGAACGGGGCTTCGCGGCGCGATTGGAGTTTTGTGGGAGTCTCGTTGGAGGTTTTTGCCGGGGCTCCAACGGGCAGCGGCGGCAGAGCGAGGTCTGCGGCGAGCACGTGGATGTAGCGGCGCACGAGCGAGGTGACGGCGACGAGTTGCGCGCGGGCGTCGCCTGCGATGTTACCGAAGAGTTCGGGGACGGCCTCGCGCAAAAGGGTCCGCAACGCGCCCAGCAGGGCGAAGATGCGGGTCCAGAGTTCCGGGCGGGGCATGTGATCGAACATGGCGCCAAGGATGGCGGCGCGGGAAACTCCGGCGGATAAGTTTTTCTCTCAGTGTGTCATCCCGGACGGGCCGGAGGGCCGATCCGGGACCTTCTGAGAGGCCGCATACAAACGGAGAGAAGGTCCCGGCTCTGCAGCCGCTGCGCGGCTTTGGCCGGGATGACACGGGGGTTGTGGGGTAGATTCTGGGTCCCGGATATTTGCTGCGCAAATTCCGGGGTGACACGTTGAGGGGGTGTGCGGACGGAGGATAGGCGCGCGCCTATCCTCCTTGGCCAGCTATTCCGCCGCTTGCAATGCCGGTTTGGGCTTGGTGGCGGCGGCAGGAATGTGGAACTGCATCACGCCGTCCTCGATGGGGAGGTCGCGCAGGTTTTTCCGGTCGACGAAATAGTTCTGGTTCAGCTTCCAGGGCGCTTCTGTGTGCTGGCGCGGGAACTGGTCCATGACGCGCTGGAAGTAGCCGGAGGAAAAGTCCACGAACGGCTCGGTCTCGTTCGGGAAGGCGGCGAGATAGGGCATCGCGGAGGTTGCGCCTTTCTCGTCCATCAGATTGATCAGGCGGCTGACATATTCGCTGGTGAGGTCGGCTTTCAGCGTCCAGGAGGCGTTGGTGTAACCGAAGGTGACGGCCAGGTTTGGCACGTTGGACAGCATCACGCCTTTGTAGTTGAGCAGCCGGCCGGGATCGACCTTGGCGCCGTCCAGCGAGACATTCACCCCGTTCATGAAAATGAGGTTGAGGCCGGTGGCCGTCACGATGATGTCGGCGGGAAGTTCCTTGCCGGATTTGAGCAGGATGCCGGTTTCGGTAAACCGCTCGATATGATCGGTCTCGATGCTGGCCTTGCCCGATTTCAGGGAATTGAAAAGGTCCGAGTCCGGAACGAGACAGAGGCGCTGTTCCCACGGATTGTAGGTGGGCGTGAAGTGTTTATCGACATCATAGTCTGGGCCAAGCTCTTCGCGCACCATGCCAAGAAGGCGCTCACGCGCCTTGGCCGGGTTCGTGCGCGTCTGGCGGAAGAAGAATTGCTGGAAGGCAACGTTCCGCCAGCGGATGAGATTATAGGCCCACTGATCGGGCAGGACCTTGCGCAGGAAGTTGGCAAAGCCGTCCATAGCCGGGCGCGAGACCACATAGGTGGGCGAGCGTTGCAGCATCGTGACATGCCCGGCTTTCTCCGCCATCGAGGGCACCAGCGTCATCGCTGTGGCGCCAGAGCCAATCACGACAACTTTCTTGCCCGAATAGTCGAGATCTTCGGGCCAGTGTTGCGGGTGGATGATCTGGCCCCGGAAGGCTTCCTCGCCGGGGAAATCCGGGCGGTAGCCTTTGTCATAGCTGTAATAGCCCCCGCACATGAAGAGGAACCGGCAGGTGGTTTTCTCCTGCGCGCCGGTCTTTACGTTCTCGCTGGTGACGGTCCATGCCTGATCGGCGCTCGACCAGTCGGCGGCCACGATCTTGGTATTGAACGAGATGTTCTTGCGGACGCCGTATTCATCGGCCGTGGTGTTCACATAGCGGCGGATGGAGGGGCCGTCTGCGATGGCTTTGGCGTCCGTCCAGGGTTTGAAATTATAGCCCAGCGTGTGCATGTCCGAATCCGAGCGGATGCCGGGATAGCGGAAGAGATCCCAGGTGCCGCCGATGGCGTCGCGCGCCTCATAGATGCGGTAGCGCTTGCCGGGGCTGCGCTTGGTGAGGTGGACGGCGGCGCCAATGCCGGAGAGGCCGGCGCCGATGATGAGGATGTCTGTGTCGAGCTGGGTCATGGGCCGGGAGACTACGCGATTTTGCGCAGATTAAAATAGGTGACGCACGCGTCACCGAAAATAATCGGGCACGGGCCATGTCATAATCGGGGCTGTCCGGCGCGCGCGGAGCGCGGGGGAGGGCGAAGGCTAGACCTTCGCGGCCTTGCCGAAGGAGGCCGCGTGGCGCAGCTGGTGCATCACGGGGGGTACGATGTCTTCGTTGCCGGCCAGGATGCTGCCGGTTTTCATTACATCGCCGCCGTTGATTTCTTCGACAATGCCGCCTGCTTCGCGCACGAGGACGATGCCCGCAGCGATGTCCCAGGGCTTCAGGCCGTGTTCCCAGAAGGCGTCAAAGCGGCCGGCGGCCACCCAGGCGAGGTCCAGCGCAGCCGAGCCATAACGGCGGATGCCGGCGCAGGTCGGCGTCATCGCGGCCATCTCGCGGGCAAAGGTGATGTGGCTTTCTTCGCTCTTGCCCATCCAGGGCGTGCCGGTGGCGACGACGGCTTCGCCGAGCTTCTTGCGGACGGCAACGCGCAGCTTGCGCTGGTCGAGCCAGGCGCCGCGGCCGACTTCGGCCCAGAAGATCTCGTTCTTGGCGACATCGAACACGACGCCGGCGAAGGGCTTGCCATCGCGCTCCAGGCCGATGGAGACGGCGTAATGAGGCTGGCCGTGCATGAAGTTCAGCGTGCCATCGAGGGGATCGACGATGAAACGGTTGGATTTGTCGGTGCCTTCGACGATGCCGCGCTCTTCCATGAGGAAGCCATAGCCGGGGCGGGCTTTGGTGAGGCTGGCATGGATGATCTCTTCGGCGCGCATGTCGGCGCTGGTGACGAAATCAGCCGGGCCTTTGCGCGAAACCTGCAGGTTTTCCACTTCGCCAAAATCGCGCGCCAGGCTGCGGCCAGCAGCGAGGGCAGCGGCAATCATCACGGCTCCAACGGGGGATGGTTTCGACATGGGAACGTCTCGTCTAGGCGCATTTATGGCGGGATCGGGGGGCGTAAGCCTTTGATCGCTCAGGGTCAAGGCGCCAGAGTGTTAATGGACAGGGCCGATTTTAAGGAGGTTGCCGTGGGGGTCAACTCCCGGCAATCTGGGCATTCACGAGCGAAGGAGGGCTGAAACCGTGCTGAACCAATTCCTGAAATTCGACAAGCTGATCGGCGCCAAGCTGATCACGATCCTCTATTATCTCGGGCTGATCGGGATCGTGCTGGGGCTGATTGCCGGTGTGCTTTCGGGCCTGGGCACCATGGTCAGCTACAGCTTCTTTGGCGGCATCGGCCTGGTGATTGCCTCGCTGATCGGCGCGGTTGTGGGGCTTCTGTTCTGGCGCTTTGTCTGCGAGCTTTACATGCTGCTGTTCCGCATGGCGGACGACCTGCGCGACATCAAGGTGGCCAAGACCCCGCCTGCGCTCTGAGCGCGCGCCTGAGGCCAGTTTAAGCCAGCGACTCGAAGAGGGCGTTGAAGGCCCGGACGGCGGCGGCTGGCCCGTCTTCATGGTTCCAGACCCCGCTGGAGACGGCCAGGAAGTCTGCGCCTGCTGTCACGAGCGGGGCCGCATTGGAGACGGTGATGCCCCCGATCGCCACGCAGGGCAGGATCATCGCGCTCTGCCAGACTTCCAGCAGCTCCAGCTCGGCAGGTATGGTGCCTTCCTTGGTGGTGGTGGGATAGAAGGCGCCGAAGGCGACATAGTCGGCGCCGTCTTCGCCCGCCTGCATGGCGCGGTGATAGGAATTCTTGGCGGTGGCGCCGATGATCGCGTCCGGGCCGAGCAGGGCGCGCGCGGTCTTCACCGGCATGTCGTCCCAGCCGAGATGCACCCCGTCTGCGCCCAGCTGCCGGGAGAGCTCTGCGGCGTCGTTGATCAGGACCGCGACGCCGGCTTCCTGGGCCATCGCAGTGACGGCGGCGCCGACCTCTTGCGTGGCCTGCATATCTATCATGCCGTCCTGGCCCTTGAGGCGCAGCTGCAATGAGGCCACATCCCCGGCGCTGAGGGTTTCCTCCAGTGATTTCCGGAAGGCGGACACATCGCCGATCTGTGGCGGTGTGATCAGGTACAGGCGTGTGCGCGGGCGGGGTTGGGCGGTGTCAGTCATGGCTGCAGCCTCTGCGGCGAGGGCGAGGGGAAGTCAACGGAGGGCATGCCTCTGGCGAAAAGGAATGAAAGTTCTATATTGGAACTTTAAAGCAAGCCGGGGTCCGACATGTCAAAGAAATTGCCCGTTCGCCTGTTCCAGCCCCTGTTCGGACTGTTCATGGCGTTCTTCATGAGCTTCCTGATGTCCGGAGCGATTACCGCGCTGAATGTCGGCATACCGCCCGATTTTGTCAGCCGCTGGATGCACTCCTGGGGCGTGGCCTTCCTGCTGGCTTATCCGGCGATCCTGGTCGTGGCGCCGCTGGCGCGCCGCCTGGCGCTGAAATTTGCCGAGTCGCCCTTCTCGCCGGCCGCGCCGGTAGCTGGCACGAAGACCTGATCGGGCTCGAACGGGCCAAACAGCAAGGCGGGCTTACCCCTTCTTCACCACCCGTTTGGTGCTTGCCGGGTTTTTCGCGAGCGCGGCGCCCTTGCGCATCGGGCGCGGCTCCAGCTCGCCCCGGCAATTGGGGCATACCCCGTCGAGGTCACCATCGGCGCACTCGTCGCAGAAGGTGCACTCGAACGAGCAGATGAACGCGCCCGGTTCATCCGGCGGCAGGTCGCGGTCACAGCATTCGCAGTTGGGGCGCATTTCCAGCATGAGCGGCGCCTTCAGAAGTCGAACAGGTCGCTGAGAAAGCTCTCGCGCCGGTGGCGTTTGCCTTTCCCGCGTTTCCAGTCGTCATCATCGCCGCGGTCGCGGAAGCGGTCTTCATCGCGGTAGTGTTCCGGGCGATGGGCTTCAGGATGCGGGACGGCGGGAGCGGGAATGACGGTGGCTGCCCGGTCGATGATCTTGTCGAGTTCGCCCCGGTCGAGCCACACGCCGCGGCATTTGGGGCAATAGTCAATCTCGACGCCGGAGCGCTCCGCGATCACCAGGGTCTCATTATCGACAGGGCATTTCACGGGGGCGTTCCTCCAGACGTTAAGAAAGCGCAGCGAGGGGTCCCGCTGCGCTTTTGAGATGGTGCGTGTTCCCCGCGCCTCAAGAGGCGTGAGGTGCGGCAATCGGATCAACCGGCTTTGGACGCTTCGCAGATGCAATGGATCGTGTCGCCGAGCACGGCATCGAAATCGCTGTCGGCCTGCTTGGCGGAGAGGCCTTCGGTCAGCGCGCGCGAGAAAGAGGCGATGATGCCGGTATTCTCAGCCAGCTTGCGGTTGGCTTCTTCGCGGCTGTAGCCGCCCGAGAGGGCCACGACGCGCATGACGCGCGGATGGTCGACGAGCGGCTTGTAGATGTTTGCCTTCTCCGGCAGCGAGAGCTTCAGCATGACCTGCTTGTCATGGCCGAGCGCGTCGAGCTGTTTCAGGATTTCGGCGAGGAGGATTTCTTCTGCTTCGGCCTTGTCGGCGATGGTGATGGTCACTTCCGGCTCGATGATCGGCATCAGGCCGTGGCCGAGGATCTGGCGGCCGACATCAAACTGCTGGGCAACGACGGCGGAGATACCTTCGGCGTTGGCCGCGTTGATGACCGAGCGCATCTTGGTGCCGAAGATGCCTTTGGCAACGGCGCGCTCCAGCAGCGCGTCAAGCTCCGGCATCGGCTTCATCAGCTGCACGCCGTCTTTCTCGTCGGCAAGGCCCTTGTCGACCTTGAGGAAGGGAACGACGCTGCGCTTGGTCCAGAGATATTCTGCGGTCGGAATGCCGTCGATCTCGCCGTCCATCGTGCGTTCGAAGAGGATGGCGCCGACCACCTGCTCGCCGGTGAAGGCGGGCGATTTGATGATCCGGGCACGCATCTGGTGGATGAGGGCGTACATTTCCTCATCATTGTTATAAGCGCTTTCCTCAACGCCGTAGAGGCGGAGGGCTTTGGGCGTCGAGCCGCCAGATTGGTCAAGGGCCGCGATAAAGCCTGGCTTTTCGGCCACCTGTTTCGCCATTTGTGCATTCAGCATGAGTTTTGTGTCCCGGTACGTTCGTTCGTGTGTTGGCTACTGGCTCGGATTTTTGTCCGCTTTGTGGCGGCTCAATGCAAAATCTGCGCCGCGTGGGCCGCTCTATTTCAGCAAGGCTTCAACGCCTGGCAGTTCCTTGCCTTCCATCCATTCCAGGAAAGCTCCGCCTGCGGTGGAGATGAAGGTGAAATCCTGGGCGACGCCGGCATGGTTAAGCGCGGCCACCGTATCGCCTCCGCCTGCCACGGCAACCAGCGCGCCGGACTTGGCGAGTTTGGCGGCTGTTTCGGCGACTTTCACCGTTGCGGTGTCAAAAGGCGTCATCTCGAAGGCGCCGAGAGGGCCGTTCCAGATCACGGTCTTGGCGCGGCCAAGCGCTTCGGAGAGGTAGGTTATGGTCGCCGCGCCCGCGTCGAGCACCATTTCGTCGGCGCCGATTTCATTCAGCCCGCAGGTGCGGTTTTCGGCATTGGCTTTGAATTCCTTCGCCACGACAACGTCCTTCGGCAGAAGGATTTCGCAGCCCGCCGCCTTGGCCGCCGCCTGGATTTCCCGGACGGTCGGGGCAAGATCATGCTCGCAGAGCGACTTGCCGACATTCACGCCGTCTGCGGCGAGAAACGTGTTGGCCATGCCCCCGCCAATCGCGAGCATGTCGACCTTGGAGACGAGGTTTTTCAGAAGGTCGATCTTGGAGGAGACCTTTGCCCCGCCGACGATGGCCATGACCGGACGCTCCGGCGCGCCCAGCGCCTTGTCGAGCGCATCGAGTTCGGCTTCCATCGTCACGCCGGCATAGGCGGGCAGAAGATCCGCCAGAACAGCGGTCGAGACATGGCGGCGGTGGGCGGCGGAGAAGGCGTCGTTGACATAGAGGTCGCCCAGAGCGGCGATTTCCTTTGCCAGCTCCATGTCGCCTTTTTCCTCGCCTTTGTAGAAGCGCGTGTTTTCCAGAAGGATCACGCCGGCGGGCAGAAGGTCCGCAATGGCCGATTTCACATGATCGCCCTTGCAGTCGGCAACGAAGCTGACATTTGCGCCGAGCACTTTGGCAAAGGCGCCGGCAATCGGGGCGAGGCTCATCTCGGCGACGCGCTCGCCCTTGGGGCGGCCAAAGTGGGCCAGCAGGGCGACCTTGGCGCCGGCCGTGCGCAGCGACTGGACGGTATCGACGGCGGCGCGCAGGCGCGTATCATCCGTCACCAGACCGTTTTCCATCGGCACATTGAAGTCAACGCGGACGAGCGCGACCTTGCCGGTGAGGTTTCCTGCATCGGGGATGCGTTTGAACGAGGGCATAGTCATTCTCCGGTGTCCCCCGGCGCGAATGCGGAGGGCGCGTGAGGTCTGATGAAATGCCGCCGCTGGGGCCCCCGCCATCGCGCAGGAGCGAGCGGCGGGGGAGGGGTTTTCAGATCAGCTTCGCGATCGCAATGGCGGTGTCGGCCATGCGGGTCGAGAAACCCCACTCATTGTCATACCAGGTCATGATCGAGACGAAATTGCCGTCCATGACTTTGGTCTGGTCAAGGTGGAAGATCGAGGAACGGTCGTCATGGATGAAGTCTGACGACACGTTGGGGACGTCCGTGTAGCCAAGGATGCCTTTCAGCGGGCCAGCGTCTGCCGCCGCGATGATCGCTGCGTTGATCTCTTCGGCTGTGGTGGATTTCTTGGCGATGAATTTCAGGTCAACCAGCGAAACGTTCGGCGTTGGCACGCGCACGGAGATGCCGTCCAGCTTGCCCTTGAGTTCCGGCAGCACGAGGCCGACAGCCTTGGCGGCGCCGGTCGAGGTCGGGATCATCGAGAGAGACGCGGCGCGGGCCCGGTAGAGGTCCTTGTGCATCTGGTCGAGCGAAGGCTGGTCATTCGTGTACGAATGGATCGTCGTCATCATGCCCTTGTCGATGCCCACGGCCTTGTTCAGGACGAAGGCCACGGGAGCAAGGCAGTTGGTGGTGCACGAGGCGTTGGAGACGACCATGTGCTCTTTCTTGAGCTTGTCGTGGTTGACGCCATAAACGACGGTCAGGTCTGCGCCGTCTGCGGGGGCAGAGACCAGCACGCGCTTGGCGCCGGCGGCGAGGTGGGCCTCGGCCTTGTCCTTCGAGGTGAAGATGCCGGTGCATTCCATCGCGATGTCGACGTCAAGCTCGCGGTGGGGCAGGTCCTTGGGATCGCGGATCGCGGTCACCAGGATTGGCTTGCCGTTGATGACGATCTTGTCACCGTCAACTTTCACATCTGCCGGGAAACGGCCATGTACCGAATCGAAACGCAGCAGGTGGGCGTTGGTTTCAACCGGCCCCAGATCATTAATGGCCACGACTTCAATATCAGTCCGGCCATGTTCGATGATCGAGCGCAGAACCAGGCGGCCGATGCGGCCGAATCCGTTGATGGCAACACGAACGGTCATCTTTATTTCTCCTCTTGGGCGAGCAAATTCACAGGCTTGCGCCCCTTTAAATGGGTGTGCCGGTCACGTCCACCCCGCACGGTGCGGTACTGCGACGCGAAACGGGACAAACGGGATTTGACGCCTTGCCGCTTGCAAGCTGCGTGCTAGTCCGGAGGGACAACAAGTGGCGCTCGACGCTGCGGGGAGGACAACGATGACAGAGGCATCTCTGCCGGGGGCGAAGATCGCACGCCCGGCCATCGTCTGGATTCTGTTTGCCACCCTGACAACTCTCTGGGCCGGCGCCTATGGGCTGACGCGCGTGGCGGTCGGCAAGGGGACGCTGGAAGGCCTGCCGCCTGAATGGGTGCTGCCGGGGCGCCTGACCGGCGGGGCAATCGTGCTGCTGACGCTGATGCTGGTGATGGGCAAGCGCCTGCCGCCTTTCTCGGACCTGCGCCGCTGGGGCGTGATCGGCGCCATGGGGGTGGTCGGCTCGCTGGTGCCGTTCTTCCTGATCACCGTGGCCCAGCAGACGGTCGATTCCAGCCTGGCAGCGCTCTATACGGCGGCCGCGCCGGTCTTTGTGGTACTGGGCGCGACCCTGTTTTTTGCCGACGAACGCATGACGCGGAACACCGGGCTGGGCGTATTGCTCGGCTTTGCGGGGGTTCTGGCGCTGTTCGGGCCCGATGCTGTGCGCCATTTCGGCTCCGCCAGCGTGACGGCGCAATTGCTGCTGCTGCTGGCGACGCTGTCATTCTCCGCCAGCACGCTGATTGCCCGCGCCGCGCCCAAGATGGATGCGATCCCGCTGGCGGCGGGCTTTGTCACCGTCTCGGCGGTGGTCTCCTGGCCGCTGGCGCTGACGGTGCACCCGTCCGAGGTCGAGGCAGACTGGCACCACTGGGCGGCTGTGGCAGGGCTGGGGCTGGGCCCCTCGGGCATCGCGCAGGCCCTCTATATGGCGCTGGTGGCGCGGGCAGGGGCGACGTTCCAGTCGCTGACGGGCTATTCGGTGCCGGTGGTGGGGGCGGCATTCGGCTGGCTGTTCTTTCGGGAAACCCAGAGCTGGAACGCGGCGCTGGCCTTTGCGCTGATCCTGGGGGGCGTGTGGCTTGCCCGGCAGGGCGGGCGCGGCCGGGTTGGGTAAGGGACTTATCCACGGGATAGACACTCGCCCCTGAGGGGAATTTTGCCGGGCGAGACGCGCCGGAAAACTCCAAAAAACTCCAGGAAAAACTCCAACGAGCGCCCGAAAAACTCCAACGGCAGGTTCAAAAAACTCCAACCGCGATGCCGCACGGGGCGCTTTTTACTCCGCGGCGGCGGGGCAGCGGGTCCATTGCTTGGCGTTTGCCCAGTCGGTCTGGATGCCGGTGGCGTCCTTCCCGGCGAGGAGGAAGGCGTCGTCCCGGACCCAGTCGGCGACCAGCGAGGCCCCGTCCTCGCGCCACCAGGGGAAGCGTCCGCCAAAGGCCTTCACGTCCCAGGCGCCCATGTCGCCGCCGGGTGTGCGGGCGTGGAGGGTGTCCTCGTCCAGCTGCGTGATGACGGCGGGGTCCTCGCAGGAAACCTGGGGCACGTTGACGATGACGCCTTCGCCGTCCGGGAAGGCAATCTGCCAGGACCCGGCAAAGGGGGCGGCGTCGGCCGGTTTGACATCGGCAAGGGCGGGCAGGGCGAGGAGGGCCGGCAGGGCAGCCAGAAAGAGCGCGTGTTTCATGGCCTCCAGCTTAGCGCAGACGCCGGAGCGGGCATCCCCCTGAAACGGGGTACGTCCCACCTTGGGGGCGGGGCGCACAGTTCCGTTTCGCGTGTCAGAAGCGCCGATCAGGCTTTCTGGGTTTCGATCGCGCCGTGGCAATGTTTGTATTTTTTGCCCGAGCCGCAGGGGCAGGCCGAATTGCGCGGGGTGTTGGTCCAGTCGTCTTCGGCCTGGTGCAGTGCAGGGCCGGGCGGCTGGGTCTTGTCGGCGGGGTTCATCTCGTTGACGCCGGTGTCGGGGTCGAGCTTGGTCTCGCGTATCTGCTGAGGCGGCTGGGGGGCCGGCTGTGGCGGTTGCGGGCGCGGCGGCGGGGCAACCTGCTGGGGTTGTTGCTGCGGCGCCTGCTGGACGCGGATATGCATCAGCGACCGGGTGACCGTGGCGCGCAGCTCGCCGAGCAGCGTGTCGAACAGGTTAAAGGCTTCGCGCTTGAACTCGTTGAGCGGATCGCGCTGGCCATAGGAGCGCAGGTGGATCACCGAGCGCAGCTGGTCGATCTGCTGCAGGTGTTCGCGCCAGCGCATGTCGAGCACCTGAAGCAGGAACTGCTTCTCGATGCGGCGCATCTGCGGCTCACCGATGAGGCGGGTAAGCTCGGCATACTGGCCCTCAACCGCCTCGCGGATGCGGCCGGCGATCTCTTCGTTGGCAACGCCCTCTTCAGCGGCCCATTCGCGGACCGGCAGGTCGAGCGCCAGATCGGTTTTCAGGCTTTCTTCAAGGCCGGTGATGTCCCATTGCTCCGCATACGCCTTTTCCGGCATCGTGCGGGCAACCAGCGCCTCGATCACGCTTTCGCGCATTTCCTCGATCACGTCGGACACATCATCGGAGCGCAGGAATTCCATACGCTGCTCGAAGATCGCCTTACGCTGATCGTTGATCACGTCGTCATATTTGAGGACGTTCTTGCGGATCTCGAAGTTGCGTTCCTCGATCTTCTTCTGCGACGTTTCCATCGCCTTGTTCATCCAGGGGTGGGTGATGCCCTCGTCTTCCTTGATGCCGAGGCGGCGCATGACAGCGTCCATCCGGTCAGCGGCAAAGATGCGCATCAGATCATCTTCGATGGAGATGTAGAATTTCGACTTGCCGGGGTCACCCTGACGGCCTGTCCGGCCGCGTAGCTGGTTGTCGATCCGGCGGCTTTCGTGACGCTCCGTGCCCAGAACATAAAGACCGCCGGCGTCCAGCGCCTGCTTTTTCTTCACTTCGATGTCGGCCCGGATCTGCGCGCCGAGCAGCGAGGTTTCGCCTTCGGAAAGTTCGCGGCCAAGCGCCTTTTCCTTCGCCGCGCGCTCATTCTCGAGGCGCATGTCGAAATTGCCGCCGAGCTGAATATCGGTGCCGCGGCCAGCCATGTTGGTGGCGACGGTGACCGCGCCGGGCACACCGGCCTCGGCCACGATGAAGGCTTCCTGCTCGTGGTGGCGGGCGTTCAGCACTTTATGCGGAATGCGCTGCGCGGTGAGCAGGTGGGAGAGCAGTTCGGATTTTTCGATCGAGGCCGTGCCCAGAAGGATCGGCTGGGCCTTGGCATTGGCCGCGCGGACTTCCTTGATGATCTCGTTATATTTCGCCTTGGCGGTGCGGTAGACGACATCGTCTTCGTCGAGGCGGCGGACGGGCCTGTTCGTGGGCAGATCAACCACTTCCAGTTTGTAGATGTCGGCAAATTCGGACGCCTCGGTCAGCGCCGTACCGGTCATCCCGGCCAGTTTCTTGTAGAGGCGGAAATAGTTCTGGAAGGTGATCGAAGCCAGCGTCTGGTTCTCGGGCTTGATGTCGACGCGCTCTTTCGCCTCGATGGCCTGGTGGAGGCCTTCGGAGAGGCGGCGGCCTTCCATCATCCGTCCGCTGAACTCGTCGATCAGCATGACCGAATCGTCCTTGACGATATAGTCCTTGTCGCGGGCATAGAGCTTGTGGGCCCGCAGAGCCTGGTTCGAGTGGTGGACGAGCGAGATGTTGGATGGTTCCCACAGGGAGCCTTCCAGAACGCCGGCCTCGGTCAGCCATTCTTCCATTTTCTCGCTGCCGGTCTCGGTGAAGACGACCGAGCGCTGTTTTTCGTCCAGCTCGAAATCGCTGTCTTCCAGGCGCGGGATCAGAGCGTCGACGGCCATGTACAGCTCGGAGCGGTCATCGGTCGGGCCGGAGATGATCAGCGGCGTGCGCGCTTCATCGATCAGGATCGAGTCGACCTCATCGACGATGGCGTAGTGGTGTCCGCGCTGGGCCATCTGGTCGAGCGAGTATTTCATGTTGTCGCGCAGATAGTCGAAGCCGAACTCATTGTTCGTTCCGTAGGTGATGTCGGCGGCGTAGCCGGCCTTGCGCTGTTCATCAGAGACGCCGTGCACAATCACGCCGGTCGACATGCCGAGCGCGCCATAGATGCGGCCCATCCAGTCTGCGTCGCGGCGGGCGAGATAGTCGTTCACCGTGATGACGTGGACGCCCTTGCCTTCAAGGGCGTTGAGATAGGCGGCGAGCGTGGCGACAAGCGTCTTGCCCTCACCGGTGCGCATTTCGGCGATGGCGCCGGAATGAAGGATCATGCCCCCCATCAGCTGCACATCGAAATGGCGCATGTTGTTGACGCGCTTGGCGGCTTCGCGGACCACGGCGAAGGCCTCTTCCAGGAGGCTGTCGAGGGTCGCGCCATCAGCGAGGCGTTTGCGGAATTCGGCCGTCTTGCCCTTGAGGGACTGATCGGACAGCGCCTCCATGATCGGCTCAAGTGCGTTGATCCGGTTTACCCGGGCCTGCAGGGGCTTGAGTTTGCGATCGTTGACGGTTCCGAAGATCTTGCGGGCTATGGAAAGCATGTAAGCAGCACCAACCAGTTCGGGTAAAAATTTCTTGTCCTGACAGACATCTTACAGGACTTTTCCGGGTTCTCCCACCGCGCCATTACCGGATGAAACCACTCGACCAGCGCGCGGGGCAGACTTAAGAACGCCGCCAAGGGGTGTCAATGCGGCGCCTTCAGCCCAGGAGGGGAAGCCGATGATCCGCAGGTGTGCTGATTTTACAGCTTTTTGCGCCGTTATGGCCGCTTTGACGCTGGCAGGGTGCTCGCAGGAAGGCTTTCAGCTGGAAGAACCCAGGGAGGTCAGCCGCGAGGTGGCCGCCACGGTGAATGGCGAGGCAATTTACACCGCCGATGTCGAGGTTGAGGCAGTCGCGCGCGGGCTGGTGGTCTCCGGCGCGTCGCTGCGGGCGGAGGACGAGGCCTACAAACAGGTGCTCGACCAGCTGATCGACCAGAAGCTGATGGCACAGGAGGCCAAGCGCCTGGGGCTGGAGAAAGACCCCGCCGGAATGCGCCGTCTGGAGATGGCGCAGGAGCGCATCATGGGGAACCTTCTTGTGGAAAGCGTCGTGGCCGAGCAGGTCACCGATGAGATGATCGACCGGATGTATGCCGAGCAGGTGCGGTTGCAGCAGGTGAATGATGAAGTCTCGGTGGCGCATATTGTGACGGATACCGAGGAAGAGGCCGAGGCCGTCTGGCTGCGCGTGCAGGCGGGCGAGGCGTTCGAGAGCCTGGTGTTCAACCATTCCAATGACAGCGCCACGCGGATGGAAAATGGCGATCTGGGGTTTGTATCGCCCAATGATCTGCCCGATCCCTATCCGGTGGTGATTGCCAATACGCCGGTGGGGGAGGTGGCCCCGCCGTTTGAGGCAGAGGGCAGCTGGCGGATCGTGAAGGTCAAGGACCGGCGCACCGAGCCGCCCAAGACGCGCGACGAGATGCGCCCGGAAATCGCGACCTTCCTGACGCTGAGCGAGGTGAGCCGCATTCTGCGCCGCCTGCGCACCGAGGCACGTATTGAGGAAGGCGGCGGAGCAGATTATGCGCCGGAAAACGCGCCCGAGCCTTCGGCCAAAGCCCTCACTGGAGATGAATTGTGAACCTTACCCCTTCGCCCTTTGCGCCGGCCAGCTTTCCGGCGCTTCCTGCTGCGCGCGGCCTGAAGGCGGCCTCTGGCAGCCGTGGCTTTTATGCGCGCCGGGGCATTGAGCGCGATGACGTGTTTCTCGTGACCTTTGATCCGGGCACGACCTGCGCCGGGGTGTATACGCGCTCGCTGACGGCGTCGGCGGATGTGCGCTGGTGCCGGGAGGCGCTGGAGGCAGGCGGCGGCAAGGCAGCGGCGCTGATTGCCAATTCGGGCAATTCCAATGCGTTTACCGGGCCGAAGGGCGTGCTGAAGAATGAGGCGACGCTGACGGCGCTGGCGCAGACGCTGGGCGTGGCGAAGGAGCAGTGCTTCCTGGCGGCGACGGGCGTGATCGGCGAGCCATTGAGCGACCCGAACTATGTGGGCGCGTTTGTGCCGGATCTGGCGGGAAAACTTGGCGCGCCCGATTGGGAGAAGCTGGCGCGGGCGTTCATGACGACCGACACCTATCCCAAGGGCGCCGGGACGGTGGCCAGCATTGAGGGTGCCGAGGTGCGCTTTGCCGGGATCGCCAAAGGCTCGGGCATGATTGCGCCGAACATGGCGACGATGCTGTCTTACGTATTCACCGATGCGGCCATTGCCCCGGAGCTGCTCCAGAGCGCGCTGAAGCAGGTGGCGGACGAGACGTTCAATTCGATTACCGTTGATGGGGACACCTCCACCTCCGACACGCTGATGGTGTTTGCCACGGGCGCGAGCGGCATGGCGCCGGTGACGTCCGAGGAAGACTTGCGCTTCCGGACGTTTACGGCGGCGCTGAAGACCGTCTGCCTCGATCTGGCGATGCAGGTGGTGAAGGATGGGGAAGGAGCCAGCAAGGTCGCCACGATTACGGTGGAGGACGCCGCGTCCCCGGCCTCTGCCAAGAAGATTGCCTGCGAGATTGCCAATTCCCCGCTGATCAAGACCGCGATGGCGGCCGGCGACGCCAATTGGGGCCGGATCGTCATGGCGGTTGGCAAGGCGTATGAGCCGATTGAGGCCGACCGGCTGGCGATCTGGTTTGATGATGTTCAGGTGGCCAGGGATGGCGCGCGGGCGCCCGATTATGACGAGGCGGCGGCCAGCGCGGTGTTTGCCAAGGCGGAGTTTGCGATCCGTGTGTCGGTGGGTGCCGGGACCGGCCGGGCAACTGTGTGGACCTGCGATCTGACCCACGGCTATGTCGACATCAACGGCGCCTACCGGACATGAGCCAGCGTCTCCTGCTGGTGGTGGCGGCCGCGCTGAAAGACGAGACGGGCCGTATCCTTCTCGCCCAGCGCCCGGAAGGCAAGCAGCTCGCCGGGCTGTGGGAGTTTCCTGGTGGCAAGGTTGATCCGGGCGAGACGCCGGAGGCGGCGCTGGCGCGCGAGCTTCACGAGGAGCTCTCCATTGTGGTTAAGGAAGAGGCACTCAAACCGCTGACATTTGCCAGCTTCACTTACCCCGACTTTCACCTTCTCATGCCACTTTATGGCTGTGAAAGCTGGACCGGGGTAATTCATCCGCGCGAGGGGCAAGCCATCGCCTGGGTCGAGCCTGCAAGGCTGCGAGACTATCCGGCGCCACCGGCAGACCTGCCTCTGTTCGACTGGTTGCTGGAGCAAGCCCAAGCGGAGCTGTGATGCGCCTGACCAAGACCCTGATGCTGCGCCTTGCACGCGACGAGCGCGGCGCAACGGCGATTGAATACGGGCTCATTGCTGGCCTGATGGTGCTTGCCATTATCGGCGGCGTGACGGCTTTTGCGGACGCAAATAACGAAATCTACCAGACGGTCGAGGATAACCTCGTCCAGGCCTGAGCCTGCCTCAGCTATCTTTTCCAGATTGTCCCGCCCGCTTCACCGCGTCGGCCATGCTGGCCTTTGCGCTGCCCGGTCTCAGCGGCTTTGGCTGGCCCGGCGCCGGCGCCCAGCCTGACAGGTGCACGATCTCGAAGGTGGCGCGCACGCGGCCATCGGGATCAGAGAACCGTTCCCGGTAAAGTGCCATGGCCCTGGCGAGCACCCGCCGGGGCAGGGGGCGGCCGACCCCCCGCGCGAAGGCGGCGCGTTCGCCCATCCCTTTGAGATCGCGGAAGAGGCCTTCAGGCTCCCTGTAGCGGACGGTCACGGTATCCCGGTCAACCACCGGCAGGGCAAAGCCAGCGCGCTGGAGCAGGCTTGCCATGTCCCGCAACCCCGGAAGCGGGGAAAGGCGCGGGCTGAGACCGCCCATCAGCTCGCTTTCCGCCTCGCTGAGCACTTCGCGCAGTTCTGCCAGCGTGCCCGCGCCGAAGAGGGCGCCGAGGAACAGGCCATCGGGTTTGAGCGCGCGGCGGATCTGCACCAGGGCGCCTGGAAGATCGTTCACCCAATGCAGAATGAGGGGAGAGACAATCAGGTCGAACCGTTCCGCTTCAAAAGGCAGCGCTTCGGGATCGGCAAAGACGGCGTCTAGTCCGCGTGCGCGGGCGGCATCGAGAAACGCGTCTGCCGTGTCGGCAATGGTGACCGATTTTGTCCTGTTTTGTCCCAGAAGTGTCTCGGAGAGACCGCCATTGGCGCCGCCCAGTTCCAGTGCGGCCTCGAAAATGCGCGGCGTGTCGGCCACGCGGGTTTCAAGATCGCTCGACACGCGGGCGCGCAGGAAGTCATAGTCCTGAAAGTGCCGGGCAAAGGTCTGCCGGCGAGCTTTGAGCTTGTCGCGGTCGAAAATCTGCGGAGGAGCGGCGGGGGACATGGACGCGGATATGAAGGCTGGCAGGCTTGCGGCCAAGGGCCTATTCCGCCGGACGCGGGATTTCCTGTGGCCGCCGCGGTCCCTGATCAGCGGAGACCGGGGCGAGGGCGCGGGCCCCTTGCGCCCGGATGAGTTCACGAAAATCCGTTTCATTACAGACCCCGTCTGCAATCGCTGCGGTGTTCCGCAGGACTTTGACGCGGGCCCGGACGCCGAATGCCCCGCCTGCATGGCCCGCCCGCCCCGCTGGGGCCGGGCGCGGGCGGCGTTCGTTTATGACGATGTCTCCCGCCGCCCCGTGCTTGATCTCAAGCGGGCCGGGCGCCGGGACGGCCTGGAGACCCTTTCGGGCTGGATGGTGCAGGCCGGCGGCGCGCTGGCCGATGAGGCAGATCTGATCGTGCCGGTGCCGCTGCACTATACCCGCCTTGTCATGCGCGGGTTCAACCAGTCTGCCTGGCTGGCGCAGGCCATCGGGGAGGCGTCCGGCCGGCGCGTGTCGGTCGATGCGCTCAAGCGGAAGCGGC
The DNA here is from genome assembly GCF_000013025.1 of Hyphomonas neptunium ATCC 15444. Classification (NCBI taxonomy): domain Bacteria; kingdom Pseudomonadati; phylum Pseudomonadota; class Alphaproteobacteria; order Hyphomonadales; family Hyphomonadaceae; genus Hyphomonas; species Hyphomonas neptunium. The sequence continues at coordinate 3,346,604 of NC_008358.1, read as the reverse complement.
GCACGCCCAGCCAGGCGGGGCTCTCGAACCGCGCGCGGCGGCGGAATGTAACCGGCGCCTTCGATGTGCGCGCCAGCCGCCGCAAACTGGAGGAAGGGCGGCGTATCCTGCTGGTCGATGACGTGCTGACAACTGGCGCGACGCTGAACGCCTGCACACGGGCGCTGAAACGAGCAGGCGCGCGGCAGATCGACGTTCTGGTGCTGGCGCGCGTTGTCCGCGCCACGGATGTCACCATATAACGGTTTGGTGACGGGCTCAGGTCAGACTTGTCCTGAAATGTCCCGCTTTGACGAAAGGATTTCGCCCCATGGCGAAGGTTACGATTTATACCCGCGCATTCTGCCCTTACTGCACCCGCGCTTTGCAGGTGCTCAAGGACAAGGGTGTCGAGCTCAATGAGATTGATGCAGGTATGGACCCCGCGCTGCGCGAAGAGATGGTCCAGCGCTCCAATGGTGGGCGTACATTCCCGCAGATATTCGTGGGGGAGACCCACATTGGCGGCTGTGACGACATGCTCGCGCTTGACCGTTCCGGCAAGCTCGACCCGATGCTTGCCAGCGTCTGAGGAGGCGCCCGCGTGATCCTTTACGCGCTTATCTGTCAGGACTGCGACCATGCCTTTGAAGGCTGGTTCGCCAGTTCGGAAGCCTTTGACCGCCTGGCGAAGCGCAAGCAGATCGATTGCCCTGACTGCGCCGGACACAAGGTAGCCAAACAGATCATGGCGCCAGCCGTGCGCCCCTCCGACAAGGCGCTGCCGGGCAAGATCGACGAAGCGGCGCTGATGAAGGAACTCGCCCGCCGGGCGCGCCAACATGTCTCCCAGAATTTCGACTATGTGGGAGACGGCTTCGCCGAGGAAGCGCGCGCCATGTATTATGGCGAGCAGGAAGACCGGCCGATCTGGGGCGAGACGACCCGCGAAGACCGCGAAGCCCTGGCCGAAGAAGGCATCGCGGCCGTGCCGTTGCCCGCCCCTTTTGCGCCCAAACCTCCCAAGGCGGCGAAACGCAAGCAATCGCTCAACTGAGCGGCAAAATCGGGCCTGCGGCAGTCCGCGCGCTTTGACGCGCTTGAACGCGGGAAGGGGCTTGGTTAGAAGGCAGACCAGCAGCAGTTTGAAGACGGGAAGAGACCCTCATGGCGAGCCAGGACTATCATCGCGGTGAAATGGACATCCACGCTCAAAAGGCTACGTGGGATGGCTTCATGGCCGGCTCCACCTGGGGCTCGCTGATCATCATAATGACGGTCGGCTATGCGACCCTTGCCATTGCCATTGGCCTGCCTTGGGCCGTTTCCCTCGGCCTGATGGCGATCCTCGGTTTCGGCGCTGGCCTGTTCCTCAATATGGGCGGACGCTGGATGGCGACGGTTGTCGTGATGATCGTCCTCGCGCTGATCGTTCAGGGCTTCATCTGGCTGTTCAACGCCCTGCTCTAGCCGCCCGTTTTATTGGGGCCAGCTCTTGAGGATTTCGGCGCGCGGTTAACGCCGCCGCAAAGCCTTCTCCGGCATACCCTCTTGAACTTTATCGAAAATCGCTAAAGTTGAGAGTCTATCCGGTTTCAGGAGGCCGCCCTTGAGCGACGCGCCACTTAGTCTCACACATGTCACCAAACGGTTTGGCGGCTTTACCGCTGTCAACGACCTGTCGTTTGAGGTGCCGGCCGGGCAGATCATCGGGTTTCTCGGGCCAAATGGCGCGGGCAAGTCGACCAGCCTGCGGATGTCGCTGGGCGTGATGCCGCCGGACGCGGGCGAGGTACGCCTGTTCGGGGCGGCGCCGGAGCTGAAGAATTTGAAGCGCGTCGGTTTCCTTCCCGAGGAGCGCGGGCTCTACAAGAAGATGAATGCGCGCGACACGATCACCTATTTTGCGCGTCTCAAAGGCATGAGCGCCCATGATGCGCGCGCGCGGGCCGACGAGCTGCTGGAGACGACGGGGCTGGGCGCTTTCCGCACGACGCGGATTTCCAAGCTCTCCAAAGGCATGGCGCAGAAGGTACAGATCCTCTCGACGCTGGCGCACCGGCCCGACTTTCTCATTCTGGACGAGCCGTTCTCGGGCCTCGACCCGATGAACCAGCAGACGCTGGAAGACCTGATCAAGGCCGAACATGCGCGCGGGGCGACGATCCTTTTCTCCACGCATGTGATGGAGCATGCCGAGCGGCTCTGCGACCGGATCGTGATGCTGGCGCGGGGCCGCAAGGTGCTCGATGGCACGCTGGAAGACGCTTACGCCACGCTGGGCCGGGGCGCGCGGATCACACTCGAGCCGGGCTTTGACCTGGCCGCCGCGCTGGGGCCGAAGGGGTTTGAAGTGCACCGGACGCTGGATAAAGGGCCCGGCGAGGCCTGGCGGGTGTCGCTGGCGCCGGGGCAGGGGCCTCAGGACGCGTTGCGGGCTGTGCTGGAGGCAGGGGCGCCGGTGATCGGTTTCCAGCCTGAGGAGGCGCGGCTGCGCGATGTGTTCGTATCGCTGGTGGGCGAGGCGGAGGCTGCTGCGCTCGAATCGCCCGCCGGGGCTGTGGCCGAGGAGACGGTGTGATGCGCAATGTCTATCTGATCTTCCGGCGCGATTATCTTGGCTATGTCAAAGCCTGGGGGTTCTGGCTGAGCCTGGCGGCGGTGCCGCTTTTCCTGGTCATCGGGGCAAGCTTTGGCTACTTCGCAGCCACGTCCTCGCCGGTGCGTTATTTTGCGGTGGTCGAGCCCGCGCGGATCTATGCCGACGCCATCGAGAGCGAGTTCCAGCGGCGCAGCGCGGCGGCGGCCGAAGAAGCGCAGGCCCTGGCCGAGCAGATGAACATTCCTCTGGCTGAAGCCGAAGGGCAGCTGGCCGAAGCAACCGGCAGCCGCAAGTATTATGAAGTGCCCGCCCCGGCGCGCACCCTGGAAGACCTGCGGCCCTGGCTGACGGGGGAGCGGCTGGTGAACGGGCCGGACGGGGAGAAGCCGCTGTTTGCGGTGTTCATCCTGTCCGAGGACGGATCACAGCTGGAATACTGGAGCGGGGACGTGAATGTCGACACGCTGCAGCGGACGGCGGAAATCGCGATGCGCGATCTCAGCCGGCGCAGCGCGCTGACGGCGTCTGGCCTCAATCCCGATTTCCTCAAACAGGCTGATGACGCGGCGGTGAAAGTGCCTGCTTTCCGGCTTACGGCCACGCAGGCCGGGGAAAGCGGCGCGGAAGTGACGATGGCTGACCGCGCGCCGACGCTGGTCTCTGCGGCGCTGGCCTATTTTCTGTGGCTGATGATTTTCTCGATCATCCAGTATCTGCTGATGGGCACCATCGAGGAGCGCTCCAACAAGATTTTCGATACGCTGCTGACATCCGTGCAGCTGCCCCAGCTTCTGGCGGGGAAGATGCTGGCGGTATTTGCGGTCACCTCGACGATGATGCTGTCCTGGTCACTGTTTGCGGTCGGCGGCTCCATCATCTCGGCAAGCCAGGTGCCGGGGATGGGCGATATGATCGCGCCGTTCCTGGCGGCGGCGACAGACCCGATGCTGATCCTGCCGGGGCTCGTCAGTTTTGTGCTGGGCTATATTCTCTATGGCGCGCTGTTCATGGCGCTCGGCTCGCTCTGCGATACGATCCAGGAAGCGCAGACGCTGCTCAGCCCGATGATGATCCTGCTGATGCTGCCGATGTTTGCCATTTTCGTGGCGTTTCAGGACCCCGGCTCGCCCATCGTGGACATCGCCTCCTGGTTCCCGCTGTTTACGCCGTTCCTGCTGATCCTGCGGATGCCGCATGATCCGCCGATGTGGGAAGTACTGGCGCAGATGGGGATGATGCTGGCTGTCACGCTCGTCGTCGTCTGGGGCGCTACCAAGGTTTACCGCGCAGGCGCCGTGCATGGCGCAGGCATTGGCGAGCTGGGCGGGATGCTGAAACGGGCGGTGGGGATCAAGCCGAAGGCGGTGTGAGGGAAACCCCTCACGCCACTCTGGCCGCGCCGAGGACGGGCATCGGCCGATAGGATTTGGCCGCGGGCTCCAGAACCTGTTCGCTCCAGGGATGGCCTTTCAGCCAGGAGCCGTAATCGACATTTTCAAGCCGCGGGTCGGGCAGCAGGTCGAGCACTTCGGTGACCGTGTCTGCCCGTTTGGATATGAGGGAGAAGGTCTCGGCGCGGCGGTCGCCGGCCTCGATCTGCGAGAACTCTGCCACGCAGCCATCGCGCTGGAACTGCACGGTGCGCTTGTTGACCGTGAACATCGCCGTGTTCATGTCGAGCCAGGAGATAAGGTCACCCGGCACCAGGATGCGATGCGAGAGGTCGGCTGTGGGAAACGCGTCCTGCAAGTTTCGCACAACGCTGCGCCGGAGGGGGAATTCGGACCGGGCGACAACTTTCCAGGCAGACAGAACGCCATCCTCGCCGGTTTTCTCAAGAATCTCGAGTTCGGCAGCGCCATGCAGCACGATCAGCCAATTCGGGCGCGCGTCAGAGAAAATGTAGGTGTCGGTCCTGATCTCGGCGAGGCCCAGGCCAAACAGGTGGTGAAGCGCCTCTATGTGCGGCATGTCCTGGGATGGCCAGGCGCGGTATTCGAACAGAGTAGGGCGCGTCATGCTGGAACCTGACTTTTCCGTAATAAGGTCTGGGTTCAGAACGGGTAAAGCGCCCATGGGTTCCATGAAGGTGGAAAATCAGAGTCAAAACAGGCGGCAGGGGCGCGCGCGATGGCTCATGCCGCGCATGCATTGCCCTGTGGATGGCAGCAGGAACAAACAAAAACCCCGCCAGAGGCTCTGGCGGGGTTTTTCTTGTCTGGACCGGCGATGGCGCCTTCAGGTCTCGGTCTACACGATGCCTTCGCGCTGGGCGCGTTTGCGAGCGAGCTTGCGGGCACGGCGCACGGCTTCGGCGCGCTGGCGGGCTTTCTTCTCGGAGGGCTTTTCGAAGTGCTGACGGGCCTTCATTTCCCGGAACAGGCCTTCGCGCTGCATCTTCTTCTTCAGCGCGCGCAGAGCCTGCTCGACATTGTTATCGCGGACGACGATCTGTACTATGGGACTTCTCCATCGGGTTCTTACGGGCGCCAGGCACCCTGGAATTCGTTGATTTCGGGCCTGACAGCCTAAGAAGCGCGGCCTATATCACGGGGAAACGCCTTTCGCCAAGCCCCATGCGCCGGGATTCGACACATGACCACGCCGCCTTCTGCCCTGCTTCGCCGCCGCTGGCTCGATATGCTGCTTCCCGAGGTCGTTTTTGACGGCTGGAGTGAGGCGGCCGCGAGCGCTGCCGCCATCAAGGCGGGGCTGACCGAAGGGGAGCAGGCGCTTGCCGCGCCGCGCGGGGTGATTGACCTTCTGGAGGGCTTTTTCGATGAGGCCGGGGAGCGGGCGAAGCTGGCGCTGAACGCGCAGGACATGTCCGGTCTGCGGGTGCCTGACAAGGTGAAGCGGGGCGTGTTGGCCTGGCTGGAAGAATTGGAGCCCCACCGGGAAGCGGTGCGCCGCGCGGCCGCCCGCGGCTTCCTGCCCTGGGGCGCAGGCCCGGCGCTGCAGCGCAGCTGGAAAGTGGCCGACATGGTGTGGACGGCGGCGGGCGATACGTCTGAAGATTACAACCGCTATTCCAAGCGCGGCCTCCTGGCAGGTGTGCTGCCGGCCATCGTGCTGCACTGGGCAGATAATCCGTCTCCGGAAGACCTTGAATCCTTCATTGAACGGCGGCTGGCGCATGCGTCCGGGGCCGGACGAATCGCGGGGCGATTCGTGAAGCCGTTTCTTGACCGGCGGCCACAGAAACACAGCTGAACGCTGACACGTTCGGGTGGCTTAAATCTCTTGATTTTCAGGGGGTTAGGTTGTCGGACGGTGGCGCTACAAACACCCCAGGGGGCTGGGGGGGCTGATGGGTCCGGGGCGCTTGCGTAAGTCCTCCGTCCGACACCCATAAGATGGCTGCCCGATGCGGCGGGGGCAAGGCCGAATTACGGTGAAAGCGAGTCTGCGGGATTAATTCTGCGTTAGCTCTACAAGGGGCTGGACGCGGACGAAAAGCTGTGACGAAACTGTAACCGAGATGACGGATTCTTTCCACAGGAAACCAGCGCCGGACCCGGTCGTTGCCTTTCAGAAGGCAGAGATGCAGCCGATCCTTGATGTCTATGGCCGTCTCGTGATTGCGGGCGAGGCACGCGACTACGCGATCGGCATGGAACGCGACGTGGCGACCTTCGCGATCTTCCGCCGGCATGCCGAAAGCCCGACCTGGCGAATCGAAAAAGAGCCTGCTCTGGCAACCCGTCAGGGTCAGTATGCGGTGTATGGGTCTGCCGGGCAGGTGCTGCGCCGCGGGCGCGAGCTGAAGCAGGTGCTGCGCGTGTTCGAGACGCGCAAGTTCACCATTGTACGCTGACGCGTTCTGCCCACCGAACTGACAGGTTTTCCACAAGCCTCCCCACAGTCCTTCCCACAGGCATGCCCACAAAAAGAGTTAACGGCACGTTTTCCGTTTAACCCTTTGTTTACCAAAAACTTCTTGCGAACCAAACTGGAACATCATAAGAACATTCCATCAGGAACGGAGCAGGAACATGTTCGGTCAAGTGAGCTTTCGCGGTAAGTCAGGCAAGGCGTGGAAATTTCAGCGCACGGCGGCAGATGCCCCGTGGGCGCGCAGTGCCGGTGTGGTTATTTTTGCAGCCCAGGATGCCTGCGGCTGGCGGGTTTACCGGGTGATGGAACTCTCCGGGCGCGCACATGACATCCAGCCGATCTGGGCGCTGGCAGAGGCCGAGCGCTACGGCGCAAACGCGGTCTTCGTGGCGCTGGAATTTGATGCTGGTCAACGCAAGGCGATGGTCGCCGATCTGGAGGCGGGCTTCATGCCGGTCTGCCGGTCGACCCAGGAGCCTGTCCGCATGGCGGCCTGACACGCTGACATACACCGCGCAGGGAAGGGCTCAGTTCTCGACCTGCTCGGTGTACCAGCGGGTCACGTCTTCCTCGACCATGCTGAGCGGGCGCGGCCCGCCCGCCAGGATGACCCGGTGAAACGCCTTGGGATCAAACCGCGGCCCAAGCACCCGGATGGCGCGTTCCCGGAGATCGAGGATGCGCTCCCGCCCGAGCCAGTAGGCAGCGGCATATCCGGGGCGAACTGTGTAGCGGTCCACCTCGTCAGCGCTTCTTTCAGGGCTGAGGCCGACAGTTTCAGTCAGATAGGCAATCGCCTGATCGCGGGTCCAGCGCTCATTGTGAATGCCGGTATCGGCCACCAGCCCGGCGGCGCGCAGCAGCATGGATTGCAGGTATCCGATACGGCTGAGCGGGTCGCTTGAATACAGGCCCAGCTCGTCTGCCAGGGTTTCGGCGTAAGACGCCCAGCCTTCCCCATAGGCCACATTCCAGACCATCTGCCGGGCCAGAGGCAGCTCGGCGGCGCTGCGCGCGGCGCTGCTTTCCAGATGGTGGCCGGGCACAAGCTCATGGAAGGCGGTGACTGCCAGGGAAAAGTCCGGCCAGTCATTCATGCGGGCAAGATTGATCTCGACCCGTGCCGGTGTGCTGCCGCTGAGAGAGCGCGGCAGATAGGCGGCTGGCGGAAGAAAGGCGGCAAATTCGGGCGGCACTGCGCGCAGGCCTGCCCGTTCGGGCATGGTAAAATCGAACTGTTCGGGAATGGCGGCGGCCGCCCGGTCCGTATGGGCCAGGATGCGCCCGATCAGCGCCGCGCGGCCTTCTTCCGTATCAGGATAAATCTGCTCCGGCTGGGCGGCGAGGATCGCAAGGCGTTCGCCAACACTGCCCTCTACCAGGCCAAGCGCGGCCAGAGCGCGGCCGGTTTCCGCCAGCAGCGCATCAACTTCCAGCTTGCCGCGCTCATGCAGACCCGCAGCGGCGGCATCGTCGCCGGTATAGGCTTTCAGGGCGGCGGCGTAATACTCTGTGCCTTCGGGCAATTGCCATGCGCCCGGCAGTTCCGGCGCCGTGTTGGCGAGCGTGCCCAAGCTATCAGCGAAGGCGGCATAGGCGGGCTGCACGCGGTCGGCCGCGAGGCGGCGCACCTGGGCGATCAGCCGGTCCCGTTCGGCGGGTTCAAGGTCTCGGATGCCGGGGGTCAGGTTCTCGAAGGTGACCACAGGCGGGCTGAGCTCGGGCGGCTGGGCCGCTGCGGTAGCGGCCAGCGCCTGCATTCTGCGCAGTACTGGCGCAGGGGGCACCACGCCGGCGCGGGCGTCAGATTCCAAGCGCCGCCGGTCGTCCTCGATGGCGTCGGCAAACTGGGCCATCCGGTCGGCAAAGGCGCGGGCATCGGCCGGCGTCCGGAGCGGGTGAAACCGGGCGAGCAGGTCGGGCACATCAAGATACGCGCCGCGCGTATGGTCGGCGACATAGGGGTAGGACGCTGCGAGCCCGGAGGCGCCATACCCGCCCATGAAGAGGGTTTCGGCGGTCTCATGGGCGGCAATCAGCGTGTCGAGGTGGCGGGCGAGGGCGCTGCCTCTCGCCGGACGGGTAATGCGCACCAGAAGGTCGCGCGTTTCCAGGCGTGACAGGCGGGCGCGCTCATAGGCGGCCTGCGAGCGGTCTGTCAGGTGGCGGTTGTAGGCAAAGCCCGCATCCGCCTGCGCCAGGCCCAGCCGGGTGGCGAGCTCGGGGTCCCGCGTGACCTCATTCTGGGCAACGGTTGTCAGGGTCTGCTCGATCTCGCGCGCCACGCGGCGCGGGGTGCCTTCAGGGTCGGCGCGGGGGGTGCACGCAACTGGGAGCACAGCCATGAGAAGGGCTGTGCAAAGCCCAGCCGGCAAAAGGCTCGCAGTTCTGCGTCCGGTTACGGCTAGCATGACACTTATATTACTCGGTTTTCACTGCAATTGAGCCTGTTTCGGGAGTTGTGGCCATAGTTTATTTCCGTTACTTCTGCGCCAAAATTCCGAGGAGCCACGCAACGTGACAACCCCTATCTCGACTGCAGGCCAGGCTGCGCTTTCTGGCCAGGTTCTGTTCTATAAGAATCCCCAGCCCCTTTCCGCCGAAGAACATGGCGGTCTTGGGGTTAAACAGATCCCCCAGCCGTTCAGCTTCCTGCGGGAAGCCCATGCGGTCCCGGTGACCGTTACCGAGTTCGGGATTGCGGCTGCGTCGTATCCCGTCATCTTCGTGGGCGAAGACCGTACACCGGTTGCGGTCATGGGCGTGCGCCAGGGGCAGAACCTCTATGTGAACGCTGAAGGGATGGTTCTGGAAGATCACTACATTCCGGCATTTGTCCGCCGCTACCCGTTCGTGTTCGCGGCCGATGACGGGTCTGACCGCCTGCTGCTGTGTGTCGACCGTTCGGCGCCGATGGTATCGAACCAGCCGGAAGTGGCGTTCTTCGAGAATGGCCAGCCGACCAAGTTCACCAATGATGCCATTGAATTCTGCAAGGAGTTCGAGCGTCAGCGCCGCGCGACTGTCGATTTCGTGAAAATCATCCGCGACATGGACTTGTTCGAACAGAAAACCGTGACCTTCCAGCCGCGCGACCAGCAGGGCAATGCTACCGGCCCGGTTCAGAAGATCGCTGACTATTGGGCGATCTCCGAGGAGCGCCTCGGCGCGCTTCCTCAGGATAAATTCCTTGAGCTTCGCAATAACGGGGCTCTGGGCGCCAGCTATGCCCACCTCGTTTCGCTGCTGAACTGGACGAAAGTGGTCAACCGCGCCGTCCGCACCCCGCCACCGGGCGAAGCGGCTGCGTGATCTGACGCCTACAATAATGGTTCTGAAACGGCCCTTCCATTGCGGAGGGCCGTTTCTTTTTGCGCGCAGGCGCGGCATCACGAACCGGAGAGCAGGGGTTTCCCCGGCCCGGCGCCCGGCGCATATGAGCGGGAACGTGAGAAGTCTGACGGAGCGGCTGCAGATGACAGGGTTTTTCCGGCGTATTGCCATGGCCGCAATCAGCCTTTCGGCGCTTGCAGGGCTTGGCCATGCGCAGATGGACGAGCGCCGGGCTGAGGCGGAGCTGATTGCCGATCGCGTCAGTGTGGCGCCTGGCGACACATTTTATGCCGCTCTCAAAATGACAATGGATGAGGGCTGGCACGTTTACTGGCAGAATGCCGGGGATGCGGGTCTGCCACCCCGGCTGATACTGGAAGAGGGAACGAGCCTCCCCGAGGACGCTGTTGGCGCGTTTCTCTGGCCCCTGCCGCATCTGATCCCCGTCGTTGAAGGCGAGATCATGGATTATGGCTATGATGACGAGGTCATCTTCGCCTTTCCGGTCACTGTGCCGGAGGATGCCAGCGGTGAAGTCCGGCTTGTGGCTGAAGCTGATTACCTGATCTGCGAATCCATCTGCATTCCCGAAACGGCGGATGTTTCGTTGACGCTGCCCGTCGGCGCGCCGATCGAGAATGCGGTTGCGGGCGCAGAAATCGGCAAATGGATTGCCCGTGTACCGGTAGATTTCGCCGGCGAAGCGCGGATTGATGACGCCGCTGAACCCTGGACCCTGTCGCTGCGCCAGCCGGGCGGTTTTCCCGAAGGCGCGCAGATCCGTTTCTTTCCGTTCAAGCATGAAATCAGCCACCCGGCGGCCCAGCCCCAGAAAGCTGGCGCTGAGGGTGCAAGTCTCAGCCTGACGCCGGACCGGGCGGGCAGCATCGCAGAGACGCTGGATGGCGTAATCCGGATCGATGTGCCGGGCGCCGAGCCTGTGGGCTACGAAATCTCGGCAAGCCGCGGTGAAGCGTTTGCAGGCACGGCCGACCGGAATGTGCAATCTGCGCTTCCTGGCACAGGCGCAGGGGCGCCCGATGGAGCCGGCGACGGAGCCGCGCTTGGCTGGCAGCGAATTGCAACGCTTGCCTTCTTCGCGCTCATCGGCGGCATCATTCTCAATCTCATGCCCTGCGTGCTGCCGGTGCTGTCGATGAAAGCCATCGGTATGGTGCAGGCCGCCTCGACGGGCCATGCAGGTGAACTCAAATCGCACGGGCTCTGGTATACGGGCGGTGTGCTGGTGTCTTTCCTTGCGCTGGCGGGCGCGCTGCTGGCGGTGCGCCAGGCAACGGGATCGGCAACGCTTGGCTTCCAGCTGCAACATGCGCCCACGGTCGCCATCCTCACCCTCGTCATGTTTGCTGTCGGCCTCTGGCTGATGGGCTATTTTGAGCTTGGGAGCTCTGTCCAGAATCTGGGCGGCAGCCTCGCCAATCGCAGCGGCGCGGCGGGCGCTTTCTTTACCGGCATTCTTGCCGCCGTGGTGGGCGCGCCCTGTGTCGGGCCGTTCCTCGGCGCGGCTTTGGGCGCCGTCATCGGCCAGCCGGCCCCGGCCGTGATCGCCGTGTTCCTCGCCATGGGCTTTGGCATGGCGCTGCCTTTCCTGATCCTCAGCTTCGTGCCGGGCCTGCACCGCATACTGCCCAAGCCCGGCAAATGGATGGACACGCTGAAACAGGCGTTCGCCTTCCCGATGTTCCTGACGGCGGCCTGGCTTCTCTCGGTTGTTGCCGGTCTTGCAGGGGCAGGGGCGGTCGGGTGGACGCTTGCGGGGGCCACGACGCTGGTATTTGCCATCTGGCTTGGCCGTCAGGGCGGCGCGGTGCGCAAGGGCGTGGCCGCTGTTGCGCTGGGCGCAGCGTTCATCTATCCGGCTGTTCAGGCGAATGTGCCCGATACCTCTGTTGCCGGCAGCAGCGAAGCGGCCTTCACCGGCGCCTATGGCGAAGCTGCCTGGAGCCCGGAAACGGTCGAGGCGATGCTGGCCGATGGCCGCCCCGTGTTCGTGGACTTCACGGCCAGCTGGTGCGCGAGCTGTCAGGTCAACAAGCTGACAACGCTGAAGACCCGCAAGGTGCAGGACGCCTTCAAGAGTGCCAATGTGGCCTTCCTGGTGGCGGACTTTACCCAGAAAGACCCGATGATTGCTGAGGAACTGAAACTGCGCGCGCGCGCCGGTGTGCCGATGTATCTCTGGTATCCGGCCGGGGCGAGCGAGCCGCAGATACTGCCGGAACTTCTCACTCAAGAACTTGTCATTGGACTTGTCGAAGGCTGACAGGCCTATACTTTCTGACACTGAAAATATTCGAGACAGGAGACGACGATGATACTTTCCCGCCGCCACTTGAGCCTTGCTGCAGGGATGGCCGCAGCCGTCGCCCTGACGGCCGGCGCGCTCATCGCATCGACCGCTGAAGCGGCGCCTGCGCCTGAAGTGGGCGCGGCAGCGCCTGAATTCACCGGAACAACATCGTTTGGCGAGACCGTTTCCCTGTCGGATTTTGAAGGCAAGACCGTGATCCTCGAATGGACCAATGATGGCTGCCCCTTCGTGAAGAAGCATTATGCCGCCCCGCCGTCGAACATGCAGTCGCTGCAGAAATCGGCGAGCGCGGATGACATTGTCTGGCTGTCGGTGATCTCCTCCCGCCCCGGCTCGCAGGGCCATGTGTCGCCCGAAGCCGCCAATCAGCTTACCACGTCGCGCAGCGCGGCACCTGCGCACGTCATTCTGGATGAAAGCGGCGAGATCGGCCGCCTCTACGGCGCCAAGACCACGCCGCACATGTTCATCGTCACCCCGGAAGGCGAGCTTGTGTATGACGGCGCGATCGACTCGATCCCCTCGGCGCGGGTCGAGGATATTCCAAAAGCGGATAACTACGTCACCGCAGCGCTTGACGATCTGGAGGCGGGCAATCCGGTCGCCACGCCCTCGTCCAAGCCCTATGGCTGCGCCGTAAAATACTGAACCTGCCCGCCTGACGGGCGCAGAATTCGAGCAAGGCCGGCGGGGAAACCTGCCGGCCTTTTCCATTGCAGGCTCTGACGTGACGAAAGGGTTGCCGCCCGCCGGATATACCTTCAAACCTGAGGTCTGGAGGAGGCGTACATGAGTAAAGACAAGAACATCGTCAAGGATCAGCCCGCCGAGATGCCCTCGGAAGGCGGGCCGCTGGCCGAATATGGCGGCGCGCTGCCGTCGGCGCCGGCCTGGTTCCGCGAGTCTGTGGCGGTGCCCTATGAGCTGGGCAAGGTGACCGTGAAGGGCGCCGAGGTGACCTATCAGCGCTGGGGCAAGCGCGGCGCACCGGGGCTTTTGTTCGTGCACGGAAACGGCGCCCATGCTCATTGGTGGGATTTCATCGCGCCCTACTTTGCCGAGCACTACAATGTCGCCGCGCTGACCTTCTCCGGCATGGGCGACAGCGAGTGGCGCGAAACCTATGACATGGATACTTTTTCTCTTGAGGAAGTTGCCGTTGCCGAAGCGGCCGGCCTGTTCGAGGGGCCACGCAAACCGGTCATCATTGCCCATTCTTTTGGCGGTTTCGTCACGCTGGTAACCGGCGCCAAGCATGGGAGCCGGTTTGAAGGGATGGTGATCGTTGACAGCCCGGTAAACCCGCCGGAACGTCCGCGCGGCGGACCTTCGCGCGCCAGCCGTCCGCATAAGGTCTATTCAGACCTTGCCGCAGCGCTGGCCCGGTTCAGGCTAGCGCCGCCCCAGCTGTGCGAAAATCACTATGCCATGGACTATATCGCCCGCTGGAGCCTGAAGCGCGCAGAGGGCGGCTGGACCTGGAAATTCGACCCGATGATCTGGACGCGGTTTGAGCCGGGACTCGACCCGGCCGAGATGCTCAAAGCCGCCCAGTGCCGCATCGCCATCATCCGGGGCGAGGAGAGCGCGCTGATGCCGGACGATGTCGGCGATTACATGCGCGGCCTTCTGGGCCATCAGGTGCCGTTCGTGTCGGTGCCCCATGCCCGCCATCACGTGATGCTGGACCAGCCCATCGCGTTCATCTCCACATTGCGGATGTTGCTGGCCGAATGGGACCACTCTGACCCTCATCGCAGTGTCGAAACGAGCGCGCCTGCCAGCTGACCGGCATAATTTCTGCCACAATCCTTTTGCTTGATCCTGCGGGCGGGCAGGATAGTTTGCGCGCGCTGACTGACCGGAATGAGGGGACCATGCCGAAAGCAACACTCGACGAGAAAACCTATAACTCATCGGCAGAGCGCTTTATCGAGCGCCCCTTCGTGCGCGACACGATCATGGCCCTAATCGTGATCAACGCCGTGGTGCTCGGTGTGCTGACGTATTCGGAGCAACTGCCCGCCTGGCTCGTTGCGGCGCTGACCTTCATCGACATGGCTGTCACCTTCATCTTCGTTGCCGAGATTGTGCTGAAGCTTTACGTCTACCGCCTGCAATTCTTCAAGCTCGGCTGGAACTGGTTCGACTTTATGGTTGTCGGGGTCTCAGTGATTCCGGGCGGGTCGACCTTCAATGTGCTGCGGGCGCTGCGTGTGTTGCGGCTGTTGCGGCTCCTGCATTTCATCCCGACCATGAAGCGGATCACCGAAGCCCTCCTTACCGCCCTGCCTGGCATGGGCGCCATCCTCGCCATTCTCGGACTTGTCTTCTACGTCTCTGTCGTGATGGCGACGTATCTGTTCAGCGGCTCTCAGAACACGGAGAATTTCAGCACGCTCGCGGCCTCTGCGCTCACCATGTTTGAAGTGCTGACCATGGAAGGCTGGAACGGCCATATGCGCGACCTGATGGAGGAGTACCCCTGGGCGTGGATGTTCTTTATCCCGTTCATTCTCTTCACGGTCTGGGCGATCCTCAACCTCTTCACCGCCGTGATTGTGGACTCGCTTCAGGACAGCGCCCTGGAGAAGATGCTCGATGCCGAAGAGAAAATCAGCGATGAGCTGGAAGAACAGGAAACCCATGAGGTTATCCGGCACAGGGAGCTGATGGCGCTCATCAGCGAGCTGCGCGCGGAAGTTCAGGAGTTGAAACAGTCCAGATCCGGGCCGGGCTGATCAGCCCGCAAACGCTTTCTCGATCACGAATTCTGCCGGGGCGGCGTTTGAGCCCTCGGTAAGACCCGCTTTCAGCATAAGGGCTTTCACGTCCTGGATCATTTCCATCGAACCGCAGATCATCGCGCGGTCTGTCGCCGGGTCGAGCGGGGGCACGCCGAGATCCTCGAACAGCTTGCCATTCTCGATCAGGGTCGTGATCCGGCCCATATGTTCGTAATGCTCGCGCGTTGTGGTGGTGTAGAGCTTCAGCTTGCCCTCGACCATTTCGCCGACCAGCGGATCATTGTGCAAGCTGTCGATCAGCGTGCGCGAATAGATCAGCTCGTCCACGTCCCGGCAGGTATGGGTGACAATCACCTCGTCATAGCGCTCATAGGTGTCAGGGTCGCGCACCAGGCTGGCGAAGGGGGCAAAGCCGGTGCCGGTAGAGAACATGTAGAGGCGCTTGCCGGGGGTGAGGGCGTCTAGCACCAGCGTGCCGGTCGGCTTGCGGCCGAGCAGGACCTTATCGCCCGGCTGGATTTTCTGGAGGCGCGAGGTCAGCGGGCCGTCAGGCACCTTGATCGAGTAGAACTCAAGTTCCTCGTCCCAGGCAGGGGAGGCGATCGAGTAGGCGCGCAAAAGCGGTTTGCCGTCTTCCTTGGGCAGGCCGATCATCACGAACTCGCCGGTGCGGAAGCGGAAACTCTGCGGGCGCGTCAGCCTGAAACGGAACAGCCGGTCCGTATAATGTTCCACCGAGAGAACGGTTTCCTCGGTTGGGCCATTCGGATTTACTTTCACAGGCGCTGCCTGGCCTGCGGATGCGTCGGCGCTCATACCCCAAGATCTCCGGTGTCTCGTGTTCGGGCGTCAGTTGACGTGGGCGCAGCGCAAATGCAATGCGTCAGATGAACGGTTTAGTTTTACTCAACCTTCGTTGCCGGCCCAAACCACGCGCTCATCGCTGAGCCCGTAGGCGCCGTCGAGTTCGTAAAGGTTGCGATAGCCATAGCCGTAAAGGTTTACATAAGTCGCGATGTTGAGGGCCAGCGGGGCGCTTTTCAGCGGGACGGGCGCGACATCATCGGTGAAGTTGTTATTGCAATAGATCAGGATGCGGCGGTCTTTCGGACCGATGACTGCGGCGAGCTTTTCCTCGGTGAAATCAGAGAAATTGAGATTTACCGCGCCCTCGATATGTCCGAGCGCGAAGGCCTGCGCGCTGCGGGCATCAATGATCAGCGTATCTGGATCGGCGCGCATCGTATTGAAGGTTTCGAGCGGTACGAGGCGGGCGGCCCTGTGGGGCGCTGCTTCTGCGGTCAGGGCCTGGAAACCGGCATAGTCGATCTGGCCGGTATTTTCCTGCGCATTTTCCTGGGTGTCTTCCTGAGCCATGGCCTCGGGCGAGGCGGTCAGGCCGAGCAGAATGAAGCCGCACGCCAACAGCAAGACGGCTGCAATGGTCGGCAGATGCGGTTTGGCGGGTTTGGTCCTCATGTCAGCGCCCTTTCGTGTCTTCAGACACGCATGGGAGGCTAGACGCTTCCTGCGGCTGAAATATGTGCGCGGAAAGGCTGACATGCGATTTTCATGCCGGATTGTGTCCAGCAACAGGTTCAGGCGTTGGGAAACCGTCCCATCCGCTCTTCCCAATGGCGGCGGCAGACGGAGAGGTAGGTGGTCTTGCCGATTGAGATCTGCTCGCCCTCGGTAAGGGCCTGGCCGTCGGGACCGAGGCGAACCACCATGGTCGCCTTGCGCCCGCACTCGCAGATGGTGCGGACTTCCCGCAACTCGTCTGCCACCGCCAGCAACGCGGCAGAGCCTTCAAACAGCTCGCCTCGGAAATCCGTGCGCAGGCCATAGGCCAGCACCGGCACCCCGAAATGATCGGCCACGCGCGCCAGCTGCCAGACCTGACCCTTGGTCAGGAACTGGGCTTCGTCCACAAAGATCGCGTCGATGGCGTGGATGGCCCTCTGATCCCGGATCAGGGAGAAAAGATCCGTATCCGCCGTATAAAGCACCGCTTCTGCGGAAATACCGATCCGTGAGCTGATATGTCCGTCGCCCGCGTCGCGATACAGTGCAGAGGTCATCAACAGCACCTCCATCCCCCGCTCGCGGTAATTATAGGCCGCTTGCAGGAGGATGGTGGATTTGCCGGCATTCATGGCGGCGTAGGAAAAATAGAGTTTCGCCATGACGGGCCTGCGTCTGTCTGGATCAGCGAAGAGACAGCGCGACGCCTTCACGGCGCGGATCGGCGCCGCCCTCAAGGCCCTGGTCACGAACGACGATGACATGGAGACCGGAATTTTCGCCTGTGCGTTCTTCCACAGTATAGCCCATGCCGCGAAGCGCTTCGGCGGCTTCGGGGCCGCCGTCGATGTCCACTTCAACACCGACAGTGTTTCCGCGGGCGATGATGTTGGGCAGGGCGGCGGCTTCCTGAGCCGTCTTGCCCCATTCGAGCACGCCCATCAGCGTCTTGGAAACATAGGCGACGATGGAATTTCCGCCGGGCGATCCGGTGACCATGAAGAGGTCGCCGGCCTCATCGAAGACGAGGGTAGGGGACATCGACGAGCGCGGGCGCTTGCCAGCGGCGACCGCATTGGCCACCGGCTTGCCGCCCATTTCGGGGATCAGGGAGAAGTCGGTCAGCTCGTTATTGAGCAGGAAACCGCCGGCCATGCGCGAGGAGCCGAACGCGGCTTCCACGGTGGCGGTCATCGAGACGGCATTGCCCTCAAGATCAATGATCGAGATATGGGTTGTGCCGGCGCCGGGGGTGGTGGGGTCTTCGCCCCACATCGGCCGCATCGGTTCACCGCCCAGAACGACGCCGGGATCGCCGGGGAAGACTTTGCCATCGGGGGCAAACGCTTCCTTGGCGCGCGCTTCAAGGTAGTCCGGGTTGATCAGTTCCGCGGAGGGCACCGTTACATGATCGGCGTCTGCCACGTAGTGATCGCGGTCGGCATAGGCGAGACGCTGGGCATCCACGAAGGCTTTGAGCAGCAGGCTCTCATCGGCATTGACCGTGGGGCCAGGCCTCAGATGCTCGTAAAGACCCATGATCATGTTCTGCGTGATGCCGCCCGAGCTTGGCGGCGGCGCCGAGCAGATCTTGTAGCCGGACTGCAGCGTGCCGCAGAGTGCCGAGCGAACCTTCACCTCATACCCGGCCAGGTCGTCGAGCGTCATGTTGCCGCCGTCCGGGCCCTCATTGGTCGCGTTGACGATCTCGGCCGCCAGCGCGCCGGTATAGAACGCAGCCGGGCCTTCATTGGCGACCGCCGCGAGTGTGGCCGCATAGGCCGCATTGGTGCGCCGGTAACCGGCCGCCAGCGGCTGGCCATCGGGATAGAAGTAAGCGGCAGTGACCGGGTTGTCGTCGAGACGGATCACGGCGCGCAGACGCTCGGAGGCAAGCACTTCGGCAAGGCGCGGCGAGACTTCAAAACCGACTTCAGCCAGCTCGATGGCCGGTTGGAAAAGGCTCGCCCAATCCCCCTGTCCGGCCGCGTCATGGGCGGTCTTGTAGAGCGCGATCTGTCCCGGCACGCCGACCGAGCGGCCCGACTGCCAGGCGGTCAGGAAATCCATCGGCTTGCCGTCCTTGGAGAACCAGTCCGGGCCTGCGGCGGCCGGCGCAGTCTCGCGGCCATCAAACACGGTGATCTCGTCGCTGGCGCGGTCGTAATAGACCATGAACGCGCCTCCGCCGATGCCCGAGCTTTGGGGCTCGACCAGGCCGAGAACGGCATGCACGGCAATGGCTGCATCAACGGCATTACCGCCTTCACTCAATACGCGCAGGCCCGCTTCAACGGCGCGCGGATCTGCGGCGGCCACCATCGCGCCTTTTGTCCAGGAGAGGTCGCCCAGCGCTTCGGGCGTCTCGTCTGACACGGGCGTAATGCTCGAGGCGGGCGGCGCCTTCGCCGCTGGGGCGCAAGCCGCCAGAATGAGGGCAGCTGTGAGGGCGGGGAGGTGGCGCATGATCGTCCCTTTCTTGGCGCGGCGCTCCACTCACTCTAAGGGTCAGTGCGGAGCATAAACGTAGCAGGGCACATAGCATGGCAAGACCGGGTACGCGCAACCTCATTACCGATATTGATGGCATCTCTGTCGGGCAGGCCGAAGATGCCCGGATTGGTACCGGCGTGACCGTAATTGTCCCGGATTGTCCAGTTTTGTCCGCCATTTGTGTCGCCGGTGGCGGCCCTGGGACGCGCGAAAGCGACCTGTTGTCGGCTGGAAGACTGGTTTCTGACAGCGTCGACGCGATCTGCCTTTCGGGCGGCTCTGCCTTTGGTTTGGCAGCAGCAGATGGGGTCATGGCGGGCCTGAAGGCGCAGGGCAGGGGCTTTACGCTGGTGCCCCGGCCCGGCGTACCCCCCACCCCGATCGTTCCAGCCGCCATTCTCTACGACCTCGCCAATGGCGGGGACAAGGACTGGGGCGATACCGCCCCCTATGCCGGGCTGGGCCGGAAAGCTTTTGATTCTGCTGGGAAAAGTTTCAACCTGGGAAAAGCCGGCGCAGCCTTTGGCGCCCGCGCAGGCCTGGCGCCAGGGGGAACCGGCTCTGCCAGTATCGTCACGAAAGACGGTTTGACTGTTGGGGCATTGGCTGCCGTGAACAGCTTCGGCTCGGTCCGGATGCCCGGCTCTGAGGCATTCTGGGCCTGGCCCTTTGAAATCGCAGGCGAATTTGGCGGCGCGCGCCCCGAGGCCGGCTTCGCCTTCGACCCCGAAGACTGGGGCGCTGCCAAGGCCAATCCATCGCCCCGCGAGAACACGACCCTCGCCTGTATCGCCCTTGATGCCGTTGTAACTCATGACGAAATTCAGCGGATCGCCCAGATGGCGCTTTCGGGAATGGCCCGCGCCATCCGCCCGGTCTTCGCGCCAACCGACGGCGATGTGATCTTCGTCATCTCAACGCAAAAGCGTGAAGCCGAAGGCAGCCGGGCGATGGCCATCGCCCGTTTGGGAGAACTTGCCGCCGGAACCCTCGCCCGCGCCATAGCTCGTGGTGTATATGAGGCAGAACGGCAGGAGGGACGGCCATGAAATCATACTTCAAGCTGGCGGTGGGGACCGCTGTTCTGGCAACACTCAGCGGCTGCATGGTCGCCGGGCGCGACGCGGACATCTCCGACTGGCCCGGCATGGCCTCGGTCCAGACCGTTTCGGGGGCCACAATCTACCATGAGTGCGGCGCCACGATGATTGCACCGGAATGGGCGCTGACGGCGGCCCATTGCGTCGAGAACGCCCGCATCGAGTCAAACGGCCGCGCGGCCCAGTATCTTGAAGGCGACACCGGAGGAATGACGCGTTTCGGCACGCTGGCGGTCGCTGCGGGGCTGGGAGATTTGACCGTCATTCCAAAGGGATCGGTGTTTCCCGTCCGTGAAATTGTCCTGCATCCGGGCTATCAGCCGGCCATGCCTGAGAAGGGCAATGATCTCGCGCTGCTCCGCATTGCCGGTCGCTGGGACGGCCCTCTGATGCCGCTGGATGGCGTTTCCGGCACAGCGGGTGATCTCATGCAGCCTTATGCTGACATTGTTGCGGCCGGGTATGGCAAGGTTGGCGAGACAGCGCAGGGGGAGGAAGGCATTGCGCGCGGGGGGCGCCATGTGCGGGCGCCGTCGCTGATCCTTCAGGAAGGCTATGTGCCCGCCGTTGATGCAAGTGTCTGCGACAGTCAGATTCGCGCGCGGATCAACGAGGCCGGGCTGGCGGCGGTCTATCCGGACATTTCCATCGATCCTGCCACGCAGATATGTGCCGGCATTGGCGGCTCTGACGCCTGCCAGGGCGACAGTGGCGGCCCGCTTGTCCTGCGCAGTTCGTCAAGGGAGCCGGTTCAGGCCGGTATTGTCAGCTGGGGCATGGGATGCGCCCGAACCGAGAGCCCTGGCGTCTATATGCGCGTTTCAGCATTCGCGCCGTGGATCAGCGATGTGACCGAGATCGCATTGCCCTCTCAAACGCCTGTTTCCGATGCACTTTCGGGCGAGATGCCGGCGCCGGAACAGGACGAGCCGGTGACACCTGCGCCTGAGGCGGTTGTCGAACCGGCGGCGGAGGTTCCGCCCATTCCGGCAGATGGGCCAGCGCCTGAAGAGACTGCACAAGATACCGGCAATTGAGGCTTGCAAGGTCGGAAACGCGACTGTATGTGTCCCGCTTCTTCAAGTGGCCAAGCACCCGTAGCTCAGCTGGATAGAGCACCAGACTACGAATCTGGGGGTCAGGAGTTCGAATCTCTTCGGGTGCACCATTCTCTTTGTGAGACTTAGTTGAAGCGTTTTCCGAGACATCGGCCTGATGGCATGTTGCGCGTCTGAGGTAACCCCTCTGGCCCGAAGGCTCCGCTGAATTCGCGGACATTTGGGCAGGAAGCTGGGAATTCAGCTAAAGGTTTCCCGAATTCTAGCCGCAGTTTAACCTTTTAGACCATTCGGAAACGGAGCTGTAGCAAATGGTATGATCTGGTGGCCAGATGGACAAGCGTGCCAAATTCCAGAAGCCAGAGATGCCAGACGAGTTTGTCGATCTTGAGTATGACCTGCACCGTGTCGAAGCGAGCCGGGGCGTACTTGAGATTGCCGTGCGGCAGCTGCGGGCTTTTGCGCGTTGCATGACGGCTAGCAAATCGGAAGCCGATGAGCTGGTTGAGGACACGCTGATGCTGTTCCTTGCAGAAGACCGTGTGCTGCGGGAGTGCGATACCTGTTTTGCCGAGCTGCTGGAGGTGTTCCGGAGGGTGCATGGCCGCACAGTATTGATCCAGGCTTCCCGAGGGGCTCCGGACAAGGAGTATGCCGGGTTCATGCAGATTGCCTTGCCGGAGCGGGAAGTGGCGGCGCTGGTGATCGGCGGGGGAATGATGCCGGCCCAAGCCGCAGAACTGCTCAAGCTGTCGCCGACCCAAACCGAGGCATTGCTTGAGACAGCCCGGCGGAAACTGGGCCCTACAAGTTTGCCTGAGTGGCCATTTCTGCCTGCAAGTGCTAGCGAGTATCTGTTGAACGAGGGCGGCAACATCGGTTGACGCGCCTTTTCGGCGCGAAGGGGAACGATGTGGCTGATGATCAGGCATTCTTCCAGGATCATCCTGATGCCGCACTGATCGTTGACCCGGTAACCCGGATCCTTCTGCTCACCAATCGCGCCGCACAGTCAGCTTACGGATATACCGCTGATACATTGTCCGCAATGCGACTGGATGATGTTGATGAAACCGCTTCAGAGCTTCTTCTCGATGGATCTCAGGGCCTGTTATTCCGCACACACAGGCGGAATGGAGGTGAGCAGTTCAAAGTGCTTGTCCGTCAGCGGCAGATCAAGCACGATGCACGCGAGGCGATCCTTCTGATCGTTCAGGATGCGCGGCTCCTTGAGGCTTCGTTGGCGGGGTTAGGCGAGGGCATCGAGCCCGGACCGGCCAGCCGTCAGGAGGAGGAAGCCAATCTCCGTATTGCCAGCGAGCTTCTGAAGTTCGGTTTCTGGAAATATGACATTCCCAATCGCAAGCTTGTCTGGTCTCCCAGTGTCTACCAGATGGCGGGGATCGAGCCACACGAGTTCGACGGTACTCCCGAAGGCTATATAAAAATTCTCTATCCGGATGACCGTGACCAGGCAGAGCTGGCCGTTCGGGCGCTCGATAATCCGGATATAAACATCTACGAATTTGAGCGGCGCCTGACGCGCAAAGACGGGCGCGTTGTCTACATCAAAGGGGTGGGCGAGCGGACGCGCACCAGTTCAGGTGATGTGATCACTGGCGTCGTCCAGGACGTGACTGCAGATCGCCAGCGGCAGGGGCAGCTTCGGTTGCTGGGCGCATCTATTGAGCGCCTCAATGATATTGTTGTCATCCTTCGCGTTGACCCATCTGTGCCCGGAACAGACTCGCCAATAGTCTATATCAACTCGGCATTTGAGCGGATTACCGGATATGCGCAGAAGGATATGCTCGGACGGCCTTTGTCGTTCATCATGTCATTTGTCGAGCCGAAATTCGATCCCAGAGAGATTGAGGCAACGCTCAATACGGGCCAGTCGCTTCGAGTTGAGCTGGTCGGACCGGTGCGCACGGATAAATGGATCACATGGGATGTGGAATTGCTTCCTGTTGCGGACGCGCATGGAAAATACACCCATTGGATTGCGGTGGCGCGAGACATTACAGAGCGCCGGCTTGCCGAACAGCGCGCCGCTTTCAACGAAGACCGGTTCCAGCTCGTCAGCCGCTCTACGGCAGATGTTGTTTGGGAATGGGATGTGCAGGCGGACACATTGCTGTGGAGCGAAGCATTCGACAAGCTGACGGGGGTGCCCGGCGCGCATCTTGAGACGAGGTTCGATGCATGGAGCCGGCGTATCCATCCTGACGACCGGGTGCGGGTTGTCGGTACATTGCGAGGGACCGTGGTATCCCCGTTTTCACAGAGCTGGTCTGAAGAGTACAGGTTTTGCCGCGAGGATGGCGGCGAACGCGCAATACTGGACCGGGGGTTTGTCGTTCGCGACGATACCGGCCGCGCGGCGCGAATGGTTGGAACCATGATTGATCTTACCGAGCGGCGCGCAAGCGAGCAGCGCTCGCGGGAATCGGAGCGGCTTGAGGCCATTGGCCAACTGACAGGCGGCGTTGCGCATGATTTCAATAATCTGCTTACGGTTATTCTGGGCAATAGCGATGTTCTGAGGGACAGGCTGGATGATCCTGTTCTCCGCAGGATGGCGGAGCTGATCCATCTGGCGGCGACGCGCGGATCGGACCTGACGCGGCGCCTTCTGGCCTTCGCGCGCCGGCAACCCTTGAAACCCCAGCGGGTCTGTCTCAATGAACGAACCGGATCTGTGCATGCCCTGCTGCGCGGCGCCCTGGATGCGCGCATTCGGGTTCGGCATATGCCGGCAAAGGATCTGTGGGCGGCGCATGTCGACCCCGGACAGTTTGATGTTGCAATTCTGAACCTCGCCTTCAATGCACGCGATGCGATGCCGGAAGGCGGTACTCTGATTATCGCGACGGAGAACCTTCGTGTGCGCGGGCGCTCCGGGATGGAGCGGGAAGGCGTGCCATCGGGAGATTATGTTTGTGTCACGATAAGTGATACCGGTACGGGAATGGCGGAAGAAGCGCAGCGGCGCGCCTTCGAGCCTTTCTTCACCACCAAACCAGCGGGCAAGGGAAGCGGGCTGGGCCTGAGCATGGTCTATGGCTTTGTCCGCCAGTCGGAAGGGCACGTACTGATCCGGTCTTTGCCAGGAGAAGGCACCTCGGTCCGGCTGTTTTTTCCGAGATCCACGAAAGGTGTGGTGGCTGTCGCGGCGCCGGCCCTGGTGGCCACGAAAGGGGAGGCCACGCAGGCCGGAAGCGTCCTGATAGTAGAGGATGATCCACTCGTGCGTGAGCATGCAGCGCATAACTTTGAGGCGTTGGGCTACACCGTAATACTGACAGCGTCTGCTGATGAGGCGCTTACCGCCCTGGAAGGGCATCCTGAAACGTATTTGCTGTTTACGGATGTTATTCTTGGCGCTGGCATGAACGGTATAGAGTTGGCGGCGGAAGCCAGAAAACGCAGGCCCGATCTGAACGTGCTTTACACCTCCGGATATGTGCCGGGGGATCACGGTTTCACAAGCCCGCTGGAGCCGGGAGCCGAGATGTTGCGTAAACCCTATGAGCGGAATGAACTTGTCAGAAAGCTTGGCCGGATTTTCAAACGGCTGCCTTCGAGCACCTAGACCGCTCGGGCGACGAGCCGGTATCCAACTCCGCGTGCTGTCTGCAAAGCATGGCCTGTTCCGGCTTCCAGTTCCTCAAGCTTATGACGCAACCGGCTGATATAGGTTTCTAGAACTTTCTCTCCGTCCTTGTAGGGACGGCCGAAGGATTGAAAGTAGAGGTCGTTCCGGCTGACAGGCTTGCCGCCAGCGACAGCGAGCGCGTCAAGCAGGCTGGCCTCCGCATGGGTCAATTCGATGACCTGACCGGCGCGGCGCAGGGCGCGGTCTTCCTGCAAATACTCGACATTGCCGATTGTCAGAATCGCGGGCAAATCCGCGAGGGGCTGAGCGCTGGCCTTTCTTGTCAGACGGCTTGCGCGGGCGTGCAGTTCTTTTGAGCTGGCGGGCTTGAGGACATAATCATCAATTCCGCGGTTGATGATGTCGGCCCGAAAGTCTGCATCTCCCCATCCCGACAGCATGATGATCGGCACATCGCTGAGGCGGCGGATTTCCGCGAGAACCTGCGAGCCGGATGCGTCAGGCAGCTGGAGATCCAGGATCACACAACTGACCGATTGGAAGTCCGCAGAATAAAGGAACGGTTTCAGCGCTTCGAAGGATTCGAATGTATCGAATTTATCGGCAGGATCGGGCCAGCCGAGGGTGATGGTTTCCAAAACCATCCGGTCATCGTCGATCAGCACAATGCGCATTGCCAGCTCCGGCTGCGACAGGTTTTGAAAGCGGTTCTGCTGCCGGTGTGTTCCTTCCGGGCAGAGCTAGGCATTTCGGGATTTACACATCCATAACACATTCAACAGAATTCGGCGGAGCGGCAAATGGCCATTACGCGTTGAGCTTGCGCCGCTCTCTGACGGTCCTGGGCTAGCGATTCTGGAAAAGCGTGCTGTTGGCTTTAAGCAGTCGGTAGCGGGGCGCTGGGGCGGTTGCCGGGTCTTCTGCAGGGCGGTCGCTTCGGGAGCCGTCCACAATAAACGTGACTCCGACCAGATCAGCCCGTTGCCAGCGTTTCTCGCAGAGATGCGTTTCTGTCTGGTTGGTCGTTGCGTTCTGGATGCGAAGGGAAAAGTGATCGGGCAGGGGCATGGGTTGGGCCAGTTTCAGTTTTGCCCCGCCTTCCGAAAGGTCGCGCAGGGTTACATCAACTGTGCTGCTGAGATTATCAAAGATGATCAGGCCAGCTTTCAGAACGCGCTGGCGTTGGTGCTCTCTGGGAAATTCGCCGTCGCTGCTGCTCATGGAGCCGCTGTCCTTCCTTCTGAAGCCCCCAGCTTTACCATCATACCGCCGACAGTTGCGGTGTCACAGTTCCATTTGCAGCATCCTGCCCATCAGAGCGTTAACAAACTTTCCGGAATTGTTTGGATTGTTTCCGTCGCCGGGATGGAACGCGATTCGGGATACTGCGTATTCGTTAGGTGACCGGAAGGACGCGCTGCGATCACTCCTCCCCCCAAGACCGCCAAAGTGCAGTCTTTCCGGTTTCCCCGCCCTCACTTCAGGGCCCATCCAATGAAGTGCAGGTGCGCCCCGGAAGCGGCCGACTGGCCCGCAAGTATTCCGGGTTGCCGTCTGTAGCAGAAGCACAGACCTGAGAGCGGCATCTGACGTGTTTCGTCACCGCGGAACTCCTGGCCCCAACAGAATGCAGCGGGCCTGGAGTTTTTCTCTCTCGCTTCAAATGGAAAAGCCGATGCGGGGTGACCGCACCGGCTTGTTTGACCGCGCTCAATTGCGCTGAGCGGCTCACTACAAAGAATCGAACGCTGCCCTGGGAGCCTCGTCGCAGCCCTCTGGTCAGTCTTTGGCACGCTCAAGATAGGTGCCGTCTTCCGTGTTGATGATCACGCGCGTGCCGACGCCAACGTGCGCGGGCACCATGATACGAACACCGTTCTCCAGAATTGCCGGCTTGTAGGAGCCAGATGCGGTCTGACCTTTAACAACAGGTTCTGTTTCCACGATTTCTGCCGTGAAACGCGGGGGCAGGGTGATCGAAACGGGGTCGCCGTTGAACATCTGCAGGCTGACCGGCATGTTTTCCTGCAAATAGGGCGCACCGTCGCCGACCATGGCGCCCGAGACAGTAACCTGCTCGTAATTAGCGGAGTTCATGAAGACGAAATTGTCGCCTTCCGGATAGAGATAGGTGTGCTCGACTTCTTCAACGAAAGCCTTCTCGAGCTTCTCTGAGGTCTTGAAAGTATTGACGACCTTGATGCCGTCCGAGATGCGGCGCATCTCGATGGTGGTGGTCGGCGTGCCTTTACCGGGGCGGAAAGATTCCGCCTTCAGGACAACATAGAGTTGGCCGTCGGTATGTTCGATGATGTTGCCTCTGCGGATATCCGCTGCGATTTCAACGGCCATGGAGTGTTCCTGAGTTGCGTGAGCTAATGGGCGGCTATATACCGCCTCCGCACCATTTGGCCAGCCGCATGCTGTGGCTTTTCAGTCTGGCGCGGCGGGCCGCGACTGGCCTTGAACCCCTGGAATTGGCTTTATGGACGTATCTGGATGGTGGAATCCTGAGGTACATGCCCGCCGCCGCGGTCACTTGCTGGCACGCGGACGGGTGAAGACGGCTTTGCGCCGCTGGTTTGATGGCGAAGGGTTTGTCGAGACCGAATGCGGCGCACTCGTCGTTTCCCCCGGAAATGAAGCGCATCTGCATGCTTTCGAGACCCAGTTTGTTGCCGAAAATGGACAAACCCGGTCATTTTACCTCCATACCTCGCCAGAATTTGCCATGAAGAAGCTTCTGGCGGCTGGGGAGCCGCGCATTTTCGATTTCGCCAGAGCGTATCGCAACCGGGAGACCGGCGACCGCCACGCGCCTGAATTCACGATGCTCGAATGGTACAGGGCCGGCGCAGAGATGGCCGATGTCATGGGCGACTGCGTATCCCTTGCGCGCATTGCGGCTGAAGCGGCCGGAAAGGGGCAGCTGGTCTGGAAAGGCCACAGCTGTGATCCTGGATTGGAGCCGGAAACGCTTACGCTGGTAGACGCGTTCGAGCGATATGCCCGCATCGATCTGGCGCGGCATCTGGAAGATATAGAAGGGTTTCACGCTGCCGCTCTGGCTGCCGGCGTGGGGATCTCCGCGGGGGCGAGTTGGACCGATATTTTCTCGGCGGTTCTCGTCACGAAAATTGAGCCGCATCTCGGAATGGAGCGGCTGACCTTCCTGTGCCGCTATCCGATCAGCGAAGCGGCTCTTTCGCGGCCGGCACCTGATGATCCACGCTTTGCCGAACGTTTTGAGATGTATGCCTGCGGTGTCGAGCTTGCCAATGGCTACCGGGAACTGACGGACGCTGTCCTGCTTGAAGCGCGTCAGCGCGCCGAGATGCATATCAAGGAGGCGGTCTATGGGGAACGGTATCCTCTTGACCCGGACTTCATCGATGCCGTCGCCGTTATGCCGGAAGCGAGCGGGGTGGCGCTTGGCTTTGACCGGTTGGCCATGCTGGCAAGCGGCGCGCCGTCCATCTCGGATGTCCTCTGGACGCCGCCCGTGATCCTAGAGGAGCCCGCGTCATGAAGCCGGTGACATATCGGCATGCCGGGGAGTTGCTGACTGCGGGGATCATATCGGCAGATCAGCTGCCGGTCGTTTCCCGCGTCGCGGAAAACTATGTGATCGCGTTGCCCGCGCGTCTGGCCACCCTGATCGACAGGGACGATCCGTTGGATCCGATCGGCTTGCAATATGTTCCGTCCGGGGAAGAGCTGAATGCCCAGCCCGGCGAGATGGATGACCCTATCGGCGACGCCGCCCACAGTCCCATACCGGGCATCGTCCACCGCTATCCTGACCGGGTTCTTCTGAAGATCACATCGACCTGTCCGGTCTATTGCCGTTTCTGCTTTCGCAGAGAGCGGGTCGGTCCGGAGAAGGGGGACGCACTGAGCAAGGCGGAAATCGATGCCGCGTGTGCCTATATCGCAGACCGGCCAGAGATTTTTGAAGTTATCCTGACCGGCGGCGATCCCATGATCCTCTCGCCCGCCCGCGCAGGGGCTTTGACCCGGCGGCTGGAAGCGATCGACCATGTAAAAGTCATCCGCTGGCACAGTCGCGTGCCGGTTGCCGCGCCGGAGCGCGTAACGCCGGAATTTACCGAAGCAATTCGCAGCAGCGAGAAAGCGGTCTTTGTCGCGGTCCACGCCAATCATGCCAGAGAGTTTACGCCTGAAGCGGTCGCGGCGATCCGGCGTCTGTCACAGGCGGGCATATCGCTCGTCTCCCAATCGGTGCTGCTGCGCGGCGTAAATGACACGTTCGAAGCGCTGGCAGATCTGATGCGGGCTTTCCTCAGTGTGGGGATAAAACCCTATTACCTCCACCAGTTGGATGCGGCGCCTGGAACCTCGCACTTTCGGGTGCCGGTCGAGGAAGGGCAGGCGTTGGTGCGCCGCCTCAGGGATGAACTTTCCGGCCTGGCGACACCTACCTATGTGGCCGATATTCCTGGCGGGGTCTCAAAGGCGGTGATGAACCTTCCCGACATTGAGCGTCGGGACGACGCCTTCGTTCTGCGTGGCCGGGATGGAGAGACCTATCTGCCGCCCGGTTATACCGGGTAGCGCTACCGCTATTCTTCTGCGCCCCGTTTTCCGCTGGCCAGCAAGAGCAAGGCGACGAAGCCGATGGATGTGGCCTGGCTCGAGAATAGCTCCAGCAACGCGGCAAACAGCCAGCTGGGCAATGAGGCACGCTGTTCGGCCTGCAGAAGTATATTGCCAGAGCCCTGGCCGAGAAGTTCGGCATTGGCAGCGTTGATCTGTGTGATCAATTCATCCCGGCGCCTGGCGAGCCCCAGTTCATTTTGCGCGTCGCGGTAAGGCTTCTGTTCAGTGCGCCCCACACGCTCGACTTCCAAGATATAGGCCTCAAGGCCTTCGACGGAACGTGTTTCCGGCGGGATGCCTTCCAGTTGCCGGCGCCAGTCTGCGATCTGCGACGCCAATACGTCCCGGTTCGAACTTGCCGTCTCGACGGCGGCTGCGGCAGCCTCTGCGTTCCCACGTATATAGATTTCGGTGCCGAGGATGGAGGCGCCGGCGCCGACCCCAGCGAAGATCAGCGCGCGGGCGGCTTCCTTGAAGCGCCGGTTGGCGCCGTGCCAGTAGACGAAGGTGAAGCCCCCGAAGGAAATGATGGCGGCGATCACACCGGCCCAGCCCCAGATGCGCCCCTGCATCGGATCAGACACCGTAGAGGAAAATGCCTGATAGTTGGCAAAGCCGGAAAGCCCCGCCGCGCCAAGGCCGGCCAGCAGGAAAACGAGCGAGAGGGCGCCGATGATCATGCGCTCACTCTGGCCCCGGCGCTTTTCCGCCTGCTGCGCCTTGAGGGCGGCAAGCCGGTCTTCGCGCTCGGCCTGTATCTCCTGAGGAGTAGGCAGTTTCTGCTCGGGCCTCAGCTGGAGCACTTTTGGTTCGGTTTTCAAAACGGCATTGGATGCACGGGTCACTTCCGTGAATTCCGCGTCGATGGGCCCGGACGGTGGGGAGTTGGCGTCTTGTGTTTCGGGGGGCTGAGCGCTGCGGCCCGCCGGAGCAAGCACCTGCGACCGTAGATTTTCAAGTTGCCGGACCAGATCCCTGAGGGGGCCACTTTCCCCGGTATTTGCGCAGGCATAGGAATTGCGCTGCCAGTTCAGGACCAGATTATTGTCACCTGATGCGATGCAGTCTTCATGCAGGGGGCAGGGAAGGCGGGCTTCCGATGTGTCCTGGCTCACCTCATCTTCGAGGCCCAGCAACGCGACGGCTCGCTGCGCTTCCTTCAGATGCCGCTCATCTGTCATGTGGCCCCCTTTGCCTCGCCCTCCACGCATAGCGGATCGCGCCCGGACTCGTCACCTGTCTTGCGGCATCGAAACAACAATTGCGAATGGAATGCAGGTGAGACGCAAATTCAACTTTAACTGCGCCTCGGGACATCTTAATCAGGTCTTAAGGCAGCTAAAGTGAGACTGCCAACCTATATGGGGAGTGCCGCGCCCTGAGCGCGGCCGGCTTTTAGAGGACTGACCTGCAATGATTCCGCGTTCCGCCGCGATCCCGAAAAACTGGAAAACTTTCGACATCCCGAGCTTCTTCTCGGCCTTTGGCTATCCCGCAATCGGGATCGGCCTGTTCACCACCATGATATTGCTGGGCATCTTTGTCAGCGAGCTGACCTTCCACTGGTGGTATCTGCCGATTGCCTTCGGGGTGGTCGCTTTCTCTGTCTTCTGGTGCAATCTGGGCATTGGGCCAATGCACCGCATCCTGCAACATCGCGCCGGAGAGATGAAATGGCCCGCCCAGGTGCTGACCATGCTCAACATCATTATCGCCATGCAGGGCAATCTGCGTGACTGGGTGAATTATCACTCACAGCACCACCGCTTCGCCGACGGGCCAGGCGATCCGCACAATCCCTTCGAGTCCAAACGCTGGGCCTGGGTTGGCTGGATCCTGTTCCGCGACCGGAAAGATACCGCCCGCCCGATGGCCGCCTGGCTGAAGCAGCATCCGGTGATCGTCTGGATGGACCGGTTTTATAACGAGATCAGCATTGTCATCCATTTCGTCATTCCGGCGGTCATCTATCTGATCGTGTGGGCGGCGGGAGGGTCTCTGGTCCTTACGGCGCTGCTGCACGCAAGTGTCATCATCGGCCGCGCTATCCAGTTCCACGCGACTGTCTATGGCATCAACGTGCTGGGCCATTTGAAAACGCCGGTCTGGGCAGATCATTTGATGGCGCTGCTGACAGGCGGGGAAGCCTTCCACGATCATCACCATGACGAGCCCCAGAGCGCGCTACACCGGCCGCGCAAGGGTGTCTGGAATCGTATCGTTGACTATAACGGCACAGTGCTGCTGCTTCTGGAAAAGATCGGCTGGGTGAAAGACCTCAAGATCGCGCCACGGTTCGCCTGATCTGTGCCCGGAACGCCTTAGTCTGAATACCTGTTCAGTTTCGCAAGGGCCGCCCCTTAAAAGGCGGCCCTTTTCCTTTTCTATTCCTGATTCGTGACACAGACGCGCCGTATTCGGGGCGCAGCCTCCTCCCCACACAGCAACTGGGAAGGGACGCCCGCCATGAAACTCATTCATTCCATCATCGCCATCGCCGCCGGGGCCGCGCTCGCCGCCACGGCTTCTGCCAAAGTGGTGCCGATAAAGCCTCCTAAAGAAGATACGGTACAATCTTACATCCTTCTTGACCGCACAGGGTCAATGTCAAACATCTGGGACGAAGCACTTTCTTCCGTGAACGCCTATGCCGACAGCTTCGCGGCTGATGCTCCGGGGGCAGAGATTGCCGGCGCTGACATCAAGACTTCCGTGACGGTTGCCGTATTCGACTATCAGGACGGCATGCAGTTCGACGTGCTGCGCGACAAGGTCGACCCGTCGACCTGGAAAACCATCACGAACGATGAAGCCAACCCGCGCGGCATGACCCCGCTGTTTGATGCCATCGGCAAGATCATCACCCGCGCCGAGGCAGACAATCCTGAGAAGGCCGTCATTGTCATTATGACCGACGGTCTGGAAAACTCCTCCAAGGAGTTCACCAAGGAAGGCGCCAAAGCCGCGCTGGACCGGGCAGAGGCGCGCGGCTGGGAGGTGATTTTCCTGGGCGCCGAGTTTGCCAGCTTCAATGATGCTGAAGCCGTCGGCATGTCCTCCTCCAAGACCATGGCTGTCGGCCAGGGCCGGATGGAAAGCTCAATGGACTCCCTCGCGCAGAAGGCCCGCGCTTACGGAAAAGGCGCTGCGCCGGCCGTTGAGTTCAATGCTGAAGACCGCGCCGCTGCCGACGAGGAAGGCGTAAAGGAGCGCCAGGGCAACAACTGATCACGCTCGAGCGCTGAAACTGAAAATGACGCGCGGCCCGCTCCATCCTGTTGGAGCGGGCCGTTGCATTTTCCGCTGCGTCATACTTGCCTTGAGCCCGCGATCCCGCTTCACGGGAAGTGTATGGCAGCAGGCGGAATGAACCCATGAAGTATTACGAGGATATGGTTGTCGGCACGAAGACGCGGTCGTCGCGGTCGTACAAGGTGACGCGTGAAGAGGTGATCGAGTTTGCGTCAAAGTATGACCCTCAGCCATTTCATCTGGATGACGACGCGGCGGCCAAGACCCATTTCGGGCGGCTTTCGGCCTCCGGCTGGCATAGCGGCGCGATGGCCATGCGCCTGATGGTCGATACCTGGAAGGATATGGAGCCAACCGCCGGTCTGGGCTCTCCCGGGATTGACGAGTTGCGCTGGGTGAAGCCGGTGTTTCCTGGCGATGAGCTGACAGTCGAGATGGAGCTTATCTCCAAACGCCGGATGAAAAGCCGCCGCGATATGGGCCTCTCAAAATCCCGTCAGACCGTGCTCAACCAGAATGGTGAGACGGTCATGACGATGGTTTCCAATGGTCTTATCCAGGTGCGCAACCCGGAACTGGATACGGAGTAGGGGCAACAAAAAACGCCGGACCTTGCCGCCCGGCGTTTCTTGAACTTCATCCGTTATCGGATCAGAGCGCTTCGATGATGGTGACGTTGGCAACGCCGCCGCCTTCACACATCGTTTGCAGGCCGTATTTGCCACCGCGCGCGCGCAGAGCATGAACCAGCGTTGCCATCAACTTGGTGCCCGATGCGCCCAGCGGGTGGCCGAGCGAGATGGCGCCGCCATTGACGTTGAGTTTCGATGGGTCGGCGCCGACATGCTTGAGCCAGGCGAGGGGCACAGGGGCGAACGCCTCGTTGACTTCATAGAGGTCGATATCGCCGATTTTCATGCCGGCGCGTTGCAGGGCGCGGTCGGTCGCGAAGAGCGGCTCTTCCAGCATGATGACCGGATCGCCAGCAGTGACCGTCACATTGTGAATGCGGGCCAGCGGGGTGAGGTTGTGCGCTTTGATCGCCGCTTCCGAGGCAATCATAACGGCCGACGCGCCATCGCAGATCTGGCTGGCGTTCGCGGCCGTCATGACGCCGTCTTCCATGAGGATCTTGAGGCTCGCCATGCCTTCCATGCTGGCGTCGTAGCGGATGCCCTCATCCTTGTCGTGCATCACTTCCTGGCCTTCGCCATTGCGGCCCTTGATGATGACGATTTCTTTTGCGAAGGCGCCCGACTTGGTGGCAGCGGCGGCCCGGCGGTGGCTTTCGACCGAGAAAGCGTCGAGTTGTTCTTTGGTATGGCCATGCTTTTTGGCGATCATTTCGGCGCCGGCAAACTGGCTGAAATGTTTGATGCCGAATTTTTCCTTCACCGATTTTGGTGTCGGATCGGTCGGGATGTCGAACACCTTGCCGGCGCGGGCGTTGATGCCCATCGGGCAGCGCGTCATGCTTTCCACGCCGGCCGCAATCACGAGATCCTGCGTGCCGGACATGATGGCCTGCGCCGCGAACTGGATCGACTGCTGGGACGAGCCGCACTGGCGGTCGATGGTCACGGCAGGGACGGAATTTGGAAGGTTGGAGGCCAGTACGGCGGTCCGGCCGATCTGGCCTGCCTGTTCACCGGCCTGCGAAACGCAGCCCATGATCACGTCTTCGATGGCCTTGGGGTCAACGCCGGTCTCTGCGACGATGGCGTTGAGCACTTGCGCGCCCAGATCGCCGGGATGCCATTCGGCGAGCGCGCCGTTCTTGCGGCCACCGGCCGTGCGATTTGCTGCTACAATATATGCGGTCGCCATGGTCTTGTTCCTTCTGACTGGATGCCTGATTTTAACGCGCGTTCAGGCCTGCGCCAGCGGTCACGCTGGGGCAGGGGCAAAGCGCGAAGAGCAATTTTTCAGTCGTCAAAGCCGACAAAGACAGCGGCTTCATCGACGGACTTCCGGTTTGAAACAACGGCGTTGGCGGGGAAGCTGTCGTCTGGCCAGCCCATGGCCACGCAGGTCTGGATCACCTGATCGTCGGGAATGCCCGCTTCGGCGCGCACAACCGGGCTCTGCATGATGCCCTGGCTGTTGATCACGCAGCCCAGACCTTTGTTCCAGGCGGTATTGACGAGGCAGTTGACGACACCGCCGCAGTCAAAGGGCGCAATATCGCTGCCATGGATCGAGCGGTCATAGGTCACCACGATCGAAACGGGCGCATCAAACTGGCGGAAACCGCGCAGCACCCAATCCATCCGCTTTTCCTTGTTCTCCCGCTCGATGCCCATGGCGGCGAACAGCTGTTTGGCAATCTCGATCTGGCGTTCGCGATGCGGGCCTTCATAGCCCGGCCCCATGCGGAACTCCCGGCTGTCGGGCACACCGGCCATGTTGCGCTCGACATTCCCCGCCCGGATGCGGTCGAGAACCTCGCCTGCCACCACATAGAAATTCCAGGGCTGGGTATTCAGCGACGTGGGCGCCCGCATGGCGATCTCGAGGATTTCCCGGATCAGTGCCTTGGGAACAGGCTTTTTCTGAAACCCGCGGATACTTCTCCGCTCGCGGACAACGTCATCAAATTCCACGGCCAAGGCCTCCCTGTCATTTTCTGTGTTCGCAGCAACTCTAGCGCGGGCTCAGGCGCTGGCATCCCCTGACGCTGCGACAGGGAAAGCGCGGCGCGGCCCAACAAAAAAGGCCCACTCGTCTGAGCGGGCCTTTCGATAGGTGAATTGGCCTGTGGCCGGCCGGATCAGCGCGGAGCCATCCGGATAGCGCCGTCGAGGCGGACGTCTTCGCCGTTGAAGTAGTTGTTGCGAACCATTTCGGTGGCCAGCGACGCATACTCTTCCGGGTTGCCAAGGCGCGGCGGGAACGGAACCTGCGCGCCGAGGGCTTGCTTGACGGGCTCGGGAGCCGCTGCGAGCAGCGGCGTGTTGAAGATGCCCGGCAGGATCGTGTTGACGCGGATGTTCTCGCGCGACAGGTCGCGGGCGATCGGAAGTGTCATGCCGACAACGCCGCCTTTGGAGGCGGAGTAGGCTGCCTGGCCGATCTGGCCATCTTCAGCCGCCACAGAAGCGGTATTGACGATGGCGCCGCGGTCGCCGCAAGGCAGCGGGTCGAGGCTCATCATGCCGGCAGCAGATTTGGCGATGCAGCGGAAGGTGCCGACAAGGTTGATCTGGATGATCAGATTGAACTTATCGAGCGCAAAGTGGCTGATTTCACCGGTGTTCTTGTCGCGGCTGGCGGTCTTGATAGCGTTGCCCGTGCCAGCGCAGTTAATCAGGATACGCTCCTGGCCGATGGCGGCGCGGGCTTTTTCAAAACCGGCATCCACCGAAGCTTCATCCGTAACGTTGACATTGCAGAAGACGCCGCCAAGTTCTTTTGCAAGCGCTTCGCCCTTTTCTGCGTTAAGGTCGAACAGTGCGACTTTCACGCCGTAGCTGGCCAGTTTGCGGGCGGTTGCCGCGCCGAGACCGGATGCGCCGCCTGTAATGACGGCGGAGATGTTTGAATTAAGTTCCATGGGGCACTGCCCTCCTTAGTTTTCGAAAACGGCGGACTTCAATTATAATGCCCCTAGGAGAGCGCAATGTCTGACGCAGCGGAAATCATCGAGACGGTCAAAGGGCAGGGGGATGTCTACCTGCCCAAGACGATCCAGCGCAATGAGCGCCTGGCCCGAGGGCTGGTGCCAAAGCTGATGCGTGTGGCCGGGAGACTGCCTTTCGCCGACGATCTGGCGGCGGCTTACTATGCAGCGCGTGACCCGCGCACACCGATGAAGGCAAAGGCGATCCTGTTTGGGGCGGCGGCCTATTTCGTGCTGCCCGTGGATCTGGTGCCTGATGTGGTGGTGGGCCTTGGCTTCACCGATGACGCCACGGTGCTGGCCACCGCGCTCAGCGTCGTGGGCATGCACGTGAAGGAAAGCCACCGCTCACTGGCCCGCAAGCTCCTCAGCCTTCCGGAGCCCGTGCGGGACGCCCCGTGACGCTCTGGTTGCCGCTTGGCCTGGCCGGGCTTCTGGCAATTACCTATGGTTTCACGCTGAGCCGCAGCCCGCCGGGCCCGGCCAAGCTGTTGCTCAAAATTTCCGGCATGCTCATCCTGACCGGGGTTGCAGCCTGGGCGGGCGCGCCCTGGCTGCTCGTCGCCGGTCTTGCAGCCTGTACGGTTGGCGACGCGTTTCTGGCCGGGAAAGCCGAGCGCTGGCTCCTCCCCGGCATGGCAGCGTTCTTCCTGGGTCATGTCTGCTACGTGGCGCTTTTCTGGTCGGCAGGGCAGGTGAGCGGTGACCTCATGAACTATTTAGCCCGCGGGGTGCTGGTGTTTGCCGGGGCCGGGTATGTGTTTTGGCTCTCCCCCTCGCTCGGGCCAATGCGGGCGGCGGTGCTGGCTTATGCGGCCGTGATCCTGGTGATGGGCGCTGCCGCAATCGCCCTGCCGCCGGGCTATGCGCTCGTTCTTGTCGGGGCGCTCATGTTCATCGCCTCTGATGCCATCCTGGCACATGAACTGTTCCGCAGGCCGCCGGGCGAAACATCGCGTTTGCTACCGTCCATCTCCTTGTGGAACCTGTATTTTTTCGGCCAAATGATGATCACGCTGGGCTTCCTTTTAAAATAATTCACGCAGACCCCCTTTGTACTTGTACGGAAACTATGCGAAGGACGCGGCGGGCCAGGCGCCCCCAACGGCGCCCAGCCTATCTGTGAGGATAGGAGTAAAAACAGATGACCGTGACCACCGCCAAGCCGGCTGTACGCCCCGCTTGCCCCCATTTTTCGTCCGGCCCCACCGCCAAATATCCCGGTTTCTCGCTGCAGAACCTCGTGACGGCCGCCCTCGGCCGCTCGCACCGTTCGGGCGACGCCAAGAAAAAGCTGAAGGCTGCGATTGATCGCACCAAGCTGATCCTCGGCATTCCCGAGGACTACCGCGTGGCCATCGTCCCTGCGTCCGATACCGGCGCGGTCGAGATGTGCATGTGGTCGATGCTCGGCGTGAAGCCCGTCGATGTCTTCGCCTGGGAAAGTTTTGGCCAGGACTGGGTGACCGACGCTGTGAAACAGCTGAAGCTCGCCAACTGCAATACCTACACCGCTGATTACGGCCAGCTCCCGGACTTTGCCAAAGCCCGCGATGACGCCGACATCATCTTCACCTGGAACGGCACCACGTCAGGCGTCCGCGTGAAAGATGTCGACTGGATCAAGCCAAATCCGGACCGCGTCGTGATCTGCGACGCCACTTCGGCAGCTTTCAGCCAGGACATCGCCTGGGAAAAGCTCGATGTGGTCACTTACAGCTGGCAGAAATGCCTCGGCGGGGAAGCGGCCCA
Organism: Hyphomonas neptunium ATCC 15444; assembly: GCF_000013025.1. Lineage (NCBI taxonomy): Bacteria > Pseudomonadati > Pseudomonadota > Alphaproteobacteria > Hyphomonadales > Hyphomonadaceae > Hyphomonas > Hyphomonas neptunium. Next base: position 3,308,737 of record NC_008358.1, on the reverse strand, counting down.
TGGCATGCTGATCCTGTCGCCAAATGCTGTGAAACGGCTTGAGAGCTACACGCCCGACCGCCCCCTGCCCAAACTCTTCCGTATGACCAAAGGCGGCAAGATCGACGAAGAACTGTTCCAGGGCGCCACGATCAACACCCCTTCGATGCTGTGCGTGGAAGATTATCTCCAGGCGCTCGACTGGGTCGAACGCCTCGGCGGCTGGAAGAAGCTGAAAGCCCGCTCCGATGACAGCCTCTCCATTCTCACCGAATGGGAGAAGAAGTCTGACTGGATTGAATTCCTCTGCAAGGATACGTCCGTGCGCTCCAACACCGGCGTCACGTTCCTCATCAAGGATGCCCGTGTTGCGGGTCTTGATGAAGCCGGCCAGCGCGATTTCATCAAGAAGATGATGAAACGTCTGGAGACGGAGAATGCGTGCTTTGATGCGGCGGGTTATGCAAAGGCGCCTCCGGGTCTGCGCATCTGGGTCGGTGGCTCGGTCGAGCCATCGGATGTGAAGAAGCTTCTCCCCTGGCTCGACTGGGCCTTCCAGGAGGAAGCGGCGAAGCTTTGAGGCGCGCAGATGCCGACGCTGGAAGAGTTATCCGGAACATGTCTGCCTGATCCAGGACCAGACGCTACTGCGCTCGTAAGGCGCTGCAGCGTTTTTGCCAGGACAGAGTTGGCGGAGCTCAGTGACGAAGGTGTTCGCACCCTCGTCGGGCAACAGATGTTTTTGCAATGGTTGCTACCGGTAGCACTCGAACGACTTAGCCACGACCTTTGGATTTCGGGCGACTTTTATCGAGGTGCTTTGCTTCGAAGTGCCGTTGGTTCTGTCGCTCACGCTGATGCGTCTACTTTTGTTAATGAAATCCGAAGCTTGGCCCGGGCGGCTCTTGCCGACGATACCTCATCTCAACTCCCGGACGACGTGAAAGCAGACTTCGTTCGCATTACCGAACTGTTCCACTAGCGCAGCCATCATGATCACCCTCCGCACCGCCACTACAACAGACCTGCCGCTCATCCTTCACTGGGATGAGCAGCCGCATGTTCGTGATGTAGGCGGCGATCCCGAATGGAATGACTGGAACTGGGAAGAAGAGCTCGGCCGGGACGTCCCCTGGCGGGAATTCCTGATCGCAGAGCTGAATGGCCGCCCCATCGGCTTTGTTCAGATCATCGACTGCCGCGAAGAGGAAAGCCACTATTGGGGCACCGACTGTCCGGAACATTCGCATGCCATCGACATCTGGATCGGGGAGGCTGATGAGCTGGGGAAGGGGTATGGCACGCAGATGATGCGGCTTGCCTTCGAGCGCTGCTTCGCTAATCCGCTCTGCCAGCACATCCTGATCGATCCGATGGCGGATAATTTCGCCGCTCACCGCTTCTACGAATCCCTGGGGTTTGAACTTCTCGGGCCGCGCCGTTTCGGCCCTGATGCTTCCCTTGTCTATCAACTCACACGCGCCGCCTGGCGCTCTGGAGCCACCCATGCCTAAAGTCCTTATCGGAGATACGCTCTCCCCCGCCGCCGTCGAGATTTTCAAGGCGCGCGGTATCGAAACCGACATCAAGGTCGGTCTGTCCAAGGAAGATCTGATCAAGATCATTCCGGACTATGACGGCCTCGCTGTGCGCTCGGCCTGCAAGCCGGACGCAGACGTCATCGCCGCTGCGACCAACCTGAAAGTCATCGGCCGGGCCGGTATCGGCGTCGACAATATCGACATCAAAGCGGCAACCGCCAAGGGTGTCGTGGTCATGAACACGCCGTTCGGAAACGCCATCACCACGGCAGAACACGCCATCGCCATGTTGTTTGCCGCCGCCCGCCAGATCCCCGCCGCCAATGCGGATACGCAGGCGGGCAAATGGCCCAAATCCGGCTATATGGGCGTCGAGCTTTCCTACAAGACGCTCGGCCTCATCGGTTGCGGCAATATCGGCAGCCGCGTGGCCGAGCGCGCCATCGGCCTCAAGATGAAGGTTGTGGCCTATGACCCCTTCCTGACCGAGGAGCGCGCCATTGAGTTGGGCGTTGAAAAGGTTGATCTCGACACGCTTCTGGCCCGCGCGGACTTCATCACACTGCACGTTCCGCTTACGGATCAGACCAAGAATGTCCTCTCTCGCGAAGCGCTGGAGAAAACCAAGAAGGGCCTCATCCTCGTCAACTGCGCGCGGGGCGGCCTTGTCGATGAAGAAGCCGTGCGCGATCTGCTCGAAAGTGGCCATCTGGCCGGCGCGGCGTTTGACGTGTTTGCTGTCGAGCCCGCGAAAGAAAACGTCCTGTTCGGCGCGAAGAATTTCGTTGCCACCCCCCACCTTGGCGCGGCAACCGCCGAGGCGCAGGAAAATGTCGCCTTGCAGGTGGCCGAGCAGATGGCGGACTATATCCTCACCGGCGCGGTCACCAACGCCCTCAACATGCCGTCTGTCACCGCCGAGGAAGCTCCGCGCCTGAAACCCTTTGCGACACTCGCTGAGAAACTCGGCAGCTTTGCGGGCCAGATCTCCGACTATGGCTATGAAGAAGTCGTCATCGAATATGAAGGCGAAGTTTCGGAGCTCAACCGCAAGCCGATCACGGCAGCGCTTCTGGCTGGCCTCCTGCGCGCCTCGCGCGGTGACGTGAATATGGTATCGGCGCCTGCCATCTTGGCCGATAGCGGCGTGAAACTGACCGAGACCAAAACTGAGACCAGCCCCGTCTATGACAGCCTGATCCGCATCAAGGTGAAGACCAAGGCGACGAAGAATTCGCCCGAAGGCGGCTGGCGCACCCTTGCCGGGGCTCTCATTGCCGGCAAGCCGCGGATCGTTGAAGTGAAGGGCATGGCGCTGGAAGGCGATTTCTCGCCGGTGACGCTCTATGTGAATAACATCGACAAGCCGGGCTTCATCGGCGCGCTTGGCCAGATGCTGGGCGAGGCAAAGGTCAACATTGCGACCTTCCACCTTGGCCGCCAGGAAGCCGGCGGAGAGGCGATTGCACTGATCGGGATCGACTCGACCCCGCCCGCCTCGCTCGTCGAGAAGCTCGATGCGCTGCCGCAGGTGCGCTACGTCAAGGTGTTGTCTTTCTGACCGCTCAGGGAAGGGGGCCGGGCAAACCTGTCTGGCCTCCCTTGACTATCCGAGGCGACTGGCGCGAAGATTCGCAATCGTAATAGTTGTGAAAGTCTGATCATGCGCGCCGCCGCCATGTTGATTGCGTCATTCGTGGGTTTCCCTGTCCTGGCATGTGCACAGGCGGTGGATGAAGTGCGGCTTGGGGCGCTGGCGCATAATATCTGCGTTGTTGATTGCGACAATGCGGACAAGGAAGACGGCCCGAATATCAGTGGCGAAATCGTTTTCGCTACGCCGGACATTCTGAAAGTCATCGGGAAACCGCGGCCCTATCTGGTCGCCAGCGTGAATACGCAAGGCAACACCAGCTTTGGCGCGGCCGGGCTTCACTGGAACTGGGATTTTGCCGAAGGCTGGTCACTGGAACCGGGATTTGGTTATGCCATTCACACGGGCGAGGAGACGTTCCCTTTCCCACAAGGCGATCCGCGCAATGATCCGGTGTCGGCCAAGACCATCTATTTCGGATCACGCGACCTTTTCCGCAGCAGCCTGGCGCTGAGCCGGGATTTGGCGGGTCCATGGGGCGTCCAGATCATGTATGAACACCTCAGCCATGGCCAGATTATCGGCAGTGGCCGCAATCAGGGCCTTGATAATATTGGTGTCCGCGTAAGCTACGCCTTCGGCGAACAATGACTGTGTGAGGGGTGGCAAAAGGCCCCTTGCAATTGACCGCCGAATGCTGCCCTTGTCGCCGCGGCTGAACAACGGAGCAGGTTCATGGCAGGTGTAGTGGTCGTCGGGGCTCAATGGGGCGACGAGGGCAAGGGCAAGATCGTTGACTGGCTCTCCAGCCGGGCCGATGTCGTCGTGCGCTTCCAGGGCGGGCACAATGCCGGCCACACCCTCGTGATCGACGGGAAAGTATTCAAGCTGGCGCTGCTGCCTTCAGGGCTCGTGCGCGGCGGCAAGCTCTCGGTCATCGGCAATGGCGTTGTGGTCGACCCGTGGCACATGCTGACCGAGATCGAAGGCATTCAGGCGCAAGGCATTGAAGTTTCTCCGGAAAGTCTGGTGCTGGCCGACAATGCCTCGCTGATCCTGCCCTGGCACAAGGACATCGACGCGGCCCGCGAAGGCGCACTCGGCGCCGCCCAGATCGGCACCACCAAGCGTGGCATTGGCCCGGCTTATGAAGACCGCGTGGGCCGCCGCGCCATCCGCGTCGCTGACCTTGCAGACCCCGCCGCCCTCGACCTCAAGATCGAACGCTTGCTGGCCCATCACCGCCCGCTGCGCGCTGGCCTGGACTTGCCCGAACCCGATGGCGCCGCCCTGAAAGCCGCGCTTCTGGAGATCGCGCCGCAGGTTCTGGCCTATGCCCAGCCTGTCTGGAAACTGCTGGACGAGAAGGTCCGCCGGGGCAGCCGCATCCTGTTTGAGGGCGCCCAGGGCGTGATGCTGGACGTTGACCATGGCACCTACCCGTTTGTGACCTCTTCGAGTGTTGTGGCAGGCAATGCCTCGGCCGGATCGGGCGTCGGGCCTGGGGCGATTTCCTATGTTCTGGGCCTTGCCAAAGCCTATACGACGCGCGTCGGCGCCGGCCCGTTCCCGACCGAGCAGGACAATGACATCGGCAAGCGCCTCGGCACGGTGGGCCATGAATTTGGCACCAATACCGGCCGCGCGCGCCGCTGCGGCTGGTTTGACTCGGTCATGGTGCGTCAGGCGTGCGCCACTTCGGGCGTCACGGGCCTCGCGCTGACCAAGCTCGATGTCCTTGATGGGTTTGAAGAAATCAAGATTTGCACGGCCTATAAGCTGAACGGCAAGACCATCGATTACTTCCCGGCCGGGCTCACCGATCAGGCCGCTGTCGAGCCGGTTTACGAAACGCTCAAAGGCTGGAGCGGCTCAACCCGCGGGGCGCGCAGCTGGACGGATCTGCCGCCCGAAGCGGTCGTCTATGTGCGCCGCCTGGAGGAACTTGTCGGCAAACCCTGCGCGCTGGTCTCGACCTCGCCGGAGCGGGAAGACGTGATCCTGATGCGCGACCCGTTTGAGGGATAAGCGGCGCTTATTTGTGTGGATAAGGGGCCAAAAAACTCCAAAAAAACTCCAACGGTCACCCCGAAAACTCCAAGAAAACTCCAACGCCGTTGGAGTTTTTTTCGTTTCAGCGCCGCTTCGGGCTATTGCGGAAAATGCTCCACATGCAGCTCGCCGGTGCGCCCGAAATAGACGACGCGCCGTCCGGTGAAGGACACGAGGTAACCCGCGCAGCCCGCGGCAGTGACCTGCCGGTTGAAGGCGGCATAGGTATATTCTGCCGCGCCCGACTGCGCCCAGGCGATCAGGGCGGAGACGGCGGCCGCATCGAACTTTTCGGCCACCGGGCCGTCCTCTGGCGGGGTGGCGAGCATGAGGGTTTCGCCGCCGGGCAGGTAGTGCGTCCGGGTATGGCTCCGGTAATCGACGAGATAGCCTTCAAAGCCCGCTTCCATCAGGATGCTGACGGCCTCTGGAAAGCTGAGCGTATCGGCATAGGCGCCAGCGATACATTTTTCGGCAATAGCGATCTTCTGCGCGTCCATGGCGCGGTTCCTTTCAAGGGGTGAGGTAGGCGGCAGGCGTTAGCTGGCAGGGATTTCGGTGATGCCCCGGTCAGCGATGATTTTCATCAGAAGCCGCTCAAGCTCGGCGCGCTCTGCCGGTTTGAGGCCGGAGAAAAACGTGCCGTCATTGGCGTCCGCCAGCGCGGCAAGTTTCGGCACCAGCTTACGCGCGCGGGGCGTCAGCGCCAGCAGCTGGGCGCGGCCATCGGCCGGGTCTGCCTTGCGCCGTATCAGCCCCTTGTCGATCAGCCGGTCGGCCAGCTTGGTGATGGCACCTTTCGTCATGCCGAGCGTGGCGGCCACGCGGCTGGGCGAGGTCTCTGCCGCGTCATGCAGCGTGCGCAGCAGCACCCATTCAGCCACGGTGACGCCTTCACCATCCAGCGCGCGAGCAAAGCTTTGCGAGACGGCATTCGACACCATGCGCAGCCAATAGCCAAGATGCGCGTCAAGCGCGGAGACAGTCTGGATTTCGGACATGGAAGCCTCTTGATTGACTAGGAAACTAAATCAAATAAGTTTCCTAGTCAACTAAATAAAAGACCCACGATCAGAAAAGGGGAGCCGTGGAAAGGGGCGGGCAGAAGACGAGATCGTGACGTCTCGCGCGCCGCTTGCGCGGCAGTCATGCCTTCCGTCAGCTGAGTAGCGCGGCGATCCGGTCTGCGGCCTCTTCCGGGGAAAGCGTGCCTGTATCCAGGGTGAGGGCGGCAGGCGGCATTGCGGCCATCGAGGCGGCGAAAGCCTCTTTCAGTTCAGCGAGAAGTTCGGGAGAGCGCAGCTTGCCGAATTCGGCGCGGCTGGCATTGTCTATGCGCCGCATCTGTTCTTCGGCGCCGACCGTCAGGGCAATGAAGATCACTTCGCCGCCGCCGGCTTCGACGCGTGCGCGCACGCGGTCTGCAAAACTCGCATCCACGGTCGGCTCCGGCGCGAAGGTAAAGATCAGGGAACGATCTTCCGCAGCTGCCGCCCGGAACACCTCCATCCAGAACTGTTCGCGCAGACGGATGAAGCTTTCAGATCCGAAGGGGAAGACCGCGCCAACGGCATCGACCACGAGATGATTGTGGAAGAGGGGGAGGCCGGTCAGGCCTGCCAGATGCCGCGCCACGGTCAGCTTGCCTGCGGCGGCTTCACCATAAATGAAGATGAGTTTCATGGAGTGTCGTCTCAGCGATAGGCGGCGATCGAGCGGACGACCTTGCCTTCGGGTCCAAAGACAAAGGTCTCGGCCACCATCTCCTCGCGATGGTTCGTATAAAGAATGGTGATGGCATCCGAGCCCACGAGGATGTCATCGAGTTCAAAGAACAGTTGCGGAGCGAGGCCAAGGGCCTTTGTCCAATAGTCCCGGAGCGTTTTCTTGCCGAAAATGCTCATCGCCTCATTGCCCATCACCCGCGCGATGCGCGGGGAATGGAAAATGATCTCCTCACTGTAGTGAGAGAGGATGCGGTCAATATCGCGGTCGTTCCAGGCGGCCAGCCAGTCACGCGCGAAGCCTTCGGCAAAGGCGCGGGAAAGCATGGTCCTCAAGCCTGGCCGTTGATGGCGAGCACGTCTTCCACCGTGCGCAGGCCGGGCTTTGGAGAGGTGACGAGCACGGCCATGTTGCCGGGCATGTGCTTGTTATCCAGCATCTTTTCGTGCGCCAGCGGAATATCGGCCCAGGTGAAGACTTCCGACATGCCGGGGTCTATGCGCCGGTTGAGGACGAGCTGGTTGGCCTCAGAGGCCTGTTTCAGGTTTGCAAAGTGGGAGCCCTGCACGCGCTTCTGCCGCATCCAGAGGAAGCGGGCATCCATGGTGAGGTTAAAGCCCGAGGTGCCTGCGCAGATGACCACCATGCCGCCGCGCTTCACCACGAAGACCGAGACCGGGAAGGTCGCTTCGCCGGGGTGTTCAAAGACGATGTCGACGTCTTTCTTGCCGGTGATGTCCCAGATGGCTTTGCCGAACTTGCGGCTCTCTTTCATATAGTCGTTGAATTCCGGCCCGTTGACCTTCGGCAGCTGTCCCCAGCAGTTGAAGTCGTTCCGGTTGATGACGCCTTTGGCGCCGAGCGAGAGCACATAGTCGCGCTTGTCTTCAGAAGAAACGACGCCGATCGCATTGGCGCCCGCGATCGCGCAGAGCTGCACAGCGAAGCTGCCAAGGCCGCCGGAAGCGCCCCAGACGAGGACGTTATCGGAGGGCTTGAGGACGTGCGGGCGGTGGCCGAACAGCATGCGGTAGGCGGTGGCCAGGGTCAGCGTGTAGCAGGCGCTCTCTTCCCAGGTGAGGTGTTTGGGGCGCGGCATGCACTGGCGGGCCTGGACGCGGCAGAACTGCGCGAAGGAGCCATCGGGGGTTTCATAGCCCCAGATGCGCTGGCTGGGCGAGAACATGGGGTCGCCGCCATTGCATTCTTCGTCGTCGCCGTCGTCCTGGTTGCAGTGGATGACCACCTCGTCGCCCGGCTTCACGCGGGTGACCTTGCGGCCGACCGCCCAGACGATGCCGGCGGCGTCAGAGCCTGCGACATGGAAAGGCTGTTTGTGAATGTCGAAGGGGGACACGGGCTCGCCGAGCGCAGCCCAGATGCCATTGTAATTGACGCCGGCGGCCATCACGAGGACGAGCACTTCATCGGAATCGATTTCGGGCACCGGCACCTGCTCGACCTGCATCGCGCTCATAGGGCGGCCATGGCGCTCGCGCCGGATCGACCAGGCATGCATCAGCTTGGGCACATGGAATTCGGGCGGAATCTCGCCGACGTCGTAGATGTCTTTTTTAACCCGTCCTGCCGTTTCAGTGGTCATGGACCTTCCTCCGTATTGGTGCCGGGGGCAGGCGCGCGCTTACGGCGTCTTCACAGCCCCCTCCGGCGCGGGCACACTGACAAGTGTTGTGAGGCTTCGCAAGATCAATGTTGCACCGCACAATCAATGTTCCTTTCCCCTGAGGCATTCAAGATATGACGATTTGTCCGCTGGTTCACCTGAATGGCGCACTGACGCCGCTGGCCGAGGCGCATATTTCTCCGCTGGACCGGGGCTTCCTCTTTGCCCATGCGGCCTATGAGGTCACGGCGGTTTATGGCGGGCGGTTTGTCGACCTTGAAGGTCATATTACCCGGCTGGAGCGGACGCTCGCGGGCATTTCCATCCCCAATCCGCATTCTTCGGAAGGCTGGGCCAACCTTCACCGGGAGCTGATCGCTCACAATGATCTGGTCGAGGGGCTGGTTTATCTGCAGGTCACCGGCGGGGCCTATGACGCGCGCGACTTTGCCGGGCCGCAAAGCTTCATGCCCACCGTGTTTGCCTATGCTGACAGGAAGGCGCTGATCGGGGCTTCGGCGCGCGAGGGCGTCGCGGCGGTGTTCATCGAGGATTCCCGCTGGAAGAAGCGCGACATGAAGACGACGCAGCTGCTCTCCCAGGCGCTCGCCTACCGGGCGGCCAAGGGGCAGGGCGCTGAAACGGCGCTGATGGTGGAGGACGGGCTCGTGACCGAAGCCGCCTCGGCCAATGCCTGGATCGTGACGGGGGAGGGCGAGATCATCACGCGCAACCTTTCACCCTCCATCCTCTCGGGGATCACGCGGGCGGGCGTCATGAAGCTGCGCGAAACGGGCGGGTTTACCATCACTGAGCGCGCGTTCACGCCGGAAGAGGCGGTTAACGCCTCGGAAGTTTTCACAAGCTCAGCCGGCGCGATGATTGCGCCCGTGGTGACGCTGGACGGGCGGCCCGTGGGCGACGGGCGGCCGGGGCCGGTGACGCGCAGGGTGCAGAAGCTTTACTATGAGGCGATGGGCGCGGATGTGGCGGTGGCGGCGCCGTTTGTTTTTGACCGGGACTAGGCGCGCGGCGGGCGGTCGCTGTCGATAATCTCGCCTTCGATGATTTCGCCGGCGCCGTCTGCGGGGCCGCTGCCGGGAGGCTGGCCGAAGGCGGCGCTCAGCTGGGTGCGCACATCGGAAAACTCGCGCACGGCGATACGGGCGCTGATTTCGTTGGCGATCAGGGCGATGGCGGTGGGCAGGGCGATCAGGGCAAAGTCGATCAGGGCCAGCTCGCGGGCCAGCGACGTATCCCGGAAGAGGGCGAGCACGCCGACCGTGAGGATGAATATCCCGATCAGCAGGCCGAGGCGGAAGCCGAAGCCGGTGAGCAGAGAGGCGCCGGAGATGGCGGTCTGCGCGCCGGCCGCGGTGGCCATCCGGCGGCGTTCGTAAAGGCCGACGGCGAGCATCGCGGCCGTCAGAAGCGCGAGCGCCAGAGGGCTGCGCTGGAAGATCGCCATCAGCGCGGCGCCGAAGGGAAAAGCGAGCAGCGAGGCAAGGCGCAGGGTGAGGGCGGTCTGGAGGGTGGCGCGGGGCTGGGTCACGTCTGGGTCTCGGGAGGGGGGCTGGCAAGGTTCTTCGGGAGGGTGCAGGACAGGTGGCGTCTCGCCAGGCAGGCTGCAAGTGTGGCAGAGGGGATGCTTGTCAGGGATGCAGCGCTCGGTCATGTTGCGCCGCAGCATAGGGGAGGCCAGAAAACGATGGCAAAAGCCACCAAAGAGTATCAGCACGAACCCGATGAGCCCTGGATCTTCCGCACCTATGCGGGCCATTCGACGGCGAAGAAATCCAATGAACTCTATCGGCTGAACCTGTCGAAGGGGCAGACGGGGCTCTCCATCGCCTTCGACCTGCCGACCCAGACGGCCTATGACGCCGACCATATCCTCAGCCGGGGCGAAGTCGGCAAGGTGGGCGTGCCGGTCAAGCATATGGGCGACATGCGTGAGCTCTTCGCCGAGCTGCCGCTGGAGACGATGAACACCTCGATGACGATCAATGCGCCGGCGGCCTGGATGCTGGCGCTGTATGTGGCGCTCGCCGATGAGCGGGGCGATGACCGCAAGAAGCTGCGCGGCACAACCCAGAACGACATCGTGAAGGAATACCTCTCGCGCGGCACCTATGTGTTCCCGCCCGAGCCCTCGCTGCGCCTGATCGGCGATATGGTGAGCTGGTGCTATCTGGAAGTTCCAAAATGGAACCCCATGAACGTTTGCTCCTATCACCTGCAGGAAGCGGGCGCGACACCGGAACAGGAGTTGGCCTATGCGCTGGCGACCGCCATCGCCGTACTGGATACCGTGAAAGCGGGCGGGCAAGTTCCAGAATCAGACTTTGAAACCGTGTTCGGGCGCATCTCCTTCTTTGTGAATGCCGGGGTGCGTTTCGTAACGGAACTTTGCAAGATGCGCGCTTTCGTCGATCTCTGGGAAGAGATTGGCCGGGAGCGCTATGGTGTCACCGATCCCAAGGCGCTGCTGTTCCGCTATGGTGTGCAGGTGAACTCGCTGGGGCTGACCGAGCCGCAGCCGGAAAACAATGTCTACCGCATCCTGATGGAAGCTCTTGCAGTGACGCTGTCCAAGCGCGCCCGCTGCCGCGCTTTGCAGCTGCCCGCCTGGAACGAGGCGATGGGCCTGCCCCGCCCCTGGGACCAGCAATGGTCGCTGCGCCTTCAGCAGATCCTCGCTTATGAGACCGACCTTCTGGAATTTGAAGACATCTTCGATGGCAGCCATGTCATCACGGCGAAGACCGAGGAACTCAAAGACAAGGCGCGCGCCGCGCTTGCGCAGATTGACGAGATCGGCGGCGCGCAGGCGGCAATCCCGTTCATGAAGGAAAGTCTCGTCGGCGCGCATATCGACCGTATACGTGCAATTGAATCCGGCGCGCTCACCGTGGTGGGCGTCAACCGGTTCACCGAGACCGCAGAGAGCCCACTGGGTGGCGGCGACGGCGCGATCCAGACCGTTGATCCGGCCGAAGAGGCGATGCAGGTGCGCGATCTCAAAGCCTGGCGCGCTGCGCGGGACAACGGCGCAGCTGAATCCGCCCTGGCAGAGCTGCGCGCGGCCGCCGCCGAGAACCGCAATATCATGGAGCCCTCGATCACCTGCGCCAAGGCAGGGGTGACGACCGGGGAATGGGGCACCGTGCTGCGCGAAGTGTTCGGCGAATTCCGCGCGCCAACTGGCGTTGCCCTCGTCGTTACAAGCAGCGGCGAAGAAGATGTCGAGAAGGTGAAGGCAGAAGTGGCCCGCGTCTCGGAAGCTCTGGGCCGTACACTGACATATGTGCTGGGCAAGCCCGGCCTGGATGGCCATTCCAACGGCGCCGAGCAGATCGCCGCTCGCGGGCGCGAGGTGGGCATGGACGTGGTCTATGAAGGCATCCGCTTTACGCCTGCCGAAATTGCCGCGCAGGCCAAGGAAGCCAAGGCGCATGTGGTCGGTCTCTCTATCCTTTCGGGCAGCCATCTGGATCTCGTCCGCGAGACCGTGGCGGAGCTGCGCAAGCTCGGCCTCGAGAACGTGCCGGTCGTCGTCGGCGGCATCATCCCGCCCGAAGATGGCCGCGCGCTGCGCCAGATGGGCGTGGCGGCCGTTTATACGCCCAAGGATTTCCGTATCACGGAGATCATGGGCGATGTCACCCGCCTTGTTGAAAAAGCGTGGCTTGTGAAGGGATAACTCCAGAACTCTGTAGCTGGCCTTGCGGGGCGGGCAGAAAGCTGACTAACGGAGGCGAAGTCAGATGACGGAGCTCCTGCGCCATGCCTTCTGCTGCCCCGTTCCAGCTTGGCTGGGAAGAATGGATTTCGCTACGTGAGCTGGGCCTTCCGGCCATCAAGGCCAAGATCGATACCGGCGCCAAAACCTCCGCCCTGCATGCCAGCGTGATTGAGCCCTTCGGGCCGGCCCATGCGCCGCAGGTGCGCTTCCTGATCCAGCCAGACCCGAGTGATCCTGCCCTTGAAATCACCTGCTCGGCGCCCGTGGTGGACCGGCGCGAGGTTGCCAGCTCCAATGGCGAGCGGGAGCTGCGTTATGTGATCGAGACCCATGCCGAACTCGGCGGGCTCACCTGGCCCATCCAGTTGACGCTGTCTAACCGCGAGACGATGACCTACCGGATGCTGCTGGGACGCGGCGCCATTCAGCCAAGCTGGGTGATTGATCCGAATGCGTCCTTTCTTCAGCCTCAGCTGAGCTTTCAGACCTATCAGGGCCTGCCGCGCCGCAAGCCGGTGAAGCGCCCGCTGCGCATTGCGCTGCTGACGCGCGAGCCGAAAAACTACTCCTCCCGGCGCCTGATCGAGGCAGCCGAAAAGCGCGGCCATGTGATCGAGGTGATCGATACCGCCCGCTGCTATATGCGCATCGGCGCGATAGACGCCGAGGTGCATTATGATGGCCAGGCGCTGCCCAGGTATGACGCGGTGATCCCTCGTATCGGCGCGACGATTACAGACTATGGCATGGCGGTGCTGCGCCAGTTTTCAAACACCGGCGCCTTCTGCCTCAACACGGCCGGCGCCATCGGCCGTTCACGTGACAAGCTGCTCGCCCATCAGATGCTCGCGCGGGCGAAGATCGCCATGCCGATCACGGCGTTCGCGCACAGCCCGAAGGATACCGCCGGTCTCGTCGCGCTGGCGGGCGGGGCGCCGATCGTGCTCAAGCTGCTCTCCTCCACCCAAGGGAAGGGCGTGCTGCTGGCGGAGTCTCGCAAGTCTGCCGAGCGGCTGGTCGATGCCTTCCGGGGGCTCGACGCAAACTTCCTGGTGCAGGAATTTGTCGAGGAGGCGGGCGGCGCGGATGTGCGCGCCTTTGTTGTGGGCGGCAAGGTGGTGGGCGCCATGCGCCGGCAGGCGGAGACGGGCGAGTTCCGGTCAAACCTTCATCGCGGCGGCACGGCGAGCGAAGCCAAACTCTCCCCGCAGGAGCGGGACGTGGCGCGCGAAGCGGCCAAGGTGCTGCGGCTGGAAGTGGCGGGCGTTGACCTCTTGCAGACGAAGGACGGCCCGAAGGTGCTGGAAGTCAACTCCTCGCCCGGCCTCAAAGGCATCGAGAAGGCGACCGGCAAGGACATTGCCGCCCGTATCGTCGAGCATCTGGAGAAGGTCGTGCGTCCGCTGTCGCGCCATCGGGAGCCGCTCTGACGCAGCCCTCAATGGCGGCTGAACAGGCGGCCCTTTTCCGTCACCAGGATCACCACCAGCGAAGCGGCGCCGAGGATCACGAAGCCGAGCGTGAGCGGAACGGTCGTGCCGTTAAACTGCGAGCCGATGATCATGCCGATGATGCTGGAGATCATGGTGGTGGCAAAACCATACGCGGCGGACGCCGTGCCCGCGATCTTACCCAGTGGCTCCATGGCCAGCGCCGAGAAATTTGACCCCATCATGCCGAAACAGGCAAAGCCCAGCGCAAACAGCGGGAAGAATACGGCCAGGTTTTCGCCCCAGGCCAGCGTAGCCAGGGTGAGCACCAGAGAGGACAGCATGAAGGTGAGAAGCGCGATATGGCTGATACGGCGCATACCGACTTTCTCGACAAGGCGCGAGTTGGCAAAGTTCGATACGGCCAACGCGGCGGCAATGCCGGCAAACCAGTAGGCGAAGGTGTCGCCCTGATCGAACACGTCACGGAACACCTGTTCGGACGAGGCGATGAACGCAAACAGCGAGCCGAAGACGAGGCCAGAGGCCAGCATGTAACCAAAGCTCACCCGCGTGCGGATGACCTGAAGATACGCTGTCATGACGCTGCCGATCTCCAGAGACCGGCGGGCCTCCTTCGGCAGGCTTTCGGGCAGGCGGAACCAGGTCCAGCCCAGCATCAGCGCGCCCCAGACGGCGAGCACGACAAAGATGCCTTCCCAGGGCGCCACATAGAGAATGATCTGGCCGATGGTCGGGGCGATGATCGGCACGATCATGAAGATGGTCATCACCAGCGACATGAAGCTCGCCATGCTGCGCCCGGCGAACAGGTCGCGCACCACGGCGGAGGCGACTGTGCGGGCGCCCGAAGAGAACACTCCTTGCAGGAAGCGCGCGGCGAGCAAGGCCCAGAAGCTGTGCGCCATGATGCAGAGGAGGGCTGTCAGCACATAGCCGATCAGGCCGATGAACAGCGGCGCGCGCCGGCCGAACCGGTCGGTGATCGGTCCCCAGATCAGCTGGGGGGCGCCGAAGCCGAGCACATAGGCAAAGATGATCAGCTGCTGGCGGTTCTGGTCGCCGCCTTCGGCGGTGAGGCCGGTGTCGCGCGCGATGGCGCTGAGCGCGGGCAGCATGATGTCGATGGCGATCGCATTGAGCGCCATCAGGCCGGCGACGATGGCCACGAATTCGACTTTACGCATGCCTGTCGGCTGGGGCGCGTGAAGGCCGTCGGCCTTGCCCGCTTCACTTCCGTCCATGGGTCCGGTCTTTCCAGTTTCCGGCGAGCGCCAGGATGAAAGCCAGACTGCCCGTCAACAATCGGGCCTTTTGGACCCATCTTTCCCGCTTGGCCAGAGTACCAGCCGACAAATTCGTGTGGCCGGATAATATCCTTGCCAAAAGTACACTTAGGGCCGCTTGAATGGAGTGGTAAGGATTCCCGCCATGAAAACAACGATGTTTCCCGCCCCGCGCTGGACCGCCCTTGCGGCTGCCAGCATTTTTGCACTTCAGGCATGCGGCGGCGGGGGCAGCTCAGGCCCCGCCCCATCCCCGCCGCCTCCGCCCCCACCGCCTCCGGGAAACCAGGCGCCGGTGATCAGCTCACCCAGTTCGGTGAACATCACGGAAGGTGTGACCGGGACGGTCTACACCCTCTCGGCCACCGATCCGGACGGCGACACACTTACGCGGGAGCTGCTGTCCAGCGGCGATGCCGGTGTGTTCAGCTTCAATGCGGCAACGGGCGTTCTCTCGCTCGGCACGGCGCTTGATTTTGACGCGCCCCAGGATGCAAACGGTGACAATATCTACGAGGTCACCTTCCGCGTCAGTGATGGCAATGGCGGGCAGGTGACCCGAACAGTGCAGATCCGCGTGCAGGACGCAGGCGGCGCAGCCGGCATGGCGCTGGCGCGGGTTGGAACCGGCTTTTCACTGCCGCTGTTCCTGGAAGGCATTCCGGGTACGGACCGGGTCGTGGTTCTGGAGAAGGGCGGGCGCGCCCGTGTGCTCAACCCCGACAGCGGCGCCATCGAAGGCGTGGACTTCATTGACCTTACCGGGGATGTTGCGACTGCGGGCGAGCAGGGCCTTGTCGGCATCGCCTTCTCTCCGAATTTCACGACAGACCGCACGGTTTTCGTGAACCTGACGAATAATTCGGGAAACACCGAAATCCGCAAGTATCAGACCTACACTTCCAATCGGCTGCAGCTTGATCCGGCGACCCAGGATGTCATCCTGACGATCAATCAGGTCGATGAGTTCCACAATGGCGGCTGGCTCGGCTTCGGCAATGACGGGATGCTGTATCTGGCGACTGGCGATGGCGGCGGCAATGACCCGAACGCGGATCAGAATGGACAGGATACCGGCACGCTGCTCGGAAAGATCCTCCGGATTGATCCGTTCGGCGCCGATGCTTACCCGGCTGACAACAACCGCGACTACGCCATCCCGGCGGGCAACGCCTTTCCGGGCGGGGCGGGCGGAGAGGCCGAGATTTTTGCCGTCGGCCTGCGCAATCCCTGGCGGTCGAGCTTTGATGCCCAGACCGGCGACCTGTTCATTGCAGATGTCGGGCAGGGCGCCATCGAGGAAATCAACCGGATGCGGCCGGGCGATGCCGGCGCCAATTATGGCTGGGCGCAGCGCGAAGGCACGCAAGCCTATGATGGCCCGGACTCGCCGGACTACACGCCCCCCGTTGCCGAGTACGGCCATGGCGGCGGCCCGACACAGGGCAACTCCATCACCGGCGGCTATGTCTATCGGGGCAATATTGCCCCGATCCGGAACCATTACGTGTTTGCCGATTTCGAGAGCTCGAATGTGTGGTCGGTGCCGGTCTCGTCGCTGGTTGTCGGCAGCACCCTGCCGTCCAGCCAGTTCAACCGGCTGAACGACGATCTTGTGCCCGACGCAGGCACGCTCGAGCAGATTTCCAGCTTTGGCGTGGACAATAGCGGCCAGCTTTACATCGTATCGCTTGGCGGCAGCATCTTCCGGATCGAGGGCGCCCCATAAGGCGCCCTCTGGTTCAGGAGATCAGGGCGCGGTGCGCTGGATCTGACCGGCCAGATTGAAGATCACCTGATCGGCATCGAAATAGGCCACGTCATCCGGCTTCTCGCCCTTGCCCATGACAACTTCGGCGCTGGCGATATAGCTCGTCTGTTCACGGTAGCTGACCGGGCCATCCCAGAAGGGATCATAGAAGCTGTGCCGGCCATAGCGCACGCTGCGATACGGGTCGTAGAAGTAGGATGAGCGCGGCCCGAAATACCGATAGCTGAGCGGGAAATGGCTGTAATAGGGCGAATAGCTGGCGCCCGACGGAATGACCCGCGTGTTGGCGTCAGTATCCCGGCGAACAACCCGGAAATTGTCATATCCGTTCTGCTTGGTCAGCTCGGCCGCCCGGAACAGAAGGTAGGTTTCCACCGTCTTGCGGTCGGTGAGCGAGTTGCCCGAGAACTCCACTTGGAAGCGGTTGTCCTCGATCTTCATTTCCGAAAAGCCGCGATCCGAAGGGGTCGCAGGCTGATAGGGGGTGGCTGTGGCACACGCCGCCGTAAAGGCGAGCGCGGCAATGGCAGCCGTTAGGCTAAGGCGTTTCATGGCGACGGCCTCCAGGGTTTCTAAGCACTATATAGTGTGACTCCGCGAAGATGAACGCCACCCAACACGCAAGTTCACAACAACGTGAGACCGGGCCGATCACCGGATCACGGCATGGGCAATGAAAAGGGCAGGGTGGCCATAGGCACAGCCGAACACCGACCAATGTCCCGACATGCCGATTCAGTTCAGTTTGTTCAAACCCCTACGGCCAGCATCGCCTGATAGGCAGACCTGGCGGTCACGCGGTCCAGCCATGCCTTCGTGGCCGGCCGGTTGCCGAGCCCGCCCTGCGCGTCGGTCAACACAATCTGGAAGCCCATCAGGCAGTCCGCCGCCGTGAATGTGTCCCCGGCAAAATAGGCATGCTTCGACAGGTGCGCTTCGATATGCGCGGCGACCTTTTCGCGCTCGCCGGCGATCATTTGCGCCACCGGACCGTCCGTGATTCCGGCCATGCCAGTATAGAGCGTCAGCAGCCCGGGCAGAAACACGGCGCCCTCGGACGAGTGGATCCATTCGAGGTAGCGCGGAAAATCCGGAGAGTCCGGCTTTGGGTGCAGCTTGTGGGCGGTGTCGAACTTCGCCAGCAGGTATTCTGCAATCGCCCCGGTCTCGGCAATCACAACATTCCCGTCTTCCAGAAGCGGCGACTTGCCGAGCGGATGGATCTTTTTCAGGTCCGGCGGCGCGAGCCGCGTTGTCTCGCTGCGTTTGTGGTGGACAATCTCGTGCGGCACGCCGAGCTCGAGGAGGAGCCAGACGATGCGCTGCGAGCGCGAGGCGTTGAGATGGTGCAGTTTGACGGCCATCGGGGGTTTCCTCTTTATCCGGAAAAAAAAGAAGCGGCAGCTTTATAAGGCTGCCGCTTCGGTCATCTTGCTGCCAAGCGATGCTTACGCCGCGTTGTAGCCGATCACGGCTTTCACTTCGAGGAACTCCTCGAAGCCATGCTCGCCCCATTCGCGGCCATTGCCCGACTGGCCGTAGCCACCGAAGGGCGCGGAGAAGTCAGGCCGCGCGCCGTTGACGAGGATCTGGCCAGCGCGGATGCGGTTGGCAACCTGGTTGGCTTCTTTGTCCGGACCCTGAACATAGCCGGCGAGGCCATAAACAGTGTCGTTGGCCATCGCTACGGCGTCGTCCACGGTGTCGTAAGGGATCATGACGAGGACCGGCCCGAAGATTTCTTCGCGCGCGATGGTCATCTCGTTGGTGACGTTGGCAAACACGGTCGGGCGGGCGAAGTAGCCCTTGTTGAAGCCTTCAGGGCGGCCAGGGCCACCGGCGACGAGGGTTGCGCCCTCTTCGATGCCCTTCTGGATGAGGTCCTGAACCTTCTGATACTGGTTGCCGTTCGAGATCGGGCCGATGGCGCCGGGTGCGGCATCTGCCGGGTTGCCGACCTTCACGGCTTCAGCGGTTGCCTTGGCAATTGCGATGGCCTGCTCCTGCTGGTCCTTCTGCACGAACATGCGCGAAGGCGCGTTACAGCTCTGGCCCGAATTGGTCATCATGTTCATGATGCCGCTGGAAACCGCTTTCTGGAGATCGGCCGTAGGCAGAACAATGTTCGGGCTCTTGCCGCCAAGTTCCTGGGCAACGCGTTTGACGGTCGGCGCAGCGGCCTGGGCCACCAGAACGCCGGCGCGGGTCGAACCGGTGAAGCTCACCATATCGACATCGGGGTGGGACGACATGGCCGAACCAACGCCGGGGCCATCGCCATTGACGAGGTTGAACACGCCTTTTGGCACGCCGGCTTCATGCAGCACTTCAGCGAAGATCATCGCGTCGAGCGGCGCAATTTCGGAAGGCTTCAGCACCATGGTGCAGCCCGCAGCAATCGCAGGCGCCACTTTACAGGCGATCTGGTTCAGCGGCCAGTTCCAGGGCGTGATGAACGCGCAGACGCCGATTGGCTCTTTGCGCAGAAGGGTGGTGCCCTTCACTTCTTCCCATTTGTACTCGCGCAGGATGCCGGCAGTGGTCGCAAAGTGGCCAAGGCCCGAAGGCACCTGGGCGGCGTTGGCCAGCCACATCGGGGCGCCCATCTCTTCCGAGATCGCTTTGGCCAGGTCAGGCATTCGCTTCTGGAGGCCGGCCGTGATCTTGTCGAGCAGGTCGGCGCGGTATTCCACGCTGGTCTGCGAGAAGCTCGGGAAGGCGCGCTTGGCAGCGGCGACGGCCTTGTCCACATCGGCCGACGAGCCGATGGAGATGACGGCAAAGTTCTCTTCCGTCGCGGGGTTTTCAACTTCCAGCGTGCGCGGCGTTACCGGGTCGACCCATTCGCCGTCGATGTAGAATTTGAGGAATTGTTGCATGGGCCAGGGCCTCCCTTAGAGCGCGTCTTAATTGGACATCTCCTTTACTATAGGAGACCCGGACACGTTTCGCCACTCCTGACGCGGGGGGAGGGGAGATTGGCTGAAAGCCTGTCAGAACTAGCGTTTTGGCTTTGTCCATCCACGGCCGGCCATACAGATAACGTAGTTGACCTGGCCCCCATAGCTGATCTGCTGGCAGGCCGTATGGGCGACGGCGAAGGATTGCGCGCCGGGGCTGCTCGTCCAGCCCTTGTTGGGGCCGCTGCTGGCGCAGGCGGTCAGCAAAAGCGCGGCTGCGAGGGGCATCACGATCTGTTTCATTTCTTCATATTCCCGAAGATGCCGCGCAGGATATATCGGGTGACTTCCCGGCTGATCGTGGTTGCGGCGGTGTTGGTGGCGCGTTCGGTCGGCGACATCCGTCGCGAACGGGTCGTGGTGCGGCCTTTGGCTGGCGCCTTTGCCTTGGCCTTCGCTTTGGCGGCGGCTTCCTTTTCCTTCTCCGCTTCCAGGCGCGCCTTCTCGGCGAGCTTTGCGGCATCGGCTTCCTTTTTGGTCAGGATTTCATAGGCCGATTCCCGGTCGACCATCTTGTCATACTGGCCAAGGACAGGGCTTGCCTTGAGGATCTCGGCGCGTTCGGCATCGGTCACCGGTCCAAGACGCGAGGCGGGCGGGCGGATCAGCGTGCGCTGCACGACCGATGGTGTGCCTTTGGGGTCCAGGGTCGAGACCAGCGCTTCCCCCACGCCCAGCTCGGTGATCACCGTTTCGGTCTTGAAGCCAGGATTGGGGCGGAAGGAGGCGGCCGCAGATTTCACCGCCTTCTGCTCCATTGGCGTATAGGCGCGCAGCGCGTGCTGAATGCGGTTGCCGAGCTGGGCCAGCACGCTCTCGGGCACGTCCCGCGGGTTCTGGGTCACAAAATAGACGCCGACCCCTTTGGAGCGGATCAGGCGCACCACCTGTTCGATCTTCTGCAACAGGGCAGGCGGCGTGTCGTTGAACAGAAGGTGGGCTTCATCAAAGAAGAAGACCAGGCGCGGTTTCTCCGGGTCACCGATCTCGGGCAGCTGCTCGAACAGCTCCGAAAGCAGCCAAAGCAGGAAGGTGGAATAGAGCTTCGGGCTGTTGATCAGTTTGGTCGCGTCGAGAATGTTCACATAGCCACGCCCGTCCGTCGTCGTGCGCATGAAGTCAGACAGCTGCAATGCCGGTTCACCGAAGAAGGCTTCAGCGCCCGCCCGCTCCAGCACCAGCAATTCGCGCTGCACGGCGGCCAGGGAGGCTGGCGCGACATTGCCGTATTTGCGGCTCACCTCTTCGCGAACCCCCGGCTCCCCCAGATGTGCGAGCAGCTTGCGCAGGTCTTTGAGGTCCAGGATCAGGAAGTCGGGATTATCCACGCAGTGATCATCCGCATACTGAAAGGCAATGTTGAGAATGCCTTCCTGCACATCGGTCAGCCCCATCAGGCTGGAGAGCAGGACCGGCCCCATCTCGGCGATGGTGGTGCGCACGGGGTGGCCCTTTTCGCCGAACACATCCCAGAAGATCACCGGCGCGGCGCTGTAGGTCAGCGGTCCCATCGCGATGCTTTCCGCGCGGCTGGTAAAGCTGCCATGGGCTTTGTGGGTGTCCGTGCCGGGGAAGGCGATGCCGGAAAGGTCGCCTTTCACATCGGCGGCAAATACCGGAACGCCCGCATCGGCAAAGGCCTGCGCCATGACCTGCAGGGTCACCGTCTTGCCGGTGCCTGTGGCGCCCGCAACAATGCCGTGCCGGTTGGCCGCTTTCAGCAACAATGCCTGGGCGTCATCGGGTGTCCCGGAGCCATCGGCGTCCGCGCCGCCCAGGAAAATCGTCGTGCTCATGCGGCCACCCCTTGCTGATGCAGTCTCAAATCAGGGCAGAGGCTAGTCATTCCGGCAATTTGAGCAAGTCAAGGCGCGCAGGTTTCTCCCCGCTTGACGGGTGTGAGGCGGGGCCGCACTGATGGGAAAGGGTCAATCGGAGCAATACATGGGCAGCGCCACCAAGTCCGGCATCTGGATTATCGCGACCGGCGTTATCATCGCGCTGCTCTATTTCGGCCGTGAAATCCTCGCCACTTTCGCCATGGCGGTATTCCTGTTCCTCATCATTGAGGGCTTCGGCACCGTCATCAACAATGCCTCGCGCACCATCCATATCGGCCCCGCCAGAATACTGGCCGTGTTGCTCGTAGTCGGCGGCTTTGTCGGTTTCATCGCGCTGATGGCAGACGGGGTCGCGGAGTTTGGCCGCGATGGCAGCGAGTATGAGGAGAAGATCAACGCCCTGATCGCCGATGTCTATCGCCTCGCAGGCCTGAAGGACGCGCCAACGCTGACCCAGCTGGCCTTCGATGAAGGCGGCCAGCGCTTCTTCGCCAACATTGCCAATTCCGTCCGCGGCCTCTCTGGCGACATTGTGCTGATCCTGATCTATGTCGCCTTCCTCTTCACCGCCCAGTCAATGTGGACGCAGAAGCTCGACAATATTTTCCCGGAGGCAGACCGGCGGGAAATGGTCCGCCGCATCGGCAATGATGCGCGCCTCGCCATCGAGAAATATCTGTGGACGCAGACGGTGATCTCGGCGCTGATCACGCTGCTTTCCTACATCTCGCTTTTGGCACTGGGCGTGCAAAATGCCCTGTTCCTGTCAGCCGTCATATTCGTGCTGAACTACATCCCGACGGTCGGCTCAATTGTCGCAGCTCTGGTCCCGCCGCTGTTCGCCCTGGTACAGCCGGTGATCCCCGGCTGGGTGCCCGCGCTCGCACTCGACGAATCCTATGTCTACGCTGTCATCGTGTTCGCGATTGTCAGCTTCTGGCAGTTCTCGATCGGCAATTTCATCCAGCCCCGGATGATGGGGGATTCGCTGAATCTCTCGGCACTTGTGGTCCTTCTGGCCCTGGCGATCTGGGGCGTGCTGTGGGGAATCCCCGGCATGTTCCTGTCGGCGCCGCTGACGGTCCTGATGATGATCCTGTTCGCCCAGTCGCCTCATACGCGATGGATCGCCATCCTGCTTTCGGCTGATGGAAAACCCCAGGTCCGTGCCGCTGCCGAAACCGCGGGTTGACTGTGCGGAAGACTAGTCAGCCCGCCATTGAAATGTTACATCATGAACGGGTTGAGGCTGTGGGTTAGCGATTCTGGCTTTCCTTACTACCGAAAATTAACGTTTGTGGCGGCGGAATGTAGTTGATTTGCCGACACCGCAAACAACATATGACAAAATCAGGCATCCGCGTGCGTCCCCCCACCCAGCCTGCGGATCTTGCCTGTAGGGCCCGCCGGACATGTCCCCGTCTGGCGGGCCCGCTCGCACTCGGTGCCCCTTTTCTGACTCTCTGAAACGCGTGCAACTGTTTCGATTGAAACATGTTTCTTGAAGCCTTCCCTTAGGGCGGCTAGACCCGGCTCCTGCCCGTTTTTCGTGCGAGAGTTGTTCCCATGCCCCAATCCAGCACTGCCCCAGGACCTGCCAGCCAGGTGCTTGACCAGGTTCTCCAGGAAGCTGCGCGGGAGGATGTCTCCGGCCTGTCCGAAGCCGACATCCGCGCGCTTGCCCAAAAGCTGTGGGACTGGGCTGAAACCGTGCCGGCCGGCCAACGAGCCGTTCACGTTTCCGTGAAGGCGGAAGGTGCCAGCGGCACGCTCCCGCGCAGCCTCCTTCAGGTGACCGGGCCGGACATGCCGTTCCTCGTCGATTCGCTGCTGGGCGAGTGCGCTGCGCAGGGCCATGAGGTCAAAACGCTGTTCCACCCCGTCGTGACGATGGCAGACGGCCGGATGGTCTCGGCTATCCAGGTTCACACCGCGCTGCTCACCCATGATGAAGCCGCCATGCTGGAAGAGGGCGTGCGTGCCACGCTGGCTGACGTTGAGCGCGCGGTGGCTGACCACGCCGCCATGCGCGCCCGCATGCGCACCGAGATGAAGCGCATCTCCGGCCTCAATCTTCTTCAGTCTGCGGAGCGTGATGAAGCCGTCGCCTTCCTCGAATGGCTTTCGCGGGAGCATTTCGTCTTCCTCGGCGCGCGCGAGTATGACTTTGAAACCGATGCGGAAGGCCGGGTCGTGCCCGCAGAGCCGCTGATGGTCGAGGGCTCCAATCTCGGCATCCTGCGTGACGAGACGCTCAACGTCCTCAGCCGCGACAGCGAGCCGCTGATGCTGACCCGCGAGATCGGCGATTTCCTCCAGTCGCCCGTGCCGCTGATCATTGCCAAGTCGACGCTGCCGAGCCGCGTGCACCGCCGTGTGCAATGCGACTATATCGGCGTGAAGAAATACGACGCCGAAGGCCGGGTGAATGGCGAGGTCCGCTTCCTCGGCCTCTTCACCGCCGAAGCCTATGACGAGACCGCGCGGTCCATTCCCTTCGTCCGCCGCCGCGTCCAGAAGATCATGATGGCTTCGGGCGCCGCCCCCGGCGGCCACACCGAAAAGGCTCTCGCCAACCTGATCGAGACCTGGCCGCGCGACGAGCTGTTCCAGACCCGCTCCACCGTGCTTGGCCCTATGATCATGGGCGCGCTGCATCTGATCGGCCGCCCGCGCACGCGCGCTTTCCTGCGCCGGGATGAGTTTGACCGGTTTGTCACCGCCCTCGTCTTCGTCCCGCGCGAATCCTATGACACCGCCCTGCGCCAGCGCATCGGCGCGCTGCTCACGCAGGCCTATCAGGGCGATCTGAAAAGCTTCCAGCCCTATTTCGACTCCGGCCCGCTGGCGCGCGTGCATTTCGAGATTGCGCTGCACCCGGATCATCCCGAACCCGACCCCGCCGATCTGGAGGCGCGCATCATCGAGCTGGCGCGCACCTGGGACCAGGGTTTCCGCGACCTTCTGATGAGTTCGGGCCTTTCCGGCCAGGCAAGGGAAGGGGGCCGCGCCTTCATCGGCGCCTTCAACGCCGCTTACCGCGAGGCGTTCTCGCCGGACGAGGCGATGACCGATGTCACCTGCATGGCCGAGCTGAGCGCTGGCCAGCCGATCGTTGCCCGCGCTTACAGGCTGGCGGCAGACGGTCCTTCCAGGGTGCGGGTCAAGATCTACGCCCGCACCGGCTCCATCGCGCTGTCTGACTGTGTACCTGTCTTCGAGAATCTCGGCCTCTTCGTCGATTTTGAAACCGGCTATCCCGTCCGTCCCCTGACCAAGCCTGTGGCAGACGCGCCAGATGTCTATTGGGTCCATTCCCTCTATATGCAGACGGCCAACGGTTCGCCGCTGAACCTCGCCGATATTGCGCATGATTTCGAGCAGGCATTCCTGGCGGTCTGGAGCGGTCATGCAGAGAATGACGGTTTCAACAAGCTCGTCCTGGCCGCCAGTGCCACCTGGCGGGAAGCCGCCCTGATCCGCGCGCTCGCCGCCTATCGCCGTCAAAGCGGCATGGACCAGCCTCAGGAAATTCAGGAAGCCGCGCTCGCGGCATATCCTGCCGTCACGCGCCTGCTGCTGGAGCTGTTTGCAACCCGCCTCGACCCGCAGGCCCACAAGACGCTCGACGCCCGCCGCAAGGCCCAGGCCGCAATCGTGGCGCGGTTTGAAGAAGAGATGAAAACGGTCGTCAGCCTGGCCGACGATGTCGTGCTGCGCCGGCTGTTCCATCTTGTCGAAGCCCTTCAGCGCACGAACTTCTATCAGGAAGACGAAGACGGCGCCCTGCGCCCCTTCATCAGCTTCAAGGTTGCCAGCCGCGAACTGGCAGACCTGCCTGAGCCCAAACCCTTCCGTGAAATCTACATGCACAGCCCGAAGGTGGAAGGTGTTCACCTCCGCTTCGGCCCGGTTGCGCGCGGCGGCCTGCGCTGGTCGGATCGTCCCTCGGATTATCGCACCGAAGTGCTCGGCCTGGTGAAAGCCCAACAGGTGAAGAATGCCGTCATCGTGCCGGTTGGCTCGAAAGGCGGCTTCTACCCCAAACAGCTGGCCGACCGGTCAGACCGCGACGCCTGGTTTGAAAGCGGGCGCGATGCCTACAAGCAGTTCATCACATCGCTTCTGGGCATCACCGACAACATCGTGCACGGAAAGATCACGCATCCCGCCAATACGGTGATCTGGGACGGGGAGGACCCCTATCTCGTGGTTGCCGCAGACAAAGGCACCGCGACATTCTCCGACACCGCCAACGCCATCAGCCTGGAAAAAGGCCACTGGCTGGGGGATGCTTTCGCCTCGGGCGGCTCGGCGGGCTACGACCACAAGAAGATGGGCATTACCGCGCGCGGCGCGTGGGAAGCGGTCAAACGCCACTTCCGCGAAATGGGCCGCGACATCCAGACAGAGCCCTTCACCGTGATCGGTGTGGGCGACATGTCGGGAGATGTGTTCGGCAATGGCATGCTGCTCTCGCCGGAAATCCGTCTCGTGGCGGCGTTCAACCATATGCACATCTTCCTCGATCCCAATCCGGGCGACGCGAAGAAAAACCTCGCCGAGCGCGAGCGCATGTTTGCCCTCCCGCGTTCCAGCTGGGCCGACTACAACACAAAGCTCATCTCCAAAGGCGGCGGGATTTTCGAGCGCGCCGCCAAATCGATCACGCTGACGCCGGAGATCAAATCCCTCGCGGGCATCGGCAAGGATGTCGTCACGCCTGATGAACTTCTCAACGCCCTGCTCAAGGCAGAAGCCGACCTGCTCTGGTTTGGCGGCATCGGCACCTATGTGAAGGCCGCCCACGAAACCAACGCAGATGTCGGCGACCGCGCCAATGACGGCCTGCGCGTCAATGGACGGGATCTGAAAGCCAAGGTCATCGGGGAGGGCGCTAATCTCGGCATGACCCAGGCGGCACGGATCGAGTTCGCCCTCGCCGGCGGGCGCCTCAATACCGACGCCATCGACAATTCGGCCGGCGTGGATTCCTCCGACCACGAAGTGAATATCAAGATCCTTGCCGCCGAAGCCATCCGCCTCGGCGCGCTGACGGAGACCACGCGCAATCCCATCCTGGCGCAGATGACCGATGACGTGGCCCGCCTCGTCCTCACCCACAATTACGATCAGACCAATGCGCTGAGCATCGCGGAGGCCACCGCCAGCGACGACCATGAAGCCCTTGAACGGCTGATGGTCTATCTGGAAGAACGCGGCGTGCTCAACCGCCCGCTCGAAGGCCTCCCTTCGACGCAGGAGATGCAGGCGCGCGCCGCTGAAGGCCGCGCCCTGACACGGCCTGAACTCGCCGTCCTGCTGGCCTGGTCCAAGATTGTCCTCTTCGACGACCTTGTCGCGTCCGATCTGCCCGACGACCCGCTTTTCATGGATGTCCTGAAAGGTTACTTCCCGAGCCCGATTGACGGGTTCGATGAGGCCCTCGCCAATCACCGCCTGCGCCGCGAGATCATCTCCACGGTGATCGCCAACCGCAGTCTCGATCTGGGCGGTCCCGTTGCGGTCCTGCGCCTGCGGGAGCTGACCGGGGCGGCGCCCGCCCTCGTCATCCGCGGCCTCGAAGCGGCCCGCGCGGTGCTCGACATTGCCGGCTTCCGCAGGGAAGTCTTCGCCCTGGACAATAAGGTCGCCGCAGACCTGCAGACAGAGCTGCATCTGGAAGCGGTCAATGCCGTCAGCGAGGCGGCCGCCTGGTTCATCCGTACCCTGCCGGAAAAATCTGCTGGGGAAGCCGTCGCGCTCACGCATGGCCCCCTCAACGAACTCAAAGCCGCCCTCGGCGACATTCAGACCGCTTACCCTGCCTCGCGCATCGAGCGGTCGGCCCGCGCCTTCATGAAGCGCGGCGCGCCCGAAGCGCTCGCCCGCTGGGCCGGCGCGATGAGCTATTTCGCTCAAGGCCTGGTTGTCACCGACATCGCATCGCGCACGGGCCGCAAGGTCACCGATGCGGGCGCCACCTTCTATCAGGCGGGCGACGCCCTGCGGCTCGACCGTCTGCGCACCTCCGCGCGCGAAGGCCTCGTCCGCGCGCCCTACTGGGACAGGGTCGCCGGCCGCCGTCTGATTTCAGAGCTTGTGCGCCTGCAGGCCAGCGTCGCTGAGGAAGCCCTCAGCGCGGGCGGCCTGGAGCCCTGGCTCGAGGGACGCACCGATGCCCGCAAGCAGCTCCTCGCGACCCTCGGCGCGCTCAGCAAGGACCGCGACTGGTCCTTCGCCAAGTTCGCCCTATCGACCGACGCCGTGCGACAATTCATGGGTCGTTAGCAAAAAAGCCGGAGGAAACCGCACGGGGTCCACAGAACGTTTACGCATGTTATCCACAGTATAATTCATGCTGCGACTGTATCACTGGCCCCTCGATCCTGCTGGCCGCATGGTCCGCCTCGTCCTTGCCGAAAAAGGCGAGCCCTTCGAGGCCGTGTCCTCCCGTCCCTGGGCGCCGGAACTGGAGATCGCCTCGATCGCGCCCGGCGCGGTGGCCCCGGCCTTGGTGTCTACACACGGCACCACGCCGCGTTTTGCCGCCAGCGGCACGCGCGCCATCTGTGAGCATCTCGAAGAAATCCGCCCGGTCCCGTCGCTGCTCCCGGATGACCCAACCGAACGCGCCGAGGCCCGCCGCCTCTGGTCATGGGTCGAGGCGGGCATGGAGGAAGTCACCGACACCCTCCTGTCGGAACGTGTCATCCAGTGGACGCACCGTGGCCGTCAGCCTGATTCGGAGAAGCTGCGCCGCGGGGCCCATGCTCTGCGTGGCCGGCTCACCTTCCTCAATGCCCTCGCCGAGCAGCGCGGCAACCTCGCCGGCCGCCACCTTTCGCTGGCAGACTTCGCCGCCGCCGCCCATCTCTCCGCCTACGACTATTTCGGCGATGTGCAGTGGGAAGCCGTGCCAGACCTCAAAGCCTGGTATATGCGGATAAAGTCGCGTCCGAGTTTCCGGCCGATCCTTGCTGACCGCCTGGAGGCTGCCCGTCCCGTATCCTATTATGCAGAGCTCGATTTCTGACCCCGCAGCCCGGCTAAAAGAACGGGCCCTCGCCCTCGGCTTTGACGCCGCCGGCATCGCGCGCGCCGATGAGGCATGGCCTGCCGCCGAGCGCCTGAAAGCCTTCGTCGAGCTTGGCCGCCATGGCGATATGGCCTGGATGGAAACAACGCTCGCCCGTCGCGCCGCCCCCACCGCCATGTGGCCAGAGGCCCGCTCCGCCCTCGTCGTCGCCATGAATTACGGGCCGGACCACAACCCCCTCGATACGCTCGCCCAGCGCCAGACGGGAAACATCTCCGTCTACGCCCGGGGAAGGGACTATCACGACCTCATCAAGTCCCGCCTCAAACAGCTCGCTGGCGAAGTAGCCCAGATCACCGGCGCAGACGTCAAAGTCTTCGTCGACACCGCCCCCCTGATGGAAAAGCCCCTCGCCCAGAAGGCCGGCCTCGGCTGGCAGGGCCGCCACACAAACCTCGTCAGCCGCGATCTCGGCTCCTGGTTCTTCCTCGGCACGGTCCTCACCAGCGCCGCGCTGACGCCAGACGCGCCCGAGCCCGACCATTGCGGCTCCTGCCGCGCCTGCCTCGACATCTGCCCCACAAACGCCTTCCCCGCGCCCTACCAGCTCGATGCCCGCCGCTGCATCTCTTACCTCACCATCGAGTCTGCTGGCCCGATCCCCGCCGAGTTCCGCCCCGCCATGGGCAACCGCATCTATGGCTGCGATGATTGCCTCGCCGCCTGTCCCTGGAACAAGTTTGCCAGCAGCGCGTCCGAGGCCGCCCTCTTCGCCCGCGCGGAGCTTAAAGGCCCCGGCCTCGATGAACTCGCTGCCCTCGATGACGCCGCCTTCCGCGATGTCTTCTCCGGCTCCCCGGTCAAGCGCTCAGGGAGAGACCGGTTCGTGCGCAATGTCGCCATCGCTATCGGAAATTCCGGCGAGCCGCGCCTTGCCGCCAGCCTGTTGCCGCTGCTGCAGGACCCCGCCCCGATTGTGCGCGGGGCGGCCATCTGGGCGCTCGCCCGCCTTGATCCTGCCCGCTTTGCAGAGGAAAAGGCGCGCCTCCGGCCGTCAGAGCATGATATGTCGGTACAGGCAGAATGGGACGAGAGACCGGCATGAGTGATGGCATGAGCGACGGCATGAACTCCTCCGCCCCCGCCTACCGCGAGGGCCCCCCGCCACCCCCGCCGGCAAAGCCCAAAGCCCCGCTCTGGCGCCGTATCCTCGTCGGCATTGTGCTGGCCGGTATCGGCCTCTTCCTGCTCTTCCATCTCTACGCCCTCATCCTGCGCTTCGCGCCCATCCCCGGCACGATCCTGATGACGCAGCGCGGCTTCCAGGGCGAAGACGTTCAGCGCGACTGGGTGTCCCTTGATGAAATCTCCCCGCGCCTCGTCTACGCGGTCATCGCCGCCGAAGACGCCAAATTCTGCACCCATGGCGGCATCGACTGGGAAGCGATTGAGGCCGCCCGCGAATGGAACGCCAAAAATCCAGACCGCAGCCGCCGCGGCGGCTCCACCATCAGTCAACAAACCGCCAAGAACGTCTTCTTCTGGAATGGCGGCGGCATGCCCCGCAAGGCCGGCGAAGCCTGGATGACCTATGTGATCGAAACGGTCTGGGGCAAACGCCGCATCATGGAAGCCTATCTCAACGTCGCCGAATGGGGCGACGGCCTCTTTGGCGCCGAGGCCGCTGCGCAGGAACGGTTCGGCAAATCGGCGGCTGACCTCACAGAACGCGAAGCGGCGCTGCTCGCCGCCGTTCTTCCGTCCCCGAACAAATGGCGCGCCGTCAATCCCGGCCCGTACGTTCAACGCCGCGCTGGCTCCATCCAGGGCCGCATGCGCGTCGTGGCAAATGAAGGCTACGCGGCCTGCGTCTTCGGCGGCGAAGCGCCCAAGCCGCCCCCGCGCGAAACCCCCAAAGGCGAAACACCTAAACCCGCCCCTGTCTTCGAAGAGCTGCCCGAAGCCCCCGAAACCGGCGAAGAAGCCCTCGGCGCATCTGAAGCAGAAGAGGCGCCTCGCAACGCGAACGATGAACTCAACGACCTCCTGAACTCGGCCGATGAGACCTTCGCCAACCCTCCGGCGACAGACGGCGAACCTGCACCCGAGGCCCCGGCCGAAGCTCCGGCTGAAATCACCGAAGAGCCCGTCGCCGAGCCCGAGCCGCTCCCGGAACCCGAACCCACCGACCCACCCGCCGAAGACCCGGCCCCCACCGGCCCCACAGAACTCCGCCCGCCCGAATAGGCCGGCGGCTGACCGCAACTGTCCCGATCTGTCCCGAAGTGTCCCAATCTGTCCCGGAGTGTCCCGGATCTGTCCCGAAGTGTCCGGCGCTGACCATTGGAGTCCCGTTGGAGTTTTTCTGGAGTTTTCCGGCAAAAACTCCAACGGCGCGCCCGTGCCATTCCAAATCCTTCGTCCTCGTCACACTCGATGCGCAACGCGCATCTGAGTGCCCATCTCCCTACCTCTCGAAGGGCTCATCCTGAGTATCCGTGTTGGTCAATTGGGTTTTGGTGTCCATTTCCGATTTTCTCGGATGAGTGTGTTTGCGAGGATGATAAGCTTTCGCATGATGGCGGTGAGGGCAAGTTTTGGCGGCTTTCCCCGGCCGGTAAGATGCCTGTAGGTATGATTGAGGTCGGGGTTGAACCGGGCGGCGGCGAGGGCTGGCATATAGAGTGAACGCCGGACATGGGCGCGGCCGCCCTGCACGAACGCCTTGCCGGTCCACTTGCCTGACTGGCGGGTTCGCGGCGCGGTTCCCGAGAGGGCGCTGGCGGCTGGGTTACCGAGGTCGCCCAGCTCCGGCATGCCGGTCAGGAGGGCAAAGGCAGAGCGTTCGGCGATACCGGGGATCGAGATGAGGATGTCCCGCTTGCGGGCAAGCTCGGGGTCAGCCTCGATGAGCGCCTGCATGGCCTGCTCGATCTGTGTGATCTGGCGGTCAATGGCTGCCAGCCTCTGGCGCAACTGGCGTTTCAAAAGCGGCAGGGTGAGCGTTCCGGCGCGGTTCTTCGCCGCCGTCCTGTCCTTGACGAGGGCCGCTCGCATCATGTGCAACTCTTTGAGATCACTCGCTGTTTTTGACGGCGCGGCGCGCGCGGCTGGCTCCAGAACAGCCCCCATCCGGGCCAGCATGGCGGCGTCGATCCGGTCAGTCTTGGCGCTCTGGCCAATTGCCTCTGCAAACCTCCGGGCCCGGGCCGGATTGACCTTGCACAGAGCAAGGCCTGCCTCGCCCATCGCGCGCTCAAAGGCTCGGTGGTAGGCTCCGCTTGCCTCAAAGACGAGGCGGGCGACCGGCCGGCCCGCGACCCAGCCGAGGACCGTGCGATAGCCGGCGGCATCGTTTGTGAACTGACGGTGCAACCCGTCAGGATGAAGGTGGACATCAAGAGTGTCTTTTGAAACATCCACGCCGATGGTAATCAGTGTCATCTTTCCTGCCTCTGCTTGTCATGCGGGCCTCAAAGCCCCTGTATCCGTTCAGGCCGATGGGAAAGACGAGGGCGACCTCACTCAGGAACGGCGCCCAGGCGCCTGCGAAGTCACGGTCCCACCCTCGCCGCTGACGGGAGCGGTAACTCCCGTCAGCGGTTCCAGTCTGACCAGATCAGACGCAAATGCCATAAGACAAGCGAAGTCGAAGGACGAGCCGGGGCGCGCCCTCCTGAACCAAGGGACAAACACCGCCCTATCCACCCCCGAAAGCCCACACCCTCACCACAACACACCCTAAAATCCCCCATCCAATCCGCCCCCTCCACGCGTCCGCTATTCTCGCGCCCATGCACTTCGCCCTCACCACCCCGCTCCCCGGCCTCAGCCTCATTCAGCGCCTCCTCTGGCCGCTGATCTTCGTGCAGCTGATTGCCCTGCGCGACTGGGTCCGGGCCCATTACGGCCGGGGCGTGCCTTACTGGATCACCATTTCGAAGTTCGGCCGCGTCCGCCTGCGTCATCTGCCTGCGGACTTTGGCAACAGCCAGGCCGCGCCCGTCACCTACGAAACCTTCGGCCACACCTATTCCGCCGGGCTCACCCGCGCGCTTCTGGCCGCCACCTTCACCGAAGAAGAAACCCCGCCCGCGCTGCTCCCGGCGCCCGCCGCCGCTATGCCCCAAAAGCAATCGGGGCAGGCCGCAGCCCACCCCGATACGTCTTGAAGCAATTTTCCGTCCCCGGATCACCGGGGAGAGAGGTTTTCGCCGGACAGCCCAAGGGCTGCGCCGGCCAAAACTGCTGCCGATCAGATCGGCTCGTAAGGAAACACGCTCGCCGTCGCCCCCAGATCGGTAAAGTCCGGGCTCATCGCCGGGAAGGCCTGGCTGATCAGGCTTTCGGGGTTCCACCCCTCCATCCGCGCCAGCGATTTCACCGGGCGGGGCTGGTCGAAGAGGATCACTTCATTGCCGCGCACGCCGAAAATCTGACCCGAGACGTTGGACGACTGATCCGAGCAGAGCGCCACGGCCAGCTGCGCCACCTGATCGGCGCGCATGCCGTTCTTCATCCGCTCAACCCGCTGGGCGCTGGCTTCATCCTTCACCGGGATCGAGGCAATCATCCGCGTCCAGGCAAACGGCGCAATCACGTTGGAGCGGATGTTTTTCGCCGCCCCTTCCATCGCCAGAATGCGGGAAAGGCCAACAATGCCGAGCTTGGCGGCGGCATAGTTTGCCTGGCCGATATTGCCGATCAGGCCGGAGGTGGAGGTGAAGAACACGTAAGAGCCGCGCTCGCTCTCGCGGAAATATTCAACCGCCGCGCGGCCGACATTGTAGGAGCCATGCAGGTGAACATCGATCACGGCTTTCCAGTCGGCTTCGCTCATCTTGTGGAACATGCCGTCACGCAGGATGCCGGCCGGGTTGATGATCGAATCGAGGCGGCCGAACGTGTCGAGCGCCTGGGTCACCATATTGGCGACGGCGCTGTATTCGGTCACGCTTTCGGAGTTGGAGGCCGCTTCCCCGCCTGCGGCGCGGATTTCCGCTGCGACCGCCTCTGCCGGGCCTGCATCGCCCTCGTCGCCGCCTTTCAGGCCGCCGCCGAGATCGTTGACCAGCACTTTGGCGCCTTCGCGCGCGGCCAGAAGCGCTGTTTCCTTGCCGATGCCGTTGCCGCCGCCTGTAACCAGAACGACCTTCCCGTCGAGAACACCCATGACTTCCTCCTTATTGGTTCGGGCGGGACACTACCGGCCAGAAGCGGGCCCGCAAGGGGCGGGGAGAAAATCAAGGTTTGAAATACCGCGCAGGCCGGGCTAGCAAGCCGGTCATGACACGTACCTTTCAGGCAGTAATCTGGGACTTTGGCGGGGTATTCACCTCCTCGCCGTTCGAGGCATTCAACCGGTATGAGGCCGAAAAGGGCCTGCCCACCGACTTCATCCGCTCGGTCAACGCGGTCAATCCGCTGGAAAACGCCTGGGCCAAGCTCGAGCGCAGCCTTGTCGGCGCCGAGGAATTCGATGGCCTCTTCCGGGCAGAAGCCCAGTCGATGGGCCATGATGTGCCCGGCAAGGACATCCTCGGGCTTCTCTCCGGCCATCTGCGCCCGCGGGTCGTCAATGCGCTCAAAGTCTGCAAGGGCCATGGCAAGGTCGGCTGCATCACCAACAACGCCCCCATCGGCAAGGGCGCCTCGATGACGCACGATGATGAGAAGGCCGCCCAGCTCGCCGAAGTGTTCGCCCAGTTCGATCACCTGATCGAAAGCTCGAAACTCGGCATCCGCAAGCCGGACCCGCGCATCTACGCGCTGATGTGCGAAGCCCTCGATGTAGACCCGAAGAATTGCGTCTATCTCGATGATCTCGGGATCAATCTGAAGCCGGCCCGCGAAATGGGCATGGCGACCATCAAGGTGACCAGCGAAGACCAATTGCTGGCCGATCTGGAAGCCATCACCGGCTATGCGGTGCGCTAGCTTCACGCTCGCCCTTCTGATGGGAATGCTGGCGGCCTGCTCGCAGGCTGAACCCGCCAATGTGCCCGTCGCTGGCCCGCCTTCGCCGCCCGAATCCCTCACCCGCCCGCCCCAGCCGCCCGAA
Organism: Hyphomonas neptunium ATCC 15444; assembly: GCF_000013025.1. NCBI lineage: Bacteria > Pseudomonadati > Pseudomonadota > Alphaproteobacteria > Hyphomonadales > Hyphomonadaceae > Hyphomonas > Hyphomonas neptunium. The sequence goes on along the minus strand of NC_008358.1, from coordinate 3,274,068 downwards.
CCGGTGGAGCTGACCGAAGACGCGGAAAAGATGAAAGCCGCCATCCTGCGCGAAGCCGAACGCGGCGCCCTGCGCAGCCTCGGCCGCCTCGCCAGCCAGCAGGAAGGCTTCATCTCCAATATCGGAGGCCAGGATCATTACGAGTTCTGGGATCTGCTCCGCAGAACCGGCGTCGATCCCAACCGCAAGATCCGCGACCTGTTTGAAGGCCCGCCGGGCAAACGCGAGATTGACGGCGAAACCTGGTTTGTCTGGCCCGACATTGCCGCCAAGGACGCACGCGATCTGATCCCCGAGAAGCTGACTTTCGTAGAACGCCGCCGCTTGCGCGAACTGATCGGTGAAGATGGCATCGCCCGCATCCGCGCCGGTGAAGGCTATCCGGGCATGCGCACAGCCATATCGGCCGACGGCCGTTGGGTATATTTCGTACTCGGCCAGGATGGAGAGGAATAAGACATGTCAAAGATTGGTGCAGACGCAGCCGTCAAGGCCCTGAAGGGCTGGAAGATCGCCGAGGGCGAGCGCGACGCGATTGAGAAAGCCTATCGCTTTGCTGACTTCAAGACGGCGTTCGCGTTCATGTCGGCCACCGCTCTGAAGGCCGAGCAGATGGACCACCATCCCGAATGGTTCAACGTCTATAACAAGGTCGACGTGACCCTCACCACGCATGACGCCGACGGCGTCACGCAGAAGGATCTCGAACTGGCCGGCTTCATGGACCAGCTCGCCGCAAAGCTTGGCTGAGCCTTACTTCCAGACCACCCGGTAGAGATCAAACCGCCGGTCTTTCAGGTTCTGCACGGCGCCCGATTGGCGCGCCGTCAGCAGGTCTGAAAGGGAAAGGTCGGCAATCGCAACCGTCTCCGTATTGGGGGCGGCATCAGCGGCAATCCCGTCACGCGAGAAGGGGAAGTCCGAAGGTGTCAGGATACAGCTCTCGGCATAGTGGATGTCCATATTCTCGACATTCGGCAGATTGCCGACCACGCCCGACATGACGACATAACACTGGTTCTCCACGGCCCGCGCCTGGCTGCAATAGCGTACACGGAGGTATCCGCGGCGCTCATCGGTGCAGAAGGGCACGAACAGGATCAGCGCGCCCTGATCGACAAGGTGGCGGGCGATTTCGGGGAATTCGGAATCGTAGCAGATCATCACACCGATCGGGCCGCAATCTGTGTGGATGACGGAGTTGCCTTCGCCGCCCTTGATATTCCACCAGCTGCGCTCGGATGGCGTCGGGTGAAGCTTCTGCTGCGTGTGCACCGACCCATCGCGCAGGAAGATGTAAGCAACATTGTGAATGTCGCCATCCTCCATGCGGGAGGGGTGAGAGCCGCCGATAATGTTGATGTTATAGGAGACGGCCAGGCGCTCCATGAAGGCAATGAAGCGGGGCGTATATTCGGATATGCGCGCGATCGCATCTGCCGGCCCCAGCGGCTTGCCTTCCAGAGAAAGCAGTTGCAGCGTGAACAGTTCCGGGAAGGCCACAAAGTCTGCACGGTAGTCGGAGGCAATATCGACGAAATACTCCACCTGCTGCTCGAATTCATCAATCGCGTTGATGCGGCGCATCTGGAACTGAACGGTCGCCACGCGGACCCGTTCGGGCAGGGAGGTATCGCCCAGGCTTGGCTTGGCCTTGATCGTTTCCTGTTCCAGCGGATTGCGCCAGAACATCTGGGTCGCATGACCGCAGGATTCCAGATCTTCCGGCATGTAGTTCTTCAGCACGCCGACAACTTCAAATCCCTGGCGCAGCTGGAAGCTGAGCACCGGATCGCGCAACTTGGACGCCTGGACCGCCTCAATATAGTCAGCCGGGTTTGGAAATTCCTTCTGGTGGCGCTGATAGCCGGGCATGCGCCCACCGAATACGATGCCTTTCAGCTCCAGCCACTGGCAGAGATCCTGGCGGACCTTGTAGAAGCGCTGGCCGATGCGCAGCCGCCGGAATTCGGAATCGACGATGACATCCATGCCATAGAGCATGTCGCCTTCGGGATCGTGCCGGGCGGCAAACCCGCCGCCGGTGATCTCGTTCCAGGTGTGCTGGGAGAGCGCCGTGCCGGAGTTGATCACGAAAGTCACGCAATGGCCGACGATCTGGCCTTCAAATTCCGCAACGAACTGGCCGTCAGGGAATTTGTTGATCTGCCCGGCGATCTGATCAACCGTGTAGCCGTCCGCCACGCCGTAAACCTTCTCATAAAGCGGGCGGATGGCCGCAATATCCTTTGGCTTGGCATTGCGGATGACGAGTTTGGTGCGTGTGGCAGTCATGGTTTCTCCGATGAACGTCCTGGCGACCTTATCTAGTGCGGCAGTCTTAAGATTGCGCGTAATCCACCCAGTGGGCTTGGCGCAAGACGCACATCGCCGCCATGCATCCGGGCTGTATCGCGTGCCAGGGTAAGCCCAAGACCCGAGCCGGAGGCATTCTGGCTACGTGCGTCATCCAGCCGAGAGAAGGGCCGGAAGGCTTCTTCATAACGGTCGGCGGGTATGCCGGGGCCATCATCATCCACGATCACTTCAGCCCAATGCGGTCCATTGACGAGCGTAACGCGGGCGTGGCTGGCATATTTCAGCGCATTTGAGACAAGATTTGTAATCGCCCGTTTCAGGGCAAGCGGGCGGCCCCGCGCGGTCAGTGTCTGAGGGCCGCTGACCGGAACATGTGGGCCAAAGCCTGCCACTACATCGTGAACCAGGGCGCCCAGGTCAAACTCGGCCGCTTCGTCGCCCTCCTCGCCGCGCGCAAAGGCGAGGTATTCGTCCAGCATCATCGCCATGTCATTGAGATCTGATCGCGCCGCTTTGAGATCGTCGGACTCCGGCATGAGTGCGAGGGTCAGTTTCAGGCGCGTCAGCGGCGTGCGCAGGTCATGGCTGACGCCGGCCAGCATCGCGGTGCGCTGTTCAGCGAAGGATGTGAGGCGGTTCTTCATGTCGATGATGGCGCGCGCGGCATCGCGCACTTCCGTCGCCCCGGAAGGGCGGAAACCCTCCAGATCTCGCCCCCGGCCAAAGGCGCGGGCCGCCCTTGAAAGCCGAAGGATCGAGCGGACCTGCTGGTTGAGGAAACCGATCGCGAGGGCAACCATCAGCAGTGAGAAGAAGATCACCCAGACAATGAAGAAGTGCGCATTGATGACGAGCGCGCGTTTGCGGTCGATGATGATCTCTGCGGTGGAAGCGCTGGCGGCGAACCGGATGTGCAGCTTGGGTTCTTTTGGGACCTGGCCGACGAAGACCCTATCACCAAGCCGTGCGGCCAGTTCACTGTTGAGCGTATCATTGTATGAGAAGCCTTGGCGCAAGGCGCTGATGGGCACGGCATTTTCGGGCAGGGCGCAGGTAAACTCCGTTTCCAGAAGGTATTGTATCCGCGCATAGTCTGCCGGGCCGTACTCCGGATTGATGCAGGCATCCCGGATCAGCGCCGCGTCGCGGGCAATACCCTGACCAAGCTTGCGGTTCATCTCGGCGATATGGCTGGAATAATAGTACCAGGTCATCAGACCCAGGATCAGCAGGACGGGCGCGAGGATCAGCAGCAGGCTGCGGGCGTAGAGACCGCGGGGGGTAATGTCGCGCAGGCGGAGCATTCGGGGTTTCAATCCGGCATCAGGCGGTAGCCGACGCCCCGCACGGTCTGGATATGGATCGGTTCTTTGGGGTTGGGCTCGATCTTGCGGCGCAGGCGTGTGACCTGCACATCGACCGAGCGTTCCATGCCCGCCGAGGTCATCTCGGCAAGGTCTTCCCGGCTGATCGCTTCACCCGGCATCCGGGCAAGGATTGTCAGCAGCTGGACTTCAGCGTCCGTCAGGCGGATGCGCTGGTCACCTGCTTTCAGTTCGCCGCGCTCGATATTGAAGACGAGACCTGACATCTCGATTTCTTCCGGCGGTGGGGCAGGCTTCTGCGAGCGGCGGAGAATGGCTTCACAGCGCAGGACCAGCTCTTCGGGTTCAAACGGCTTGGCGAGATAGTCATCGGCGCCAAGGCGCAGCCCCTCGATCCGGTCGCGCGCTTCACCCCGCGCCGTCAGCAGCATGACCGGGGTGGCCCGCGCCGGGCCGGAGCGGATGCGGTCCAGCAGTTCCAGACCGGTTTCTCCCGGCATCATGATGTCGAGCACCGCCAGATCGAAGGTCATGTTGTCCATCAGACGGCGCGCCCCGGCCGCATCGGGCGCGCTCGTCACCCGGTATCCCTTCAGCGTCAGGAAGCGCTTGGTCAGATCCCGGATGCGGTCGTCATCATCCACGATCAGAATATGGGCGGGGTCTTTGAGGCTCATGGCATCGCCCTCACTTCACCAGGGCTTCCAGCATGAAGCGTGCGCCGGCGACAGCTTCAGGTCCACAGGCGCGGAAGGCTACCCGCAGGCGCTCGCGCAGCTCTATGGTGATGGGGGTCGTCAGGGTCGTGCCCGCATCCGACAGCGAGAGCTTCCGGCGCCGGCCGTCAGAGCCCTCGCGGGCGCGCTCGATCAGGCCGCGAGTGTCGAGCTGGCCGATGATACGGGCAAAAGTTGGCACCGTCATGCCCAGCTGATCGCGCAATTGGCTGACCGTGAGGCCCGGTTGATAGCGGATTGCCATGAGAATCTGCATCTCTGTCTTGCTCAGACCGGCCTTCTTGCGGGCCTTTTCAGCAGCCCGCATAAGCTCATCTGCCCCTGAAATCAGGAGTCCTGCGCCTCTGTCGAGTTCCTGGTCGGTCAGAAACAGGCGGGGGTCGAATGGGCGGTTCAGGTTGACGGATTGGGCCATAAGTCGGAAATGAACGCGAACCGCAACAAAAGTGCAAGCGAGGAGCGTAAGCAATGTCTGCCATCCCCTATGATGACCGCGACGGATACATCTGGATGGATGGCTCGTTCGTACCCTGGCGTGACACCAAAGTGCACGTTCTGACGCATGCATTGCACTACGCTTCCTCCGTTTTTGAAGGCGAGCGCGCCTATAGCGGCAAGATCTTCCGCTCGCTGGACCACTCCAAGCGGCTGCACAATTCGGCCGGTATCATGGGCTTCGACATTCCCTTCAGCGTGGAGGAAATCGAGCGGGCCAAGAAAGAGGCGCTGGAAAAATCCGGTCTCGAGAGCGCTTATGTGCGCGCCGTGGCCTGGCGCGGATCGGAAATGATGGGCGTTTCGGCGCAGAACAACACCATCCATCTGGCAATCGCTGTCTGGCATTGGGGCGACTATTTTGCCGACAAGATGAAGGGCATCCGCCTGACGCATGCCCAGTGGCGCCGCCCGGCGCCCGATACGGCGCCCTGCCATGCCAAGGCGGCGGGCCTCTATATGATCTGCACCCTCTCCAAGCATGCCGCGGAGAAGGCGGGCTATCAGGACGCGCTGATGCTGGACTATCGCGGCCAGGTGGCCGAGGCGACCGGCGCGAACATCTTCTTCGTGCGTGACGGCGTTCTGCATACGCCGACCCCGGACTGTTTCCTCAACGGTCTTACCCGCCAGACGACGATTGCGCTCGCCAAGGCGCGCCAGATCGAAGTGGTCGAACGGGCGATCTTCCCGGATGAGCTTTCAACGTTCAGCGAATGCTTCATCACGGGCTCTGCTGCGGAGCTGACGCCGGTCGCCGAGATCGGCGAGCATCGCTACAAGCCTGGCCAGATCTCCGAAGCGCTGGTGAACGACTATTCCAACCTCTGTAACGGGAAGCTGGAGCTGGCGCTTTAGGGCGTCAGTAGGGCGGACTGACAAACACTTTCAGTTCTTGTTTGTCTGGGTGGAGCGTGACAATCGCCTGATTGTTGTCGACGCTGATCCCGAGGTTTCCGCCCGTGGTCGCGCCCAAGCCAACTTCGAAAAAGTAGGGACCATCAAGACTACCGAACCAGTCAAATGGATCATTCGGCTTGAATACTATTGCTTGAGGAGAAGAGGGCGCAAATATCACAATCTCGATTCCAGCTGGGTTCGCGGTTAGAAAAGAGTATTTGCCAAAGCCGCTTGGTGCACCGATTTCCCATTGGTAGGTGGACTGAACGATATTTCTGTTATCATCCAACCCTGCCACAATGAGCCTGTGGTCACCTTTGTGCTCTCCGTCACTAAACAACAGCCAAAGTGTGTTTTCTGCTGTCATGTGATCTATCAACTCTAGATCATTTACACTGTCGAATTCAGCTCTCACGCTTTGCGTAAGTTCGAACGCGTCAACCTCCTGAGTCATTGCCCCTGGTTTTTGCGAGTAAAGCTCCAAAGATCGTGTGTCGAGATTGTAAGTCAGAAGACTGATTAAATCCAACAAGCCGTAAGGCGAACCAAAGACTGTTCTGTCTACAGAGAAATATGTTCTTTGAATGCCGCAAATTGAGTTGGTGGTGGTGAAGCCTTTCTGTCGGACGGGATTGTGCGCCGGAGGCGGCGGAGGATATTGGGTGGATGTATCGACGCCCCAACCATTTTCATAAAGTTCAAAGCCAGCATTTCTGCGGCCTACTATCAGCCACTGTTCAGAGACCAGTTGTGTTGTGGAGCAAGCGTCCTGATGAGAGGTCTCTTGCAGCAGTGTAAGTTCGTCCGAGTTATCTGGCGGCTGGCTGTATATGCGTGATCCTTGACTATCGATCACCCAGAAATGAGATCCTGACGAAAGCGTGAAGTACGTAACTAGTTTAGTGAACAAAGGCTGTTGAAATGCTTGGCTGATTGCTCTTCTGAAAGATAGCGCAAACTCTGTGCTTTGGGAATCTCGGTAGACACCATAGAACGAGATATCCCCACCCGGTATTTCTTCTGCACCCAGGATTTGCAAACCGGGGTGGACTGTACCCCAGTTTATGGGTCTAAATGGAAGTGGGATGGTCGAATAGTACGTATACGGTGTTATTAAGGCTGGTGTTTGTGAGATGTTCTCGAAGACCAGCGGAACGTCTGCTGTGGACGAATTTTCTCCGTCAGATACTGTAACCCGAAATACTGCTTCGGTGTCCTCGATGACTTCGGCGGCGGCGACTTGGAGCACTGCCTGATCGGGTGTCTCGAGTGTGACGGGCGGTCCCGATAGTTGACTCCACGAATATGTAAGCGTGTCGCCGTCTGCATCCGTGGAGGTGGAGGCATCTAGCGTGAAGGGCTGGCCTTCCTCGGGCGAGGCAGGGCTGGCAGTGGTGCGGGCGACAGGGGCCTCATTGGCCGGTGGGGGAGGCGGAGGAGGCGGAGGAGATACAGAGTTGCCGCCGCTTGGCGTGCTGCTGCTCCCACCACCGCCCCCACAGGCAACCAGGGTAGCGATGGCAAGGGCGGAGGCGGCCACACGCAGGTGTGGTTTGAGTTGGCTGACTTTCATGGACCCCTCGGTAATCTAAAGTTACCTTCTGCGTACCAAAAATATTCTCCACTGCAAGGTGGAATTTCTAATATTTTTAAAGGCTTGTGCGCGGTTTGGAACGGTTTCTATCAAATTCCGGAATTAACCATAATGCAGCCTGCGGACGAACTTACTTGTTTTCCGTTACATCCCGCGGCGGAACAGCAACTGTCAGCGATACCCGGCGGCTTGCAGTTCAAAGAGTTCGGCATAGCGCCCGCCGGCCGCGAGGAGTTCCTCATGCGTGCCGATGGCTTCGACGCGGCCATTGGCCAGGACCAGGATGCGGTCTGCCATGCGCACTGAGGAGAAGCGGTGGGAAATGAGGATGGCGGTCTTGCCTTCGCTGAGTTCCTTGAAGCGGAGGAACACTTCGTATTCGGAGCGGGCGTCTAGCGCGGCGGTGGGTTCATCCAGGATGAGAACTTCGGCCCCGCGCATATAGGCGCGCGCGATGGCAACCTTCTGCCATTCACCGCCGGAGAGTTCTACGCCATTGCGAAAGCGTTTGCCGATCATCTGGTCGTAGCCTGCCGGCAGGCCGGTGATTACCTGCGCGGCGAGACTGCGCGCGGCGGCTTCTTCAATCCGTGCACGGTTATCCCGCTCGCTGATGCGGCCGACAGCGATATTGTCGCTGGCGCTGAGATTGAAGCGGACAAAGTCCTGGAAGATTACGCCCATCGCGCCGCGCAGTTCGTCGATGTCAAACTCACGCAGGTCTCGCCCATCGAGGAGGATCCGGCCTTCGTCCGGATCATAGAGGCGGGCCAGCAGTTTCACGAGGGTTGTCTTGCCCGCGCCATTCTCGCCGACGAGGGCGAGCGTTTCGCCTGCCTGCAACTCGAAGCTGAGATGGCGCACCGCCCATTTCTCCGCGCCGGGATAGCGGAAGCCAACATCTTCGAAAACGAAGCCTGATTTGATCGGAACGGGTAGAGGTACCGGATTTTCCGGTGAGGCGATTTCCGGCGCGACCTTGAAGAAGCCGAAGAGGTCGTCGAGGTAAAGTGCCTGGGCCGCCGTGGTGGAGAAGCTGGTGAGAAGGCCCTCCAGCAGTGTCCGCAGGCGCCGGAAGGAGGCAGAGAGGAAGGTCAGATCACCGATGGTGAGCTGTCCGGTCAGAGTGCGGCCGATGATCCAGACATAGGCGAGATAATAGCCAACGGTGCCGATTGTGGTGAACACGCCTCCCCACAAGGCGCGCTGTTCGGCAATGCGCCGGTTGGCCTTGAAGAAGCTTTCCGAGAGGAACCGGTAACGGTCGATCAGGAAGCGGCTGAGGCCGAAGATCTTGACCTCCTTGGCGGTGTCGACGCTCGCGGCGGTCTGGCGGATATAGTCGAGTTCCCGCCGCGCCGGGGTGCGCTGATAATCGAGGGAATAAGTCTGGGCGTTGAAATAGGTCTCGCCCAGGAAGGCCGGGATCAGGGCGAGGATCAGGAGGACGATCAGCCAGGGATTATAGACGACCAGACCGCCGGCAAATGTCAGAACCGTGATGATATCCTGCATCTGGTTGAGGAGTTGGCCCGTCAGCGTCATGCGCCCGGAGGTCTGGCGGCGGGCCCGGTCAAGCTGGTCCTGGAATTCGGTGTCTTCGAAATCTTCCAGATCGAGGGTCGCGGCGTGCTCCATCAGCTTGATGGAGGAGGAGACTGACAAGCGTTCGGAGAGGAGGGAGTCGGTCAAGCCAATCAGGCGTCCGGTAACATCCGAGAGAATGGCGAGGCCAAACTCGGCGGCGAGATACAGAAGGAGCGCGTCTGCATACCCTGCCTGCCACCAGTTCAACATCGTGTCCGGCCCGTTCTCCATGCCGATAAGCCGGACGACCTCATCAATGATGAGTTTCCCGAACCAGAGTGCGGCAACCGGCAAGACCGCCCGGATGAGGCGAAGGAGCGCCGCGATGAGCGTCAGAGTGGGGCTGGCCTGCCAGACAAGCTTCAGGAAGGGCCAGACATTGCGCAGGGCGGCAAAGCGCCCGCGCAGCGATTTCGGGAGGCGGACTTCGCCTTTCTGCGGTGTGTCGGTCATGCCTGCACAAGCATGTCACATGCTGCGCGGTCTCAGAAGAGGTTTCAGGTAAGGATGTCGCTGGCGGGCATTTTAGCTTCGCGCCGGGCGATGAAGTGCGTCTCGAAAGCGACCACAAGACAGGCAGCGATGATAATGCCTGCGCCAGCCCAGACGCGCCAGCCTGGTATTTCCTGAAAGAAAAAATAGCCCAGGAGGGCTGACCAAATCAGGCCGGTATATTCAAAGGGGGCAAGCGTCTGAGCCTTGGCCCGGCCATAGGCCATGGTCATCAACCACCAGATGCCAATGCCGAACACCGCAGCGCCGATCAGCATCGACCAGGCCCCTTCTGCCGGCATGGGGTCTGTAAACACCAACATGAAAGGCAGCAGAAAAAGCGCCGGGAAAATGTTCATGAAGGTGACCAGCGTGAGGCTGTCTTCTTCTCTTGTCCGAAGGCGGAGGAGAACGATGTTGAGGGCATAGAGTACAGCTGAAGCGAGCACTGCGACCGTACCATAAAGCCGGTTGCCTTCGACCGGCGCGCCCGACGATTCTGCTGTTGCGGCAAGGGCGGCGCCACAGAAGCCGATGAGAGAGGCGCCGATGGTAACCGGGCTCATCTTTTCGCCAAGGATCACACGGGCGATAGGTGCAATCATCAGCGCTGCCGTGAAGCCCATGACCACGGCTTCGGCCAGGGCAATCTGGGTCAGCGAATAGAAGAAGCAGAAGGCCGAGATGACCTGCGCCAGCGACCGCAGCGCGTGAAAGCGTATGGCGGGAAGCGTGGGCATGGACCGGCGCGCCTGCAGGGAGAGGGCAATCATGATTACCGAGCCCAGCACGTACCGCCAGGTGGTTGCCGTCAGCACGCTTGTAGAGCCCTGCATGACGGACTTCATCAATGCATCAATGCCGCAGCCAAAGACCACGCCGAAGCAGACCAGAAGGATGGGGTGGGGCGCGCGCATGTCAGGCGCCAGCGTGCAGTCCAAGCCAGATGACATAACCTGCATAGGCCAGCAGCATGACGGCGCCTTCGGTTCGCCCGATGCGCCAGCGCGATATGGCTGCGAAAGCCAGCAGCGCCGTCGCCGCAATCATCACCCAGATGTCGAGCCGCAGGATTTCGGCGGGAACGGGGATCGGTTTGACGATCGCGGTCACCCCGAGAATGCCGAGTATGTTGTAGATGTTGGAGCCCACAATGTTGCCGAAGGCGATGTCACCCTGCTTGCGCAGGGAGGCCATCACCGAGGTGATCAGTTCGGGCAGCGATGTGCCAACCGCCACGATGGTCAGGCCAATGATGGTTTCCGAGATCGAGAACATGCGGGCAAGGTCAATGGCCCCGCTGACGAGGAAGCGCGCGCCGGCTATCGTCAGAGCCAGGCCGCCAGCCACAAAGAGAAGGTCCAGCACGATGGCGCCTGCGGAAGGCTTGGAGGCCGGAGCTGCCACGCCACTGGCTGCCGCCGCCGTTTTTGTGGCTGTGCGCTCCTGCTGGAACGCAAACCAGATGTAGCCGGCGAGACTGAGCACGAACAGTGCGCCCATCCAGCGGGTAAGCTGGCCGAACATCACCGCGCCGAGGCAGAGTAGGGTGGCGGCTGCCAGAACCACGCCGTCTCGCTTGAAGGTTTCCTTGGCGACCACAACCGGAGAGATGAGCGCCGCAGCGCCGAGGATGAAGAGGATGTTGGCAATGTTGGACCCCACCACATTGCCGACGGCAATGCCGGGCGAGCCGGCAAAGGCAGCCTGAAGGCTGGTTACAAGCTCTGGCGTCGAGGTGCCGAAGCCAACCAGTGTCAGACCGATCAAAAGCGGCGAAATATTGAACTTTTCAGCGAGCTTGACGGCGCCTTTGACGAGAAGTTCGCCACCGGCCACCAGTAAAACGAAGCCGAGCAGAAGGGAGAGGAGCAACATACCTTGGGTTCCGTGCGAAATTATCTGCGCCACATCTGGCCTATCAGGCGCGCGCGGGGAAGGAGGGGCCGGGGAAATATTCTCTCTCTTCACGCTTCAGCTTTCGGCAGAATATGGCAAGGTTAACCGTCGATGGCGGCAGCCCTGTTTCAAATGCGAGTTTCGGAGGTGACGAATGTCGCCGGATGCCCTTGTAATACTCAGCAGTGTGACGACCCCTATCCAGGTGATCGACCGGAATTTCCGCTTTGTGTTTGTTAATCCCGCCTATCTCAGGGTTTTTGGAAAAACCTGGGAGGAGCTTGCCGGCCAGAACGTGTTTGACATCTATCCTGAAGACCCCGAGCGCAAAGCCGAAGTGAGCGGCCGGTTTGAGCGCGTGCTCAAGGGAGAATTCACCAACTCCAATATGCAGGCCTATCGGCTTGTGGGCCAGGATGGCCGATTGGTGGAGCGGTTCTGGAAAGTGGATGAGGCCCCATTGTTCGGTGCAGATGGGCAGGTGCAGTACATCGTGCAGACGATTCTGGATGTGACGGTCGAGGTTCAACTCCGGCGCCAGAAGGACGTAATAAATTCAGAACTGGAGCACCGCCTTCGCAATACGCTGACCATGGTGGGCTCCCTTGCCATTCTCATGGGTCAAAACGCGGAAAGTCCGCAGGCGTTTGTGGAAACATTTACAGACAGGCTGGATGCAATGAGCCGCAACCTGCTGATGATTTCCGACAATCACTGGCAGGGACTGACCTATCGGCAGATCGTGGAGGCAGAACTGGCGCAGGTTCTGGAATTGGACAGCCCGCGGTTGACGCTCCGGGGGCCGGATGTTCAGTTTTCGGTGAGATCAACCAAGTGGACAGCCCTGCTCGCGCACGAGCTGGTGAAGAACGCCCTTCGATACGGTTGCTTCTCTGTACCTGATGGAAAGTTGACGCTGCTCTGGACTGTGGAGAACGGCAATTTCATCACGGAATGGATCGAAGAAGGGGGGCAATCGGGTGCGAATTTTTCCTCCAGCGGATTTGGCACACAGATGCTGCAGCTTATGCCCAACACGAAAATGGTTCGCGAAATGCGACCTAAGGGATTTTATCTGCGCACGGAGTCTCCCGCCACCTTCCTTCAGGATGAGCCGGACCAATCCAGGCTCGACATGGCGCGATAACGGGATAAGTGGTTCAATTCTGTCGCATTGATTGAATGAACAGAGCTTGCGTCACAACCGCCTTTACCTGCGCAGGCTTGAACGGTTTTGGAATGAGGAAGGCGGGTTCTCCCGGCGAACCCGTCAGCATCCGTTCTGGAAAAGCTGTGATGAAGACGACAGGGACAGAAAATTCCGACCAGATTTCCTTGACGGCTTCGGTACCCTGCGACCCGTCCGCCAGCTGAATATCGGCAAGTATCAGATCGGGCCTGGTTTCCAATACGGCCTGCACGGCTTGATCGCGTGTAACGGCAATGCCGGCAATGCTGTGTCCGAGGGATTTCACCAGCTGGGATAGGCTTGCCGCGATCAGGGGTTCGTCTTCAATGATGAAAATGCGGCTTTTGAGCATGTCGGAAAGTTCGACCTCAGCGGAGTCAAGCAGTTCATCGACCCTTGCCGCGCTGACGCCGAGGACCATGCCCGCTTCGGCTGTGTTGAAACCTTCCATTGCGGTGAGCAGCAGGGCGCGTCTCGGTTGAGGGGATATGCCTTGCACCCCCGTATTCTGAGCATCGATCAGCCGCGGCAGGCGTTCGAAGGTGCGATCAAGAAGTTTGAACAGGCTGGGCCTGTCTATCGCGTCGGGCAAGTTGCCAAGCAGATCTTCCAGCATCGCTTCCACAGCTCTGTCGCCCAGAGCGGCGCTGCCCAGCACACCGCGACCATATCGGCGCAGATAGGGCAGTTGCTGCTCAATCGCCTCGGAAATTTTCATTTGATATTGCCCCCAGCGGCTGGTCGAGCGCCGCCTTGACCCTAACTTACTGCAAGCGTTGCGATTGGAAAGAGTGAGGAAATGGCACAATGCACGCCAATTTGTAAGCCTGTGCTATTGACGCCGACCCAGCACAAGCGGATTTGAAGGGGCGCGTTACGAGTCTGAACTCAAATTCAGGCAGTGTGTTTTGCATGCGACCACGTGCGGAGAGGGCAAAGGGATGACCCAGGGACCGGATAAAATGACGCCACTTTGGGATATTCAAGGCTGGAGCCGTGATGGCTTGATTTCGCATGCTCTAAAGGAAGCCCACATTGTTTCCCCAGAGGACGCCTGTTCCAATTCCCTGCAACGATTGATTCACGAGATCAGGCAGCAGGAGGAATAACGCTGAAATCCACGCGGTCTGGTTCGGCAGCGGCGTGAAAACGAGTGCCGTCTGCGAGGGGATACGCGTCACAGCAGGCGCGACGTCACCAAACCGGAGACGCATCTTTTGATCGCCCTCCTATTGATTTTCCCTGTATTAGGAGTGCCTAAGACCTGCTCGACCAATTTTAGATCGCCTGATTCCGTCCATGAGAATTCCGCTACAGTTCAGGATATGGGGCACGGCATGCAACGCCTGATCCTGATGCGCCATGCCAAGACTGAGCCCTGGAATGAGGGTATCGACGATTTCAGCCGCGCGCTGACACCTCAAGGACACGAGGATGCCGCGCGGATGGCGCAGGAAATCGTTGATTTGGGCTGGAGCCCCGAGCGGATACTCGTCTCCAGCGCGCGGCGCGCCCGAGAAACCTGTTCGGAAGTCGCCAAGGTCGTGACCGGCGAAAAAGTCCGCCCGATGGAGGCTCTTTATCTGACGGGCGTTCGGGGACTTACCGACGCGGTCGCCATGAATGATGGCGCAAAGGTTCTGATGCTCATCGGCCACAATCCGGGACTGCATGATTTTGCGCTGAACATCCTGCGCGAAGGCGGGTCAAAAAATCATGCGGACGCGCTTCGTCTGAATGAGAAATTCCCTACCAGCTGCGCTGCTCTGTTCGAGATGGAGCAAGACGGCGCATTTGTGCCGGCCAATTTTCGACTGGCGCACGTACTTCGGGCGAAGGATTTCCGATCCGTGAATTTGGGGTGAGCCCCAAAAAAAAAACCGCCTCTGCCCGTTTTGGGCGAGAGGCGGGAGGAGCCACGGTTCCGTGGTGGGTCAGGGCTGAGAGGCTTCAGGTCTGGAACCGGGACATTTCGCTGTATCAGCGGCGCTCGGCGTGGACCTGCGTCAGCAGTGTGTTGTCGATGGAGCCGACCGCGCGGTCCATGGTCTTGCGGACACAAAGGTTCTGAGCGTAGGCGCTGGCAAACCGCATATCGGCATGTTCCGTGGCGCAGCGTTCTGAAACCTGTTTGCGAATGTGATCGTACTCGGTTTCGGCGCCAGAACGGCTTGAGAGATTTTTGCCGGAATAGTCGATTTCCATCTGGAAGCTGTCGCTGGCAGCATAGGCGGGGGCACAGAGCGTGGCGGTGGCGAGCGCGGCGGCGAGGATGATGCGTTTCATGGGCGTTTCCTGAGAGTTGACGGTTTTATTGGGAGGGGGTGCGCAGCCGGTCAGGGGATGGCCGGCTGCGCGGTCGCCGCTAGTTACGGGCTTCGCGGCGATTGTTGCGGCGGCGGCGAGCGACCAGGAGGTTCAAGCGCCCCTCCAAACCTTCGTCATTAGCCGGCAGGGACCGGATGGCGGCATCGCCGGGAACGAGGCCGTAGGCCAAGACACCCTCAAACACCATGGGGCCGTTGTCGCTGAGACGGGGGCGGGGGGACATGACTTGATACTCCTTTTTGCTGTTCAGTTTTGTCCGTTTCGTTGGCGGCGTTCTTTTCCGCTGCCGACACAAACTAGATAGAACAGTTATTATTGTTTTTCAATATGTAATTATCGAAAAAAAATAAATACGAATAGAATCAAAGACATAAATTCATCGAATAACGATAACGTTCGGATTGATGGAGCTTTTCAGAAGATTATCGCAATTCGATAATGACCAAATGCGCAAGTCAACGCTTCTTACGGCAGCGGTCAGAGCAGTATTTTACCTCTTCCCAGACCCGTTCCCATTTCTTGCGCCATGAGAAGGGGCGCCCGCAGGTGGGGCAGGTTTTCGAAGGTAAATCTTTCTTGGCGGTTGCTTTGCCCGGAGCGCGACTATGAGGCATGGGCCTGCGACGGCGGAGTCAGGTGGAGGTCAAAGCTCAACTGAGCCGGCTCCGGCGCCCTCGGTACCGCTTGCCTGCGCGCAGCCTGCTGGCCGCGAAAGGGAATGCCGGAGCGTTTACTTCCGTGGCGGGCCTGCAGTGCGTCTGCCTGGGCCCCATGGCCGGCCCGCTTCCTCACCGCAAATATCCGGCTACGCGCCTCTTCGGCCGCTGCCATATGATCCACAATCCGCATCGGATAGGTCTGGCCCAGAACGATTCCGGCTCGCGCGCGAACCGAAGCGGGCGCTTCCCAGGGGGCGTGCAGCCATTCGGCGGGTAGCCCGGAAAGTTCGGGAACCCAGCGGCGTATGAACGCCCCATCCGGGTCCTGGTCCTGCGATTGTTTGACGGGATTATAGATACGGGGCGTGTTCATGCCGGTCGTCGCTGATTGCATCTGTGCCTGGGGATAGTGAATGCCAGGCTCAAAATCGGTGAACAGGGCCGCCAGATGTTCGGCCGGTTGTTTCCAATCGAGCCAGAGATGGTGTGACGCAAACCCCATAACCATGGCGCGCATGCGGAAGTTCAGCCACCCTGTCTCCCTGAGGGAGCGCATACAGGCATCCAGGAAAGGAAACCCGGTACGCCCCTCGATCCAGGCAGCAAGCCGGGGATCGCCCGCCAGGGGTTCAGGGCGCAAGCCATCATAACCGGGATGAAGATTGCGCGATTCTATGGATGTCTGATCCTCAAGCTTCTGGATGAAATGGCAATGCCATTGCAGCCGGGAGATAAAGCTGCCGATCGAAGCGGCAAATCCGGTATCGCCGCTTCTGCCATGCTCGTGCTGCGCTTTTTGCGCTGCCTGCCAGGCCTCTCTGATCGAGACCGTGCCAAATGCCAAATGCGGCGACAGGCGCGAGCAGGCATCGGCCGCCGTCAGGGGGCTCGACATGCTTTTCTGGTAGGTGCGGCCCCGGCTTTCAAGAAAGCTACGCAGGCAATCAACGGCTGCCATCCGGCCACCCTTCTGGCGTTGAGGGCAGTCATCCGCGCCCAATCCAAAATCCTGCGGCAGAGGCCATTCCTCGCTGTCTGCTGCCGACGGTTTTAAAGCCTCGGGGGCCACCAGTCTGGGGCGGCGCATGAAAGCTTCCCACTGATTGGCCCATCCGTCGCGTGATTGCAGGGCACGTTGAACGCCATTCTGAGGCTGTTCGCGCAGAGAAATGCCGGCATTCCGCGCCCACCGCCGAACCGCCCGGTCGCGATCAAAGGTCCATTGCAGGCCAGTTTCTTCATGGGCATGGATCGCCGCGATACCGTGTTTCTGATGAAGCGCGGAAAACACATCAATCGCGCTCCCCATGCGGATTACCAGCTTGGTCCCGCGCGCTTTCAATGCGGCGTCCAGTTCTTCCAGAGAGTCCCGGACGAAATCGAACTGACGGCGGGAATGTTCGGGCAACGCCCAATAACCGGGCTCAAATATGTAAAGCGGGAGGATAGGCGCGCCGCTCGCCACCGCCGCCGCCAAGGCTGCGTGATCGTGAACACGCAAATCCCGCTTGAACCATATGACATGCACGCCAGACATGGAACAAATATAGAACAAACGGCGCTTTTTGCAAGGGACTTGCGTGCTGCGTGAAATTGCCCCCGCGCCGACTTTGCCAAACGACCGGAAATTCAATCAGCTCGTTGCGATGGCGAAAACGAGTGTGAATTAAGGTTTGCGAAAAGGAAATGAGTTTCCCGGGGGGAGGGATATGGGGGCAGATGGCGAGTCAGCCAGGCAATTGTTTTTGCCGTTATTCGGGGGTGGTGTTCGCGAGCCACCACCAGACCAGGCGAATGCAGATGCCGTCGCGAATGCTCTTGCGCTAATCCAGCCTGAAGTGTCGGCAATCAGGACACTGAGGAAACCTCAGGCCTGGGTTATCGCCATGGCGCTTTTGCCTGGAACCGGTATTGAGCCTGTCTTCCTCTGGTTCGTCGGGCTTTGCTATGCCGCCGGATTTCTGATGCCGCATCCTGCTGGCGCTTACCCTGCCGGTCTACTGGCCCCTTCAGTCGATCGCGATGGCGCGTGCGCTCTACAGCCTGGCGCGCCGGCCTCACTTCTGGGCGAAGACGCCGCACGGAGACGCGCCGCATCTGAAGCCGATTCCGCCCTCACCCCTGGAAGGCGAGTTTGTTCGTCTGACGCTTGAGCTGTTTCGGAGGCGTAACGTTCGTCTTGCGTTCGCAGGTGAAAACGCGAACGCGGCAGCGTGTCATACTCTGACGCCGGGTGAGCGCTTGGCGAGCGGCGCAGCCGGGAATAGGGTGACCCAGAGACACATACGCCCAAGGGAGTACCGCCATGGCTTACGATAATGCCGAGCAACTTGAAGAATTCCGCCTAGAGGCCCGCAAATGGCTCGAGGACAACTGCCCCCCCTCCATGCGCACACCGATGCGGGATGATGAAGTCGTCTGGGGTGGGCGCAACGCAACCTTCAAGAACCCAGATTCGAAAGCCTGGCTGGACCGTATGGGCGAGAAGGGCTGGACGGCGCCGGAATGGCCAAAGGAATATGGTGGGGGCGGCCTCTCCCGGTCAGAAGCGCGCGTTCTTGAGCAGGAGATGCGCCGCATCAAGGCGCGCCCGCCGCTCTTTTCCTTCGGCCTCTGGATGTTTGGCCCGGCTCTGCTGGAGTTTGGCAACCACGAGCAGAAGCTGCGCTTCATTCCCGACATCGTCAAAGGCAAAACCCGCTGGTGTCAGGGCTATTCCGAGCCGGGCGCGGGCTCCGACCTCGCAGGCCTTCAGACCCGCTGTGAAGACAAGGGCGACCACTATCTGATCAATGGCCAGAAGGTGTGGACCTCTTACGCCGACAAGGCCGACTGGATTTTCTGCCTGGTACGCACCGACACCAGCACCAAGCATGAAGGCATCAGCTTCATCCTGTTCGACATGAAGAGCCCCGGCGTGGAAGCACGCCCCATCCAGCTTATTTCCGGCGAGAGCCCATTCTGCGAAACCTTCTTCACCGATGTGAAGGTGCCCAAGGAACAACTCGTCGGCCGGGTGAATGGCGGCTGGGATATTGCTAAACGGCTTCTCCAGTTTGAGCGGTCGTCGATTTCCGCCGGCGGCTTTGGCGGCACTGGCGGCTCGGGCATTCTTGGCCCGGACGAGTATGCCAAGCATCATGTCGGCACCGATGAGACCGGCCGCGTTGCAGATGGCGATCTGCGGGGCCGTATCGCTGACCACAAGATGTACACCAAGGCGTTTGCCCTCACGGTGCAGCGTCAGACAGAACAGGCCAAGGCAGGCCAGGCCGTCGGCCATACCGCGTCGATCCTCAAATATGCTGCCGCCAAGATGAACCAGGACCGGCACGAGCTTCTGATCGAGGCGCTGGGCACCGAAGGTCTCGGCTGGGAAGGCGAAGGCTTTGACAAGGGCGCCATGCGGGTCACCCGTCAATGGCTGCGCTCGAAGGGCAATTCGATCGAGGGCGGCACGTCTGAGATCAACCTCAACGTCATCGCCAAGCGTGTCCTGGGCCTCAAAGAGCACCAGTAAGGCCGGCTTCGCGAAACCTGCTGCAATCCCATACAAACTTGAATTTAAGGTGCCAGAGTAATGAGCTTTGTACTGACTGAAGACCAGGAAATGCTGCGCGAAACCGCGACGGCGTTTGCCCGCGACGAGCTTTCCATCACCCATCTGCGTGCGCTGCGCGATGCCGGCGCAAATGGCAAAGATGCCAAGACCCGGCAGAAACTTGCTGAACTCGGCTTCTTCGGTGTCATCATCCCAGATGAGCCGGGCGCCGAAACATTTGGCCTTACCGGCCTTGGCCAGATCCTTGAAGCGCAGGGCGCCACTCTGGCGGCAACGCCGCTTCTGCAGACCGCGCTGATCGCCGCCTCGGCACTTCAGCTTGGTGGAAGCCCGGCCCAACAGGCAGAGTGGCTGCCCAAAATTGCCGGTGGCGAGACCACCTTCGCCTTGGCGCTGGACGAGACCGCACATTTCGCGCCTTACAATGTTTCCACCGAAGCCGAGCGCAACGGGCAGGGGTACACGATCAACGGCCTGAAGAAATATGTGCCCGATGCCCATCATGCCGACATGCTGATCGTTGTGGCCCGTACTTTCGGTGAAAGCGGAGACCGTCACGGCCTCAGCCTTTTCCTCGTCCCGCGGGACGCAAAAGGCGTGACGATCACCGAGTTGAAAACCGTGGACAGCCACGGCGCGGCTCATGTGACGCTTGAGAATGTGAACGTGGCTGAAAGCGCGCTCATCGGCCCGGCAGATCAGGGCGCAGATATTCTCGATCCTGTACTTGACCGGGCTGCCATCGGCCTGGCGGCCGAAATGCTGGGCTCGGCGCAGGCCGCCTTCGATATGACGCTTGAGTATCTGAACAACCGCAAACAGTTTGGCCAACTCATCGGCTCGTTCCAGTCGATGCAGCACCGCGCGGCAAAGATGTTCATCGATCTGGAAATGACGCGCTCCTGCGTCGCTTCAGCACTGGCTGCGGCGGATGATGGCAAGTCTGATCTTGCCGAGCTTGCAAGCCTTGCCAAGGCACTGGCCAGTGAGCTTGTCCATCTGGTGTCGAATGAGTGTGTCCAGATGCATGGCGGTATCGGCATGACAGATGTTGCCGATCCCGGCTTCTACATGAAGCGGGCGCGGGTGCAGGAGGCGCTTTACGGTTCGGCAAGCTGGCACCGGGACCGGTATGCCCGCCTGAACGGTTTCTGATCCGCGCAAGCGCGCCCACAAAAAAGCCGCCGCTCCGGCAATCGGGGCGGCGGCTTTGTTTTGGCGTCCGGCTGGATCAGGCTTTCTTCAGCGCTGCAGCTTTTTTCAGTTCCTTGGCGATGAGGTAGTAGACAACCGGGCGGTGCTTGGCGCGCACACTGCGGCCATACTTCTCGATGGCGGCCTTGATGGCGGCATCTGCCTTGGCTTCATCCATAACGCCCAGGCGCTTGCCAATGAAATTCGTGCGTACACGTGCAAGCTCATCCTTGTCGGAAGCCGCGATGGTGGCCGAGTCGGATTTATAGATCGAAGGCCCGCTTGCTTTGACGCATGCATCGAGAAGGGCAAGGTCCGGGCGCGCTTCGCCGACTTTTTCCTTGAGATCTGCAACGTACTTTTCAACAAGCACTTCTTTGGCGCTTGGCGCCTTCGTGGTGGCTTTTGCCATTTTGAGTTCCTTCCTTGGTCCATTCCAGCGCAAAAGGCGAAACGGACAATACTTCAGGGATTGCGAAGGAGGCCTGATGCCTCAACGGGCATGTAGACCTCGCTTCGCCGGAAGGATCAAGCAGAAATGCACAGGTTGTGCATTTCTGTCCATGAGATCAGTATGCAGAGTTTACTTGTTCAGGGCGTATATCATGCAGACGCTGGAAGAAATCTGTTGTGTCTTATCATCCGAGGGCAGATTGAGCGCATCGATGTCTGCCTGCGAGATAGTTACCTGCTGCCCGCCAATAATTCCGCTGGCTACCGGGGCAGGTGGAGGTGGTGGAGGCGCAGGCGGTGCCATGGCGGCGGGTGCGGACCGGTAGTAGTCATAGTCGCTGCCTGCCATGGAGGACCATTGGCCAAGGCACGGCCCGCCGCCTTCTTGAACCACCATCAGCTTGCCAAGCGCCGCGCCACTTGCGGCAGCTGTCGCTTTGGCCCGTGCAGCGCCGTCTTTCACTGCGGCTTCATAAGCGGCGAGGTTCATCTCTGTCGTCCGCTCGAGATAGGTGGAGAGGCCGGTCGAGTTTTCCGGGCCGAGGGCAAGCGCGCCTGCACGCGCTGTGCCAGCCTTGGAAACGTCATCGACGATCACGCTCAATGTAACGCGAGCTTCATAGGCCCGGATCTTGTCGGAGCGCTGGTTGTCGATGCGGTTGCCTTCCTTGTCCTTGTATTGCTCATAGAGCGCGGTGACATTGACCGAAGACTGGATGACCGCGCCTTCACCGGCAGCTTTCTTGATTGTTTCATAGGAAAGACGGCCGCGCTCGACGGCGAGCTGCATGGCTTTCCCGGAGGCTTTGTCGGTTTCAAGATAGGTCACCGTGAAGGAGGCGCGGTTAGGCGCAACTTCCATATTCGCGCGGCCGAGCACTTCGATCACCGGACTGCGCGTCCAGTAGGGGGTGACGAAGGCTTCATTCTGGAAGTCCGGCACGCTCTGCGCGCTGGCCATCATGGCAGTGCCTGCCGCTGTGAAGGCAAAGAAAGAGCAAGCCAGGGCTCGCATTCCGGAAAGACGTGTCATGTATGTCCCCATAAGGTCAGATGTCGAAACGGCCCGCAGAACACTCTGCGGGCCGTTAAAACTATCCAACTCTTAATGTGGCCGCACAATGACCAGATTAGCTCTCTTTTTCGTTCGCTTCTGACTGGAGCAGCGTATAGCGCTCAATGCCGATCCGCTCGATCAGGGAGAACTGGGTCTCGAGGTAATCGACGTGTTCTTCCTCATTGTGGAGGATTTTGAAGAAGAGATCGCGGCTGCCGTAATCGCGCACTTCCTCACAATATTGGATGGCATCGCGGAGCAGAGGAATGGCAATATTCTCGAGCTTGAGATCGCATTCCAGGATTTCCTGAACGTTCTCGCCGATATGCAGCTTGCCCAGATCCTGGAGGTTGGGGAGCCCGCCGAGGAAGAGGACGCGCTCAATCAGCCAGTCGGCGTGATGCATTTCTTCGATGGACTCCTCATGCTCTTTTTTGGCGAGCTTGGAGACGCCCCAGTCGCGCAGCATGCGTGAATGCAGGAAATACTGATTGATGGCGGTCAGCTCATTCTTGAGGGCCTGGTTCAGGAAGTCGATGACCTTCTTGTCGCCTTTCATAGGGGAGCTCCGCTTCTTGGCTGGTTTAAGTGAATCTACGGACGGTATAGGCGGGCGATCCGCGTCAATCAACCAAAAAACCTAATAAAAACAATTGCATATGAAAGTGCGACACAGTTGCAGCGCGCGCGCACTATCGCCGGGCAGAGGCCGCCCGCACCAGTACTTTGAGTTTAAAGGAAGAAACGCGCTGGCGGGGTAGTTTACTCAGCCGCCATCATTGGCAGGGATGGCATCTGGCAGTCCATTTTTTCTGCAATCATCTCGCCAATGGTTGTCGAGCACTTGCCGCAATTGATCCTGCAGCCGTGATGGGCCTGTACAGCCTTGGGGCTGCGCGCGCCGGCATCAACGGCCTCGCGGACCGACCGGCAATTGATACGATTGCAGACGCAAATGATCATGCGAACCATTTGCAGCACTTGCGAATGAGTGTCAATCAGCCTTTTTGCATAATCTGCCTTCTCGCGGCGCGCCGTGACGGCTCACGAGAGCGGTGGCGGTTGCCAGCCGAAAACGTCTTCAATTCCAAGGTCAAAGACCCGCGCGATGCGGAAGGCGCTTTCCAAGGACGGCGAATATTTTCCCAGCTCTATGGCAATCACCGTCTGCCGGGTGACGCCGATGGCTTCAGCCAGAGCTGCCTGACTCATCGCGCCATGAGATTCGCGCAGCTCCCGGATACGGTTGGTGATGGGCGGTGCTTTCGCCATGGTTCAGACACCCCGGCGATAGAGGAATATCTGGAACACATACTCGAAAATCTGGGACAGCATCAGGCTGAGGAAGATCAGGTGGAACAGCATGTTCCCATCCATACTGACAGAGTAATGCCATAGCGCGCCAAGCGCCGGCACCGTCAGCACATAGCTCGACCAGTTGCCGGCCTTGTCCGAGATGATCTTCTCACGCTCGTCGGCGGGCTGGTCGGCTTCCTTCCCAGCAGCAACAGACAGAACCGTCATGACAATCACCGAGGCGATGACGATCAGTATGACATAGGCGATAACGAAGCCGATGATCGGGGGCGCCGTCTCTCCCGTTGCGCGCGATAGGCTCACCACCTTGTCGAAATAGAAGAAACCGCCGGCGATAAGAACGATCACCATCGCCCAGGCGGTCTTCTCACGGAACGATATGTCCTTGAGCCCCATTTGCAGTGACATGGCAATCTCCGATCTTGTCAAAAATATCTTACATTTCGGATAGTCCAATATTTTTTACATGTCAAAGATTTTTTACGGATCGAGACGGGCTTTGCTTGACGCCTTCCGGCAGCGCATCTAGGTCCGGCCCATCAATCTCTCATCTGTGATCGACGTTCCATGACCGACCTTTCAACACTCGCCCAATCTGCCAAAGCCTGGCCTTTCGAGCTTGCCCGCGCGCTGGAAAAGCGTGTCGCCGAGCAGGTGAAGGCCGGTGAGCGCAAGGCGGATGATCCGGTCATCTTTGAGACAGGCTACGGCCCCTCGGGCCTGCCGCATATCGGCACCTTCGGCGAAGTTGTCCGCACCACTATGGTGCGCCACGCTTTTGAAGTACTCACGGCGGGCAAATACGCCACGCGCCTCATCTGCGTGTCTGACGATATGGACGGCATGCGGAAGGTTCCCGAAACGGTGCCGGACCCCCGATCGCTGGAGCAGTTCCTCCAGAAGCCGCTGACGACCGTGCCCGACCCGTTTGGCACACATGCCTCCTACGGCGCGCACATGAATGCGCGCCTCTGCGCATTTCTCGACAAGTTCGGCTTCCAGTACGAGTTTCTCTCGGCGACCGACTGTTACCGGTCTGGGCGGTTTGACGCGATGTTGCTGCGCGCGGCGGAGAAGTATCAGGCGATCATGGATGTGATGCTGCCCTCCCTTGGCGAGGAGCGCCGCGCGACCTATTCGCCCTTCCTGCCGATCAGCCCGAGCACCGGCCGGGTGCTGTATGTGCCGATGAAGAAGGTGGATGCGGCCCGCGGTGAAGTGACGTTCACGGATGAAGATGGCACCGATGTGACGCTTCCCGTAACGGGCGGGGCGGTGAAGATGCAGTGGAAGCCGGATTTCGGCATGCGCTGGGCGGCCCTTGGCGTGGACTTTGAAATGTTCGGCAAGGATCACCAGGCCAACGCGCCGATCTATTCGAAGATCTGCCGCATCCTCGGCGCCCGCCCGCCGGAACAATATGTCTATGAGCTATTCCTGGACGAGAAGGGCGAGAAGATCTCCAAGACCAAGGGCAATGGCATCTCGGTGGAGCAGTGGCTGACCTATGCGCCGGACGAAAGCCTTGCGCTCTTCCAGTTCCAGAAGCCGCGCGTCGCCAAGAAGCTGTATTTCGACGTGATCCCGAAGGCGGTCGACGAATACCTGACCTTCCTTGAGAAGTTCCCGCAGGAAGAGGCCGCCGCCCAGCTGGAAAATCCCGTCTGGCATATTCATTCGGGCCGCCCGCCCCAATGGTCGAGCCCGGTCAGCTTTGCGCTGCTGATGAACCTCGTTGCCGTGGCCAACCCCACCGATACGTCCCAGCTCTGGGCCTATATCATGCGGTATGCTCCGGAAGCGTCGCCCGAAACCCATCCGCTGCTTGATGAGCTCGCCGGCTATGCCATGCGCTATTACCGCGATTTCGTGCTGCCTGCGAAAACCTTCCGGGCGCCCACCGATCAGGAGCGCGCCGCAATGGCCGATCTCTCGGCCCGGTTCAAGGTATTCTCCGATGAGCCCACCGGCGAGAACTTGCAGACGCTGACCTTCAGCGTCGGCAAGGATCATGGCTTCGAGAACCTGCGCGAATGGTTCAAGGCGCTTTATGAAGTGCTTCTGGGACAGGAGCAGGGGCCGCGCTTTGGCAGCTTTGCGGCGCTCTATGGCGTGGCCGAAACCGCCACGCTGATCGACGACGCGCTGGCACGTGGCTGAGTGGTAATCTGAAAGTAACGCAAATCCGGGTTATAGGTGGTCCTTCTCAAGGAGCCCTCGCCCATGCGTTCACTCATTCTCGCCACGCTCGCCCTGACGCTGCCGCTGTCAGGCTGTCTCGCTTCCAAGATCGTGACCGTGCCGGTCGGCCTGGCAGGCGACGCGTTGGAAGCCACGGGCAAGGGGGTGATGTATGTCGGCGGCACCGCCGTAAGGGTTACCGGTGACGCGCTGGACGGACCGGACGAGATGGTCCGCCTCCAGATGACCTATCAGAAGGGCAAGCGCACGCGAACGGAGACGCGCGAGGTGAAAGCCAAGCATGTCGAGCGCGAGATCAAGAAAATGAGCAAGAAGGGCAGGGTGGTCGACGTTTCGGTCGAACCTTTGCACTGACGCCTCGGATAAACTGACCACCCCCGACATACTTTCGCACATCGGGGGTGATGCTTCGCTGATTCAGCGCCAGAGACGGTAAGCGGCCCGCTTATCCGGCAGCCGAGATCAGCGAGACTTTTGCCTTTGGCAATTTGCCCTCCGGCCAGCCAGCCCAAAGCTCTGCTTCATGCGCCTGGGCTTTCTCGACAGCGGCTTCCTTCACATGCCCGAATCCGCGGATTTCATCCGGCACTTTGGCTATTTCGACGGCCAGGGAATGGTTTGCCGCGTTCAGCTCTGAGGCAATGCGGCGCATATTGGCGAGATAGGTATCGCGCAGACCGCGTTCCATCTTGCGTTCTTCGGTATAGCCGAAAAGATCGAACTTGGTGCCGCGCAGGCCCTTGAGCTTTGCCAGCACACGGAAGCCGGTCAGCATCCAGGCGCCGAAGTGCTTTTTCTCCAGATGCCCGTTTGCATCCTTCCTGGCGATGATCGGCGGGGCGAGCCAGAAGCGCAGCTTGCCGCCCTTGAACTGGCTGGCCAGCTGCTCGGCAAACTTTCCGTTCGTGTAGAGACGGGCCACCTCATACTCGTCCTTGTAGGCCATCAGCTTGTAGGCATAAGTCGCCACCGCGCGGGTGACATTCTCGCCCAGGCCTGCGCGATCTTCTGCGGCGCGCATCTGTGCCACGGCGGCGCGATACTGCTCGGCATAGGCGGCATTCTGGTAGGCGGTGAGGCGTTCGGCGCGGTCTTCGATCAGCTCGTCCAGCGTCTTGGGCTCAACCTGCCCGCGCGGGTCATGCTGGGCGGCAAGGCGCTCGGGCGCAGCCGCTGCAATCCGGCCAATGTTGAAGGCGGCCATATTGTCCTCAACCTTCGTGCCGTTGAGGCGGATGGCGCGGTAGAGCCCGCGCAGGCTGATGGGCACTTTGCCCTTCTGCCAGGAATAACCCACCATGATCATATTGGTGTAGATCGCGTCATGCAGATAGCCGACCGCGAGCGCTTCGGCATCGAACGCGCCAAATTCTGCCGTCTGGCGCTTCACCCGCGAGGAGAGCAGATCGCTCTCGAACCGTTTAGACCGGTTACGGATGAACTCTGATGTCGGCGTTACGTCCGAGTTTGCATAGGCGGCCGTGCGCTGTGGGTCCATCAGGTTCAGCGCGTCACCGCCCGCCGCCACCACAAGGTCGCAGCCAATGATGAGGTCGGCGCTGGCAGGCGGAACACGCCCCGTCGAGATCATTTCAGGCTCACGCGCAAAGCGCACATGGCTGAGCACCGGGCCGCCTTTCTGGGCAAGGCCGGTCATGTCCAGCGTGCAGGCGGCATTGCCGTCCACATGCGCCGCCATGGCCAGTACGGCCGCAACGGTTGTCACGCCCGTGCCGCCAACGCCCGTGAACAGCACGTTCCAGGGCTGGGCGAGGCTGGGTGTTTCGGGCAAGGGGAGGCCATCGGCATCGAAGATCTGCCGGGGCTGGTCTTCCCAGGCGGCTTCGCCGTCCTGAATGGTCACAAAGCTCGGGCAGAAGCCTTTCACACAGGAAAGGTCCGTGTTGCAGGTAGACTGATTGATCCGGCGCTTGCGGCCGAGTTCGGTTTCCACCGGCTCGACGGAAAGACAGTTGGATTTAAGCGAGCAGTCGCCACAGCCTTCGCAGACTTCCGTGTTGATTATGGTGCGCACGCGGTCGGGCGCAATCATGCCGCGTTTTGAGCGACGACGCTTTTCGGTGGCACACATCTGGTCATAGATGATGACCGTGACGCCCGGCGTCTGGCGCAGTTCCTTCTGCACCTCTTCAAGGTCGTCGCGGTGATATATTTTGACGCTGCGCGGCAGGCCTTTGACGGCGGCATAGCGGGTTGGATCTTCCGTCACGATACGGATGGTCCTGACGCCTTCGGCCTCCACCTGCTGGGCAATCTGGGCCGGTGTCTGGCCCGATTCCACATGCTGGCCGCCGGTCATGGCAACGGCGTCGTTATAGAGGATCTTGTAGGTCATGTTTGCGCCGGAAGTGACCGCGGCGCGGATGGCAAGAGAGCCGGAATGGGAATAGGTGCCGTCGCCCAGATTGACGAACACATGAGGTTCTTCGGTGGCCCAGTGCTGGCCGACCCAGGCAATGCCTTCGCCGCCCATCTGGCTGGTCATGTCGGTTTTCCGGTCCGGCATGAAGTTCGCCATATAGTGGCAGCCAATGCCGGCGAGCGCGCGGGAGCCATCAGGCACATTGGTGGACGTGTTATGCGGGCAGCCTGAGCAGAAGTGAGGGGAGCGCACGGTCGGGGAGGCGTTGGTGCGCGCGGCCTCGCCGGCGCTGCCCACGCGGTTGAAGTAGGCCTCGGCGCGGCTGGTGTCCCAGCCCGATGGAATGGAGCGCATCAGAGCATGCGCGATTTCCGGAATGCTGAGCGAGGCGATGTCTGACAGGAGCGGGCGGCCTTCGCCGTCGAATTTGCCTTCGATAACCGGCCGGCGGCTTTCGGGGAGATCATAAAGCGCGGCTTTGAGTTGGCTTTCGATCAGCGGGCGTTTGTGCTCGATGACGACCACGCGCTCCAGCCCCGCACAGAACTCGCGGACGCCTTGCGGCTCCAGCGGCCAGGGCATGGCGACTTTGTAGATGCTGAGGCCGAGGCGGCCGGCTTCTTCTGGTGTGAGGCCGATGGCGGCGAGGGCTTCGAAGACATCGCGCGCGGCCTGCCCGGTCACGATGATGCCGATACGCGGGTTCGGAGAGGGCAGGATGACATGGTCGAGCCGGTTGGCGCGTACATAGGCCTGTGCGGCGGGGATCTTAACCTGCCGCAGACGGGCTTCCTTGCTGAGGGGAATATCGCCCCGGCGCATGTGAACGCCGCCTTCTGGCAAAGAGAAGTTTGGCCGCTGGATGGAGAAGCGGTTCATGGTGACATCCACGACCGAGCCTGAATCCATCGTGTCTGCGAGGGCGACGAGGCCAACCCAGGCCCCGGAGAAGCGGCTCATCTCCCAGCCATGGATGCCATAGTCCAGAACGTCCTGGATCGAGGCGGGGTTCAGGACGGGGATTTCAGCGTCTGCCATGGCATATTCTGATTGCGAGGGCAGGGTGGAGGACTTGCAGTTGTGATCGTCGCCCACGATCGCGAGAACGCCGCCCAGGGCGGATGTACCTGCCGCGTTGGCATGTTTGAACACGTCGCCGGTGCGGTCGACGCCGGGGGCTTTGCCGTACCAGATTCCGAAGAGGCCATCGAATTTGGCGCCCGGGAAAAGGCCGAGCTGCTGGGAGCCCCAGACGGCGGTGGCGCCGAGGTCTTCATTCAGGCCTTCCCAGAATTTTATGTCATGGGAATCAAGGAGCTTCTGGACCGCTCGGAGTTGTTGATCGTATCCGCCGAGGGGGGAGCCGCGGTAGCCGGAGATGAAGCCGCCGGTGTTGTGGCCTGCGGCAAGGTCCAGGCGCTTGCGATCAAGGGGTAGGCGGACAAGGGCCTGGATGCCCGTCATATAGGCCTTGCCCTCGACAAGTTCGTATTTGTCGTCCAGCGTAACTTCACGATGTTTCATGGCAGACTCGCCCTCCGGGTGTCTGCGGCATATTATCATGAAAATCGAACGAAATAGCTTGCCTTTCTTGCAAGAAATTTGCTATTTCCGGGTATATTCTTCTAATTATCGAGGGGTTCCCGGTAAATTGTCCCAAGAGCTTGATACCATTGATGCCCGCATCCTGGACCTGATTCAGCATGATGCGAGCCTGTCAGTTGCAGAAATTGCAGAACGGGTGGGACTTTCTTCTTCGCCCTGCTGGCGGCGTATCAAGCGGATGGAAGAGGCCGGTTTCATTCTCGGGCGGGTGACGCTGATCAACAATCATGCGCTGGGGCTGAACTTCGAGGTGATTGCGAGCGTCAAACTTGCCCTACCGAGCCGGGAAAATCTTGAGGCTTTTGAAGCACTTGTGCAGAATTGGCCGGAAGTAGTGGAATGTATGACAGTGACCGGCGCGGTGGATTACTCTATGCATATCGTGACGACAGACATGCATGCCTATGACAACTTCCTTCGAGACAAACTCCTTGGTTCCAAACTGGTTTCTGACGTTCAGTCGCGGATTGTCATCCGCGTTGCGAAGCGGACCACGGCGCTGCCGCTCGGTCTTGTGCGCCAGACGACCAAGTCCAGCGACTAGGCGCCTGCCCGCGTCGAAGGCCGTTATTTTCCTGATTTTGGCAGCCGTTTTCGTGTCAGGCCCGGTCACGGCCGAGACAAACTTGGACAAAACGGGACAACTTCGGACATTTCTGGACACCGCGCGGGCCGAGCATGGCCTTGTCGGACTTGGCGCAGTTGTCGCCACACGCGAGGACGGGGTCATTGCGCTGGCGGTCTCCGGCGACCGGTCGCGCGGCGGCGATCCCATCTTGCCATCAGACGCCTGGCACATTGGATCCAATACAAAGATGCTGACTGCGCTGGCCTGGGCCCGTTTGGTGGAGTCAGGTGACGCGCGCTGGGGCATGACCCTGGCGGAGATTTTCGGCGATACAGATCTGCACGCGGGCTGGCGGGACGTGACAATCGAAGACCTGCTCAGCCACCGGTCCGGCGCCGCGCCCAATCCGGGCATCGGCTGGACCCTTGCTGCCCCGCTGCGCACCGCGCCCACCTATGTGCAACGGCGCAAGCTCGTTGCCGCGACCCTGAAGAAGGCCCCGGCCGGCAGCCGCGGTGCCTTTGTCTATTCCAATCTCGGTTACATCATTGCCGGGCGCGCCATTGAGCTGCAGGCGGCGCCTGAAGGGCAGACCTATGAACAGGTGATGGCGCGCGCCGTGATCGCCAAGGCGCCCAAGGGGGCCGGGCAGGGGTTCGGGTTCGGGCCGCCGCCTGAGGGCATACAGGGCCACAAGAAGGGGTTGTTCGGAAGGCTGTCGCCGACCGGTTTTGGCGCGGGCGCAGACAATCCGTCAGCTTTTGCGTCGGCCGGGACGGTGCATATCAGCCTGCGCGGCCACACGCTTCTCCTGTTACCGTTTCTGGAAGGGCCGGACGCACTTCCCGTTTCCATGCGGACGAAACTTCTGACGCCTTATCCCGATGCCGGGGCAGATTACGCGTTGGGCTGGGGCGTTGGCAAAGACGCTGAGGCTGGCCCTCTCTACATGCACGCCGGATCGAATACGATGTGGCTGTCACAGGTCGTCGTCGCGCCAGAGCCTGGCGCCGTGATCATCATCAACACCAACCAGACCGGGGCCAGCGCCGACGCAGCTGTCCGTGAGCTGACGGGTACGCTGCTTGATTGGGCAAAGGATGATTTCCGCTAGCTGCTTCACCCGCCTGAGTGAAAGCGGAGCGGCGATCTAGAGGGCCTGAACCTGCGTTACATGGCCGTCCGATCGGATCAGGCGGTGATCTTCGCCTTCTGGCCAGACGCGCATGTAGGTGATGAATTCATTGGGCTCGATGCCAACCTGGGTAGGGCCTTGAAAGAAGGCAGCGGGCTCGAAGCAGACCCAGGCAAGTGGCCGGTCCCAAGTAGCTTCCGCACCGGCGTCTTCGATCAGGGACAGCAGGGCACGGCGCGTCTCGGCAGGCGGATATTGCAAGAACACCGAGTGATAGATGACCGTGGGGCCCTCGTCCGGACGCGATGCCAGCTTTGCCTTGAGCCAGTCAGCGGCGTCTGCTTTCTCCACACGGACGCGCGTGCGGCGGGCGAGGGCAATGGCAGCATCGAGCCGGGCAAGGCGTGCGGGCTGGTCTGGCCAGATATAGGATTTCAGGCGCCGCGCAGCGGAGGGCTTGGACAGGTTTACAGGGGACTGGTCACAAGCGGCGCGGGTCGCGACATTGAACGACATGTCAATATGATCCGGAGGCGGACCGTTCCAGTCAGTATCAATGACCACATCGCTGTTGCCTGTCAGCTCCCAACGGGTTGTCTGGTAATTGAACCTGTCCCAGTTCTGATTAAGGCCGGCGCTGGCGCCCAGCTCCAGCAGGTGCATCGGTCCCGGAAACAGGCTGGCGACCTTCAGGAAACCCGGCAGGAGCGCAATGGCGCGGCGGGTTTCATTGGTCTGTGGCGGCGATTTGATGAAAACCTTTGCCGCTCTCTCGTGCCGCGCGAGCCAGTCGTGAGCGACAGGCCAGACGGCCTCCATCGTCCAGTCCGGATTGGCCGATGGATAAACAGCCGTGAGCTCAGGCGCTTTATCGCCGAGCGCGGAATAATGCAGGTATCCGGCAATGCGCAGCGCGAGGGCGTCGCGTCTCGGGTCTCCCGCCCAGCCCTTTATCAGGCGACCGACCGGGCCGTGCTGCTCCGCATCTTCCACCATGGCGAGGCAGAGGGCTTCCATGAAGGGCGAGCCCAGAGCCCGGCAGAATTCCGCCTGCTCGCGGAAATGCGCGAGAATTTCATCTTTTGACGGTGCCGCCACTCGGTTGTGCCCCTTAGCTCACGCACTACCGATAGAGGTATGCAGCGCAGCTTGATAGCCGGAATCTAATGCGGCGCAGCTGATTTCTGGTGTTAACCTCATCCCTGCCTGATGCAGGGGCATGCCGGGGCCATAGCCGCTGAAGGACCAGGCGTGGGCGCAGCGCCGGTAAACAAGCCAGGCCGCCCCCTCCGCGCCATACATGGCGCCGTCAGGGAGGGTGGCGGGCGTCACCATGACCCGCTTTGCCCTGCCTGCCAGAACATCCTGAATTTCCCCTGCGGCACGTTGATCGGCCTCGCCGATCGGCGCGCCCCGCACAAACCGCCCGGCACGGATGAGGGCTTCCCGAAAGGCAACGGCCTCTTCGCGGCGGCATTCGAAGCATGGGCGATGGCCACCCGCCAGGGCGGTCGCCTCATCCAGAAAGAAGATTTCCGTATAATGGCCGGGCCGCATCAGCGGGCGGCGCCGGTTCTTGAAGGCAAGCCGACAGGTGATCCAGCGCTGGCTGGACCATTGCCGGGCTTTCAGGGTCTGGTCGTCTCTGTGAAAGCAGCCGCCCCGATTGCCCATCAGGGTGCCCCGCTGCGGAACTGCGTGCAGCAGTCCCAGCGGGTCAGCCCTGTTCTGGAGCGGCATGGCGCGGCTTAGACGCGCTCGACAGCCATGGCGATACCTTCGCCGCCGCCGATGCAGAGGGAGGCCATGCCCTTCTTGAGGCCGCGATCTTCCATCGCCGCCAGAAGGGTGATGAGCACGCGGGCCCCGGACGCGCCGATCGGGTGGCCCATGGCGCAGGCGCCGCCGTTCACGTTCAGCTTGTCATGGCTGATGCCGAGTTCTTTCATCGCGATCATGGGGACCACGGCGAAGGCTTCGTTGACTTCCCACAGGTCGACATCCTCTGCTTTCCAGCCGGCTTTCTTGAGGGCCTTCTGCATGGCGGGGACGGGGGCGGTGGTGAAGTAGGCCGGCTCCTGCGCGTGGCTGGAGGCCGAGACGATTTTCGCAATCGGCGTGAGGCCGCGCTTCTTGGCTTCGGACTCGCGCATCAGCACGAGGGCTGCGGCGCCATCGGAAATCGCCGAGGCGTTGGCGGCGGTTACCGTGCCATCCTTGTTGAAGGCAGGTTTCAGGGTCGGGATCTTGTCCGGCATCGCTTCGCGGGGCAGCTGGTCGGTATCGACGACGGTTTCGCCCTTGCGGGTCTTTACCGTGAGCGGAGCGATTTCGCGCTTGAACTTGCCGTTCTTGGTGGCGTCCTGCGCGCGGCGCAGGGTTTCGAGGGCGTAGGCATCCTGCTGCTCGCGGGTGAACTGGTACTCGCGGGCGATCATGTCGGCAAAGTTGCCCATCGGGCCGCCTTCATACGCGTCTTCGAGGCCATCGGTGGCCATATGGTCGCGCGCGAACGCCGCGCCGTATTTATGGCCCTGGCGTAGGGTGATGAGGTGGGGCGCGTTGGTCATGGATTCCATGCCGCCCGCAACAATGACGGTGGCTTCACCGGCGAGCAGGGCGTTGCGGCCCATGATGACGGCTTCCATGCCCGAGCCGCACATCTTGTTGATGGTGGTGGCTTCGGTGTTCTTGTCGAGACCGGATTTGATGGCCGCCTGGCGGGCAGGCGCCTGGCCCTGGCCAGCGGGCAGGCAGTTGCCCATGATGACTTCATCGACTTCCGCAGCGCCGAGCTTTGCTTCAGCGGCGGCGGCTTTGACAACATGGGCGCCAAGCTCATTGGCCGAGAAGCTGGAGAGTTCGCCGAGCAGGCCGCCCATGGGGGTGCGGGCCATACCTACGATGACGACCGGATCTTTCTCTGACATGGGGCTATTTCCTTCCTGACTTTGCGTTCTTGTGCAGCGCGGGAGAATAGGCGCCGGACATGCCGCTTCGTCAAGGCCGGGCGGCGGGCAAGCCTGACCTTATCAGATGCCGAGCGCTGCTTCGATGTCGGCGGCGAGGCCGGAGTCATCGGGCTTTACCGAAGACGCATAGGCCTTGAGCGGCGTGCCATCTGCGCTGACGAGGATTTTGTGGAAGTTCCATTTCGGCAGGGCGGGATCGCCCAGCGTCTTGATGGCGCCGGTATAGAAGGGGTGCTGCGACGCGCCTGTGACGGCGTACTTCTTCGTCAGCGGGAAGGTGACGCCGTAATTGATCTCGCAGAAGGATTTGACGTCCTCTTCGGTGCCTGGCTCCTGTCCGCCAAAATCATTGGACGGGACGCCGACGATCACCAGGCCGTCCGCCTTGTTGGCTTCGTAGAGTTTCTGGAGGCCGGCATATTGGGGCGTGTACCCGCACCGCGAGGCGGTGTTTACCACCAGGATGGCCTTCGCGCCGAGGGCGGTGAGGTCGAGCGGCTGGCCGGTGATGCTGGTGAACTGGGTGGCGGACATGGCGGGCGCGGGCTCCTCGGCCTGGAATTCTGTTGGAGCAGCAGGGGCGTTGGCCGTGGGCTGGCCGGCCGTTGCCTCAGCGCAGGCGGCCGCCAGAAAGGGGGCGGCAAGGGCAAGGATCGCAAGGCGCATCAGCGCGTCTCCTGTGGCATTTCCACAACAGACTATAAGCGCAGCGGGGGCGCGTCATCCCTGACAAATATGAAATGCTTGTGAGGTTGGCGCGGGTGCCCCGGATCAGACCAGCTTGAGGCCGATTTCGGAGCCCTTCTGCCAGACGACCTGGGCGCGGCCGGAAATTCCGACAGACCGCGCATTTACCGTAAGGTAGCGGGGCAGGGACTCATTGGTCGGAAAGCGGATGCGCAGACCGGTGTCGGTGTAATCGAGCACGATGCCTTTGCGGCTGTAGCCGGATTCAAGCGTGATCGTGGCTTCACGGTACACCTGGGCGCGGACGGGGCGCGCATAGTCTTCGCCCGTCTGAGACGTCGTCGCGCGCGCAATGCGGGACGGATCAACCGTCCCGGCCTTGTGGTTGCCGAAGATGCGTTTCAGAATTGCCATATCCTACCAGGAGCAAGAATCGTGCCGGACTTGAATCCGATTGCTCCCATTTAGGGTTTTTGGGGTTAAGGGGTGGTTGACCGGACGTGTCGAATTTCCCGGTCAACCCCTGAAAGTGCAGCAGGTTCGAGCTTTTACCAGATCCGGACCCGGTCTTCCGGCGGGAGGTAGAGCGCATCGTCTTCGGTTACACCGAAGGCTGAATACCATGCGTCAAGGTTACGAACCACGCCGTTGACCCGGTAGCTTGAGGGGGAGTGGGGGTCGGTCAGTATCTGCTGGCGCTGGGCTTCATCGCGGTAATTTGCGCGCCAGACCTGCGCCCAGCCGAGGAAGAAGCGCTGGTCGCCTGTCAGGCCATCGATGACGGGGGCCTGCTCGGTTTCACTGATCGCGCCGTCACCATTGGTGTCCAGGCTGAGCTGGTAGGCACGGTAAGCCATCGACAGGCCGCCGAGGTCTCCGATGTTTTCGCCCAGGGTCAGGCGGCCATTGATGCAGGTCGTGCCGTCGTCGAGCGGACAGTAGCTGTTGTATTGAGCCACGAGCGCGTCGCCAAGTTCACGGAAAGCGGCCTGGTCTTCCGCAGTCCACCAGTTGCTCAAGGCGCCAGTGGCATTGGACTTGGCGCCCTGGTCATCAAAGCCATGCCCCATCTCGTGCCCGATAACGCCGCCGATCGCGCCATAGTTCACGGCCGGGTCAGCCGACAGATTGAAGAAGGGGGGCTGCAGGATCGCTGCCGGGAAGACGATCTCGTTGAAGCTCGGATTGTAGTAGGCGTTGACGGTCTGCGGGGTCATGAACCACTTCGACTTGTCGACGGTTGATCCGAGATCGGAGAGATTGTCTTCCAGCGCCCATTTCGCGGCGGCCATGGAATTTTCGAGCGCATTGGGGCCGACGACAAGTGTGTCATACGTCTCGAACTTCTCCGGATAGCCAATTTTCGGATTAAAGCTGTCCAGCTTCTCCTCGGCTTTCACCTTGGTGGTGTCACTCATCCAGGTGAGTTCTTCGAGATTGGCGGCCATTGCCTTGCGAAGGTTGGCGACGAGGTCGTCCATCGCGGCCTTGTTTTCCGGGGGGAAATACCGCTCGACAAAAACTTGGCCGATGGCCTCTCCCAGCACATTCTCTGTCGAGGAGACGGCCCGCTTCCAGCGTTCGCGCTGTTGAGGCTGGCCGCGCAACGTTGTGCCGTAGAAAGCGAAAACCTCACGGTCGATCTCGTCAGGCAGAACGTCAGAATGATCGATCAGGAAATGGGCCTTGAGGTAGGCCTTCCAGGTATCGAGCGGCGTTTCGCTGGCGATCTGGAACATGGCCGGGAAACCGCCGCCAAGCTTCATGGCGTCTTCGTCTGAAATTCCGGCTGCTGCCAGTTCTTCCGTAGTCGGAGGAATCTGCGCCACAAGGAAATGGGTTTCATCTCCGACGCCGAGTGTTTCGAGCGCAAGGGACGCGGGAAATTCGCCCGCCAGCACGTCGAACTCTTCGCGCGAGAGCTTGTTATAGGTGATCTCCGGGTTCCGGGAGAGGGCAAGGTCCCAATGGGCCCTGGCCATTTCTGTTTCAAATGCCATAACGCCGGCCGCCGCTGCGGCGGGATCTGCATATCCGGCCTTGCCCAGCAGGGTGGTCAGAAGCTCAACATATTTCGCGCGATGCTCAACCGACTTCGCATCGTCTTTCAGGTAATAGTCCCGGTCAGGCAGACCGAGCCCGGCCAATCCCATCTGGAAGATATAGGTTTCAGGGTCTTTGTCATCGACGAAGACAAAGCCGCTGAAGGGGGAGGCAAACCCAACCGTCGCGGTCAGCCGCGCGATGTCGTCAATCCCGGCGGCGGCATCGATCTGATTGAAATACGGCTCTGCCGGAGCAAGGCCAGCGGCGTTGATCGTGTCCATATCCAGATAGGCGGCGTAATAGGCGCCGATCTTGCCCTCCGCCGTTTCGATTGCGGGTTCCTCTCTGGCGAGGTCTTCAATGATCAAGCGCACGCGCTGTTCGGATTTTTCCCGCAGCAGATCGAAGTTGCCATAGCGCGAGCGATCGGCCGGAATTTGGATCGTATCGATCCAGGTGCCGTTTACATACGTGTTGAAATCGTCGCCCGGACGAACGCTTGCCTTAAAGGCCGTTGTGTCAATGCCCCAATCGCCCCAGGTGTCGGGCGCTGAGAGAACAAGACCTTCCGGGGTCGGATATTTATCCGGGGCGGCCTCTGTAGCTGGCGTTTCGGCCGCTTCTTCAGCATTTGCACTAAGATCTGCAGCAGGTGCGCCCTCCGGCGCTGTTGCACAGGCAGTAGCAAGCGCGATCAACGCTACGCCAAGGAGCAAACGTTTCATATTCCGGTCCTCCGACTGTTCGCAAAATTTGCCTATGGGCCGAAGCATCCGGCCATAGGGTGACGATAAACTTGTGCGCGCCGCGTTATTCTGCGGGCTGCGCGGGTCCTGTGTGTCCGCCCTGACTTGTGCCCATGAGGGCTTCCTCATCAAGGGTTACATGACCGGTATAGCCTTCGCCAATCTGGCGATAAGGTTTGCCGCCCCAGGTCCAGCGGAAGATACGGCCGACTTCCACGCCGGCAGCGTAAAGCGCCGGGACCATCAGCAGGGATACGAACAGGGCGAAGGCTACTGCGTAACCCAGCGAGACGATCATAGGCTGAAGGAACTGTGCCTGCACGGAGCGCTCGGCCATCAGCGGCAGGATGCCGACGAAGGTGGTGACGGAGGTAAGCAGGATCGGGCGGAAGCGGGATACACCTGCATCTACCAGCGCCTGCACGGCGCCGGCGCCTTCATCGCGTCTGCGGTTCACGTAATCGATCAGCACGAGGTTGTCGTTGATGACGACGCCGGCTGCCGCTGCGATACCGAAGAAGGCGAACATCGCCATCGGCACGCCGCTGATTGCAAGGCCGAAGATGGCGCCGCAATAGGCGAAGGGCAGGGCCATCATCAAGAGCAGAGGCTGGGAATACGAGCGGAATGCCACGGCGAGAAGCATATACATTGCCCCGATGCCGATGAGCAGCAACCGGCCAATCTCTGCAAAAAAACGCTGTTCTTCTTCAAAGCCGCCGGCCTCGCCCCGGATCACATCGGGAAACTGCTGGCGGAAAGAAGGCCAGAATTCTTCTTCCATGGCGCCCATGATCCGTCCACGGCCGCCCTCGCCGAAGATCTCGGCCGATACGGTCACCGAGCGCATCCGGTTGCGCCGGATAATGCGGTTGATGCCGGGGGCAAATTCAAACTCGGCAACCTGGGTGATCGGGATTTCGCGGCCATCAGGCGTGCGCACGCGCAGCGTCTCAAGGCTGTCGAGATCTTCCCGCGCCGCTTCCGGAAAGCGGACCATGACCCGGACATCTTCGCCGTCGCGCGGATTGCGCTGGGCTTCGATGCCGTAATAGGCCTGCGCAACCTGGCTCGATACATCGCTGAGAGAAATGCCCAGCGTTTCGGCGCCGGGTTTCAGCGTGACGCGGATTTCCTCAGCCGATGAGGAAAGGTTGTCGGAAATGTCATAGGCTTCCGAATAGGTTGTCAGATGCGCCTTCAGGAAATCGGCTGCGTCCCGCAGGCGTTCGAGATCCGGGTGGCTCAGCGCAAACTGCACGCCGGTATCGGCCTCGTTGAAGGTGAAGGCAAATTCGATTGTCTCGGCGTCCTGGATTTCACCGGTTGTGGCGCGCAGCTTTTCGGCGATGTCCTTGGAGCGCACGGTTTCGGGCCGTTCCTCGGGCGGCACAAGACCGATGAAGGCCTGGACCTCACGTCCGGCTGCGATCAGCGACGCGTCACGGATGAGCCCATTCTCCACATCGGGATACTCTTTGGACAGTTCCTCCTTGGCGAGATCCACACCGTTCTGGAGCTGGTCGCGGACCTGGAGCAGGCGCTCATACGGCGTGCCGTCCGGCATCTCGATGTTGACCTGAATGAGATCGGCTTCGATTTCCGGCATGAACTGGAACGGGACAATGCCCGTCGACTGCATCGTGACGGCAATAGCAAAGAGGGAGAAGAAGAACGCTACCGTCGCATAGCGGAAGCGGATCGCCTGTTCGAGGACAGGTTTGTAAATGTGGTTTGCAAACCACAGCATGCTGTCGGCAATGCGACGCTGGATCACCATGAAGCGGCCAGTGCGCCCGCCAAATTCCTGTTTCTTCATGTGAGACAGGTGGTTGGGCAGGATGAGCATACTCTCGATGATCGAGAAGGTGAGGGCGGCGACCACCACAAAGCTGATCTGCTGGGTGAACATCCGCGTCGGGCCGGTGATGAAGGCCCAGGGCAGGAAGGCGATGATGGTCGTCAGTACGCCGAAGATCACCGGCTTCATTACCTGCTGCGTGCCGATGATGGCGGCGTTCAGGCCTTCGCTTCGTCCACTTTCCACTTCCTTGTGAATGTTCTCGCCGACGACGATGGCATCGTCCACGATAACCCCGATCACCAGCAGCACCGCAAAGGTGGACAGAATATTCCAGGACACCCCGAAGAAGGGCATCAGCATCACGGCGCCCGCAAATGCGGTCACGATGCCGACGGTCACCCACATGGCCACGACAGGGCGAAGGAACAGCACGAGGACGAGCATCACCAGCAATGCGCCCTGAAGGGCAGAGCTGGTGATCAGTTCCATCCGGGCATTGAAGGTTTTGGAATCGTCCCAGAGGATGTCGATCTTCATGCCTTCGGGCAGGATGCCGGTGGAGGGATCGTTTGCCCGCTCGATATAGTCGCGGAACCCCGCCGCATAAGTGGGGATGTCCATCTTGTCGGGTTCGGGCGTCATCACGAAGATGGTGTTGCGCCCGTTGAAGGTCGTGCTGAGCTTGTCGCTGACGAGGCCGTCAATCACGGTCGCCACATCGCTGACGCGGACGGTGCCCGCGCCGCTGGTCTGGCGGATGATGATGTCGCCGAACTGCTCGGCAGAATCGGCGATGTTGCGGGACATGAGCGAGACGTCACCGACGGGGGATTCGATGCGCCCGCCCGAGGAGTTGAGCGAGGTGCCGCGCACGGCGGTTGCAACGTCGTTCAGGGTAAGGCCGAAGCGGCGCAGGGCTTCTTCGGAGACTTCGATGCTGACCTGCTCATCCATCGTGCCCTGCATGACGGCAAGTTCGCCGCCCGGCAGGCGGGCAATGTCGTCGCGGACCTTCTTGCCGATGCGGCGCAGGGTCTTCTGGTCAACATCGCCGTGAACGACCATGCCCATGAACCAGTTGCGCTGTTCCCAGCGTGTGACCTGCGGGCGATAGGCCGCCTGCGGAAGGTTATTGATCTGGTCGACGCGGATTTTGATCTCGTCGAGGAAGACATCCATGTCGATGTCATCCCGGCCGCGGATGTTGACCACGCCGGAGCCTTCGGTGGCGATGGAGGTGATCCGGTCCAGCCCGTTGATGCTGGCGACGGCTTCCTCGATGCGGGCGACGATCTGTTCTTCAATGTCGCGCGGGGAAGCGCCGTTCCAGGCCACCGAAACAGAGGCGCCCGATACCTTCACGACCGGAAACATTTCCCGTTCCATCGCGCTGTACCCGAAGACACCGCCCGCGAAGGCGATGATCATCAGGAGGTTGGCGGCGACCGCGTTACGGGTAAACCAGGCGACCAGACCGTTCATTGAGCGCTCCCTTCGCCGCCTTCACTTGCGGCGGCGTCTGCGATGGCTTCGGCGTCTTTCGGGGTTTTCTTCTCGCCATGGATCTTGACGGTGCCGTCGGGCTGGCGTTCCAGGACGGTGATGCTCATCCCGTCGAACGCGGCCTGGATCGGGCTGGTGATCGCCAGTTCGCCCGGCGCAACACCGGAGCGGAGATAGGCGCCGTCGCGATCGGAATAGGCGACATCGACGGTCCGTATGGAGAGCTTGCCCTCTTTCGGATCGCCAATGAAGAGGCGGTCATCCCCCCGCAGGGCCGCGCGCGGCGCAATCAGGACGTTGTCCAGCGTCTCGCCTTCGATCCGCGCGGTGACGAAGAGGCCGGGCGCCATTGGCGCGCCGTCATCGGCGCCGGTCCCGAAGGGATCTTTGAGTTCGGCGAATACGTTGATCTGACGTGTCTGCGAGTTGATGGCCGCGCCGGTGCGCACGACTTCCCCGACCCATGTGCGTGGCTTGCCACCCACGACCGCTGAAAACTCGACCTTGGGGCCGGGTTCGTCTGCCGAAGAAGAGAAGGCGATTGGCAGGCCGAGCTGGCCAAGGTCGGCGTCCTTCAGGGGGAGGGCGACTTCGACGACGTCAGTGGCGAAGATATTGCCGAGCGACTGGCCGGGCGACACGAACTGGCCGATGTCGGCAGAACGTTCGCGCACGCGGCCGTCAAACGGCGCGATGATGGCCGTGCGGCTGAGGCTCAGCTCTGCTTCGGAAAGCTGGGCTTTGGCAGATTCAAGGGCGGCGCGGGCTTCGGCGAGCTGAGGCTCGCGGCGGGCCAGCGGTGAGGCGTCTGTCAGGCCCAGGTTTTCGAGATCCTGCTGGGCAAGCTCGGCCTCCGCAATCTCGCGGGCGAGGGCCTGTTCAGCCGTGGCAACGATCGACCGGGCGCGCACGACGCCCAGTTCGGAATCGGCCGCTTCCACCCGCACGAGCACCTGGCCGCGCCGGATGAAGCCACCATCGATGAAGTCTGGCGACACATAGGAGACACGTCCGGCAATCTGCGGCGCGACGATGATCTCGCGCTTCGGGCTGACTTCGCCCTGCGCTTCCACGGTGATCGTCAGCGAGCCGGACTTCACCTGTTCGGCAAAGACATTGAGGCCGGCCTGCGGCTCGTCATTCTTCTGCGGCTCAGGCTTCATGGCCGTGACGGCAATGACCCCTCCAACGCCAAGAACAAGAAGGATGGCAATTGGTGCGATGATGGCGATCAGGCGTCCCATGGCGTCTATCTCCTGCCGCTTTCGGCGGCGTCAGTGTCAAACAGGTCGTCCTCGCCGGCGAGTTCCATCACGGGAACGCCGCCGCCCAGGGCGAGATGATAGGTAATCCGGTTGCGGGCACGGTCGGCCCGCGCCGTTGCCAGCTGGCTTTCTGCGGTCAGCCGGCGCGTCTGCGCATCGATGAGGTTAAAGACGTTGACCGTGCCGCTTGAATACTGCCGCTCGGCAATCTCTTCGGCAAAGCGGGCTTCTTCGAGGGCCCGGCCCTGCGCGTCTTCCTGCTGAGCAAGAAGAATATCAGCCGTCAGAGCGTTCTCGACCTCACGCCAGGCATCCAGGGCGGCGCCGGCATAGTTGGCCACAGCAGCTTCAGCCTGAGCAATGGCGGCCAGGCGTTGCGCATTGAGGCTGCCGCCACTGAAGAGAGGCTGTATCAGATTTCCAATCAGGCGCGCCGCGATCAGGGTCGGGTCAAGCGCGTCGGATATGTCGGTTTCATTCGTGCCCAGCGATCCGGTCAGGCCAAGGCTCGGCAGCAGCGCAAGGCGTGCGGCCTCAGCCTGCAGGCCGGCGCCGACCACGCGCGCTTCAAGCACGGCAATATCCGGCCGGCGCGACAGCATTAATGCGGGATTGCCGACAACTTCCATGGGCGGCAATTCCGGAATGATCGCTGGCGCAGTCAGCTCCGCAGAGGGATACCGGCCGAGCAGAACCTCAAGACGCCGGGTGGCTTCATTCGAGAACTGGCGCCGCGCCGCGATGGCCGCTTCGGCTTGCGCGAGGACGCTCCGCGCCGTGCGCAATTCCAGCGGGCCATAGATGCCGGCGCGCACGCGCGGCTCGGTCAGGTCCACCACCCGTTGACGGGCCTCGTAGGTGAGAACAGCAATCCGCTCCTGAGTCAGCGCTTCATTGAGGCTGATCCAGGCCGACGCGGTCTGCGCAGCGATCGAAAGTTCGGTGGCGGCAAGGTCGGCGGCGGTTGCCGCATAGTCAGCATCTGCCTGCGCAATGCCATTGGAGATACGGCCCCAGAGGTCGAACTCCCAGCTTGCGTCCAGGCCCAGGCCATAGACTTCGCCATTAATGCGGTCATCGCCGCCGGCGGGAAGAGTTACGCCGGTGGAGGTGCCACCGAAGCTTGCGGTCGCCGATAGCGAGGGCCAGCGCTGGCCGCGCGCGCTGCGCGACAGGGCAGCGGAGGCGCGCAGGCTGGCGGCGCGGGATTCCAGTGTCGGATTGGCGGCGAGGGCCTCAGCGACAAGTTCGTTCATGACCGGATCGTTGAACTGATCGAGCCAGTTGCCCGTTTCAGCCACACCCGCAACACCGCGCGCCGCCCATTCGGCCGGCGCCTCGGGCGCAGCCGCAAACAGAGCCTCCCTGTCGGTGGCGAGACGCTCAATGGCGTTGGGAGAGGTGGCACACGCCGCAAGCATGGCCGTGCCCATCAGGAGGAGAGAATTTTTCATGCGGTATCCGGCGCTCCGGGCTGCCTTGGGGTTGCGATACGCCTGTCCTTGCCGAGCGTCAATGAGGAATTATCGATTTTCAATAACTTTTCTCTCGGATTGGTCTTTGATGCCGGCTTGGCTGGCCGGCTGGTATTGGCAGGACGCCGAGGGCGCTGTAGCCGCTAAACAGAGAACCGGAAGAAGTTTCCGGCACAGGCGGCATTCATTATGAGCGATGGTAGTGAAACAGAGAGTTTACAGACGCCCCGTCATTCGATGACGCGCCGGGCGAGGGATTTCGGGGTTCTGGTCGGAACGACCGGCATTGTCATGCTGATCCTGGCGATGACCAGCTCGCTCGGGCTGATTGAGGCGTTGACCGCCATGTTTGTTATCGGGTCGATCGCGGCGGCGTATTATGTCGGCTCGGCCAGCACGCAGGCGCCGAGCGGGCCGGTAAAAACGGTGGAGGCAGCCGGAAGAGACAGCCTCGCCATAGCCGATTTTCTTTCGGCGCTGCCGCTTCCGGCCTTTGAAGTCAGCCATGATCAGCAGCGAATTACCGCATACAATGATCCTGCCGCGGCCTTTCTGCGGCTGGGCCAGCGCCGCTCGGCGCCGCCGCGCGCGAGTGTGATTATCCGCACGCCCGCACTTTTGGCCGCAATCGAGACCTGTTTCAGCATGCCGGGGCTCGGCTCGGCCGAGATTGAAATGGAAATCGGGCCGGAGGAACAATGGCGCGCGCATATCCGGCCCATCCGCAGCAGCGGCAATCTGCTGGTTGTGCTGGAAGACCTGACACCGGTGAAGCGCGCAGCGCGCGCGCGGGCGGATTTTCTGGCCAATGCGAGCCATGAACTGCGCACGCCGCTGACGGCTATTTCCGGTTTTATCGAAACGATGCGGGGGCCTGCGCGGGAAGACAAGGATTCCTGGGACCGGTTCCTGGGCATCATGGCGGGCGAAAGTGAGCGGATGAGCCGGCTGATTGCTGATCTCCTCTCCCTGTCGCGGATCGAGAGCGCCGAACATGTGCAGCCTACGGCGCGCGAGCATTTTGGCGACATCGTCATGAATTCCGTGGACGCGCTGCA
Organism: Hyphomonas neptunium ATCC 15444; assembly: GCF_000013025.1. Lineage (NCBI taxonomy): Bacteria > Pseudomonadati > Pseudomonadota > Alphaproteobacteria > Hyphomonadales > Hyphomonadaceae > Hyphomonas > Hyphomonas neptunium. The sequence continues at coordinate 3,229,512 of NC_008358.1, read as the reverse complement.
ACCGCTGGCGAGCGAAAAGGGCGTGACACTGGTGATCGAGGAGCCTGCCGCGTTGCCGGCGGTAACCGCCAACCGGGATGAACTGATCCAGGTGGTTGAGAACCTGGTGTCGAACGCCATCAAATATTCAAAGGGCGGCCACACGGTCACGATCCGGTGCGGCGTCGCGCCAGATGGGTTTGAAGCGCGGACCGAGGCAGCTCAGGCCTGGCCGGAGAGCGAGCGGATGACCCTGCTGCAAACATCCAACCGGATGGCCATCAGCGACCCGACCGTCTGGATGCGGGTCGAGGATCAGGGGCCGGGCATCGAGCGGGAACACCTGCCGCGCCTGGGCGAGCGGTTTTACCGGGCCGATCAGAGCCGGGGCGGTAAGATTACCGGCACGGGCCTTGGCCTGGCCATCGTCAAGCACATCATGGCCCACCATCGCGGCGGGATGGCGGTTGAAACCCTCATGGGGCAGGGCACGGCATTCGGGGTCTGGCTACCGGCTGCGCGTGAAAGTTGAGACCCTGAAACGGTAAAGCCCCCGGGGCGGGGGGCACCGGGGGCTTCCTTCCGTCTGGCGAGATGGAATGCGGGCGTTAGCCTGCAATGCGCCGGACGTAGTCGTATTCGGTCTTGCGACCTTCACGCTTCCTTGCAGGTTGGAATGCAACGGCTGCGTGCTCAGTGCAATAGGGACCGCAATCTGCTTTGCGTCCGCAGAACGCAAATTTGGGGTCCGCAGGGTCTCCGATGGGCCATTTGCACATCGAATCCCGCAGGGTGAGGATGGTCGCCGGGATGCCGTCTGCCATCGGCAGGGGCGGCAGCGGGGCAAGGGCCGTGTTCCGCTCTGGCGTCGCCGGAACATCCGTCAACCCAGGCAGCGGAGTTGCGGCTGGCGCTGCTGCTGGCGCTGCAGCGGCGGGCGATGCGCCCTCCACCATGAAACGGGGCTTGGGACGCGCCAGACGTGGCGGCCGTTTCACAGGACGCGACGGGGTCGCGCGGCCCGACAGGCCAAGGCGGTGCACCTTGCCGATCACGGCGTTTCGGGTGACGCCCCCCAATTGTTTGGCGATCTGAGAAGCTGAGTGGCCTTCGGCCCACAACTTCTTGAGCACTGATACCCGTTCATCGGTCCATGACATGGTTTGCAGGTCTCCCGCGTAAGGTTGGGCTGCGCACAGAGCCCAGACCCACTAGATGTTGTAACGGCTGGTAAGCACCGCTCTTCTGAACACCTATATATCGTATCAGGAGCGAAACGAAACACAACATGGGCCCCGCGCATTCCACAGGGTTTCTATATCTTGTGGTAAGGATTCCACAGGGTGGCGAGATGGAAAAGTCGCGGGCACCCCTCGCGAAACGTACCGGCTTCGCCTATTTGCGTTGCATGGATACGATTCCCGGCAGTGCGCAATCTCGTCTTCGCCAATATGGCGCTTTCAACGGCCTTGGGCTGTGGACACTTTATAAAAGAGAGGTCGGGCGGTTCCTGAAGGTGTGGATGCAGACCGTTTTCGCGCCTGTGGTGACTACGCTGCTGTTCATGACCGTGTTCAAACTCGCCTTCGGGGATCGCGGGCGGCTGACCGGCGATTTCGAGGGCATGAACTATAACGACTTCCTGGCGCCGGGCCTGATCATGATGGCCATCCTCCAGAACGCCTTTTCCAATACGAGTTCCAGCCTGCTGCAGGCGAAGTTCAATGCGACCCATGTCGATTTCCTGATGCCGCCGCTGTCGCCGCTGGAGCTGACGATTGCGTTCCTGGGCGGGGCGGTCACGCGCGGCCTCGTGGTCGCCGCGATCTCGGCCATTGCGATCCAGCTGTCGGGGCTCGCCAACCTGCATGTGGCCCATATCTGGCCAATTGTCTGGTTTACCCTGACATCGGCCATCATTCTTGGGGCGCTCGGCGCCTATGGCGGCATCTGGGCTGACAAGTTTGACCATCTGGCAGCCGTCACCAACTTCATCATTGTGCCGCTGACGTTTCTTTCAGGCACCTTTTACGACATCAAGGTGATGGTGGAGCCGTTTCAGACGCTCGCCTATCTCAACCCGATTTTTTACATGATCGACGGATACCGATATGGGCATCTGGGTGTTGCGAATGGATCTATCCTGGTGGGAGCTATTTACACGGGTGTTCTCGCGCTGGCGTCGATGATCTGGATATGGCTGCTGTTCCGCCGGGGCTACAAGCTGAAGGCGTAAAGCAGCCTGGTTCGGCGTGGCTGGCGGGAATTCCCCCAATACGCGACCAGGGTTGACGGATTAACCATCCTGGCACCCCATGACCTGGCGGAGGGCGAAAAGTCCCCGGACAACAGGTGATGGAGTTGCTCATGACACTTTCAAAAATGCCGGCAAAACTGCTGGCAGGTGGTCTCGCGCTCGCTGCCCTTGGTATGGCCGCGTGCACCAGTATCCCGAATGACATGACGGTTGGGCAGTATTGCGCCAACCCGGACAAGGCGGACGAAGACGTCTGCCGGCTGAAAGTCGAGATCGATGGCCAGTCGACGGCGCTTGCAGATACCAATCTGCGCATGTCGGAGGCTTTCAATCTCGTCGGCGAGGCACAGACGGCTGCAGATGAAGCCAAGGCGGATGCAGCGGCGGCGATGGCGAAGGCTGAAGAAGCGCTCGCCAAGGAAGATGCGATGCTGTGCGAGACCCGCACGATCCAGAAGTCCAATGTGGGCACATGCCGGGAGGGCTACACGCTGACCAGCTGTACCCAGACCCGCTTTACGACCCGCGCCGGTGGCCCCTCCATCCTGCGGGAAATCAACGACCAGCAGTGCCGGTTCAATGATCGCGTGCTGGAAATGCAGGTCCGCTGCTGCGGCATGGCCAGCGCGGCGCCGCAGCCTGCCGACGAAACCGTTGATGAGCAGATGCCTGAGCCCGTTCCGCCGCCGGCGGCCGAGCCTCCACCGGAGACCGAGCCCAACACCCTGCAATACTGATCCAACTGTTCTGCGGCGAGGGGCACCTAGCCCTTCGCCCGGAGCACCAGCTGAGAGCAGCGGAATAGCGCCATGCGCTTGCCGGCTGCGTTCGTCAGTTCGCAGTCCCAGACCTGTGTCGTGCCCCCGACATGGACCGGAGTAGCCACCGCATTGACGCGGCCTTCCAGCGCCGTGGCGAAGAAGTTTGTCTTGAGTTCGATGGTCGTGAACCCCGTTGCGCCTTCGCGCAGGTTTGCGACCGTTGCGTAGCCGCAAAGTGTATCGGCAAGTGTCACCAGGCTGCCTGCGTGCAGGAAACCGTTGGGCGCGTGATGGTGGCGCTGAATATCGAAATGGCCTTCAAAGCGATCACGTCCGGTATGGGTGACCACCAGCCCGATATGGCCGGGAAGCGCGCCTTCGCTCCGGCGGTTAAACGCCTCTGGGGTCAGCTCTGAATCGGGCAGCATATATGTCATCACCCACTCCGTCTTCTTCAGCAGCGATAAGCGGCGGCGCAGACGGCCGCAAGAGCCCGCGCGGCAATGCCTGCAGCTGAACGAGAACAGTTCAAAGTGCCGCCCTTTCGGCATCTGACCTGTATTTGCGTGTCGCCATCAGCAGGCAGACAATGCTGGCGGCATTGAACAGCAAGATCACTTCCAGGGCGCGCGCAAGCGGCCGCTCGGCGCCGCCACGCAGGAAATGGTCGGAAAGCTCACCTGCGATCCAGGGACCGCAGCCAATGCCGATCAGCGTCAGGCAGAACAACATGAAGGCCGATGCAAAGGAGCGCATGCGCAGCTTCACCAGCTCCTGCGAAGCCGTATAGGCAACGCTGGCATAGATCAGCCCGATGAAGCTGGGCACGATGTTCCAGGCATAGGCCAGCTCAACGCTGGGCGCGCGCAGGAACATCCAGGCAAAAGGCAGGGCAACCGCAGCGCACAGGGCAATAATCAGCGGCCGCCAGCGCAGGTCTTTCTTTGACAGCGTATCGCACACCCGGCCCAGTACGATGGCCCCGATGCTGCCCACCCCGCCGATCAACACCCCGAGGGGCAGGGAGACCTGGCCGGGAGAGAGATCATAGGTGCGCTGAAGCAGGCTGGACGTGAAAACCAGAAAGGCGTTGGCTGAAATGCAGATCAGAAGGCAGCCCGCCATCAGCCATAGATATGACGACTGGCCGAAGATGAACTTCAGCGTTTCCCCCAGCGACGGCGCTGGGCTGTCATCCTGGCGCTGGTCAGCCAGCCCGCGGACCGGTTCGCGGATGCCGAAGCGGACGATCAGGGCAAGGATTAATCCGGGGATGCCGGCCACGAAGAAGGCCACGCGCCAGCCGTAAAGCTCGTAAACGTAGCCGCCAAGCGCGAAGCCGGCCATGATGCCGAGGCCAATCCCGGCCGTATATATGCCAAGCGCCGTGGCGCGTTCCTGCGGCGGATAGAGGTCTGCGATCATGGAGGTCGCCGGCGGGGTTCCACCGGCTTCACCCACGCCGACGCCCATGCGCGCGAGAAGAAGTTGCCAGTAATTCTGAGCGAGGCCGGAGAACGCTGTCATCGCAGACCAGAGCCCCAGGGCGAGCGCGATGATGTTGCGCCGGTTGCCCCGGTCGGCCCACATCGCCACGGGAATGCCAAGCGTCGCGTAGAAAGCGGCAAAGGCGAGGCCGGAGAGCATACCCAGCTGGCTGTCACGCAGGCCAAGCTCGGTCTTGATCGGCTCCAGAAGGATCACGAGAATCTGCCGGTCCACATGATTGAAGGTGTATGTCAGGGTCAGGACGGCAAGTATCCAGGCCCGGCCGGAAATCTTGGGCGCGGCCACAGGCAAGGCGGGACTTGTCATGCCGTGGTCTCCAGGCGGCTGAGAAAATCTGAAATAGCGGAAACGGCCTGGGGCTCGTCGAGGATCGGGGCATGGCCCACCCGCGGCACCGTGGCCAGCCTGGCATCGGGATGCCGGCGGACCATCATTTCTGCGGTTCCGGCCGACAGAATATCAGATGTCTCGCCCCGGATGATCAGAAGCGGCGCTTTTCGGGAAGCGGCAAACAGGCGCCATAGAATGAAATTGGTAACCGGTCCGGGTTTCACCTTGCCCAGGGAGCGGGCAATGCCGGGGTCGTAAGCCAGAACGACTTCGCCGGAAGGAAGTTCCTTGTAGGTGCGCCGGGCAAAGTCCATCCAGCGGCCTTCGGGCATGTCCGGAAATGCGGCGCCTTGTAATGTCTTCACAGCAGCGGCCGCGCTTTCCCAGTCCGTGACCGGAGCGACCTTGCCGGCATAGGACCCGATACGCGCGAGGCCCGCTTTCTCAACGACCGGGCCAACATCATTGAGTACAATGCCGGCGACCCGTTTGGGCGCTGAGCGGGCCATCAGCAGAGAGATGAGCCCTCCCATAGAGGTGCCGATCAAGGCGGCGCGCGCGATGCCCAGGGTGTCGAGCAGGGCAAACATGTCCCTGGCATAGACTGGCGGCTGATAATTGTCCGGCTTCGGATCATAAGCAGACTTGCCGCGTCCGCGCACATCGACCGCGATGTAGCGGTGGTGGCGGGGCAGGGCGGCGATCATCGGCTCGAAATCCTGATGATTCCGTGTCAGACCGTGAAGGCACAGGACTGTCAGCCTGGCGTCTTCGGGTCCATAGGCTTTGGCATAGAGCGTGAGACCATCCGGCGAGGTCCAGTGAATATCTGTGCCATCCGGCAGCATGCGAAGCCCTCCCCAGTACGGGGGCTCATGCCCCGTTTTCAACAGTTGTTGAAAAATAGACGCAAAGCTTTCAGAAAGGCAAGCAAATTGGGCCGGTTTGACATGCGGGCTGTCTGGTCCATACCGATAAAAGGAACAATGCCCGAGGAGGACCAGCCCTGAGCGCGCCAGCCAAGATGCCATCTCCGAAAACCGATCGCCGGACCGCTATTCTGGACGCGGCCGAGGCAGAGTTCAGCGCGCATGGATTTGATGGTGTTACGCTGCGCACGATTGCCAAGCGGGCCGGCGTCGATCTGGCGTTGCCGAACTACTATTTCGGACCGAAGAAGGAACTCTTCGATGCGGTGTTCATCCGCCGCGCAGAAATCGTCAACCAGTGGCGCGAAGACGCGTTGAAGGCTGCTATCGAGGCCGCCAAACCGCAGCCCCCCACCGTGGAAGCAATTATCCGGGCCTATCTGGAGCCGATGCTGACGGGGCCGCACCTGGAGGATCAGGGCTGGAAAAATTATTATGCGCTGGTTGCCTATGTGAACAACTCGCCCGGCTGGGGCGGGCGGCTCATGGCGGAACATTTTGATCCGCTGATCCGGCAATTTCTCGATGCCTTGCAACTCTCCCTGCCAGGGATGAACGAGAAGGATCTCTATTGGGGGTATCAATGCTTTTCGGGCGCGCTGACACTGACACTCGCCCAGACCGGCCGTATCGATCATTTGTCAGGGGGTGTGTGCCTGTCGGACGATCTCGCAGATGCCTGTGAGCATATGGTGCATTTCATCGCGGGTGGATTTGAAGCCGCAAGCCGCGCCGCGCCGGCGGCCCTACCGGCGCCTCGATCATCGCAGAAGCGGCGCCGGTTGAAAGATACGTCCGCCTGAAAGCGCCGCCAGCTTCCGTATAAGGAAAAAAGGCGGCACCCGAAGGTGCCGCCCTGAGTTAAGGTCCGGAAATGGCTGCGCTCGACGTTCCGTGAGACGCAGCCAGGAGGAAACGCCCCGGACCTCAGAATTCGTAATCCACGCCTATGCTGAAGGTGCGGGGATCGCCGTAATAAGCATTGAGCACGCCTTCAAGGCCAAGCGTAGGGGCACCCGTAGCCGGATTGATGAAGTTATATCCGGCGACCTTATAGCGCTCGTCCGTCAGGTTCTTGCCGGTGAAGGTGAAGCCCCAGCGGCTGTCGTCCGGTTTCCAGCGCAAGCCGAGATCAACCAGGGTGTAGGCTTCCTGATCCAGCGGGCTGCGGACTTCGAACTGGCTTGAATCATCCCGGTAGGAAGCAAGCGTGTTGAGCGTCAGGCGGCCTTCGCGCTGAAGGATGTGGAACGGCGTGTCATAGGTCAGACGCAGGCTGCCGGTCCATTCCGGCGTGTTCTGGAAGACGCGCTCATCGGCGACATCATTGCCGAAGGCATCGATGAACTCGTTGAACTCGGCATTGATATAGCCAACCGAGACTGACGAGGTGAACAGATCGGAGTCGTTGAAGATTTCTTCGCCGAGCACGGCCGTGCCTTCAAACTCGACGCCCCAGAGGTCGGCCGACGCAGCATTTGTCGTCACGCCGGTGAAGGTGTCATTGACGCCGTCTCCATTGGTGTCGAGGCCGACGGAGCCGGGGATCTGGACGTTCTGGTAGTCCATGAAGAAGGCGGCGATGCTGGTCTGCACGCGGTTGTTGAAGGTGTTGGCCTTCCAGCCGATCTCATAGCTGTCGACCTCTTCGGGGTCGAACTGCATGAAGGCAAAGACTTCCTCGGGGGAGACCGTGCCATCCTGATCAAGGTCAGGCGCAGCCGAGGTCTGTCCGCGCGGGTCAAAGGAGCCGCCCTTGAAGCCCTGCGAATAGGTCGTGTACAGAGTGTGATCTTCGGTCGGCTTGTAGGTCAGCGAGACGCGCGGGCTGAAATCGTCGAACTTGGCAGAACCGTCGAAGTTCGATGTCGTTGCGATCGGCACGCCGGGCCCGCCAAAGAAGGGCGAGAAGCCGCCGATATAGGTGCGGCGCAGCACGATCGAGGAGCGCTTGTCCTCGGTGTAACGCCCGCCCAGCGAGATGGCGAACTGGTCGGTCAGATCATAGGTGAAGTCTGCAAACACAGACCAGGTTTCCGTGCTGACCTCGCCGAAAGTCTGGGCGTTGAGGCCCGGAAGGTTGAGAACCGCGCCCGTCGTGCCAAGCAGCACATCAAACACGGTGGAGGAGTTGGCATCAAGATAATAGGCGCCCACGATACCGTTCAGCCGGTCGCCCGAGTAGAGCAGCTGGAATTCGTTGGACAGCTGGTCATTGGTGTAGATGCCGGGAACATCGACATCTGCTTCGGGCAGGGCGTCGAAGTCGATCGGGCTGGTGCCTTCATCCTCGCGATAAGCCAGGATGTTCTTCAGCGTGATGGTGTCGTTGACTTCGTACTCGGCAACGAGCGATCCGCCATAGACTTCCACGACCTGCTCCACCACATTGAGGCCGGCGCGGTTGTCATAGACATCGTCCAGAACCGGGTAGGTGAACGGCGGGAACAGATCCGTGATCAGACGGTGCCCCTGGCGGGCATTGGACTCGTCATTCATATAGTCGCCGGCAATGCGCAGCTGGAAGGCATCGGTGACATCCCATTCGGCGGAGAGGCGGGCGGAGAGGACGTCTTTATTGTAGTTTTCTTCGCCGGTGATGAGGTTTTCGCCGAAGCCGTCGCGGGTGAAGATGCCGACGCCGGCGCCGACGCGGAAGGTGTCTGCCAGCGCGGTGGAGGCGGAGGCCACGACATCCTTCTGGCCATAGGTGCCGAGCACGCCGCGCGCCTTCAGGGTGGGCTCATCAGAGAGGCCCTTGGTGACATATTTCACCGCGCCGCCGATGGTGTTGCGGCCATAGAGGGTGCCCTGCGGCCCGCGCAGAACTTCAATCCGTTCAATGTCATAGACCTCCAGCACCGAACCCTGCGGGCGGTTGAGGTAGACGTCATCGACATAGATGCCGACCCCGGATTCAAAGCCGGACACAGGGTCCTGCTGGCCGACGCCGCGGATGAAGGCGGAGATGGTGTTGTTGGTGCCGCGGGAGACTTCCAGGGTCACGTTGGGGGAGATCTTGGCGACCTCGTCCATCGTCTGGACGCCGAGGTCGGCCAGGAGGTCGCCGCTGAAGGCGGAGACGGAGAGGGGCACGTCGAGGAGGTTTTCCTCGCGGCGCTGGGCGGTCACGACGATGGCGCCAAAGCGGCGTTCATCGGACGCGGCGGTCTCTTCGGTCTCGGTCTGGGCATAGGCGGCGACCGGCGTGAGCGCCGTGGCACACAGCGCCAATGCCATGAATTGATTGAACTTTACGGCCATCTTGTCCTCCCAAATGCCCGTTATCAGGCTTTTTCAACGCTTGTTGATTTTCAACAGGTGTTGAAATGACAGGGCGGGCCGAGGCTGTCAATGTGTTCCCGGTGCAACACCTCCGGCATGCGGGGGTGGACGGAGCATAAAACTCCAACGGAAGCGCCCATCGCGGGCGGGACAGCTCCGGGCGGGCTTGGGCAGGGCGGCGTGAGTCAGGTATTCACCCCCTGGCGCTTATCAGGGGCAGCATCCCAAACGCCATGCGCGTCCGGTCGCGTTGGGAACAATTTATAAAAGAAGATCTTTATCGCGATTTCGCTGGCGGATGTGTCCAACGCCTTCCGCTGGCAGCAATGAAATTTACCGGCCTTCACATCAGGACGCTGAAGCCGAGGCGGAGACTGGCAAGCCTCTTCAGCCCAGCCGACGGTCACGCCGGCACCGGGCAAGGGCTGTCACCTATGCGTCCCTTCGGCGGAGCCCTCGTCCTTGCGCCAGATAACTTTTGAGCAGGCTGACGGCATAGAACTCAGTCCCCGTTCAATGCCCTGGCCTTCAATTGTTCGATCTTGCCGCTCGCCCGCTTCTCAACGAGTGCTCGCAGGATCTCCGCCCGCTCCCCCAGCCAGGCAAGCTCTTCGGCCGTGATAGCATAATGCTCTGAGTACCGCGCATCGACATAGGCGCGCTTGAGCAATTCAAACAGCCGCCGGTCCTGCTTGGTCTCACGCGGCCAGACGGCAATCAGGTCCGGGTCGATCTGCTCAGCCAGCGAGCGGAGGAACTTGATGCTGTGGGTCGAAGGCGAATAGTTCGTCTCTACAAGGAGCAGGCAAGCGTAGAGGCGCTCTACAGCCTGATGCAGCATGAACGACGCATCATTGTAACGTCCTGCATCTACGCCAAATCTGAAGAATTCTAGCGCGCTTCGCACGCCTTCAATGCGTTGCTCAAAATGCTTCTCCGCGGTCGCCAGTGCCTCTTCCGCCGTCTGCGGCTGGGGCGTGATAAACTGCGTGCTTCCTTTGAGATCGTAGAGCGCGACGCCCTCTTTGACGACGTCAGTGAAGAAATACTGGCCCTGGGAGAGGGCGGAGTTCACCTCGTCCATCGTGTGGACAATGAAATTGACCGGGGTCCTGATCCCGGTCTCCCGCATGATCCGGTCTTCGGCGCGGTACCAATAGGTGGCAAAATCGACCACGCTCTGCTGGTTGACGACGATCAGCAGGTCGTAGTCGCTGAGATAGCCCTTTTCCGTGTGGGGCTCGTCCACCCAAGTGCCGCGCGCATAGGATCCGAACAGAATAATCTTGAGGATGCGGCCTTCCTTCTTCTTCGGGGAAGAAGCGCCTTTCATGGCGTCGGTGAATTCCTCGAACAGGATCTCCGTCACGCGGGCGAGTTCGCGCTGCTTGCCATGAGGGAGGTGGTCGAGGTCGGTTCGCATCATCGTCATCTTAAGGAGCGCCGCACGGCGTGCAAAGCGTCAATCCTCCCTTCAGTCGGGTCTCTTGTAAGCAGGAAGGGGAGGCAGGGCGCGCTGCGCCGCTAGTTCGGAGGCTGCCACTCGAAGAGATCGAGCGTTTCGTCGCTGGGGCGTTTGCCTTTCAGGCGGTCGAAGCAGGGGTGGGGGATGTGGCGGCCGGAGGGGAGGACTTCGGAGACAAATGTGCCGCCATGGGAAGGCTTTGACACGCGGATAGGCGCGCCGCAGAGGGGGCAGTTTTCGGCCCAGCCCTGGCGGGGCGGCGTGTCGCGCGCGTCGGCCCGGTAATAGATGGTGGCGGCCACGCGGGAGCGCTCGGGGCTCGCATTGGCATTGCGGAAATGTTCCTTGCGGTGAATCCACATCTTGGGGGCTCCTCTACGCTGCTGGGGCTAGGGGTAGCAGGGAGGGGTAAATGAAGGGTGAGAGCGCATCTTCTTCAACGCCCATTCCTTCGTCACCCTCGACGGGCGTTAGCCCGTCGAGGGTGACGAAGGACGCGAGGGATAAGCATTGACTTATCCGGCTGGGTTTTTCGGCCCGCTTATGATGCGTGCATGATGGATGTTGCTGCGCCCACACCCCCACTCAAGCGGACCCGGGACGTCAAAACGCGGGCCACCTCCCGCTCTCTCCGGCATCTGGCGCGGGCGAGCCTGGCGGGCGGGCTCCGGCTTACGGGGAAGGCGGATTATCCCGAGCTGAAGGATATGGCCCCGCGCGCGCGGCTGGAGCGGCTGGGGGAGCTTTCCGGCGAGGCGCGGCTGCGCGCGGTGGCGGCGATCGAGGAGGGGTATCTCGATTATGACCTCAAATGGCTGCGCGAGGCGCAGAAGCTGGCGCGCGGGCACAAGGCGCTGAAGGAGCATCTGGAGGATTATCCGCCGCCGGAGGATGAAGAGGAGGACTGGCGCAGCCGCGCGATCGAGGAGCTGGACGAGATGGTGCAGGCGGAGAAGGAGGGGCGGGCGCCTGTCTTCCCCGAGCCGACCCCTGAGGAGCTGCGCGAGCGGGAAGGGGACGCGCCGATCTGGGAGGCCATCAAGGCGGCCCGCGCGGAAAATCCGCTGCCGCCGGACGCGACAGAGGACGAGCGCGTGGCCGAGGGTCTGGCCGAGCTGGAAGAACTTTTCCGGCTGAGACAGGAGGTGAAGAAATGGCGCCTCTTCCCCGGCCGCGGAAACCCGCCCCCTTTAAGGGCGGTCTCCCGTGGGCGAAGCATCCTTCCCAAGCCCGAGCCGGAGATACCGGCCGGGAAGAAGCTCTACGGGATGGAGGACGCGTTTCCGGTGAAGTTCACGCGGCGGGAGTGAGGAAGGTAGGGTGCATTAAGGCCGAAGGCCGCAATGCACCGTTGGGTGGGGCGCGGGGTGGTGCATTGCGCTGCGCTTAATGCACCCTACGGATCGCGAATAGTTTTAATGCGGCCTAACGTATCCAGTTTCAGGAACCGAGAGTGCGGGATTTGAACCCGCGACATCCCGCTTTTCAGGCGGGCGCTCTCCCGCTGAGCTAACTCCCCGCAACTATTGCTCGAAAGCAATAGCGGTAGTCAATCGTTGCGCTTGTAGGAAACTTAAGTCAACTATCTGTAGGAGAAATTTTAATCTAGGTCTTTCTAAATCCCCAAATCCTCTTCCCGCAGCCGCTTAACCTCGTCCCGAAGGCGGGCGGCCGTTTCGAACTCGAGGTTCGCGGCGGCTTCGCGCATCTGTTTTTCGAGGCTGGCGATTGCAGCTTTGAGGTTGTGCCCGGTTTCGCCCCGAAGTGGCAAGGGCTTTTCTTCGCTGACGCCGCGTTCGCGGTTGCGGCGGGAGCGGCTGGCGGAGGGCTTTTCGCCGAGTTCGGAGAGGATGTCTGACACGGCGCGCTTGATCGTGGTCGGCGTGATGCCGTGTTCGATATTGTAGGCCATCTGCTTTTCGCGGCGGCGGCTGGTTTCGTCCATGGCGCGCTGCATGGAGCCGGTGACCCGGTCCGCATACAGAATGACTTTTGCGTCGGCGTTGCGTGCGGCGCGGCCGATGGTCTGGACGAGGGAAGTCTCTGAACGCAGGAACCCTTCCTTGTCGGCGTCCAGAATGCCGACGAGGCCGCATTCGGGAATGTCGAGCCCCTCGCGCAGCAGGTTGATGCCGACGAGGACATCGAACACGCCGAGGCGCAGATCGCGGATGATCTCGATGCGCTCGATGGTGTCGACGTCCGAGTGCATGTAGCGGACCTTCACCCCGTTTTCGTGGAGGAAGTCTGTCAGGTTTTCCGCCATCTTTTTCGTCAGGGTGGTGATCAATGTGCGCATGCCGTTTGCGGCGGCGGTCTTGGCCTCGGCCATGATGTCGTCGACCTGGTTGGCGCCATCATTGGAGACGGGGCGGACTTCGACGGGTGGGTCGATAAGGCCGGTGGGGCGGATGACCTGTTCGGTGAACACGCCGCCCGTGCGCTCCATTTCCCATTTGCCGGGGGTGGCGGAGACGTGGACCGTCTGGGGGCGCATGGCGTCCCATTCGTCGAATTTGAGGGGGCGGTTGTCGATGCAGGAAGGCAGGCGGAAGCCGTATTCGGCGAGGGTGGACTTGCGCGAGAAGTCGCCTTTGAACATGGCGCCGATCTGGGGGATCGTCTGGTGGGACTCGTCGGTGAAGACGAGGGCGTTCTCGGGCAGGTATTCGAAGAGGGTGGGGGGCGGCTCGCCGGGCTTGCGGCCGGTGAGGTAGCGGGAATAGTTCTCGATGCCGTTGCAGGAGCCGGTGGCGGCGAGCATTTCGAGGTCGTAGGTGCAGCGCTGCTCGATGCGCTGGGCTTCGAGGAGTTTTCCGTTCTTCTCGAAATGGGCGATGGTGGTCTTCAGCTCCGCCTTGATCTTCTCGATGGCCTGGTTGAGCGTCGGGCGCGGCGTGACGTGGTGGCTGTTGGCGTAGATCTTGACCTGGGGGAGCTTCTGCATCGTGCGCCCGGTGAGGGGGTCGAACTCGGTGATGGATTCCAGCTCGTCGCCGAAGAAGGAGAGCTTCCAGGCGCGGTCCTCATAGTGGGCGGGGAAGATGTCGATGACGTCGCCCTTCACGCGGAAGGCGCCGCGGCCGAAGGCGACATCGTTGCGGGTGTACTGGTTGGCGACGAGGCGAGCGGTGACCTGTTTGGGGTCGATGCGGTCGCCGGCCTTCAGGGTGAAGGTCATCGAGGTGTAGGATTCCACTGAGCCGATGCCATAGAGGCAGGAGACGGAGGAGACGATGATGACGTCGTCACGCTCCAGGATGGCGCGGGTGGCGGAGTGGCGCATCCGGTCGATGGCCTCGTTGATGGAGCTTTCCTTCTCGATGTAAAGGTCCGAGCGCGGAACATAGGCTTCGGGCTGGTAGTAGTCGTAATAGGAGACGAAATACTCGACCGAGTTGTCCGGGAAGAAGGATTTGAACTCGCCATAGAGCTGGGCGGCGAGGGTCTTGTTGGGGGCGAGGATGAGCGCGGGGCGCTGGGTGGCCTCGATGATCTTGGCCATGGTGAAGGTCTTGCCCGTGCCAGTGGCGCCGAGGAGGACCTGGTCGCGCTCGCCGGCGGTGATGCCTTCGACGAGTTCGGGGATGGCGGTGCGCTGGTCGCCGGCGGGCTCGTATTCGGCAGCGACGCGGAAGCGCTTGCCGCCCTCCAGCTTCACCCAGTCGCGGTCCGGCCGGTGGGGTGTCCACTGGTCGGAGGGGAGGCTGCCGGCGGCATCGAGCGCGGCGCCGTCGAGGGCGAAGGCAGCGGAGGCGTCAGCGACGCCGCGAGCGGGGGGACGGGAGGAGCGGGCCATGGCGCGCATATTGGGCGCCGCGGGGATAGAGTAAAGGGTGTTCTTGTTTTGTGCGATGCGCTAAACTGGTGGCGCAACCAATTGGAGGGCAGGCGATGGCCGGGCATCGGGTTTTCAAGACGGCGTTTGGCAGCGTCTATCCCCATTACGTTGCCAAGGTGGAGAAGAAGGGGCGCACGAAAGCGGAGGTCGACGAGATCATCCGCTGGCACACCGGCTACAGCCAGGCGCAGCTGGACGCGCAGATCGCGGCGGGGACTGATTTCGAGACGTTTTTTGGCGAGGCGCCGGGGATGAACCCGGCGCGGACGCTGATCACGGGCGTGGTCTGCGGCGTGCGCGTGGAAGCGGTCGAAGACCCGCTGATGCGGGAAATCCGGTATCTGGACAAGCTGGTGGACGAGCTGGCCAGAGGGAAGGCTATGGGGAAGATTTTGCGGGGTTAGGTGAGCTCGAATTCAGGCTCTACGTCTTCTTCGTCATCAATTGCGGGAGATTTAGCACCGTTGACGGGAGCGTGGGGCGAAACCAAGCACCCAAGTCTTTCATAGGCGGCAGCAGCCGCAGGCCCTGCGGTGGTTTTCGCGTCTTTTTCCTTCATCAAGTTCAAAAATTCGCAAATGGATTTATGGCCGTCCATAAATTCGTCGCAAAGCAGAGCCGCTTCTCCAAGTGCTGAATAGCAAGTAGCGCGTTCCTCCTGACGCTTAAAATAGGGCGGCGAGTAGCGCCCCTTTTCATCCCGCACAATTTCTCCGAAGCGCTGCTCAACCTCTTCGACCCAAGCCTTGGTCTCTGGCCATTTTGGGCAGGTTTGAGCGACCAAAGCCCAAAGTGCTGCGGGTGTTGCTGACTGCGCAAGAATTTCCAAAATTTCCATTCGCGCGTAGTGAAACTCCGCATGCCGGTCACAGTAACGCAAAAGGCGCATCAAGTTCCGTATATCGCTATCTTGAAGTCTCTTGGGGACAGTCTCTCGATCCTTCCCAAGCAGTTCATCGACGACAAGCTCAATCCGGGGTTTTTCGTCGCGGCGCCATTCAGCATGTACGGATGGATGAGGCGTGCCCGGTTCGGGCTCCTGTCCAATATGCTCCATAAGTGCCTCGTCCCATTTGTCCGCTAACAGAGATAATTTCTTCTCTGGCGGACCAGCAAGAACGTCATAGGCGCGTATCATCCATTCCGCGCCAGCCCGCACTTCTTTATCCTCATGTTCGAGCAATTCCGTCAGCCTGCGCTCATTATACGGGAGTCGAAGGTCGCCGAATTTGTGTGCTCGATCCGCGTGCTCCTTTACGTCCTTGATAAATTTGTCTGTTGGCCGAAAATTCCCTTCTGTCAGGCGCATTCCCTCTTGGAAGAACTGCTCTTCTAGGAACGGATCAAAGGCATCCACCTGTCCTGCTTTGTATAGTTTCCTTTGTGTTCGGCTTCGCTGCCAGATGCCAATGGCTTGCAATAAAGCAGCCATGATGACGAGGTCGACCATGGCGCGGGCGGCGAAGGTTAGGTGTTTGCCCAGCGGGTTGTCGGCGGCTGCTTCGATGGGCGGGCTTAGGTCTACCTGATAGATTTCCCACCAATCGACAAAGGGTACAGCCTTGGCGAGTTCGGCGCCGAAGAAGCTGAGCCAGGCGAAGAAGAGGTTTGAGGCGCGGCTGGCGTCGGTGATTTCAAACGCCGTTGTCTGCCAGCCATAGGTCTGATGCAGCGCGAGGGGGACGAGCAGGAAGAGGGACGCATAGCCGAGGAGGGCTTCGTCTTTCAGGTCGTTTTCAAAGCCAACTTGTATTTCCGGGCTTTCAGTTTTCAGGAGACGGGAGGCGGTTTCCCGGTCTTCTTCGATCCACGCCCACCGGCGCCCGAGCGCGATGACCATCAGCATACCGAGGGCTATTGGTACAAGGCCGAAGGGCGGCGCGAGCACGAAGCCAAGCCCGGTCAACGGGATAATCGAGAGGAGGACGAAGCTGTGCGGAACGCCCCGGCCTTTCTGGGTGGCGCCAGTAAGTGGGGCGATGAGGCGGACCAGGACGGAGTCCAGATAGCTTGCGGCCTGAGCGGGCAATGCAATCGGGTTGAGCCCTTGCGTGGCGATTTTATCAGCGCCCGTTTCCTTGTCGCCCGCCTGATCGAGATAGCGCACGAGGTGGGGCAGGAAGATGAAGGCAACGAAGAGAGCAATGACGCCCAGCGTCACGAACAGGGTGAGATTTGACGCGAGTTCTGCGGACTCGTTGCCTGACACCTTCGTTGCCCAGCCTGCCAGCGCAATGATGCTTCCGAGAATGGCGGCGCCGACCCAGAATGACGGGGCGGAGATTGCGTCATCGCGCAGGACTGAGCGCTTGAATGCCTCTTCCTCGGCTTTGGCGTGGAGCCAGAAGCTGGTGAGGAGCGGCACGAAGCTGAGCGCTAGGCAGGTGATCAGGGCTGCGACATGCGCGAGTTTGGCATCTGCCGTTCCCGCGCCATGCAGGCCGAGGTCTGCCCAAGGCAGGAGCCCGGGCTGCGCCGACAGAAACGTGAATGTGGTGAGCCCGGTGAGGGCGAGAAAGACGTAGGCGAAAAGCTCGCGGAAGCCGTTATGGGCGCGCTTTCGCTCGGCATCATTCCGCCGGGTGGCGGGCTTCTTGATGATGGTGGCGAGGGGCCCCCAGATCTGGAGCATTCTGGCCATGTTGGCGGTGAAGAGGCCGGTGATGAGGCAGGCGAGGGCGAGCCAGTCGGCGCGGACGGTGGCCGGGTCTGCGCCGGCGAGGAAGGGGGCGGCGAGGAGGAAGGCGCCGGTCGCGGCCAGCCCAAGCGCGCAAACGATGATCGTCGCGCTCCAGCTCCATTGGCTTAGAAAAAACTGAAAACTGCCCGTGTTCGCGGCTGTGCCCTTGCGGCCCATGTCACGCGTCTCCTCACCCATAGTACCCCTCTTGGATTTCTACCTTTACGCTTTGTTAACCTTCGCGCAAGGGGAGAATTCAAGGGGCTGGGATGGTGAAGATGGGCTGTCCGCCCTCAGACGATCTTGAAGAGGTGTTGTAGCGCCAGGTAGATGCCGCCGGCGAGGGTGGCGCTGGCGGGGACGGTGATGATCCAGGCGGCGGCGATGCTGGTGACGTGGGCGCGGCGGACGAGTTTGCGGGCCGACTTGCGGCGGGCGAGGCCGGAGAATTCGGTCTCCGCCGCGTTGGGCGACCGGGTGTGCACATAGGACAGGCGCGTGTGCGAGTTGGCGGTGAACCATTCGCGGAAGAAGCCGACGCCGAAGATGGCGCCCACGGCAATGTGGGTGGAGGAGACGGGCAGGCCGAGCCAGCTGGCGATGATGACGGTGACGGCGGCGGCGAGGGCGACGCAGAAGGCGCGCATCGGATTGAGCTTGGTGATCGAGTCCCCGACCATGCGGATGAGCTTTGGCCCGAAGAGGACGAGGCCGAAGGAAATGCCCATCGCGCCGATCAGCATGACCCAGAGGGGAATGGTGACGCTGGCGGCGACTTCGCCATCCTGAAGGGCGTGGACGATGGCGGCCAGCGGGCCGATGGCGTTGGCCACATCGTTGGCGCCATGGGCGAAGGAGAGGAGGGCGGCGGAGAAGATCAGCGGCCAGATAAACAGCTGGCGCAGGGACTGGTTGCGGTTTTCCATGCCTTCGGACTGGCGCCGGATCAGCGGGTGGGTGATGCCCCAGGCGGCGAGGGCAATGCCGAGGCCAATCAGCAGGGCATGGGGCAGGGAAATATCGATCAGCTTGCTGACGCCTTTCAGCGCCATATAGGTGCCGAAGGCGCCGGCCATGACGCCGATGAGCACGGGCACCCAGCGGCGGGCGGCGGCGATCTTGTCTTCCCGGTAGATGATGGCGATCTTGATGAAGGCGAGCACGGCGGCGGCGATGATGCCGCCCAGCACGGGGGAGACGACCCAGGAGGCGGCAATGCCCGCCATCACCGGCCAGCTGACCGCGCCGAAGCCGGCCGCGGCGATGCCGGCCCCCATGACGCCGCCGACGATGGAGTGGGTGGTGGAGACGGGCGCGCCCAGGACGGTGGCGAGGTTGATCCAGAGGGCGGCGGAGATCAGCGCGGCCATCATCAGCCAGACGAAGGTTTCGGTGTTGGAGACGTTCTCGGGGCTGATGATGCCCTTGGAGATGGTGGAGACGACATCGCCGCCTGCCAGCAGGGCGCCGGCGCTTTCGCAGATGGCGGCGATGATGATCGCGCCGGTCATGGTGAGGGCCTTGGAGCCGACGGCGGGACCGACATTGTTGGCCACGTCATTGGCGCCGATGTTGAGCGCCATGTAGCCGCCGATGGCGGCGGCGGCGACGATGAGGAGGCCGTTGCTCTGGCTGCCGAACAGGCTGGCGCCAACCAGCACGATGGCCGCGAGGAACAGGAAAGCGAGACCGGGGGCGACGACGCTGCGCGCTGTGGTGGCGACGGCGGCTTCGGCTTTGCCGATCTTCGCAAGGTCTTTGTCGAGCGTCTGTTTGACGATCGTGGGTTCCTTGCCGTCCATATGAAGCCCCCGCTTTAGGCGATGTGAGGCGCATCAGCCGCAAGCGCCCGAACTTTTCAAGCCGTGAGCGGCAAGATTCCGGCCTGCAACTGAAGATGTCACAGGACTGTCACGAATGCTGCGGGGAAGTGGCGGGGAAACCGGCACAAGATTTCGTTGAAATTCAAACGACTGGGGAAACCGTAACTCCATGCGTCTGTGTCAGAACGGGGCGTAACGAAACGGCACGGGGCGCCCTCAGTGAGGCGCGCTGGCCGCAACCGGAATGATGAGGGCACACCCATGGCCAAAACGATCCTCGTGGTCGATGACGATCCGACACAGCGCCGCCTGCTTCAAGCTGCCGTGGAGAAGGCCGGCTTTGCCTGCCGCACGGCGCCCGATGGCGAGACGGGGCTGCAGATGGCGTCCGATGCGCGCGAAGGCGTGGATGTCGTGCTGCTGGATCTGACGATGCCGGGCCTTTCGGGGATGGACACGCTGGAGCGGCTGAACGGCAAGCGCCCGGACCTGCCGGTGATCATGCTGACGGCGACGAGCGGCATCGACACGATCGTGCAGACGATGCGGCGCGGGGCGGTGGACTTTATCGTGAAGCCGGCCAATCCGGAGCGCGTGGTTGTCTCGATCCGCAATGCCCTGAAGATGCAGAGCCTGACGGGGGAGGTGAAACGCCTGTCGCGCAAGGTGGAAGGGGGCATGAAGTTCGAGGACATGATCGCCTCGGCCCCGGCGATGCGCAGCGTGATCCGCATGGCAGAGCGCGGAGCGGCGTCGGACATTCCGGTGCTGATCCTGGGCGAAAGCGGTGTGGGTAAAGAAGTTGTGGCGCGCTGTATTCAGGGCGCCAGCCAGCGGGCGGGCAAACCGTTCGTGACGGTCAACTGCGGGGCGATCCCGGAGAACCTCGTGGAGTCGATCCTGTTCGGCCATGAGAAGGGCGCGTTTACGGGCGCGGTTTCCAAGGCGCCGGGCAAGTTTGTCGAAGCCGATGGCGGCACGCTGTTCCTCGATGAGGTGGGCGAGTTGCCGCTGGACGCGCAGGTGAAACTGCTCCGTGCGCTGCAGGAAGGGGAGGTCGATGCCGTTGGCTCGCGCCGCCCGACCAAGGTGGACGTGCGCATCATCTCGGCGACGAACCGTGATCTGGCCGGCCAGGTGAAGGCGGGCACGTTCCGCGAAGACCTGTTCTACCGTCTCAACGTGTTCCCCATCGACATGCCGTCGCTGAACGAGCGGCGCGAAGATATTCCGGCGCTGGTGGATCATTTCATTGCGCGCTTCAATGCCAGCGAAGGCACCAAGGTGGCCGGGGCGAGCGAAGACACGCTGAAGATGCTGTATTCCTATGACTGGCCGGGTAACGTGCGCCAGCTGGAGAATGCGGTATTCCGCGCGGTTGTGCTGTGTGACGGCGATGAGCTGCGCCCGCAGGACTTCCCGCAGATTTCCGGCCAGATGGCGGACGTTATGATGATGCCGGCGATCCCGGCGCAGCGCCCGCCTGAAGCGCCGCCGGTGCCTGCAAATGATGTGAAGCGCGGTTTTGTCGGGGATGTGCCGGTGGCCATCAAGGACGAGGACGGCGAAATCCGCAGCCTGCAGGATATCGAGCGCGATCTTCTTCAGTATGCGATTGAATTCTATGACGGCCATATGAGCGAAGTTTCGCGCCGTCTCGGGATTGGCCGCTCGACGCTTTACCGCAAGGTGCGTGAATACGACCTGGAAGTGCGCGGCGACCGCGAGACGGGTTGATCTTCCCTTTGAAGCCGCGCCGGATCAGATCCGGGGCGGCTTCGAGAGATCATAGGACATCGCCACATTGCAGCGGGCATAGCTGGCGCCGTAACGCGCCATAATGTCTGCGTCATGCATGAAGCCGGCCTTTTCATAGAGGTGGATGGCGGCGGCGCATTTGGAGTTGGTCAGCAGGAAGAGTTCCCCGATGGGCATCTGCCGGGCGCGCTCCAATGTCCGCTGAAGCAGAAACTCGCCGGCCTTCAGGCCGCGGGCTGTTTCGCGCACGCCCATCTTGGTCAATTCAAAGACATTTCCTTCCACCTGCATCAGCGCGCAGGTGCCGATGATGCCGAGCCCGTCTGCCTCCACGAACAGGATCTCTCCGCCCGGCGCGAGGATTTTCTCGCGCGGGTTTTCGATGATCTCGATGTCCTTCTTTTCCAGCGTGAACATGGCTTCCACCCATTCGCGGGTGATGGCGTCAAACTCCGGCGCGAGGCGGTCGTCAAACTCGACCAGCCGCAGGGCCGGGTGGCGGCTGGCTCCTTCGCTCCGTATGCGGTCGTGCAGGGAGAGGTCCTGAAGCGCGCCTTCCAGGCGGGCGATCCAGGAGAGGAAGTCTGTCTCCTCGCCTTCACAGAGGCCTTGCGCGGCGCGGCGCACCTGCGGCCAGAGATCGGCCTTCAGCTCCTCCAGCAGAGCTTCGCCTTTCGCGGTGAGGCGGATCAGCTTCTGGCGGTTATCGCCCTTCACGCGGCTGGTCGTGGTGATGCCGAGTTTCTGCAGGGCGTTGTGAATGCGGGTGACCGCAGGTTGGCTGATGCCAACGGCCTCGACAGCTTCGGTGACGCTGAGCGGGCCATAGGTCGTGAGGGCTGCCAGCAGCGGGAAATGTGTGCCCTGGATGGGAAGGCCGCGATCGGCAAACACCTTTGTGGCGTCCGCCTGCATACGCTCGGCAAGGCGCTTCATCCGGCTGCCGAGGGCGAGATAGCCCATCTCTGCGAGAACATCTCTGGTCATGCGTGGCGCTCCAATATCAGCAGATATATAACATGTTATATATCTGCTGTGTCAAGCGGGCGGGCAGGCGCGGGATTGGGCGCGGCGCGTTTCAGGGGTGGGGCTCAACCGGGGTGATCGGCTCGCGGCTGGCGCGCCAGATGAGGCTGACGCCTGTCAGCGTGACAAGAACCATCAGCCAGTAGAGCTTTGTCTGGGACTCAATGCCGCCCGGCGCGAGGGCGTCATAGGCGATGCCGGAGGCAAGCCCGGTGACGGCCATGGCCGGGCCGAAGATCAGGGCGCCATTGGCCGAATAGGCCAGCGAGAGCTTGTCATCGGGCAGAGCGGCCTGAAGGAAACGCATCGTTCCGATATGCGTCATGGCAAAGCTGGCGGCATGCAGGGTCTGGAAGACATAGACCGCCTCGACCGGGAGGACGAAGCCGGCGGCGGTCCAGCGTATCAGGGCGCCGATACCGCCCAGCCAAAGCATGGCGTAATAGTTCATGTCCTTCAGCAGCTTGCGCGACAGCAGCAGCAGCAGGATTTCAGCCGCGACGCCGATGGCCCAGAGCGCGCCGATATGGCCGCCATCAATGCCCTGCGCGATCCAGATGTTGGAAGCGAACGCATAATACGCGCCGTGGCTGGCCTGAATGAGGGCGGCGGCGAGCAGATACATGAAGACGCCGGGCATCCGGTAGATGGTGAAGGAGTCGGTGAAGGTCGAGATCAGAGGGCGGCGGGCCACAGCGGCACGCGCGCCCTGTTTGGTGAACATGGGCGCCAGCGCGGCAATGGCCGAGGCGGCGATCAGGTAGAAGAGTATCCAGTCAGGACCATACGCGCCGAGGATCGCGCCGCCCCCGAGATTGGCAGCGACGAAGGCGGCAGAGGCAATGGCGCGGCCCTCGCCATAATCGGGGCGGCCATTGCGCGTGCCGAAGACGAGCACCGCTTCGAACAATGGCCCGACAAGGTTCATGGCGCTGTAGACAAGGACGCACAGGAAGAAATCGACCGCGCGGGGCGACTCCGGCACCAGCAGGGCATAACCGGCCAGCGCTACGACCATGACCGAGGCGAGCGTGCCGCGCAGGCCGTGATCCTGCGCGATACCCGCCGTCAAAGGGCCGGCAAAGATGCGGATAAGGATGGCGAGGGTGCTGGCGCCGGCGATTTCGGCGCCGGACATGCCCGCGACCCGCTCCATCCAGACGGGAAGATAAGGAAGGTTTGCGCCGAGGACGAGATTGACGGCGCCTGCCGCCAGGGCGGCGCGCCAGGATGCACTCACGGCCATGCGGCCTCGCCCGTGACGGTTGCTGCACGCCCTGTCATGCCCGCCGCAAAGTCCTTTTCAGAATGCCCCCGATGCCCGCGTGATACTCTGCTTGTGCGGCGCGCGGTAGGGGGCTCGGCGAAGACTTTTCAGGCCAGGGACGAGGCGTTGATCTGACCGCGGAGCTGTTCGCGGACAAGCTCTCCGAGCGCGCGGGCCTCGGCCTCGCGCGGGCTGCCGGATTTCCAGGCAATGCCGACCTGACGCCCGATGATGGGCGTGACGAAGGAGCGGACGGCAACGTCCGGCCCAAGGGCGAGGCCGTTGTCGGCGGCAAGGCGCGGGATGAGCGAAACGCCGAGCCCGCCGGCCACCATATTGACGAGCGTGCCCAGCGATGTGGCGGCGACCTGCTCGCGCCCGGCGCCCGCTTTCAGGCGGCAGACCGAGACGGCGTGATCGCGCAGGCAGTGGCCGTCTTCCAGCAGGAGAAGGTCTTCGCCCTGAAGGTCTTCCGGGGAGAGGCCGTTCTTGCGGCTGAGCGGGTGGCCGGCCGGCGCGGCGAGGAGGAACTCATCGTCGAAGAGCGTCATCATCTCGATGCCGGGCGCTTCCCAGGGCAGGGCGATGAAGGCGGCGTCCAGCGTGCGCGCGCGCAGCTGGTCGATCAGGCGGTGGGTGCGGTCTTCGGTGAGGTAGAGTTTGAGATCGGGATAGCGCCGGGTGAGCTGGCCCACGATCTGGGGCAGCACGAAGGGCGCGATGGTGGGGATGGCGCCCAGATGGAACGGGCCGGAGAAGAGTGCGCCGGCGCTGGTGACGGCCTGGACGAGCGCATGGGCGTCCGCCAGCAGGGCAGAGGCGCGGGCGACGGCGATTTCCCCAGCATGCGTCAATGTTGCACCGCGTGATTCGCGTTCCGCAAGCGCAACCCCAAAGAGATCTTCAAGCTCCTTTATGCCCGCCGAAAGGGTGGGCTGGGTGACGTGACATGCCTCGGCGGCACGGGAGAAGGAGCCCGATTCGCCGAGTGCTACGAGGAATTGAAGCTGGCGCAGCGTGGGAATGTTCATAGACATAATCTATATTATTAATCGGAATTATCAATTTTATTTATTGCGTGCAGTGCACCAATTCGGTACGGCCTGCAGCCACCGACGTAGGCTACAAATCCCGTTTTAGGAGACCTCCCATGCTTGGCATTGGCCAGAAACTGCCTGACTTCCAGATCACCGGCGTGAAGCCGAAATTCATGCAACACGAACAGAATGGTGAAAGCGCTTTCGAGCCGCTGAACCAGGACAGCTTCCCCGGTCTCTGGAAGGTCATCTTCTTCTATCCGAAGGACTTCACTTTCGTTTGCCCGACCGAGATCGCAGAGTTTGCGCGCCTTGCGCCTGAGTTTGCTGATCGCGACGCGGTTATCCTTGGCGGCTCGACCGACAATGAGTTCGTGAAGCTCGCCTGGCGCCGGGAACACGCCGACCTGCGCGAACTGCCGATCTGGCAATTTGCAGACACCAACGGCTCGCTCGTTGATGGCCTCGGCGTGCGTGAAGAAGGCGCCGGCGTTGCCTATCGCGCGACCTACATCGTCGACCCGCACAATGTCATCCAGCACGTTTACGTCACCAACCTGAACGTTGGCCGTAACCCGCAGGACACCCTGCGCGTGCTCGACGCTCTGCAGACCGACGAGCTTTGCCCTTGCAACCGCCCTGTCGGCGGCAAGACGCTTGAGCTTGCTTAAGCACGACTGAATGCCAGCCGGTTCCGGGCCCTGCGCCCGCCCCGCGTCCCCCCACTCATGGTGGGCGCGGCCTGGGACCGGCTGGTTATTCCCTTATTTCATTCCCGATTTCTCAGAGGAGCGCGCTCATGTCGCTTGAAACCCTGAAGACCCTGATCCCCGATTACGCCAAGGACATCCGTCTCAATATCGGCTCCCTGGCGAATGAAACGATCCTGTCCGAGCAGCAGAAATATGGCTGCTATCTCGCCTCGGCGCACGCCGTTGGCGAAGCGCAGACCCTGCGCGCCATTGAAGCAGAAGCGCGTGGCAAGCTGTCGGTCGAAGCGCTGAACGCGGCCAAGGCGGCGAGCGCCATCATGGGCATGAACAATGTCTATTACCGCGCCACGCACCTTGTCTCGAACACGACCTATACGACGATGCCGGCGCGCCTGCGGATGAACGTCATCGGTAATCCGGGCGTCGAGAAGGTGGACTTCGAGCTGTGGTCGCTGGCGGTGTCGGCGATCAATGGCTGCGGCATGTGCCTGGACGCGCATGAGGCCGAGCTGCGCAAGCATGGCGTGACCAGCGAGCAGATCCAGGCCGCGATCCGGATTGGCGCGGTGGTGAACGCTGCGGCGCGGGTGCTGGCAGCCGAAGCGGCGCTGGCGGCAGAGCCGGCCTGAGCGGTTTCCGGTTCCAGATCATGACCAGAACATGGGAGCCCCTGGGCCTTTATGGGCCTGGGGGCTCTTTTTTGCCGAAATGCGGGGATTCCGGGCGTCAGGCATGTATTCTTGGTAACGAAGTGTAAAAGTTCTGCGCGTGTGCATCTCCGGCGGGCAAGCGATGCGGTATCGCAACACGGTGGGATAAGGCCCGGTTTCCGTTCGGGTTTTGGGCGCCGCCCCATGCCGTCCCAAAGGGTCGTCATGTGGCGTTCCGTGAGTGAGCGCCTTTTGTTCCTGAATTAGTCCAATGTGGAAATTTCGATTCACCAGCGGTGCCCATTGAGGCCCATGCGTGCCCATGATAGTCCAAATTTACACATGGTTTACCCATGGCGGGGTTTAGGCAAACAAGATTGGGCTAGGCGGGTGTTCGTTTCCACCTATGAGGGCGCTATTGATGCAAAGGGACGGGTTTCGATACCCGCGCCTTTCCGCGCCGCTTTGGGCGGATCGAGCCGCGTTTTCGTGTGGCAGGCGCCTGATGGTTCGGGTGCACTGGAAGGCGGCGGCGAGGAGCTGATGGAGCTTTATCGTGAAACGCTGGCCGAGCTGCCGCTGCAGTCCCCTATCCGTGAGGCGATCGTGACCTGTATCATTGCGGCCTCCGCCGAGCTGAAGATTGATGATACCGGCCGGGTGAAGCTGCCTGAAGACCTTTGCGAAGCCGGTGAGCTCAGCGGCAAGATCAAGTTCTCCGGCCAGATGGACAGTTTCCGGATCTGGAATCCCGAGCGTTTCAGTCTGCACCAGATGCGGATGCGCTCCATCGTTACCGCGCCCGAAACGCTCGATGCCTTTGCCTCCGCGTATAACCGGGTGCGTCAGCGCCGGATGGCGGCTGGCCGGGGCGGGGAGGGCAGCTGATGTCTTTGCGAACCACGCCCCGTAGCCCCGCCGAGCCGGGCCATCTGCCGGTCATGCTGGCCGAAGTGCTGACCGCGCTCGCGCCGGCTGACGGCGAGGTGATCGTCGATGGCACATTCGGCGGTGGCGGCTACACAACGGCCATTCTCAAGGCCGCCAATTGCACCGTACTCGGCATTGACCGCGACCTCGACGCGATCGTCCGGGCAGAGAAGATGGCGCAGGCCAATCCGCGCCTTGTGCCGTTGCTGGGCTGTTTTGGCGATCTCGATACATTGGCCGAGCAGGCCGGGCATGCGTCCGTAGACGGTGTCGTGCTGGATATTGGCGTGTCCAGCTTCCAGATCGACCAGGCCGATCGCGGCTTCTCGTTCATGAAGGATGGCCCGCTCGACATGCGTATGGGCGGCAGTGGTCCGTCGGCTGCCGATGTGGTCAACACGATGAGTGAGAAGGGCCTGGCGGACGTGATCTTCCGCCTCGGCGAAGAGAAAAACTCCCGGCGGATTGCCCGCGTGCTGGTTCAGCGCCGGGTACAGGCTCCGTTTGAAACCACTGCAGATCTTGCGGCGGTTGTCGAGGAAGCTGTGGGCGGACGGCGCGGGGCGCGGTCGCACCCGGCGACGCTGACCTTTCAGGCGATCCGCATGTATGTGAACGACGAACTGGGAGAGCTGGCCCGCGGCCTGCGCGCAGCAGAGCGCATATTGAAGCCCGGCGGGCGGCTGGTGGTGGTGACGTTCCACTCGCTGGAGGACCGGCTCGTCAAGCAATGGTTGCGCGAGCGGGCAGGCGCGGTGCCGGGCGGTTCGCGCCACATGCCGCTGATGTCCAAAGGCCCGGCGCCCGCCTTTGAATTGCAGGAAAACAAGGCGGTGCAGCCGTCTGAAAAGGAAGTGGAAACCAATCCACGCGCACGATCTGCCAAGTTGCGGGCGGCGATCCGCACCAACGCGGACGCGGCCCTGGATGAGGCGAGCGACGGTATGAACTTGCCGCCGCTCGCGGAGCTGGAGAAGTCGCGATGAGCCGCAAGGTATTTTTCTTTGGTCTTCTGGTCGCCGGGTTGCTGATTTTCAGCCTCTACCGGGCAAAATACGGCGCCAAGGACACGGCCGCCGAGCTGATGGCGGTCGAAGCCCAGATTGAGGAAGCGCAGCGCGAAAAGGCGTTGCTCGAGACTGAGCTGGCGCATATGAGCCGGCGCGACTGGATCGAGGAGTTTGCCCGCAAGGAGCTGGGCATGGCCCCGCCCAAGCCCGGTCAGATGGCCAATGAAAGTGATCTGGACGAAGTGGTTGGCCCGCCGGTGACGACGCTTCAGGCGCTGACGGTCTCCGAAGATGCAGTCTCCGAAGATGAAGAGGGCAGCGACGCTGCCTCACCGGCGCAAACGCCTGCGGAGGCGCCCAGATGAGCGAAGCCTCCCGGGATCGTACACGGCTCGTCGGGCTGGCCATCGGCCTGCTCTTCGTGCTGATGGCGGGCCGGGGCGGGTTTCTGGCGCTGTCGGATGCGCCGTCCAATGCCGCAGTATATCCCGTGGCAGCCTCTCTCGAAACGCGTGCGGACATTGTCGACCGGCATGGCGAATTGCTGGCGACCTCGGTCGTCTCCTGGTCACTCTGGGCCAATCCGAGCCTGATCTGGGACGGCGCGGACGCGGCAAGACAGCTGGCAGGCGTGTTGCCCGATCTCAGCGAGGCAGACCTCGGTGCCCGACTGTCTGATCCTGACCGTAAATTTGTCTGGGTGAAGCGGGGACTGACGCCGCGCCAGCGCGAGCATGTCGTGGCGCTGGGCCTTGAGGGGCTCGATTTCCGCGAGGAAGCGCGCCGGGCCTATCCGCGCGGTGTTCTGGCCGGACAGGTGCTGGGCTTCACCAATGTCGACGGCAAGGGCATCGCCGGCATCGAGCTGGCCCATGATGAAGCGCTGCAGGGCGGGGGAGACCCCGTTCGTCTGACGCTGGACATCGGCGCGCAGGCGGCGCTGGAGGCAGAGCTTGCGACGGCCGCCATGGATTATGACATGAAGGGCGGCGCGGCGATCCTGATGGATACGCGCAGCGGCGAAATCCGCGGCATGGCCAGCTGGCCGCCTTTTGACCCCAACCGCGCCAGCGATACGCCTGCGGATGATCCGGCCCGAACCAACCGGGCCATCAGCGCGGTCTATGAGCTGGGCTCGATCTTCAAGCCGTTCACCATTGCCGCCGCGCTTGAGGTCGGGGCGATCACGCCGGAAGACCGGTTTCAGGTCGGCCAGCCCCTGCTCATTCAGGGGCGGCGGATTTCGGACACGCACTGGTTTGCCCGTGACGCGAATGTCTGGAAGATCCTCTCGGAAAGCTCCAATATCGGCACCGTTCAGGTAAATTATGCGCTGGGCACGCAGCGCCAGCAGCAGTTCCTGGAGCGCGCGGGCCTGACGCGCCGGGCGCCGATCGATCTGCCAGGATCGGCCGCGCCGCTGATGCCGGAGCGGTTTGATGAGGTGACGGCGGCGACGGTGTCCTACGGGCACGGTATCTCCGTGACGCCGCTGGCGTTCCTGCTGGCCTTTTCGGCGTTCGGAAATGACGGCCTGATGATCGCGCCCGTGCTTGTCGAGGCGGGGGCCGATGCGGGCGATATTGCCGCGCCGGCGCCCGTGCGTCTCTTCTCTGAGGAAACCACCCATCTGGTGACGCAGATGATGCGTGACACCGTACTTCAGGGGACAGCCCGGCGCGCTGATGTTGCCGGATACCGGGTGGCCGGAAAGACCGGCACCGCCGAAAAGCCGATTGCGGGCGGATATGCCAAGGACCGGAACGTTTCGAGCTTTGCTGCTGTGTTTCCCGCAGACAGCCCCCAATATGCCCTGATTGTGACGCTGGATGAGCCCAAGGCCATCGAGGACGGAACCATGACCGCCGCAGTGAATGCCGCGCCGGTTGCCGGGCGCATCATTGAGCGCGTTGCGCCGTTGCTTGAGGTCGATCCGCGATTTGAGGATCTCCGGCCTGCCACAGCGCCGCCTCAGGCCCTCTCCCAGAACAGGAGCGAACTTTGAAACTCTCGGACCTTTTCCCCCTCGCCGAGAATGGCGAGACCGAGATACTCGGTATGACGTCAGACAGCCGGAAGGTGCAGCCTGGCTGGCTGTTTGCGGCGCTCAAAGGCAGCGTGCATGACGGGGGCAAGTTTGTGCCCCAGGCCGTGGCGCAGGGCGCCGCCGCAATTCTTTCCGATGGCGGCATCGGCGCCGTATCTGTGCCGCATGTGATGGCTGATGAGCCGCGCCGCGCGCTGGCGCTGGCGGCCAAGCGGTTCTATGGCGAGCAGCCTGAATTCGTCGTCGCGGTGACCGGCACCAATGGCAAATCCTCGACCGTGGATTTTGCCCGCCAGATATGGAGCCGGGCGGGCATCAAGGCCGCTTCGATGGGCACGCTCGGCGCGATTGGCCCGGCCGGCAAGGTGGACATCGGGCATACGACGCCCGATCCCGTGACCGTCAGTGAAACGATGAAAGCGCTGGCCCGGCAGGGCGTGACACATTGTGCGATGGAAGCCTCCAGCCACGGCCTGGAGCAGCACCGCCTCGACGGCGTTGATCTGTCCGCCGTGGCGTTTCTCAATCTGACGCAGGACCATCTCGACTATCACGCGACGATGGAAGCCTATCTGGACGCCAAGGTGCGCCTCTTCCGGGACCTGGCGCCCAGGGGTATTCCGGCCATCGTGAATGCTGACAGCGATCACCGCGAAGCGGTCGAGGAGACCGCGCGCAAGGCGGGCCTGCAGGTGGTGTCGTTCGGCTGGCGCGGGGAAGATCTCTGGATCGATGAGCTGATGCCCAAGGCGACAGGGCAGACGCTGTTTCTCTACTGGAAAGACGTTGAGCAAAAGCCCATCGAGCTGCCGCTGATCGGCGAGTTTCAGACGCTGAACGCGCTGGCGGCGGCGGCGCTCTGCCTGTCGCTGGGCATGGAATTTCCGGCTGTGGCTGACGGGCTGGCAAACCTCAAGCCCGTCAAGGGGCGTCTGGAGTTTGTCGGCAAGACGGAGACCGGCGCGGCCGTGTTCGTGGATTATGCCCATACGCCCGACGGGCTGGACGTTCTGTTGCGGGCGGTGCGTCCGCATACGGCAGGACGGCTGAAGGTGATCTTCGGATGTGGCGGCGACCGGGACGCTAAGAAGCGGCCGATCATGGGCGAGATCGCCAGCCGGCAGGCCGACGACGTGATCGTGACCGATGACAATCCGCGCTCGGAAGATCCGGCAAAGATCCGCGCGTCTGTGCTGGGCGGCGCCACGGGCGCGCGCGAGATCGGCGACCGGGCAGAGGCCATCCATGCGGTGGTCCGTGAACTGAAAAAAGGCGATACGCTAGTGATCGCCGGCAAGGGACATGAGACCGGCCAGATCATCGGTTCGCAGGTTCTGCCCTTCTCCGATCAGGATGAGGCGCTGGCCGCCCTGAAAGGGCTTGTGCGATGAACCGCCCCCTCTGGACTTCCAGCGACATGGAGCTTGCCACCGGCGGCGACGCCAGCGCGGCGTTTGAAGTGACGGGATCGATTTCGATCGATACGCGCACCCTGCAGAAGGGCGATCTGTTCGTGGCGTTGAAAGATCAGCGCGACGGGCATGATTTCGTCGAGGCCGCTTTCAAGGCAGGCGCGGCGGGCGCGCTTGTTTCCCGTCCCATGCCGGGCGGACCGGTCGTGCAGGTTGAGGATGTGCTTGAGGCGTTGACGCAGATGGGCATTGCGGCGCGGGTACGTTGCGGCGCGCATCGCACAGCGGTGACGGGGTCCGCAGGCAAGACCTCGGTGAAGGAAATGCTGGCGCAGATCTATCGCGCGCATGGCCCGGCCCACTGGAACGTCAAGAGCTTCAACAATCACTGGGGCGTGCCGCTGACGCTGGCCCGGATGCCGGAAGAAACGCAGCGCGCCGTCTTCGAGATCGGCATGAATACGCCCGGCGAGATTGCCCCGCGCAGCCAGATGGTGCGCCCGCATACCGGTATTGTGACCTGTATCGCTGCCGCCCACCTGCAAGGGCTTGGCTCGGTCGAGGGGATTGCCGAAGAGAAAGCCAACATTTTTGCCGGGCTTGAGTCCGGCGGCACGATCATTCTGCCCGCGGATGATACCTTTTTAGACTATCTTTCCGAACGGGCACGGAGTTTCTGTCCGACAGGCAATGTTGAAACATTCGGGGCGTCTCCGGACGCAACGGCCCGCATCGTGGCGTATGAAACCGATGGCCGCACCAGCCGCGTTGAGGTCAGCATTGTGGGCCAGCGCGTCGCCGTCACGCTGAACGCCGTCGGCGCTCACTGGGCGCAGAATGTCGCTGCTGCCTTGCTGGCGGCAAGCCAGGCCAGCCTGTCGGTCAAGGATTGCGCTGAGGCGCTGTCTGGTTACGCGCCACCGCCCGGCCGGGGCACTTCCGAAACGCTGGTTTTGCCGGATATCGGCGAAATCACGCTGATTGATGACGCCTACAACGCCAATCCTGCCAGCATGCGTGCGGCGCTCAAGGGCCTGGCTCAACGCGCTGGCACGCGCCGCCTAGCGGCGCTGGGCGATATGAAGGAAATCGGGGATTCCTCGGCCGCAGAACACAGGGGGCTTGCCAGTTCCGTGGTGGAAGCGGGCGTTGACGGTGTGTTCCTGGTTGGTGCTGAAATGCAACACCTTTCCGAGGCGCTTCCGCGCGATCTGCAGCAGGTATCTGCTCCGACAGCGGATGAGTTGTGGAATCAACTGCAAAAAGCACTCCGCGCTGGGGATGTTCTCTTGATCAAAGGGTCGAATGCGTCCGGGATGGGTCGAATAGCGGACCGGCTGCGCCAATGGAGCGTGCCGGCCGGATTGGGCAAGATGGATGGCGGTCCAGAAGGGGCTGCGAGGGTAAGCTGATGCTGTACGAACTGCTGGCCGCAGACAGCGGTCTCTTCAACCTGCTGAACTACATCACCTTCCGCACAGGTGCGGCGGTCGTCACTGCATTTCTGGTGACGGTTCTGTTCGGCGACATGCTGATCAATTTCCTGCGCGCCCGTCAGGGCAAGGGCCAGCCGATCCGCGACCTGTCG
This sequence comes from Hyphomonas neptunium ATCC 15444, assembly GCF_000013025.1. Classification (NCBI taxonomy): domain Bacteria; kingdom Pseudomonadati; phylum Pseudomonadota; class Alphaproteobacteria; order Hyphomonadales; family Hyphomonadaceae; genus Hyphomonas; species Hyphomonas neptunium. The sequence goes on along the minus strand of NC_008358.1, from coordinate 3,197,215 downwards.
CTGGAAATGCAGCTGTCCAAGCAGGGCACGCCCACCATGGGCGGCTTTCTCATCTGGCTGGGCCTGATTGTCGGCGTGGCGCTGTGGGGCAACCTTCAGAACCCTTACGTCTGGGTCACCCTGTTCGTCACCTTCTCCTATGCCATCCTCGGCTTCCTGGATGACTATGCCAAGGTCACCAAGCAGTCGACCGACGGCGTGTCTGCCGGCGCGCGGCTGATTGCGGGCTTTGGTATTGCCGCGCTTGCCTGCGCCATCATCATGGGCCTGCACGGCGCCCACACCCCGGCGGGCCATGCCGAATGGGGCCCGTTCAATCCGCTGGCGGAATGGATTGCAGGCTTTGCGCCGCAGACCTCTGTTGAGCCGGCCGATCCCAACTTCTCGGGCGGCGTCGCCGTGCCCTTCGTCAACAACTACTTCCTGCCGCTCGGTGGCTTCTTCATCCTCTTCGGCATGATCGTCATCGTCGGGGCGGCCAATGCGGTGAACTTCACCGATGGCCTCGACGGCCTCGCCATCGTGCCGATGACATTCGCCGCCGCCGCCTATGCGATGATTGCCTACCTGACAGGTAACTTTGTGTTCGCGTCCTATCTCGGCATCCAGTTTGCGCCGGGGGCAGGCGAGCTGGCCGTGCTCCTCGGCGCGCTGATCGGCTCGGGCATGGGTTTCCTCTGGTACAATGCCTATCCGGCAAAGGTCTTCATGGGCGACACCGGCTCGCTCGGCCTTGGCGGCATGCTCGGCGTCGTAGCTGTTGCGACCAAGCACGAGTTTGCGCTGGTGGTGATCGGTGGCCTCTTCGTGATCGAGGCGGTTTCGGTGCTGACGCAGATCGGCTGGTTCAAGATCACCAAGCGCCTGACGGGTGAGGGCAAGCGCATCTTCCTGATGGCGCCGCTGCACCACCACTTCCAGAAAAAGAACTGGCCGGAAACGCGCGTTGTCGTGCGCTTCTGGATACTCTCCGTCCTGTTCGCCCTCGCGGGCCTCGCCACGCTGAAGCTGAGGTAACCCGCGCGCCATGATCCCCATTACCGAATACGCTGGAAAAGACGTTGCGGTGTACGGCCTTGGCCGCTCCGGTCTCAGCGCGGCCAAAGCCCTCAAGGCTGGCGGCGCGCGCGTCCATGCGTGGGACGATAATGAGGAAACCCGTGCCAAGGCGGAAGCTGCCGGCATTGCCCTCTCCGATATCAACAAGCGTGACTGGCAGACCTTTGCCGCGCTCGTCCTGTCACCAGGCATTCCGTTCAAATTTCCCCAGCCCCACCGCCTCGTTCGCATGGCGGAGATGACCGGCGTTCCGGTGATCGGCGACATGGAACTCTTTGCCCGCGCGGTGCAGGCTCTGCCTGAGCGGGCGCGTCCGAAGGTTGTCGCTGTCACGGGCACGAACGGCAAATCGACGACCACCGCGCTGATCGGCCATATCCTGAAACAGGCTGGCCGGGACGCGCGCGTCGGCGGGAATATCGGCACCGGCGTGCTCGATCTCGCTGCCCTGCATTCCAACGCCATCTATGTGCTGGAGCTTTCGTCCTACCAGCTTGATCTGGTCAAAAGCCTGCACTGCGATGTCAGCGTCTTCATGAACCTCTCGCCCGATCACCTGGACCGGCATGGCGGGATGGATGGCTATCAGGCCGCCAAGATGCGCATTTTCCAGAACCAGACGGACAAGAATGTCGCCGTCATTGGTTTTGACGACATCTACACCCAATCGATCGCCATTGGCCTGTCGGCCAAGGGGCCGCAAAAGGTGGTGCAGATTTCCTCCACCTACACCCTCGGCAAGGGCATCAGCGCGGTTGATGGCCGCCTTTATGACAACCAGTCCGGCAAGGCTGAATTTGTCGGCAAGCTGGATGAGTGTCCGGCGCTGATCGGGCGCCACAATCACCAGAACGCAGCCGCTGCCTATGCCGCCTGCCGCGCGCTCGGCCTTGATCCGGCAACGATCATGGCGGGCCTGCGCACCTTCCCTGGCCTCGCCCACCGGATGGAAGCAGTTGGCGAGCTCGACGGCATTCGCTTCATCAATGATTCCAAGGCAACCAACGCCCAGGCCGCCGAACAGGCATTGCGCTCCTTCAAGAACATCTACTGGATCGCCGGGGGTGTTCCGAAGGCGGAGGGCATTGCCCCGCTCGCATCGCTCTTTCCCAACGTCACCAAGGCCTACCTGATCGGCCAGGCCGAAGACGCCTTCGCCGCGACCCTGAACGGCAAGGTGCCCTCACAGGTTTGCGGCTCGCTGGACCGCGCGGTTGAGGCCGCTTACCGCGACGCGAAAGCGGCCGGCGAGCCCGGCGCCGTGATCCTGTTCTCGCCCGCCTGCGCCAGCTTTGACCAGTTCAAGGATTACGAACACCGGGGCGATGCGTTCCGCACGCTCGTGCACGGCATTGTGCCGGCGAGCCTCAAGGTGACCGCGTGAGCTATACGGCCAACGCACCGCTTCTGCCGCGTTCGGATACATCCTGGTTTACCGAATGGCGCCGCACGCTGGACTGGGGCCTGGTGGCCGGCGCGGTTCTGCTGCTGTTCATCGGTCTATTGATGTCGCTGGCGGCAGGGCCATCAGCCTCTACGCGTATCGGCTATGACGATGCCTACCATTTCGTCTACCGGCAGGCCGCGCTCGCCGCCATCGGCTTCACGATCATGATAGTGATGAGCTTCCTGGACCGGAAATGGGCGCGCCGCGCGGCCACGATGATTTTTTTCGTCAGTCTGGGGATGATGGTCATCGTGCTGGGCATCGGGCATGAGGCCAAGGGCGCGCAGCGATGGCTGCGCTTTGCCGGGTTTTCAATCCAGCCCAGCGAGATGGTGAAACCGGCGCTGATCCTGCTGTGCGGCTGGCTGTTGGCCCAGCGGGAGCTTTATCCCAAAGGGCCGTGGGCGCTGATCGCGTTCCTGTTCTATGCCGTCACACTCGGCCTGCTTCTGATGCAGCCGGATGTTGGCCAGTCAGCTCTGCTGACCTTTGCTTTTATCATTACCTTTTTCGTGAGCGGGCTTCCCAAGCGCTGGGTTGCGGTGTTTGCCGTTGGCGGCGGGGCGCTGGCATTCTTCCTCTACAACCTGCTGCCCTATGTGAAGCGGCGCGTGGATATGATCTTCAATCCCGAGCCACTCGACAGCTACCAGCTCGACAAGGCCGCTGAGGCCATCAGCCGGGGCGGTCTCTTCGGCGTTGGGCCGGGGGAGGGGCTCGTCAAGGCGCGCCTGCCGGACGCGCACACCGACTTCATCTTCGCTGTGATGGCCGAAGAGTTTGGCCTCGTGGCAATCATCGTGCTGATGGCGATCTTTGCGATGATGGCGATTCGCGGCTTCCGCGCCTCGGCCCGCATCGAGGATGGCTATGCCCGCACGGCAGCGGCAGGTCTCTTTACCCTGTTCAGCCTTCAGGCGGCGGTGAACATCGGCGTCAATCTGGCTGTCCTGCCGCCAACGGGCATGACACTGCCTTTTGTTTCCTATGGAGGCTCCTCCATGGTGGGTATGGGATTGACGCTCGGCCTTGCGCTTGCTCTCGTCCGCGGAGAAGGCACAAGGAGCCGAGGCCAGTATGGCTGACACCGGGACTGAAAAACTCGTCATCATTGCGGCCGGAGGCACCGGCGGTCACATGTTCCCGGCGCGCGCCTTTGCCGACGAAATGCGCGCGCGTGGGTGGAATACGGCGCTGATCTCAGATTCGCGCGGCCTGCGCTATGCGGCGGACTTCCCGGCAGACTGGAAGGAAGAGATCGAGGCGGCCAGCCCGAATTTTCGCAAGCCCTGGACCGTTCCGGGCGCGGCGCTCAAGATCAATGCAGGCATTGCCCGTGCCCGGCGTCTGATGAAACAGCATCGCCCGGCGCTGGTTGCAGGCTTTGGCGGCTATCCTGCCTTTCCGGCTCTGGCGGCGGCGCGGCGGCTCGGAGTGCCGATCATCATCCATGAGCAGAACGCCGTCCTCGGCCGGGTGAACCGGCAGTTTGCAAAGCACGCACAGCTTGTCGCCAGCGGTTTTGAACGGCTCGACCGCTTGCCGCGCGGCTCGGCGCATATGGTCATCGGCAACCCTGTGCGCGCGCCCATCATCGCGGCGGGGCAGGTGCCTTTTCCGCCTACGGACGGTACGCTCAACATCTTCATTACAGGCGGCAGTCAGGGATCACGCATCATTGGCGAGATTGTGCCGCTGGCGATTGCCAACCATGTTGCCCCGCCGCTGCGCGTGCGCCTCAAGGTGGTTCAGCAGGTGCGCGAGGAGCAGTTCGAAAGCGTCTCCAACCTCTACCGCAGCGCCGGGATTGAGTGCGAGCTTGCTGCATTCTTCGGGGATATGCCTGAGCGTCTGGCTGCAGCTCATCTCGTGATTGCCCGGTCGGGTGCGGGCACGGTCAGCGAACTGGCCACTGTCGGGCGCCCGTCGATCCTCATTCCGCTGGCGATTGCCATGGATGACCATCAGGCCGCGAATGCTGAGGCGCTGACCGCCATTGGCGCAGCCGACATGATCCTGGAAACAAATGCAACGCCCAAATTGCTGGGCGAGTTGATCTCGGCCCGGCTGTCGGATGGCGCAGACCTGACGGCCCGCGCGGCTGCGGCGAAATCTGCAGCCCGCCCGGATGCGGCCCAGAAACTGGCGGAAATGGCCGAAAGGATCGCAGAACTATGATCCGCAAGTCTGCTTTCATTGCCCTTATCTTTGGGGTGTTTCTCGCAATCGCCGAAATTGTGCGCAACTGGGGCGGCTGGCAGCCCTGGCCCTTCTGGGTGGTCGATTTCATTGCGGCCGGCGCGCTCATCTGGGGCGGCTTGCGCACGCTCAATCAGGGATCGTCCCGGCTGCTTTCGGCGGCATGGGGGGTGACGGTAGGCGTTTTCTGGATGTCGTACTTCTCGCATGTGGAAGCTCTGGTCGAGGGCACGCAAGTGGCCGGTGAGGGCCGGTTGGCGCTGATCATTGGTGTGATGCTGCTGGTTGCGATCGTCGGCCTGTTCATGTCTCTGACGCGGCGAACGATGTAGGATTCAAGGTTTCCCATGACGACCCCCACACCCTTTCCTGTTGGCCCTGCCCATATAGTCGGCATTGGCGGCATCGGTATGTCTGGCATTGCCGACGTCATGCTCACCATGGGTTATGAGGTTCAGGGCTCGGATGTTTCTGACAGCGCCAATGTCGAGCGCCTGCGCGCGCGCGGCGTGAAAGTGTTCATCGGGCACAAGCCTGAGAATGTGGTGGGCGCCGGCACGGTCATCATTTCTACCGCCATCCGGCGGGACAATCCCGAAGTTCAGGCTGCGCGCGCGGCAGGCATTCCCGTCGTGCGCCGGGCCAACATGCTGGCGGAAATCACGCGCCTCAAATACACCGTGTGCGTCGCGGGCACGCATGGCAAGACAACCACGACCTCGCTTGTCGCCTGCCTGCTGGATGGCGCGGGCATTGATCCGACGGTGATCAATGGCGGCATCATTCATGCTTATGGCTCGAACTACAAAGCGGGCGAAAGCGATTGGATGGTGGTCGAAAGTGATGAGAGCGATGGTACGTTCGCTAAGCTCCACCCGACCTGTGCCATCGTCACCAATATCGACCCCGAGCACATGGACCATTACGGCACCATGGATAAGCTGCGCGAAGCGTTCGATACGTTCGTTGAAAATCTGCCTTTCTATGGATTCGCCGTTCTGTGCACGGATCATCCGGAAGTGCAGGCGCTGGCCGCCCGCGTGACTGATCGTCGCCGCATCACCTATGGCTTCAACCTCCAGGCCGATGTGCGCGCCGTCAATCTGAGTACTGATCTCAAGGGCGCGCATTTCGATGTCGAAATCCGCCGGGGGGCGGGCGAGGCGCCGCGCCGTATCGAGGGGCTGACGCTTCCGATGGCAGGGGAGCATAATGTCCAGAACGCACTGGCCGCTATCACCGTGGCATTGGAACTCGGCGCGAGTGACGAGCAGATCAGCGCGTCGCTGGCGAGTTTTGGCGGCGTGAAGCGGCGCTTTACACCCGTGGGCGAATGGCTGCCGGCTGCCGGCGGCGAGCCGGTCAAGATTATCGATGATTATGGCCATCACCCGGTGGAGATTGCCGCCGTGCTGAAAGCGGCCCGCGCGATGCAGGCCGACCGCACAGTGATCGCTGTTTGCCAGCCTCACCGCTATTCGCGCCTGAAAGACCTGTTTGAAGACTTCTCCCGCTGTTTTGACCAGGCTGACCATGTGCTGGTCGCGCCGGTGTATGAAGCAGGCGAGACGCCGATTCCCGGTATTACCCATGAGACCCTTGTCCGCTCGATCCAGCGTAACGGTCATCGCAGCGCCCGCGCGCTGCCATCGCTGGCTGAGCTTCCAGAGGTGGTGAAGACGCTGGCAGGGCCGGGCGCGATGGTGGTCTGCCTCGGGGCAGGGGACATTACCCGTTATGCCGGAGAGCTTGAGGCCAGGCTCAAGGGCTGACGCAAGGTCACAGACAAAACCACCTTCCGCTTTATGGATTAGCGTCTAGTCTCGCCAAACAGACGCGCGGGCACACGCGCCGGGAGGATGCGAATGGCTCAAGCGATCGTGGATGCTGCTGGCGGTACCTCGCCTCACAAACATCTCGGGGAGGGCGGCGCGCTCGGCAAGACCGGCTTTGCCTGGGCCTGGTTCGAGGCAGCGCGGAACCCCTATTACATCCTGATCGTCATCTATGTGTTCGCGCCTTATTTTGCGCGCGACATTGTCGGGGCCGACATCCTCGCCAGCGGCCGGCTGGAAGGCCTCTCCCCGGATGAGGCCCGCAGGGTTGCCGGCGCCGAAGGCCAGGCGATGGTCGCCAACCTCTCCAAGACCGCAGGCTATATAGCCGCGCTCACAGCGCCTTTCCTCGGCGCAGCGTTTGACCGGGGCCTGCGCCGCAAACCGCTCATTTTCTTCTGCCTGTCGCTGATCTCGCTGGTCGGCATTTCGCTCTGGTGGGCCATCCCAGGCCCTGCCGGTCTCTCGACCGGAGCGATCATGTCGCTGCTGATCATTGCCTATGTCTGCTACAGCTATAGCGAGGTGGCGCATAACTCTATGCTGCCGGACGCTGCGCGCCTGGATGCCCTGCCTGCCGTCTCGGGCCTGGGGCTGGCGCTCGGCAACGGCATGGCGACGCTGATGTTTGTCGCCATCGTCTTTATGTTCGCGCTGCCGTTGGCCCTTGCCTGGCCGTTCGCACAGCCTCTTTTCGGGATTAATGCAGCCCAGTTCGAACAGTTCCGCATTGTCGGTCCGATTTGCGGCGTGTGGATGCTTGCCGCCATGATCCCGTTCTTCCTCTATGCGAAGGATACGGGCGTGCGGGGCACGCCGCCGCTCCGGGCGATCAGCGAAGGCGCCAAAGGCGTCATCCGCACCATCCGGCAGGCGGCCCAGCACCGTGAAGCGTTCAAATTCCTCATCGCCCGGACGATCTATGCCGACGGCATGTTTGCGCTGCTCACCATCGGGGCCGTCTATGTCAGCCTGTTTCTCGGTTGGGGCCTCATAGAGTTGACCATCTATGCCATCTGGGCGTCCGCCTGGGGCGTTGCCGGCGGCATCTTCGGCGGCTGGCTGGATCAACGGCTTGGCCCGAAAAACGCGCTGATTGTCGAGATTGCGGCCATCGTCGTCATCCTGTTCCTCGGCCTGTCAGTAACGCGGGACTCCGCCTTCTTTGGCCTGGTGCCAAACGTGACAGTCTGGAACGCGCCGTTCTTTTCCGGCTCGTCAGACCTGATCTACCTTGTTCAGGGCGCGTTGATCGCGGTGTTCGCCACGGCCAACATTTCGTCCAGCCGCTCGATGCTGATCCATGTCGCGCCGCCGCATATGCGGGGCGAGTTCTTCGGGCTGTTTGCGATTGCCGGCACGGTCACGGTCTGGCTTGGCCCGCTGCTGATCGAGCAGTTTACCCTCTGGTCTGGTGACCAGCGGATCGGCATGTCGGCGATTGCGCTTCTGTTCTTCTTTGGCCTTGCCGTCCTGTTGACGGTCAAGTCCGACCCACCGCCGCGACGCGTGGCCTAGCTCGTCGGCCCAAAGGCCGGCGCGCTGCCGCCGCTCCGGCTACGCTCGATATTCGAAACGCGCCGCGGGCGCAGGTAAAAGCTGTCGGCAATTGTGGTTGACGTATCGATCACAAAGCCAAAGCCGCTGGAATAATCATATTCCACTTCGGTGAGGATCACCGAGCCAGGGCTCGGCACGATGCCATCAGGTATATTGACGAGCGAGTTGACCGCGCGCGGTGTCATTTCATGTCCATCAGACCATTTAACGCGCTTCTGGCCGTTGCCATTGTCCTCGATGGACGTGATGCGCATGCGGGTTTCCGAGGCCGGGTAGGGCTGCATCATCACGGTAGCGGCATTGTAAAGCTCACGCATGTCAGCATCGGTGACCGTGGCCAGGCGCGAGGTGAGATCACCAAGGCTCGAAGCAGTCGCCGTCACGCGCCGGTCAGCCCGCATTAGAAAGCTGAGTTCGATACAGCCGAAGAAAATCAGTACCATCAAGGGTGCAATGACTGCAAATTCAACAGCGGATACACCGTCCTCATTTCGCAAAAGACTTTTGACGCCGCGCTTTCGCGGAGCATTCTTCCGAGACAGGCGTGCCTCAAAATACTGACGGAACATCATTCTGATTCACTCCCGAAGGGCTCATTGCGGAACACAGCGTTGGACTGGATCAGGTGCCTGTTCTCAGCCAAATTGGCGAGCGGCGCTGTGATGCCGGGAGTGAACAAATCCCACTCGTAAAACACGCGCACGGCGACAATGTCATTTGGTCCACCGGGCGCAAATCCGAAATCTTCGTCATCTATCAGACCGGCGACGTTGATGGGCGATCCCGATGGTGTGCTGGAGAATCCACTAACTGTCTGAACATCAAAGTAGAGGCGGTTCTCACAATCCATCATCCCCATCATTTCGTTACACAGCGCGCTCCGAAATTCTTCTGCGGACATACCGGCGGATTGGGCTGCGCCGGTGCGAAGAGGGCGGGCAGCATTGGCAACCCCATGATCCAGGATCGCGGCCATGATGAAGATCATGCACACTTCGAGCAGGCCAAAAATCAGAAAAAAGAAGGGCGCCGCAATCAGGGCGAACTCCACCGCAGCCACGCCGCGATTTTCGCTGGCATAGCTGCTGAAGCGCTCACGCAGGCGCGCGGCAAGGCTGTATCGGGCGCTGGGCATCATCAGGCGAACTTCCCCACTGGGATCAGCCTGAAGACCTATCATGTTCCGGTTTGTGTCCCGTTGATCAGGTCAATGCAATTTCATGCATCTTGTCCTGAGAGACGGCGCCTCAGTTGCCGTCGGTCAAAGCCTGGGTCTGTATCTGTTGCTGAATGAGGCCGGAGAAATATTCCGAGTCATCACCCAGTGTCAGGGCCGAGCGGCACACAGGCGCGCAGTCATAGGTCTGGTTCTGGCCGGCGCGATTGACAGTCACCAGACTGGATGAGTTGGCGGTGACAACAACCTCGGCGCTGTACACCTCTTCACCGGCCTTATTGAACACCATGAGATTGGTGGTGCCATAGCTTTTGCCTGTAACGAAGATCAGCCGGTCATCATGAACCGCCACATCGGCAATGTTCTTGTTACCGACAACAATGCTGGCGGCCGGGCCGGTCAGGCGAAGCGGTACGGTTTTGGAGGCCTCAACAGACAGCTGTTGGGCGAAGGCAGTGCCTGCCAGGAACAGGCTTGCGAGGGCGACGAGAGCAGGCTTTACGGCGTTCTTCATTATACGGAGGCTCCGGCGCGGGTTTGAGGGACCGTCGCTGATTTTAGTTTCCCATTTCCTAATGAAGCCGCCTACGCCTTGCGGCGAGGGGGCGGCTGGGGCCACTTTTCCAAATGTATATATAAGGAATCACGCGCGCGTGACGGCCGGATTCGTCCCATCCGAATCGGTAAACAACCCCCTGATTTTGCTTCATGATTTTTCCGTTTGCGGAAACGAGATGTCAGGACTGCTCGTGTAGAACCGTACCTGTTCCGGGAATAAAAGTTTCAAGCCGGGACTTTCAAACGCATGATGGGAGTTTCCAATGTTTGCACGTTTTCTGAAAGATGAGTCCGGCGCAACCGCAATCGAGTACGGCCTCATCGCCGCTCTGATCGCTGTCGCCATCATCGGCGGTGTTTCCGCTCTGGGTACCCAAGTCGACACCACGTTCGACGAAATTGAAAAAGGCATCCGGACTGGCGAAGCGCCTGCCTAATTCGCTGCAAGTTAGCGATATTGCATAGTGAGAGAGCCGCCGGTCTTCCGGCGGCTCTTTTCGTTTGTGCCCGGTTCATCTGCTTCAAGGCTTCTTTCAGGCTTTTGCGGCAGGGTGCGGGTTGGTGACAAATCAAACGGGAGACGCCCCATGGCCCTCATGGTCCTCGCAGCCTTTTTTCTCAGCCTGTGTGTTGTGGCGGCACTCTACGATATTAATCAGCTGAAGATTCCCAACTGGCTGAACCTGACGATCGCAGGCCTCTTTATTCCAGCGGCTGCCGTTTCAGGCCTGCCACTTGAGATCATTGGCGGCCATCTGATGGCGGGCGGCCTTGCCTTCGTGGTTGCCTTTGGCCTCTTTGCCTTCCGCATCTTCGGGGGAGGGGACGCCAAGATGATCCCCGCCGTCGTACTGTGGATGGGGCCGGAAGCGGCGTTTGCCTTTGCTTTCAAGATGGCAATCGCGGGCGGTATCTGCGCCATGCTGATCCTGGCGGTCCGCCGCACCACACCTGCCGAAGCTGTCCCCGGCTTCATGCGGGCCCCGTTCCAGGACAAAGCCAGCGTTCCCTACGGCGTCGCGATCGCCGCCGGCGCGATCCTGGCGGGTTCCGCGTCGCCCCTGCTTGCTGATCTCTTCAGGGCCGCCGGAATTACCGGTTAACGATCCTTTAGGCGGCGCATGCAATTTTCCGAACAGTATGAACTGGCTGGCCGCAAACATTTACCTTTGTTTGCGGAATTCGGAGGGAGTGGCGCCGCATGTCGCCTATACGCATTATCATCCTGTTGCTGGCGCTTGTGGCGGCCGGCGGGGCAGCCCTGCTTGTAAGCCGGATGAGCCAGCCGCAGGTCGTGACCGAAACGGTCACCCGCGACAATAATATCATCGAGAAAGAGCAGGTCTCGGAAATCAAGGTTCTGACCGCCAGCCGCGATCTGACCATTGGTGAGCAGATCAAGGCGGAAGACCTGCAATGGTCGATCTGGCCGGAACTGGGCGTTGCCGAAGGGCAATACACCGAGACCGCCGCGCCCGGCGCCGTTGAAGAGTTGACCGGCGCGGTCGTCAAAATGCCGATCTACAAGCTTGAGCCCATCATGCCGCAGCGCGTCGTGAAGCGCGGCGAGGCGGGCCTTCTGCCCGTCCTGATGGGTGAAGACATGCGCGCGGTCTCGATTGGCATCTCGCCCGAGTCCGCTTCAGGCGGTTTCATCCTGCCAAATGACCGGGTCGACCTGATCCTGACCTATGAGCAGACCCCATCGGCCACGAACGGGCTGACCTCGGCGCGTACTGTCTCCATGACGGTCCTGCAGAATGTCCGCGTTCTGGCAATCGACCAGACCTATGCACCCGGTGAGCCCGAAGAATCCACGCGTATCGGCCAGACAGCCACGCTTGAAGTGCTGCCGTCCGAGGCCGAGCTCGTCGCCCTTTCCCAAAGCAAGGGACAACTTTCGCTGGCTCTGCGCCCGCTCAACGACCTTGCCGTCAGTTCTCCGCGCAAGCCGCGCCTCGAGCTGAATGGCGGGGATGAAGGGGAAGGCGCGGTCATGATTATCCGCAACAGCCAGCCGACACTTACGGCCATGGGGAGCAACTGAACATGCGCACGATCAAGGCGCTGACCTGCGCTGCCATAGTTGCAATCCTCCCAGCGCCCTTCGCGTTGGCCCAGACCATTCCCAACGGCATGGGCACCAGCATCACCAAGCCGGGTGACCAGGCCGTTTCCCGCCGCGTGACGCTGGGCGTCGACAAGTCGATGATCGTCGATCTGGAAGCACCTGCCGCCGATGTGGTCATTTCCAATCCGGAGATTGCCGACGCTGTCGTGCAGACCGCGCAGCGGATCATCTTCCGGGGCATCAAGTTCGGACAGACCAATGCCCTGATCTTTGACCGGGCCGGCAACACCCTGCTTGATCTCAACATCATGGTTGAGACCGATCTTGCTGCGCTCGAAGAGACCATCTCGCGCCACATTCCCGATGCGCGCGTCAAGATCGAAAGCTTCAATGGCAGCGTCATCCTGACCGGCATGGTGGACAACCTCTCCCAGTCTGATCAGGTCAGCCAACTGGTAAAGGCGTTTTTCCCGGAATCGGCCGGGGGCGGTGAACTCCAGATCGTCAACATGCTGAACGTCAACGCGGCCGATCAGGTCATGCTCGAAGTGCGCATCGTCGAGATGCAGCGCAGCGTGATCAAACAGCTTGGTATCAATCTCTCGGGCGCCACCAGCTTCGGCGAACTGGCAAACCAGACCCTGCAGCAGGTTTTCCAGGGCGGCTTGCCTCTGTTCTTCGATCCGGATTCCGGCGAGTACAACACGACCGGTCAAGGCACCGCTGTCGAAATGCTCCAGCCAGCCGGCCCCTCCAGCAATACGATCAGCGGCAGCGCGTCGAGCGGCTTCAACGTTCAGGGACAGGCGCTGGGCGGCATCTCACTGGAAACCGGATACACCAATTACAACAATGGCCGTCTGCAATCCTCCATCGGCGCCGCGATCGATGCCATGGAGCGGGTAGGTATCGTCCGCACACTGGCAGAACCCAACATCGTCGCCATGTCGGGCGAAAGCGCCAAATTCCTCGCGGGCGGCGAGTTCCCCGTGCCGGTCGGCCAGAACCAGAACGGTCAGATCACGGTTGAGTTCAAGCCCTATGGCGTGGGCCTTGCCTTCACCCCGGTCGTGCTGTCCGAGGGCCGCATATCTCTGAAGGTTTCGACCGAAGTGTCCGAGTTGACCTCACAGGGCGCCTTCCAGGGCGCGGCTCAGACCATCACCGATGGAGATGGCAACACGACCATCATCCAGGGCGCCACACTGCCGGCCCTGTCCGTCCGGCGCGCTGAATCGGTGGTCGAGCTTCCCTCGGGCGGCTCGATGATGATGGCCGGTCTCATCTCGGTGAAAGACCGTCAGACCATCGACCAGCTGCCCGGCCTCAAGAAATTGCCGATCCTCGGATCCCTGTTCCAGTCGCGGGACTTCCTGTCGGAAGAAACAGAACTGGTGGTGATGGTAACGCCTTATCTCGTCGGCGCTACCAACAAGGCAAGCATGGTGACGCCGGCCGATGGTTACGCCAACGCATCGGACGCCAAGACCATCTTCTTCGGCAAGCTGAATGAAACCTATGGCCGTGATGGCGCTCCCATCAAGCCGGATGACTATCGCGCCCCCGTGGGCTTTATGGAAGAGTAGGGCAAGACAGACATGACCCGTCACATCCGTTCACTGAAAACACTCATCGCGTTGGGCGCCGGCGCCGCGGCGATCACGGCCTGCGCCAGCGTCGCGCCGACCGCGGTTCCCGCCGCCTACCTGGAGACTTCGCCGTTGGACCTCAATCCCATCAAGGTCGAGAAGCGCACCGAGTTCCTTGAGGTTTCGATTGACGCCTATGCCGGTGAGCTTTCCAGCTCCGACCGCGCCCGCATCCAGGATTTCATGCGCGGATATGTGCGGCGGGGTCATGGTCCGCTCGTCCTGTCGATGCCCCAGGTTTCGTCCAATCCCCAGCTGGCTGTGGCCGCTGTGGCAGAGGCACGCGCCATCGCCTGGGATATGGGCGTTGAGTATCAGGAAATTTCCGGCACAGCTCACGGGTCAGGTTCTTCCGTCAGTGAGCCGATGATCCTTGCCTATCAGAGCTATGAGGCGATTGCGCCAAATTGTCCGCCAAAGTCGACGGTCGATTTCAGCAACATCGATTCCAATAATCAGATGGAAACACTCGGCTGCTCGGTGCGCACCAATCTCGCTGCGATGATCATTGACCCAGCCGACCTTCTGGGCAACCGCCCGCTGGACCGTTCGGATCTGGCGCGCCGCGAAGTCATTCTCGAGAAGTTCCGCGCGGGTGAATCCACCGCATCGGAACGCTCGAGCCAGGAATCCGGCGCCGTTTCGTCGGCAGTCCAGTAAGGTTTTGGCAGGAGCCACGGGGAGCACGATCAAGATGGGCAAGGATAACACGATGTTCGAAGACGACATCGACCCTGAATTCGAAGATGTGTTTGGCGAAGAAGCGCCATCGACACCTATCGAGAAGGCCACAGCGGCCATCTTCGGCGACACGCCGGCTCCATCCGCAGCGCCGGTTCAGCCCGTCGTCGAGTTTGCAGGTCGTCCGGCCAATTACAACATGCCGGTCTTCTCTTCGGGGGACGAGGGCGGTGATGCACTTCTTCCGGCAATTTCCATCAAGCTGTTTTATGAGCGCGAAGAAACCCGCCTGCTCATGGAGCTGTGCGCTCAGGACCGGCGCATGGGCCGGGCAACGGTCGAATGCCTGCCGGGCGGTATTCCGTCTGCGATCCATTATCTGCGCGGCAACCCCACGCCCAACCTGATCCTGATCGAGTCCGGCTCGGTCGCAGAGCAGGTTGTCAGTGAAATCGACGCCTTGGCCGAACATTGCGACGAACATGTCAAAGTGCTCGTTATCGGCGCCGTCAACGACATCCGCCTCTATCGGCAGCTGATGGCGCGGGGGGTCTCCGAATATCTCGTCCCGCCATTCCAGCCGCTGCAGATCATCCGGGCGATTTCAAACCTGTTTACGGATCCCGATGCACCATTCGTCGGCCGCCAGATTTCGGTCGTCGGTGCCAAGGGCGGGGTAGGGGCCTCGACCATTGCGCACAACCTTGCCTGGTCGCTTGCCGAGAATATCAAGGTCAATACGACGCTGGTCGATCTGGATCTTTCCTTCGGCACCACAGCGCTCGACTTCAACCAGGAGACGCCTCAGACGATTGCGGACGCATTGCTGGCGCCGGAACGCGCCGATGACGCCGTTATCGAACGCCTGCTGGCGCGGGCCACAGAACGCCTGTCGCTGTTTACAGCCCCGGCGCATATCAATCAGATCATCGACATTCCCGATGATGCGTACACGACCGTCATTCAGGGCGTGCGACGGAATGTGCCGTTCATGGTGCTCGATCTGCCGCATGTCTGGAACCACTGGCTGCGCACGATGCTGATCCAGTCAGATGAAGTCATCGTGGTGTGCCAGCCAGACCTTGCGTCGCTGCGTAACGGCAAGAACCTGATCGACCAGCTGAAGGGACACCGCGTCAACGACCATCCGCCCCGGCTCGTGCTCAATATGTGCGGTGTGCCAAAGCGTCCGGAAATTCCGGTGAAGGATTTTGCTGCCGCCATTGGCGTCGAACCGGAAATTGTTGTGCCATTCGATCCTGAAGTGTTCGGCACGGCGGCCAACAATGGTCAGATGATTTCAGAGACCGGCCCGGCGTCGCGGCCGGCGATGGCGATAGACGAACTGGCAGCGTCCTTAAGTGGGCGAACTCTGCAGAGGGTTGAGAAATCATTCCTCAAGAAACTGCTCGGTAAGTAGGACGATAAAAACGACGGGATAGAACATGGCTTTCGGCAAACGCTCGGGTACATCTTCCGCAACGCTGCCACCACCGGCGCCTGCGGCGGCGCCGAAGCCAGCGGCTGCGCCATCGCCAGCTTCGGGGGCTCCGGCGGCGGCCAAGCCGCGCGCGTCTGAGCCTGCCGCGCCGCATGTCAGCAAATTGAAGACCCCGGAAGTGAAGCCGGAGCCGGTCCGCAAGGTCAACCAGCATTCCGATCAGTATTACGCAACGAAGACGACGATCTTCAATGCGCTGATCGATACGATTGATCTCTCGCAGCTCGCCCAGCTCGACACCGAAAGTGCCCGCGAAGAAATTCGCGACATTGTGGTTGAAATTATCAGCATCAAGAATGTCGTGATGTCGATCTCCGAGCAGGAGTATCTGCTGGACGACATCTGTAACGATGTTCTCGGCTATGGCCCGCTGGAGCCACTGCTCGCACGCGACGACATTGCCGACATCATGGTCAATGGCGCCGACACCACCTATATCGAGGTCAACGGCAAGATCGAGCGGACCAACATCCGCTTCCGCGACAATGCGCAGCTCATGAACATCTGTCAGCGGATCGTGAGCCAGGTAGGCCGCCGCGTCGATGAAAGCTCCCCCATCTGTGACGCGCGCCTTCTGGATGGCTCGCGTGTGAACGTCATTGCCCCACCGCTGGCGATTGATGGGCCGACGCTCACCATTCGTAAGTTCAAGAAAGACAAGCTGAAACTGAACGACCTTGTACGCTTCGGCTCGATCAGCGAATGCGGCGCCGAAATCCTGCGCATCATCGGCCACAGCCGCTGCAACGTCCTGATCTCCGGCGGTACGGGCTCGGGCAAGACGACGCTACTCAACTGTCTCACCGGCTTCATCGAGCCCGGCGAGCGCGTCATCACCTGCGAAGACTCCGCCGAACTTCAGCTTCAGCAGCCCCATGTGGTGCGCCTCGAAACCCGCCCGCCGAATATCGAGGGCTCGGGCGAGATCACGATGCGCGAGCTGGTCAAGAACTGTCTGCGTATGCGTCCGGAGCGGATTATCGTGGGCGAGGTCCGCGGTCCTGAGGCGTTTGACCTTCTCCAGGCCATGAACACGGGCCATGACGGCTCGATGGGCACGCTCCACGCCAACAGCCCGCGCGAAGCGCTGAGCCGGGTTGAATCCATGATTACGATGGGCGGCTTCTCCCTTCCGGCAAAAACCATCCGTGAAATGATTGTCGGATCGATCGACATCGTCGTCCAGGCCTCGCGTCTGCGGGATGGCTCCCGCCGCATCATGTGCATCACCGAAGTGCTCGGTCTTGAGGGCGATACGATCGTCCTTCAGGACATCATGAAATACGAGATCGATGGGGAAGATGAAGACGGCAAGATCATCGGGCGCCATCGCGGGCTCGGTATCGGCCGGCCACGCTTCTGGGAGCGCGCGTCCTATTACAATCTTGAGCGCGAACTTGCTGCGGCGCTTGATGAACTGAACGGTGCCTGATGTCTGGTGCGATGATCCCCTATATCGTGGCTGCGCTGGCGTTTCTCGCGATTGCCGGGCTTGGTCTCGTCCTGACCGGCGGCAATGATGATGCGGCACGCAAGCGCGCCAGAGCCATCAGCGCGGGCCGGGGAGGGGCGCCTGTAAAGGGCGGCAAGGTCGTCGATGAAAACATTCGCCGCCGCGCCAAGACCCAGGAAATGCTCGAAGGTCTGCGCCGTCAGGACAAGGAACGCCGCCGCAACGATCCCATGCGGAATATCGGCTCCAAGCTCACTCAGGCGGGCCTGGAAATTCCGGTCCCCATGTTCTGGCTGCTTTCGGCTGTTTGCGGGCTCATCTGCGCAGGTATCGTCTATATCTCCGGCGCAGACGGTCTCGTCATCAACGGTATCTCCCTGAAAAGCCGGCCAGTGCTCATCGCAGCGGCCTTCTTTGGCGGCACTCTGGGCATTCCCCAGTTCATACTCAACTTCCTGATCAAGGGCCGCCACACCAAGATGATCAACCAGTTTGCCGACGCGCTGGACATCATCGTGCGCGGTGTGCGGTCCGGCCTGCCGCTCAACGAATGTATCCGCGTCATTGCCAAGGAAAGCCCCGAGCCGCTGCGCAAGGAGTTCCTGACATTCGCCGACAATCTCGCGATGGGCGCCGGGCTGGAACGATCACTGGCCGCGCTCTACAAGCGCCTTCCGCTCCAGGAGATCAACTTCTTCGCCATCGTGCTGATCATTCAGTCAAAAGCGGGCGGCAACCTCTCCGAAGCGCTGCACAACCTCTCGACAGTGATCCGTTCCCGGAAGATGATGCGGGAAAAGGTCAAGGCGCTTTCCTCGGAAGCCAAGGCGTCGGCCATGATCATCGGCAGCCTTCCGATTGCCGTGGGCGTGATGGTCTTCCTGACCACGCCCGACTACATCATGACACTGTTCACGACCGAGACGGGTCACGTCATCCTCGTCGTCGCAGTAGGTATGATGGGCTCGGGCATCACGGTCATGCGCAATATGATGAACTTTGATATGTGAGGCGCAGGCAACAGATGTATGACTTCCTCGTCTCCTTCACCAAGCCCCAGACGCTGGCCGCCTATCTGGTGGCGGCGGCAGTCTTCGGCACATTCATGACGATCTTTCTGCCCTATCTGCAGGGCAACAAGCTTGAAACCCGCCTCAAGGCCGTCGCCAGCCAGCGCGAAAAGCTGCGCAAGCAGAGCCGCGCGGCGCTGGAAAAGAAAGGCCTGCGCCGCAAGGATGACAGCGTCGTCGGCTCCATCTCCTCGAAGCTGAACCTCGCCCAGGCGCTGGAAGATCCCAACGTCGTCAAGCTGATGAACCAGGCGGGCTTGCGCGGTCCAGGCCCCATCTCGGCCTTCTATTTTGCGCGGATGGCCATGCCGTTCGCCGGCGCGGGCCTGATGTTCTTCTACATCTTCTTCGTCAACGATCACGGCCTCAGCCAGTTCATGAAATACGGCTCGGTCATCTTCGGCGCAGCGGCGGGCTTTTACGCGCCCAACCTCTACATTTCAAACCTCGCCCAGAAGCGTCAGAAATCCCTCATGCGCGCGTTTCCCGATGCGCTGGACATGCTGCTGATCTGTGTAGAGGCGGGCATGTCGATCGAAATGGGTTTCAACAAGGTCAGCCAGGAAATCGGCTCGGCCTCGCCTGAACTCGCCGAGGAATTCGGCATCACGGTGGCCGAGCTGTCCTATCTGCCAGATCGCCGGCTGGCATATGAAAACCTGGCCCTGCGCACCGGCCATGAAGGCGTCAAGGCTGTCTGTATGGCGCTTGGCCAGGCCGAGCGCTACGGCACACCGCTGGGCGACGCGCTGCGTATGATGGCCAAGGAAAACCGCGAGATGCGGATGTCGGAGGCCGAGAAAAAAGCCGCCTCGCTGCCCGCAAAGCTCACCGTGCCGATGATCCTGTTCTTCCTGCCGGTCCTGTTCCTGGTCGTGCTTGGCCCAGCCTACATTCAGTATCAGGCGATGCAGAAGGAAAATGAAGTGGCGCCGGAAATCGCGCAGGCCGAGCGTCCCGCCGACATCGGCTGAAACACGCACGGGCGCGCCGCGCCTGCGTAGCGCCCGGCCGGATCGATCAGATTTATATCTGTTGACGGATTAATGGTTCAGCGTGCCGCGCAGCTGGCGTTTCGTGCCCGGCGCTGCCGCGCTGGAGGTATCCTTGCCCCCGATCAGCGCGTCATAGGTACGTGCCGGCTGGACCAGCCCGCGCAGCAGGGCGGCGTTCTGTTCGGCAACCTTGTCCGGGGCATTGGCGGCGCTCAGCGCCTGCATCTCGTCAAACCGCCCCTGCAGGCCGATCACCAGCGCTAGATTTTCAGTGACCCGGCTGCCCGCGCCCGGCTGGGCGGCGGCGGCGCGCAACTGGGCTTCGGCCCCGGCCAGATCGCCTGACAGCAGCAAGGAGAGCCCGTAATTGGTCAGGGTCGTGGTCCGCGATGGCTCGAGTGTGAGCGCGCGTTGATAGTTCGTCTGCGCCTGACGGTGCATTTCCAGCTGGTCAAACGCCGTGCCCAGCGCGGCCCAGCCATCGGCGCGTTCCGGCGCGGTGCGGGTTACTTCTTCAAAGGCGGCCCGCGCGGCGGCAAAATTGCCTTCCGTCATGCGCACGCGGCCTGTCACCATCAGCAGGTCGGGATTGCCGGGATGAACCACCAGCGTCTTGGTTGCGACGTCCAGCGCCCGGTCCTGGCTGCCCATCGCGCGCAGGGACTCTGCAAACTGCAGAGCTGTTTCGATGTTCTCCGGGTCTTTCTGATATTCCTTCGACCAGAAATTCGCCCGCGTCAGCGGATCAGCCCGGTTGGCGGCGTCGCGTTCTTCCTGCGGGGCGGGGGCGAGGGCGGCTTCAACTGCCTGCGACAACGCCTTGTCCGCCTGGCTTTGCCCGGTCGAGGCACAGGCGCCAGTCATCGCTGCCAGAGCGAGGGCGAGGCCGGTAAAGGGCTTTTTGGCACTGGACATCGGCAGGCTCCGTGTATGTATCCCTGAGGGTCGAAGCAGACTTTGCCCCCGGCCGGGTCAAAGTTCGGTTAACGCCGGAGCCTTCGCCATTAACCACCGACACGCCCGGAAAGGCTCAGTATGCACAAGTCCTTCACCTCCGATGCACCCCAAACCGTTCGGGTATGGCTCTATACGGGCACCCTGTTCGGCGCGCTGGAGAACGATCCGTTCCCCAATGCGCGGGCGATTGCGGAGGCGCAGGGCTTCACCGGCGGAGCAGGGCAGAGCGTGATCGTGCCCGGCCCGGATGGCCGCACAAGCGACATTCTCTACGGTCTAGGCGCTGGCCGGGATCAGCTCGCGCTCGCCGCCCTGTCGGCAAAGCTTCCTGCGGGTGACTATGAAATCGCCGCGGACGGCGGCTACCCCTTCGCCAGCATCGCCGCGGGCTGGGCAGATGGGGCCTACCGGTTCGACGGGTACCGGACTGAAAAGGCCGCCCCGCCGCGCCTTCTTATCCCGGCGTCGGAAGATGCCCCGCGCCTGTCGCGCGAGGCAGACGCAGTTAGCGCCCTGCGCGATCTAGTGAACACGCCGGCGGCCGATATGGGCCCCGAACAGATCCATGCGCGGATCAGCGCGCTGGGCGAGCGTCATGGCGCGCGCGTCGCCGCCGTCGTGGGCGACGCGCTGATCGATGAGAATTATCCCATGGTCCATGCGGTCGGGCGCGCGGCGGTCAAGGCGCCCCGTTTCGTCATGCTGGAATGGGGCAAGCCCGGCGCACCCAAAGTCTCGCTCTGCGGCAAGGGCATCACCTTTGATACCGGCGGGCTCAACATCAAGACCGGCGACGGCATGCGCATCATGAAGAAGGATATGGGCGGGGCCGCCCATGCCATCGCGCTGGCTGAGCTCGTCATGGAAGCGCGCCTGCCGGTGCATCTGCGCCTCTTTGTATCCGCCGCCGAAAACGCCATTGCGGGCGACGCGTTCCGCCCCGGTGACATCCTGCAAAGCCGCAAGGGCCTCACCGTCGAGATCGACAATACAGATGCTGAAGGCCGCCTCGTCCTGGCCGACGCGCTCACCCGCGCCAGCGAAGACCAGCCCGAGCTGCTGATCGACTTTGCGACCCTCACCGGCGCTGCCCGCGTGGCTCTCGGCCCGGACCTCGCCCCGCTCTATACCGATGACGAGCAGCTCGCTGCCGACATCCTCGCCGCCTCCGAAGAGACCGGCGATCCTGTCTGGCGCATGCCGCTCTGGGACCCCTATCTCGCCTATATGCAAAGCCCCGTCGCTGACCTTGTAAATTCGGGCGGGGCAGGGATGGCCGGCTCGATCACGGCCGCCATCTTCCTCAAACAGTTCGTCTCGGCCAAAAGCTGGGCGCATTTCGACATCTGGGCCTGGCGTAAAGCCAAATATGGCCGCCCCGATGGCGGCGCCGCCTGCGGTCTGCGCGCGGTCTGGGCGATGCTGGAAAAACGCTATCCGGCGGTCTGAAGAAAAGTCCGTATACAGGTATTTCTGGCGGTGCGGTTATCACGTCGCGGCGTAATATAACCCGGATTTAGATCGCCTTTTTGGGGTTGACCCCGAATCTCACGCCCGTAGGTTTTGCAGATCTTAGATTTTCTGACTCAAAACCGGTATCGGAGTGAATATGAGAAAGTTCATGAGTTCAGCCATCGGGGCGGCGATTTTTGTAGCAGCGTGCGGAGGAAGTGCGCCGGTATTCGACGGGAGGGTTGCTCCGGAAACGGTCGTTGCCGCGGTCGAAAAGGATCTGGGCATCACCTGCGTTGATGAGGGCGGTGATGCGACGATCCGGTGTGATCGCGACGACCCTCAATCGATGATGATACAGGTCACGATTCAGATCTACGAAGAAGAAGGGGTTCGCGAGATGAGCCTGATCTCGATCGATCACTCGTCAATCGAACGCCAAAGCACCGTCAATCTGTTGAAGCGGTTTGGCTTCTCGGAGTCCGATTTCGATTCGGTCACGAAAGAGGGACAGCGCCTGACGGTGGGCGACTTCACGATGGATGCGCAGAACCGTCAGGAAATTGTCATCTACGCAAACTGAGCTGGCCGCCGGAGGGGCTCAGTCTTCCAGCTGGCGCCCCTCCGCCTTCAGCCGCATCGCCTCGCGCACGCGCCCGCGTACCAGAAGCGTGTCGATGTTTTCCGGGTCTGCTGCCATGGCGGTCTCGACATCCTTCATCGCCAGGTCGAGCGCGTCCTGGCTGAGATGCACTTCGGCGCGCATCTGATGGGCCGACGCTCTGCCGGGCGATTGGGCAATAGCCGCATTGAGGTCGGCCATTGCCTCGTCCCATTTGTCGATCAGCATATAGGAGGTGGCCCGGTCGAGCAGCAGATCGGTCTCGTCCGGCGCCAGTCTCAATGCTTCGGAGAAAGATACGGCGGCGGCTTCGGCTGCGCCGATCTGCAGCCAGGCATTGCCAGCCTGGGAGAGGTAAACCGCGCGCTGTTCCATCGTGCCGCCATCGCTGGACATGGAGAGGTTCTCCAGCCGCGTTGCGCCTTCTTCCACATTGCCCAGGGCAATCAGGGCCAGCGCGGTGCACTGGCGCGCGCCCGGCCGGTTACCTTCAAAGGTCCAGGCCAGGGCGTCTTCATAGGCGTCTTCCGGCGCGGTCTCGATCTTGGCAACGCAGGCTTCCAGCCGGTCAGCCTCGGCGGCGGCGAGCTCGGCGCCGATACTCTGCTGTAGAAAAAGCGCCGCGCCAGCGGCAACCATGGCAATCAGCGACATGGGCAGGACACTCCAAAGCCTCTATCTCATTGTTCTTAGGCGCAATTGGAGCACCCTTGGCAAATGACAAGTCAGCCATCTCTGCTGTTTGTATTCGGACTTGGCTACTCTGCCCAGCAGTTGGCCAGCCGCCTTTTGGCAGCAGGCTGGCAGGTGGCCGGCACCGTGCGTAGCGAGGCCAAGGCGGCTGAGCTCCGGTCACGCGGCATCGATGCAAGGGTCTGGTCCGGGGAAGGGCCGGTCGAGGTGCCCGAAGGGGCTCATTGGCTGGTCACCCTGCCACCCGGCAAGGATGGCTGCCCGGCGGCGCAAAGCGTCCTGAAGTGTCCCGATCTGTCCCGATCTGTCACCTACCTGTCCACGACTGGCGTGTATGGAGACCTCAATGGCGGCTGGGTGACCGAGCGGAGCCCGGTCAATCCGGGCTCTCCCAGGGCCGCCGCGCGCGTCAAGGCTGAGGGACAATGGCAAGCTCTGACCGGGGACACGGCCCGGCTTGTCCGCCTACCGGGCATCTACGGACCCGGCAGGTCTGCCTTTGACCGTCTGAGGGATGGCACCGCCCGGCGCATCGTCAAAGAGGGGCAGGTGTTTTCCCGCATCCATGTCGATGACATCGCCTCGGGCCTCGAAGCGCTGATGCAGCGCCCTGAAATCACAGGTGTTTTTCATCTGTGCGACGAACTGCCCGCGCCGCCGCAGGATGTCATCGCGCATGCCGCAGGGCTTCTCGGCATTGATCCGCCTCCGGAAGTTCCGTTTGACGCGGCCAGCTTGTCCCCCATGGCGGCGAGCTTCTATGCCGAGTGCAAGCGCGTCTCCAATGCGCGGGCCAAAGCTGCCCTGCGCTGGCGCCCCGCCTATCCCACCTACCGGGAGGGCCTCGCCGCCATTCTCGCCGCCGAAACCGGCAAAATATTTCCTTGATTTTCGTCACTTAGCCTCATTCGCGCCCTGTTGGCGCCGACCTTATCGGGTGTAAGGTGAGGTGGGGAATTCGGAGGACGACACACATGGCATCGCAGGTTACTGGTCCGCTCAAGGGGCTGAAAGCTGTTGTTTTTACATTGCTTTTGGCAGGTCTCGCCGCCTGTGGCGGATCGCAGACGCGCACAACAGCCGATGAAGACGCCGACGCCGCGGTCCTCGTCGAGCGCTCCCCGGCAGATCAGGTCGCCGCCCGCAAACGCGAGGAAGCCCGCCGCAAAGCCCGCGAAGGCGAAGAACAGGACTTCGCCTATTTCCGCTACCGCATCGACACATCCACCGAACAACCCCTTGCCTGCTTTGTGTTTTCTGCCGCCCTTGATCCTCAGGCGGACTACGCCCCCTATGTCGAATTCCGCCCCTCCTTCCGCGCCGCGTTGACCGTTGAGGGCCGCGAGCTCTGCGTCGGCGGCCTCTCCTTCGGCACCAGCCGCACCGCCACGATCCTGGCCGGTCTGCCAGCCGCGGATGGCCGCACACTGAAGCGCGGTGAGACCGTGCCGATCGACTTTGCCGACCGCCCGGCCTTCGTAGGTTTCAAGGGCACCGGCGTGATCCTGCCGCGCGAGAATGCAGACGGTCTCCCGGTTGAGACCGTCAATGTCGAGCAGGTGAAAGTCACCGTCACCCGCGTCAACGACCGCGCCATCGTGTTCAAGAATGTCAGCGAAGGCCAGACCAGCGCCCAGGGCCAGTGGTCCTGGCTGTGGGGCGAGGATTCGCCCGAAGATGTCGGCGAAGAAATCTTCTCCGGCACGATGGATATTGCCAACACGCAGAACGCGCCGGTCATCACCGTCTTCCCGCTCCAGGATGTCGTCGGTCCGATGAAGCCCGGCGCCTATTTCGTGCAGGTTGAAGACGCTGCAAAGCTCACCGATGCCGAAGGCCCGCCCGCCTCATCCGGGCGCTGGATTCTGCTCACCGACCTTGCCCTCACCGCTTACTATGGAGAGCAGGGGCTCGATGTGACCCTCCGCTCCCTGAAGGATGGCAAGACCGTCAGCGATGCCACAGTCCAGCTGATTGCCGCCAACAATACGGTGCTGGCTGAAACCGAGCCTGATTCCTCTGGCCGTATAACCTTCGACAAGCCTCTGCTGAACGGCAAGGGCAGCATGGCGCCACGGCTCGTCGTTGCGACCAATGCCAAAGGCGAACTCGCCGCGCTGGACCTCAATCGCTCGCCGGTTGATCTCTCCGAATACACCGTCGGCGGGCGCCGCACACCCGGCCCGGTCGATGCCTATGTCTATTCCGACCGCGGCATCTATCGCCCCGGCGAAACGGTTGAGCTGACTGCCATGCTGCGCGACCGCGCGGGCCGGCAGGTCACCGGCCGCAATGGCCATCTGGTGATCTATCGCCCCAACGGCCTCGTTGCCTCCAAGACCCGCTTCACCGATCCCAAATCCGGCGCGGTGTTGCAGAGCTTTGCGTTGCCCCGCGGCGCCTCGCGCGGTGAATGGCGCGCCAGCATCGAGATGGACGGGCTGACAGCGCCGGCCGGCGAGATGCGGTTCGCAGTTGAGGATTTCGTGCCCCAACGCATTGCGGTGGATGTCACCGCCGATCAGGAAGCGCCGATGAAAGCGGGCGCCACGCGCACTGTCGATATCGCAGCGCGCTTCCTCTATGGCGCACCCGGCGCAGGCCTGACGGTCAAGACCGAAGCGCGGATGGAACCAGACCCCAAGCCCTTTAAGGCATTTGACGGCTTCATCTATGGGCGCCATGACCAGAGCTTCGAGCAGCAGATTCTCGAATTCGACGATGTGACCACCGATGGCGCCGGCAAGGCGCTGGTGCGCCTCTCGCCGGGCACAGCCGGTTCCAATTCGGGCATACCGCTGCGCCTCAACACAGTTGTCAGCGTGCTCGAGCCCGGTGGCCGCGCCGTGTCCGAAAGTGTCCGCGTCCCGTACCGGCCGGAAAACCTTTATGTCGGTCTCAAGCCGGGCTTTGACAGCTCGGTCCAGGAGGGCGGCGACGCCAGCTTCGAAGTGGTCGCCGTCAATGCTGACGGGCAAGCTTCGGCCCAGCGCCTCAGCTGGAAAGTGCTGCAGGTCGACTATCATTACGACTGGTACCGCGAAGGCGAGACCTGGAACTGGCGCCGCTCGCGCACGGTCACCAAGGTCAATGAGGGCGTCGTCACGACCCCGGCTGGCGGCGTCGCAGAGATCAAGGTGCCGGCGCTGGAGTGGGGCAGCCATGAACTGGTCGTCGAAGGCCAGGGTGCCAACGCCTCTGTCGGTGCGTCCACCGGCTTCTATGTCGGTTGGGGTGGCTGGGAGAGCACCGACGGCACCGAAGCGCCTGACCGCGTGAAAGTCGTCGCTGCGGAGAAGACGCCCAAGGCCGGCCAGAATGCCGAGCTGACAATCCTGCCGCCCTATGACGGCCAGGCCCAGGTCGTCGTCGCAACCGACCGCGTCCTGTCTGTCCAGAACCTGTCGGTCAGCGCTTCAGGCACCCGCATCACCCTTCCGGTCACGGAAGAATGGGGCGAGGGCGCCTATGTGATGGTGAACGTCTATTCCGGCCGCGATCCCATCCTGCGGGCCAAGCCGCGTCGCGCAGTGGGTATCGCCCATGTGCCCGTCGACATGGCCTCGCGCACCTTTGCGCTGACGGTGAACGCCCCCGACCTTGCCCGCCCGCGCGGCGAGCAGATGATCGAGGTGGACATCGCAGGCGGGCCACGTGAGCCGGTCTTCCTCACGGTTGCCGCTGTGGATGAGGGCATCCTGCAGCTGACCAAATTCAAATCCCCCGATCCCGTCGCCCACTACTTTGGCCGCAAGGCGCTCGGCGTGGAGCTCTACGATGATTATGGGCGCCTGCTCGACCCCAATCTCGGCATGCCTGCCGAAGTACGCTCCGGTGGCGACCAGCTGGGCGGCGAAGGGCTTTCGGTTGTCCCGGTCAAATCGGTCGTTCTCTATTCCGGCCTGATTGAAGCGGGCCGCTCGGGCAAGGCGCAGGTTCGGTTCGACATTCCAGAATTTAATGGCGAGCTGCGTATAATGGCGGTGGCCTGGTCGAAAACCGGGGTTGGCTCGGCCGACAAGAAGATGACGGTGCGCGACAGGGCGCCGGCCGATCTTGTCATGCCGCGCTTCCTGGCGCCCGGCGATGAAGCCGTGATCACGGCAAGTATCGACAATGTGGAACTTGCCAGTGGCCAGTTCTCGGCAAAGGTCGCCGCAACCGGTCAGCTCAATGCAGCCGATGCCACGCTCACGCGAACCCTTCAGAAGGGCCAGCGGGCGGATATTCCGGTGCGCGTTTCCGCCTCGGGCGAAGGCATTTCCAGCCTCAGCCTGAATGTCACCGGGCCGGACAATTACCGGACAGACCGGACCTATGAGATCCAGTCCCGTTCGCCCTACCTTCCCGAAACACGGGCGACGAGCCAGCTGATGCGCCCCGGCGAAACCTTCTCGGTCAGCCAGGCACTGTTGGCGGGATATGTGCCGGGCTCAGCCGAGGTCTCGGTCGGCTTCTCGCCGCTGCCGATCGATGCGCCGACGCTTTATGCCTCGCTCGACCGCTATCCCTATGGATGCACCGAGCAGATCACCAGCCGCGCCGTGCCGCTTCTTTATTCGGAGCAGCTCGTCTCAATGGGCGCCGAGGAGTCCAAGGACGATCCGCGCAACAAGGTCCAGACCGCAGTAAACACGGTGCTCAACCGTCAGGGTGCAGACGGGGCTTTCGGCCTCTGGCGGGAAGGGGATGGCTATGCCAACCCCTGGCTCGGCGCCTATGCGACGGATTTCGTGTTCCGCGCCAAGGAAGCGGGCTATGCCGTTCCCGATGAGGCGTTGACGCGGGCCTATGGCGCGCTGCGCAGTGTTGCCACCGGCGATACATGGCGGGTCTACGGCTACGACACCGATGTGTATGAGAGCCGGTATTCCAACGATACGGTCCAGCAGATGATGTACCGGTCTTCGGCTTATGCGCTTTATGTGCTGGCCAAGGCGGGCGAGGCGGACATCTCCCGCCTGCGTTATCTGCATGACCGGGAACTGAAGAACATCGAGAGCCCGCTCGCCCGCGCTCATATCGGGGCAGGCCTTGCCTATCTCGGTGACCGGGCGCGTGCGGCTTCAGCGTTCAAATCAGCGGAGCAGAAGCTCGGCTATCGCAACACCGGCGACTATTACCAGACGCCGCTGCGCGATCTGGCTGCCATCGTGGCCCTGGCCGCAGAAGCCCAGCTTCCCGAAGTGGTCGCCCGCCTGGGCGAGCGCCTCGGCAAGGATGTGCCCGACGCGCCCAGCCTGACGACGCAGGAAAAGGCTTATCTTCTCTTGGCCGTCAACAGCCTTACCAAGGGCGAGACCGCGGTGCAGGTGAAAGTCGAAGGCCTCGGCAATGGGCAGGACAATGAACGCCAGTACAGCCTGACCGAGGCGCAGGCCCGCGGCGGGGCGAGTTTCCGCCTCGGCGGGGAGACTCCGCTGTTCCGCACCGTGCTGGTGACCGGCGCGCCGTCTTCGCCTCCGCCGGCGGTTTCCTCCAAGCTGAGCGTGAACAAGCGCTTCCTCGGCATGGACGGCGAGCCAATGCAGCTTGACCAGATCCGTCAGGGCGAGCGGCTTTTGGTGGCTCTGACGGTGACGCCGGAAGAACGCCGCGTAAATCCGGTGATCGTGGCTGACCTTCTGCCCGCAGGCTTCGAGATCGAAGCGATCCTGCGCCCGGCCGATGGCCGTCTCGTTGAGTATGACTGGCAGTCGGGCGAGAACCGCGAGCGCGCTGGCGCGTTCGGCTTCCTCGGCGAGATTGCCCGGCCCCAGAGCTCTCAGTCCCAGGACGACCGGTTCGTGGCCGCTATTGATGTCACCGAGAACCCGGTGACACTGGCCTATGTCGTCCGCGCTGTCAGCCCCGGCAGTTTTGCCATCCCTGGCGTCGTTGCCGAGGACATGTATCGCCCCGAAGTCTTCGCCCGTTCGGCGCCCGGCCGCGTGACCGTGCAGGCCGTGCAGGGCGCAGCGGGCGGACGCTGATCAAGGGGGAGGGCAGTTTGGGCCAATCTTTGGGCCAGTCCGTGCCGAAACGCCTCCTTGCGGGACTGGCCGCACTGATTGCGGCTGTCCTGCTGATCGATGTGATCTTCCCCCCGCCGCTGGAGCGTGCGGGGGGCGTATCTGTCCTGGTCACTGACCGTGCCGGTAAGCCGCTCCGCGCGTTTCCAACGCCCGATGGCCGCTGGCGGTTCGGCGTGGACCTGGAAGAGATTGACCCCGAATTTGTCGACGCGCTGGTGCGGGTCGAAGACAAGCGCTTCTGGGATCATCACGGCACGGACTGGCTCGGTCTCACCCGCGCGGCGTTTGACAGCCTGCTGGCCGGAGAGATCGTCTCGGGCGGCTCTACCCTCACCATGCAGACGGCGCGCATGCTGGAACCGCGCCCGCGCAATCCCGGCTCCAAGCTGATCGAGATCTGGCGCGCCAACCAGCTCGAACGCCGGCTCTCCAAGCGCGAAATCATCGAGCTGTATCTTTCGCTGACCCCCTATGGCGGAAACCTGGAAGGCGTCCGCGCCGCCAGTTGGAGCTATTTCGGCCATGAGGCTGACCGTCTCTCGACCGATGAGATCGCGTTGCTCATCGCGCTGCCCCAATCGCCCGAAGTGCGACGGCCTGACCGGCGGCCGGAATTTGCCGCCCGCTCGCGCGACTGGGTGGCCGAAAAGCTCGCGCGCTATGGCGTGTTCTCGGAGAATGATGTGCTGGAGGTCGCGGCAACCTCCGTGCCCGCCCGCCGCCTCGATTTTCCAGACCGTGCCTGGCACGGAGCGGACGCGGTGCTGGCCAGTGGCCCGCGCGAAGACGTTCGCTCTACACTGGACGCGGCCCTTCAGGCGGAACTGGAACGGATCGCCCTCACGCGGGCGGAGCTTGAAGGCACGGACGTGCAGGTCTCCGTTATTGTCGTTCATGTGCCCACCCGCGCTGTACGCGCGCTCGTGGGGTCTGCATCGCGGCAGCGGGCCGGCGGCTGGCTCGACCTGACAGATCGCCCGAGGTCTCCCGGCTCGACGCTCAAACCCTTCATCTATGGCCTTGCTTTTGACGATGGCACGGCCTCGCCCGATACGCGCATCCAGGACCTTCCCAGCCAGTTTGCTGGATATCAGCCAGAGAATTTCGACCGGATGTTTCATGGCGATGTGCGCGTGTCAGACGCGCTCCAGCATTCGCTGAACGTGCCCGCGGTGCTGATGCTGGACCGGATCGGAGCCGAACGCTTCTCGGCGCAGCTGGCGATCGCAGGCGCGCGGCCGCGTGTCTCGGGCGCCACCGGCCAGTCTGCGGGCCTTGCCATCGCGCTCGGCGGGGCAGGGCTGACAGGCCGTGAACTCGCCGTGCTCTATTCTGCGCTGGGAGATGGCGGGGTGGCCAAGCCGCTGGTCTGGCGCGCCGAAGAAGAAGCGGCGAGCGCCGCCGATCCCGGCCACCGCCTGATGGGCGAAGCCAGCGCGGGTGAAATCCTCCGTATCCTGCAGGGCTCTCCCTCGCCTGCGGGCCGGATGCCGGGACAGCTGACACGCGACGCGCCCCAGATCGCCTTCAAGACCGGCACCTCCTATGGCTATAGGGACGCCTGGGCGGCGGCCGTCTCCGGGCAGCATGTCATTGTCGTCTGGGTTGGCCGTGCAGACGGCGCCCCGCGCACCGGCGTCACGGGCCGTGACATTGCGCTGCCCATCCTGTTCGAGATGGCAGACCGCGCCGCCCACCATCTGCGCGATGACGGCGACAGCGAATTACGCCTCAGCGCGGCGCCGTTAACCCCTGCGAAAGGGGCGTTGCGTGCCTTTTCAACCGACCGGCCACCTGAAATCCTGTTTCCGCCTCAGGGCGCGGAGCTTTGGGCGGGCACTGTGGATGGGCGCGCGCCGCGGCCATTTGTCCTCGCGGGCCGGGGGGCGGGGGCACTTAACTGGTTCATTGATGGCGATCCTGCATCCCTGGATGATGCGGGCGCGCCAGTCTGGCGTCCGGACCGGCCGGGCTTTTATCTCGTAATGGCTGTAGATGATGCGGGACGGTCCAGCCGGGTACGGGTCCGTGTGCTGACAGAAGACCCCGCCTGACGCCCGGTCTGATCATTTTGTGTGCATCAGGTCACATAGGCGTGAGAAAATACATTCTAACGCATTTGATGCCTTTTTTGTGCCGCCTGTAGCAACTACTTCGGGCTTGCCGTGTACAAGTGCCCCCTCGGGTACCGGCAAACCAAGAGTTAATAATCCAGCGTGCTTACCAATCGCCCAGCCGTCCTTATCGCCGTTGTCTCCGGGGCACTCGCCTCGAGCGTCGCTTTCATGTCTGACGCAGGCGCCGAAGACCGCCGCGCCGAAGTGGCACCGATTCGCGTTGCAACGGCCGTTTTTGCGGGCGGAGACTTCCGCGGCGTTGAGGCTGATTTCGATGGAATGAACGGCGTTATCGAAACCGTTTCGGGATATACGGGTGGCACGATTGAGCGCCCGACCCACAAGCAGGTCGCTGCCGGACAGTCGGGACATTACGAGGCTGTAAAGGTCACCTACGACCCGTCGCAGGTTACTTATCTCGAGCTTGCTGCCCACTTCATTCGCGGCATTGATCCTACCGACGATGCTGGCCAGTTCTGTGACAAGGGCGAAAGCTACCGCAGCGCAATTTTCGTGTCCGGCCAGAGCGAACGGAATGTGGCGGTCGAGACCCTGTCCGGTGCCCAGCGCACGCTTGGCAAGGATGTTGTCACAGAGATCCGTCCACTGACGGCCTTCTGGCCGGCCGAGGCCCAGTATCAGGACTATTACCTCAAGAACGCGTCAAAGTATTCCAGCGAGCGTGAAGCCTGCGGCCGCGATCAGCGTCTTGTGGAAGTCTGGGGCAATGACACGCCAGCGCTCTGAGCGCTGGCCCCTTAGCCGTCATATGCCGCCGTCGGGCAGGGCGGCTCGGGAAACTCCATTTCCCCTATGAACTGGTTTTCCCATTCCTGGGTCCGCTCGGGTGGATTATAACCTTCGCCGATATACAGCTGAAACACGCGGGTGATCGGGCAGCCATTGCCACGTGTCCCAAGATCGATGCGGACCTGGCCTGCCGGCTCGAAGCGCGCAAAATCACTCCGCAGATGCGGGCGCAGGCCTGAATGCAGGGACGCTATCAGTACCCTGTCCGCGATTGCGCCTTCCAGCGGCACCCTTTCCGAAAAGCTTTTGGGGCCGGGGTATCGGCGCCACGAAATGAGCGGCAGGCTCCGGTCACGGGCATAGAAATCCAGCCCATGCCAGACTTCCCGTTCATCAACCAGCACCGCCGTTGCCCCAAGGCGCTCAGCCGCGTCAAACACCTCCTGGGCCGAAGCCTCCCATCCGCGGGTCCGCTTGGCGGCGTTGTCCAGCCCCAGATCCGTAGTTGCGGCCGGTGGCAGCAATGTCATGGCCATGAACAGCGCCGCCACCAGCAGATTGACGCCGAGGCTCGCCCAAAGCGTGACCGCCTTGCCGCGGCTGAACCAGAGCGCCACCAGAAGCGCGGCGCCGGGATAGGCGGTTGCCGTCCAGTTGGCATGGGCGCGTGACAGGACCGCCTGACACAGGATGAAGATCAGAACCGGCAGGATGAAGCACAGCAGCCAACGTTCGGGGCCTGCCGCTTCGCCGCGCCGTGTCCGGTACAGAAACAGGCCGGTAAGCAATGCCAGAAAGCTCACAGGGCCGAACATGCCAAGCTGATCGCCAAACCAGCTCAGCGCATTTTCAGGATTGAACAGCTCGCCGCCAAGGTTGGCGTTGTCGACGGTATGGCTGACCGTGGCAAAATCATTGGCCGCGTTCCAGGCGAAATGCGGCGCCATGATGAGCGCGGCAATTCCGCCGGCCAGCGCGCCGCGCGGTGAAAGAACCACCCGGCGGGTGGGCGCATCCATCAGGCTGGCCAGAGCGATGCCGATCAGGAAATAGATCATCGCGTATTTTGACAGCATGCCCGCGCCGATCGCGCCCCCAAGCAGGGCTGCCGACACCCAGAGGCCTTCTCCGCTCCTGAGGCGCCACAGCAGAAAGAGGGCCGCGCACCAGAACGGCATCAGCACGCCATCGGTCGACAGCACGCTTGATGAGAGAACGACAGATGGCATCAGCGCGTAGAGCAGGGCGGCAAAGAAACCCGCCCTGGCGTCCAGCATGGCGCGTCCGGTCAGGAAGATAAGCGCTGCTGCCGCCGTGTGCAGAAAGGGCGCCGCCAGGCGGACAGTCCATTCCTGCGTGCCGAAAATGGAGGTCGTCAGGTGAATCACCCAGGCGATCATCGGCGGCTTGGAATAATAGCCCCACTCCAGCGACTGCCCCCAGCGCCAGTATTGGGCTTCGTCCGCATAGAGCTCCAGCGGCGTGGAGATGACCGCTGCGATTCGGAGAATCAGGAGCAACCCGAGGACTGCCAGTGTCAGGCGTTCAAAGGTCTGATGGCGGTCGAGCAACGTCGAATCGTGCATGGCGGGTTCCAAGAGGCTTTGTGCGCGTCTTATGGCCGCTTCGACGGCTCAAATACAGAGGCCGACGCTGTTTGAAGGGGCACTTCAGGTATTAACAGCGTGTCATTTTTGCATCGCAACCAAAAAACCGACCGCGATGAGAAATGGGATGCTGAACCTTCAAACGCTTGTCACTAATCTGTCACTCAGCGGGGTTAAGGCCTCGCCAAACCCGGTCTCGCGAGGGGACCGTGGTGATGGTCGAAATCCGGGGAAGTCCACATGATCAAGAATTTCTATGCGCGGAGCGCATCGATCGCAGTTATCGCGGCGCTTGCGCCGGTCGCTGCAGTTTACGCACAGGTGACCACATCCAACGCTCGCGGCGCTGTGACGACGGCTGAAGGCCAGCCTGTTGCCGGCGCGGTCGTCAGCATTGTTCACGAGCCAACAGGCACCGTGACGAGCGCCACCACCAACGCAAATGGCCAGTACACGACGCAGAACCTGCGCGTCGGTGGCCCTTTCAGCTTCACCGTCACGGCAGAAGGCCTGCCCACCAGCCGCGTCGAAAACATCTTCACCGGTCTCGGTGACGTCTCGGTCATCGACATCACGATGGCTGCTGCCGATGACACCGCCCGCCTCGACACGGTTGTGGTGACCGGTTCGGCGCAGATCGCCCAGGTCGCAACCGGCCCGTCGGCTTCCTACAACCTTGAAACGCTTCAGAACGCGCCTGTCATCAGCCGCGATCTCAAGGACGTTCTGCGCTTCGACCCGCGCGTCTACATCGACGACGGCTTCAACGACGCCATCCAGTGCGCCGGCGCTAACCCCCGCTACAACTCGCTGACAGTTGACGGCGCCCGCCTGAGCGACAGCTTCGGTCTGAACTCGAACGGTTACCCGACCGAGAGCATCCCGTTCTCCTTCGACGCCATTCAGCAGGTCTCTGTCGAACTCGCACCGTTTGACGTTGAATACGGCCAGTTCACGGCTTGTAACATCAACGCCGTCACCAAGTCGGGTACGAACGAGATCCATGGCGGTCTGTTCTATGACTACACCAGCAACGACCTCCGCGGCGATTCCGTCGAAGGTAACGAAGTCTCTTCGCAGGATTTCGAAGACAAGCGCTACGGTTTCAATGTCGGCCTGCCGATCCTGAAAGACCGTCTGTTCTTCTTCGGTGCTTATGAGAAGAACGAAGCCGTCAACCTCTTCGACAACGGCCCGGCCCGCGCCAGCGTTGATCCGGCGCTGTATCAGCAGGTCATTGATGTTGCCGTGAACCAGTACGGCTATGTCGCCGGCGGTCTGCCAACCTCGATCCCGGTCGAAGACGAGAAAATCTTCGCCAAGCTCGACTGGAACATCACCAACAACCACCGCGCTGCGCTCGCCTACATGAAAAACGAGGCGTTCAACTTTAACCCGTCGGATTCCGGGTCGGATGAGATTGCAGACGGTAACCACTTCTACCAGCGCGGCGGCCTCCTCGAGAGCTATTCAGCCTCGCTGAACTCCGACTGGACCAGCAACTTCAACACCGAGCTGCGCGTGACCCGCGTCGAGTTCGATGCCGTCCAGGACCCGGTTGCCGGTTTTGACGGTTTCGGCGAAGTTCAGATCAACGTGCCGCGCACGGTTGGTTCTGACGAAACGACGATCTACCTCGGCGCAGACGACAGCCGTCATGCAAACGACCTGATCTACACCTCCGACGTCTACAAGGCGAAAGCCAACTGGCAGGTCGGCGACCACCTCCTGACTTTCGGCGCAGAGCGTGAAGAGCTCGACGTGTTCAACCTGTTCATTCAGGAAGTCAAAGGTGAGTGGGTCTTCGACTCGCTGCAGGACTTCATCGACGGCAACTTCTCTGACTTCCGTTATGAGAACGCTGCGGGTTCGAACAACCAGGACGACGGCGCTGCAAGCTTCGGCTACGAAATCAACACAGCCTACGTTCAGGACACGTGGCAGGTTTCCCCGAACTTCAACGTCACGGCCGGTCTGCGCTATGACTACTACACGTCGGGCGATGCTCCGGCGCTCAACCAGAGCTTCCTGACGAATTACGGCTTCCGCAACGACGCGACCATGGATGGCCGCGACCTGCTGCAGCCGCGCATTGGCTTCAAGTATGACTTCTCGGACGCTATCCGCTTCCATGGTGGCTTCGGTCTCTATTCCGGCGGCAACCCGAACGTCTGGATCTCGAACAACTACTCCAACAACGGTGTAACCCTGTTCGAAGACCGCATCCGCGGCGGCAACATCAACGACTACACATATGCTGGCGGCGCTGGCAGCCCGTTCATCAACGTCCCCGATGAATCGATTGATGCCGTTGCAAATGCAAATGGTCGTGGCCCCGTCAACGCCCTCGACCCCGACTTCGAAATTCCGTCTGACTGGAAGTTTGCTCTGGGTACGGTCATCGACTTTGGTGCAGATGACGCATGGTACGGCAACGACTGGCGCCTGATGGCTGACTTCCTCTATTCGAAAGTCAACGAAGCCGCCTACATCCAGCCGATTTCGTGGGAGCAGGAAGACGTCGCAGCCGACGGCCGTCCTATCTACAGCGGCAACACCAACGACTTCATGCTGACCAACACGGAAGAAAAAGGCTTCTCCCGCGTGCTCTCGCTCGGCCTGTCGAAGTCTTATGACAACGGCATCGATTGGGGTCTTGGCTACGCGTACACGGACGCGGAAGACGTAAACCCGATGACGTCTTCGGTGGCCTTCTCGAACTTCACCAACTTCGCCACGTTTGACCCGGTCAATCCGAAAACCGGCGTAAGCGACTACGTGATCCCGCACCGCTTCACCTTCAACTTGAATGCTCGCCGTGAGTTCATCCAGAACTATGCG
The DNA here is from genome assembly GCF_000013025.1 of Hyphomonas neptunium ATCC 15444. Taxonomy (NCBI): domain Bacteria; kingdom Pseudomonadati; phylum Pseudomonadota; class Alphaproteobacteria; order Hyphomonadales; family Hyphomonadaceae; genus Hyphomonas; species Hyphomonas neptunium. Next base: position 3,160,907 of record NC_008358.1, on the reverse strand, counting down.
TCGAAATTCTCGCTGTTCGGAACGGTCAACCAGGGCTCGCCCTACAGCTATACGATTGGCTCGAACACAGCGTTTGACCCGATCTTCGGCAACCGCCGGCAGCTGGCTTACATTCCGACCGGTCTCGACGATGCAAACATCTCACCGCTCTCTGACGCGGCGGCTCTTGCATCGCTCGTGAACTTCGTCGGCAGCTCGGACGACCTGCAGAAGTATCGCGGCGGCATCATCGACCGGAACACCGAGAACGACCCGTGGCGCTCACGCTTCGACGTCCGTTTTGCTCAGGAACTTCCAGGCCTGCGCGCGGCTGACCGCACCGAAGCCTTCGTTGTGATCCGCAATGTCGGCAACCTGATCAACGATGATTGGGGCGTCATGAAAGAGCACGGCTTCCCAGGCAATGCCAGCCTCTACACATTGGACGGGTTGGACGACCAGAACCGCCTCATCATCTCCGGATTTAACGAGGAAGTTGACGAAGCATCGACGCTCAACAACGCGTCGCTCTGGCAGATCCGCCTTGGCGTGAAGTACACCTTCTAAGCGGAATTCCGCTGAAGGCACATTATATGAGAGGGCGGTCTTTCGAGGCCGCCCTTTTCGTTTGACCCAAGCTGTGGCAAGGCCCGCGCGACATGACTGATATACATCCTCACCTCCCGCCCGAATGGGCGCCTCAGGCCGCCCTCTGGGCTGGCTGGCCGCGCCTCGCCGAAGAATGGGGCGGCGATCTGACCGCTGCCCGGTCGGAAATTGCCGGCTTCATCCGCAAGGCGGCCAGCTTTGTACCGGTCAAGATCGCGTGCGGCTCGCGCGAGGCGGCTGCCTCGGCGCGCCTGGCCACCGGCGGGGCAGGGGAGATCGTCGAGATTCCCACCGGCGATATCTGGCTGCGCGATACCGGCCCGGTCGTCACCGGCACGGGCGCCTCGCGCCAGGCGCAGGTGTTCCGCTTCAATGGCTGGGGCGGAAAATACCTCATGGAAGGCGATACGGAGACCGCCGGGGAAGTGGCCCGTGTCGAGAGCCTGCCTGCACGGCGCCACAGCCTCATTCTGGAAGGCGGCGGCATTGACGCAGATGGCGAAGGCCGCCTGCTGACAACGCGCCAATGCCTGCTCAATCCCAACCGCAACCCCCAGCTTTCCCAGGCAGAGATCGAGGCAAGCCTCACGGCGGCCCTTGGCGTGGATGAATTCATCTGGCTCGGCGATGGCCTGATGAACGACCACACCGATGGCCATGTCGACAATATCGCGCGCTTCATCGCGCCGGGCCATGTCCTCTGCCAGCATCCGGCAGACCGGAACGATCCCAATGCCGAAACGCTCCAGGAGATCGAGCGCACACTTGTGTCGCATGGCCTCATGGTGTCGAGCATCCCTTCGCCGGGCCTGGTGCATTTCGGTGATGGTGTTCCGGTTCCGGCCAGCCATATGAACTTCACGATCACCAACAGGGCCGTCCTGGTCCCGGTCTATGAAGACCGCTTCTCGGCCGTTGCCCTGTCCGATCTCAAGGCGCTGTTCCCAGGCCGGGAAGTGATTGGCCTGCCGGCGCGTGCTATCCTCGCGGGCGGCGGCAGTTTCCACTGCATGACCCGCGAAATTCCTGCCTGACAAGGAGCCCAAGCTCATGACCCGGACGATTACGCTCGCAGCCATCCAGTTTACCCCCACCGACGATGTTCAGGAGAACATCGACCGGGTTGCCGGTTTCGTGCGCGAGGCGGCGGCCAAGGGCGCAGATGTCATTCTGCCGCCGGAGCTGTTCTGCGGATATTATTTCTGCAAGACGCAGGAAGAAGAACATTTCGCCCGCGCGTTCGAGTGGCAGGACCATCCGGCCGTTCATCAGCTCTCGGATCTTGCCGCAGAACTTGGCGTCGTCATTCCGGTCTCTATCTACGAGAAGGAAGGCCCGCACTATTTCAACTCCATCGTCGTGATTGACGCGGACGGCGCGCCGCTTGGCGTTTATCGCAAGAGCCACATTCCCGATGGTCCCGGCTATCAGGAGAAGTATTATTTCCGGCCGGGCGATACCGGCTTCCGGGTCTGGAACACAATGAAGGGCCGGATCGGCGTGGGCATCTGCTGGGATCAATGGTTCCCCGAAGCGGCCCGTTCGATGGCGCTCATGGGCGCCGATGTGCTGCTCTATCCCACCGCGATTGGCGCAGAGCCGCAGGACGCCTCTCTGGACACCGCCGCGCGCTGGCGCCGGGGCATGCAGGGCCATGCGGTCGCAAACGTCATCCCGGTGGTTGCCGCAAACCGGGTCGGGGACGAGCAGGGGCAGGTTTTCTACGGCACCAGCTTCATCACCGATGAAACCGGCGAGATTGCCGCCGATCTGGACCGGAAGGAAGAAGGCGTGATTGTTGCCACCTTCGATCTGGAGCATATCGACCGGGCAAGAGCCGCCTGGGGCTTCTTCCGTGATCGGAGAACCGATCTCTACGAGATACTCGTCTAGCCGCCGGCCCCGCAATCAGCGGCGCTGGGATGTACCGAACATCTTGGCGACGCGTTCTTCGGTATCATCATTTTCTGCAAAGACGACCGGCTCACTGCTCCGGCGGTCGCGCTGGCGCTGATCGGAAATGCGTATGCCGCCCCGCCCGGCAGACTTTACATGGTAAAGTTCGGCATCGGCCTGGCGCAGCATGCCTGAAAAGCCGGTGCGATGATCGAGGAACGCAATTCCCACGCTAGCGCCCACAGAGATGTAATTGTTTTCAAACTGCAGCGGCGTGAGGGCGGCTTGCAGGAACGCATTCGCCTGGGTGATGATGTCCATCCGGCTTTGCCAATGGTATCCAAGGATCAGGAATTCATCCCCGCCCACCCGGAAGATATCGCCCCGCCCGCCAAAATGCGCGCGGAGTTTCTCTGCCATGGCGACGAGCACAGCATCGCCCGCGGCATGGCCAAACGTGTCATTCACCGGCTTGAAATTATCCAGGTCGATCGCGACGGCGGTTGCGTAACGCTCACTCGTCTGCCGGTTTTCCAGATCGCAGATCCGGTCAAGCAGGCGGCGATTTCCAAGGCCGGTCATCGCGTCGGTATTCGCCCAGAATTCCGCCTGACGCACCTGTCCACCCAGCACCGCGCTCAGATAAGCCAGCGTGAACGCAAAGGCGAGCGGCAGCAGGAAATGATTGATCGGCAAATAGGGCGTCACATCGAAGATGCGCAGGTAAATCCACAAGGTAGCCAGCAGACAAGGCAGCCAGGCAACCAGCGCGCTGCGGGCGCCGGAGACACCGCTGGCTGACATCAGCGCAAGCCCGGCCACCACGACAATCGGACCAAGCCCCGTGGCAATGACAAAGCTCAGCTGGCCAATCCAGGCCGGCAGCAGGAAGCTGATCCCGGTCAGTACGCTGATGAAGGCAATCAGGTAGAAGATGCGGTAAAGGCGCGGCGCCTGTTTCTCCATGTCGAGAAACACCATGATGAACATTGTGCCGAATGCCATCACCATGGCTTGGGTGAAAAAGACCGTCCGGGCAAAGTTGAAGTGCACATGCGTTCCCAGCAGCGCATTCATCAAACCTGACGAAAGAAGAATATAGAGCGCAGCAGACAAGGCAAAGCAGATATAGATTCGGAAGGCCCCGTTCGCCGTTGTAAACGACATCGAGGCGGCATAGATCGCAAAAGCCAGCGCAGCGCCAACAATCAGGCTCCACACCAGCGTTTCCATCGTCATGCGCTGGGCGAATGCCGCTTCAGAGGCAATCGTCACGGGCAGCAGGATCAGGGATGAGCTTCGTATGCGGATGAAATATTCCCGCGTTTCGCTGGGGGCTACATGCAGGTGATAAGCGGGATAGGCTGCGGCGATGGCAGCGCCGGTGATCGGAACAGCCGATCCCGCCATGCTGTGATGCAGGCTGCCATCGGCGCGCCGCTCAAACAGATCGGTACGCTCCAGATAGGGAAACCGCAGTGCCAGCTTGGCAGATTGCACATCCAGGCTCGGATTTGTCAGTGTAAAGCGCAGCCACACATCGCCCTCACGTGGCGAGAACTGAGGCGTCTTCTTGCCCGCAGATTTGAAGCCGAGCTCGTTCGCAGAAGCGATAACGTCTTCGGGCAAGGCTGACGGGTCAATTCCCGTGGCGATCTCCAGGGCGGGTGTAAATGCGGCGTCTGCGGGCAGGCTCGCGAGATTGATACTGCGCGGCGGCTCGCCCGCTATGGCAAGCGAGGGCAGCAACAGACAACTGAGCATCGCCCAGACGGCCGCCCGCCAACGGCCTGACTTGATACCCAGCCACATAATCCCAAACCGTATCAGCTCCAACTCTTGGTTTACGCCAATCTGGTAAAGATCACGTTGTTTTAATGCGGGAATTCTCCGCCTTATCGGCACTTATACTCAGCGCAGCTGCACCACCTACTACAGATCCGGCAAACGGCCCGGGCTAGAGGCTTTTACCCGGAGACAGGTGGCTGGCCGCGGAGACGATAGCATCAGCGTCAATCATGAAGTGCCGGTAGAGGTCCCGGATCGTGCCGGTCTGTCCAAAATGCTCGACGCCCAGCGGGGTCACCGGATGGCCCTTTACGCCGCCGATCCAGGCGAGTGTTGCCGGATGCCCATCCGTCACCGTGATCAGCTGCGCGTGCCGGGGCACACCGTCCATCAACCGCTCAATCTGGCTGATGGCGGTCTTCTGCCCGCGCGCCCGTGCTCGGCGCGCCGCCGTCCAGCCGGAATTCAACCGGTCGGCTGATGTGACCGCCAGAACGCCAATGTCGCGCCGCCCTTCGCCGATCCGCGCGGCTGCCTTGATCGCTTCGGGCGCTATCACGCCCTGATAGGCAATGATGACTTCGGCGTTCGGGCCCGGCTTGCGTAGCCAGTAGCCGCCATCAATCACGCCCTGCCGGAACGCAGCGTCTTCGCGTGACCAGGCGCGCACCTGCTCAACAGGCCGGGTTGAAAGCCGCAGGTAAACCGATCCACCCGTCTCGTCACGCAGCCAGGTGCGCTCGTCCGGGTCGCCCTCGCCGTCGCGCTGCAGATAGTCGAACGACCAGTCCATGATGATCGACAGCTCGTCCAGAAATGCCGGTTCGAAGGAAACGATGCCGTCCTGGCTCATCCCGATCAGCTGCGCGCCGATGGACTGGTGTGCGCCGCCCTCCGGGGCCAGCGTCACGCCCGAAGGCGTGCCCGCAATAATGAAGCGCGCATCCTGATAACAGGCATAATTCAGCGCATCGAGGCCCCGCGCCACAAACGGATCATACACCGTCCCGACCGGGATCAGCCGCTCGCCAAAGAGAGAATGGGAAAGCCCCGCTGCGCCCAGCAGCAGGAACAGGTTCATCTCCGCAATGCCCAGCTCGATATGCTGCCCCTCAGGAGAGAATGCCCATTTTTGCGCCGAGGGGATTTTCTGGTCCCGGAACGTGTCGGCCACAGCCTCCCGCGCAAACAGGCCGCGCCGGTTCACCCAGCCGCCCAGATTGGTCGACACCGTCACATCCGGCGATGTCGTCAGTATACGCTGCGCCAGCTCCGTATCGCCGCGCGCCAGGCTGTCGAGGATCTTGCCAAGCCCGGCCTGCGTGGAAAGCGTCTCGTCTTCCAGAAACACCGGTCCGGGGGAGGGCACCCGCGGCGCACTGTAACGGCGGGCACCCTTGGCGAAGAACGCAACATCCTCCAGCGCCGCTTGCAGATCGCCGGGCTGTTTCACCGTCGCAAACGGCTCCCATTCCTCTCCCTCGGCGACGCCCATCACCTTCTGGAAATCGGCCATCTGTGCCTTGGTCATCAGGCCGGCATGGTTGTCCTTATGCCCCGCAAGCGGCGTGCTCCATCCCTTGATCGTATAGGCGAGGAACACCGTTGGCCGCTCGTCATCGGCGCGGGAGAAGGCCTCCAGCAACGTCTCCAGGCATTGCCCGCCCAGATTGTTCATCAGTTCACTGAGCTGCGTATCCGAGCGCTTCTCGAGCAAGGCGGCCACGTCGCCCTGATCGCCAATGTCGTCCAGCAGACGCTTGCGCCATGCCGCGCCGCCCATATAGGTGAGGGCCGAATAGAGCGGATTGGGGCAGTCCTCGATCCACTGTTTCAGGCGCTCGCCGCCCGGTTCTGCAAAGGCGGCCCGCTGCAACGCGCCAAAGCGCAACACCTCTACGCGCCAGCCAAACGCCTTGAAGATCGCCTCGATCTTCGTCCAGAGCCCTTCATGTACCACGCCGTCGAGGCTCTGCCGGTTATAGTCGATGATCCACCAGGTATTGCGCAGGCCATGCTTCCAGCCTTCCTGAAGGCATTCATACACATTGCCCTCGTCCAGCTCAGCGTCACCCACCAGCGCCACCATCCGGCCGGCGGGGCGTTTGCCCGAGCCAAAATCCGTCCACGGACGGGCAATCAGGTAGTCCTGAATGATCGAGGCAAAAGCTGTCTCCGCTACACCCAGGCCAACCGATCCGGTGGAGAAATCCACGTCATCAATATCCTTGGTGCGCGAGGGATAGGACTGCGCCCCGCCATAGCCCCGGAAATTTTCCAGCTTCTCGCGCGTCTGGCTGCCCATCAGGTAATGCATCGCATGGAACACCGGCGCGGCATGGGGCTTAACCGCCACCCGGTCTTCGGGCCGCAGCACATGGAAATAGAGCGCCGTCATGATCGACACAATCGATGCGCAGCTCGCCTGATGCCCGCCCACCTTCACATCATCGTCCGCCTTCTCGCGAAGATGGTTGGCATTGTGAACCGTCCAGGCGGCCAGCCAGAGGAGGCGCTGCTCAATGGTTTTCAGCTGTTTGAAAGAAAGAGGCATGGAATTCGGCCATATCGCTAGGGAAGGGCAATTCCTACCGCCTAGATCAGACGCTCGGGCAAGTCCATGGCCAACCCGGCAACAAAACCAGCCCCTTGGAAGCGCTGTCGCTCTCGATTAGCGCGCAGGAAAACGGGGAGAGAGAAACATGTCAGACTTGGCCACGCGCCGCATCCAGCTGGTGAAAGATCACATGGCGCTGGAGGTCACCCATGACTGGGACGCCGTCATCGCGACCTTCGAACATCCGCGCTATGAAATGTACGGTTCGGGCAATGTGTTTGACGGCGAAGCCGCTGTGCGCAGCTATTTCGATGCCTCGCGCACCCCTTTCCCCGATCAGGGCAACGAGATCATCGCCATCGCCCATGCCGGCGATACGGTGCTCGTGGAATTCTGGCTTACCGGTACTCATCTTGGCCCCCTGCGCCTGAAAGACAGGGTGGTCGACCCAACCGGCCGGTCCTTCCGGGTGCGCATGGCGGCGAGTTTCGAGTTCCCGCCCGGCGGGGACAAGATCATCTGCGAGCGGCCCTATTTCGATCAGGGCGCTGTCCTGCGCGCGCTCGAACTGGCCTGAGCTGTCAGCTGACCGAGCGGCGGGCCTTGTCGAACATGTCGGTCAGCGCCGCGCCGGGGCCGTTGGCCACCTGATGATACCAGTCGGGCATGGCCTGAAGAACACCGGCCGTATCGGCCCAGCGGCGTACATTCGCGTCCGCCGTCAGCTGGAATGCCTGGCGCATCAGGTTCTCGTCCGCCCCGTCAAAGCCGTCATCCAGGGTGATGGACGAGAGGCTCATCATGCTTTTCTGCATCGTCAGCATCGTGTCGAGCGATGCGGAGGTGAGGGCGAGAGAGGCGCGCCACGGCGCCAGCCAGAAGTCAAACATCTGTTTTGTATCCATCAGCTTCATCTCTTTTCTACGACGCTATTGTGCGCTGCACAACAAAACTCGTGCCAAAAGCCTGAAACGGCCCCGTTTTCGCCGCCAGAGAATGGTCTTAACTGGGACTCATGACCGCCGACGCGCCGTTCCCGTTTGAGCCTTCGCCCGCCAGGGGGCGTGTTCTGGTGTTTGATTCCGGCGTTGGCGGGCTCACCGTTGCCGCTGAAATCCGCGCGCTGGGGCCGCGCCTCTCGGTCCACTACGCTGCCGACACCGGCTTTTTCCCATATGGGGACAAGTCCGATGAGGCCCTGCGCGCGCGCTTGCCGGTGGTTGCAAAAGCGCTGGTCGAGGCGGTCCGGCCGGATGTTTTCGTCATCGCCTGCAACACGGCCAGCACACTGGCGCTCCCCGAAGTGCGCGCCGTCCTCGATATTCCCGTCGTCGGTACTGTCCCTGCCATCAAGCCGGCGGCAAAGCTCACCGAAACCGGCACCATCGGCCTCCTCGCCACGCCGGGCACCATCCGTCGCGCCTATACGGCCCGCCTGATCGAGGAATTTGCCAGTGGCAAGCGCGTCATCCTCCATGGCAGCCTGGATCTGGTGAAACTCGCCGAGGCTCATGCGCGGGGGGAAGACGTGCCGCCCGAGGCTTTTGCCGCCGCGCAGGCCCCGCTGTTCACTGCGCCGGGCGGCGATCAGATCGACACGATTGTACTCGCCTGCACGCATTTCCCGCTGGTGCGCGGCCAGCTCATCGCGACGGCGCCCCATGCCGTCAGCTATATCGATTCCGGCGCGGCCATTGCCCGCCAGACGATCCGTGTGCTGCCTGCCAGAAACGAGTCAGGCGGACAGGGAGGCACAGCGTGCCTCACAAGTCCGCCTGAAAGGGAAGAGGGGATCACCCGCGTCCTGAGACGCTACGGCTTTCCCGAAGTTCAGTTCGTGGCCATCGAGCCGATCGAGATGACTTCAGCGCCTTCGGCCGAGCCATAGAGCGACGGCCAGGGGCTGTCCTGAACAATCGCCACATCGGACTCGCCAAACCCGTTGAAGCGGGTGGCCATCGAACGGCCATAGGCGCCGATGTTGCCGATCTCGATATAGTCGCCCTCGGTGAGGCCGGCCGGCAACCAGACTTTGCCTGGAAGCATGTCAGCCGAATCGCAGGTCGGTCCGTAGACGGTGTATTCCACCATACGGCCGAGCTTGCGCCCGTCGCCCGAGATCGCGCGCATCGGGAACACCCAGTTCTCGTGCACGGCGTCATAGAGCGCGCCATAGGAGCCTTCATTGATGTAGATCGCGTTGTCCTTGGCCAGATCAACGCCCACCAGAAGGCTTTCGGCTTCGGCCACCAGCGCGCGGCCGGGCTCACACCACAGGTCTGCGTTCTCGAGAACAAACATGTTCTCGAACGAGCGCATCACCATGGCGACATAGTCGTCCATCGCGGGCGGATTCTTGTCAGCATAGATCGCCGGGAAGCCGCCGCCGACATCCACGATGTCCACGGTCACGCCGGCGTCGATGATGACGCGACTGGCGTCCGCCATCGCCTGTGCCCAGGCCGAAGGCTTCATCGCCTGGCTGCCAACATGGAACGACACGCCCAGCTCGTCCGCATAGCGGCGGGCCACGCTGAGAAGTTCAGCGGCTTCTGCCGCGCTCGCGCCGAACTTGCCGGAAAGCGGCAGGGCAGAGCCTTCGTTCGAGACAGCGATACGCACGAGGATCGTGAGATCCTTTGCGAAGTCGGTCGCGTCGAGGATCTTGTGCAGCTCGGCCATCGAGTCGGTCACGAAGATGCGCACGCCATGCTGCTTGTAAGCCCGCTCGATCGCGCGGCGGGGCTTCACAGGGTGCAGGAAGGCAATGCGGGCATCAGGGAAGCGGCCGCGGATCAGCTCGATTTCCTTCTCGGATGCCGCGTCAAAGCTGCGGATGCCACCTTCCCACAGCGCGTCGAGGACGTGCGGGGCAGGGTTCACCTTCACAGCATAGAAGGGCTGAGCCGGGAATTTCTCCACGAACCAGCTTGCAGCCGCCGTCACGCGTTCCGGACGGAAGCAATAGGTCGGCAGCTCGGGCTGTTGCTCACGAGCAATATGATACGGGGTCGCGTAAGTGTGCATGACACCTAACCTCCAAAGGGCTTCAAACCAGCTTTGGGCGTTAGTACAGGGGGCCCCCCTTATCGGGTTAGCCCAGATGTCCGCCACATCGAATTTCAGGGGTCGAAGTAGTGCACAATGCCCGGTCATGCAAGAAGAAATTTCGCCCGTTACATAGACGTGTCACAAAAGGGTAACGCAACCGCGCCAGATAGCGCTTGCAAACTTGGTAAAATGGCGGTCCACAAACCGCGTCCTCTGCGGCGCACGCCATTCCCGGAGGTCTCCTGATGCTCACCCGTCTTTCCTGCCTGCTGGGCGCTGCATTGCTGCTTGTATCGGCGTGCGGCCAGAGCGAGCTTTCGCAGATCGATACCGGAGAGCCGGGCGTCAAGCCGGTGCCCGCCATCGCCCGCAACCAGAAGATCAAGATCGTCGGCTCCTCCACAGTGGCGCCCTTCTCGCGCACCGTGGCAGAGCGGTTCGGCGCCGTCAGCGGCTTTCCCACCCCCATCGTCGAAACCACCGGCACAGGCGGCGGCTTCAAGGCGTTCTGCGAAGGCGTCGGCCCGGTCTCGCCTTCGATTGCCAATGCCTCCCGCCCGATGAAGGATTCCGAGCGCGAGCTGTGCGCCAAGGCCGGCGTCAAGGCGATCACCGAAGTGGCGCTGGGCTATGACGGCATCGTGGTGGCCAACTCCAAGCTCGGCCCGGATTTCGATCTCACCAAGGAACAGCTCTATCTCGCCCTCGCCAAGGAGATCCCGGACGGGAAGGGCGGCTTCATGCCAAACCCGCACAAGAACTGGCAGGATGTCTCGCCCGATCTTCCCAACGGCCCCATCGTGGTTCTTGGCCCGCCGCCCACATCGGGCACGCGAGATGCCTTTGTTGAACTCGGTATGGAAAAAGGCGCTGAAGCGATCCCGCAGCTCAAAGCCCTGAAAGAGAGCGACGGCGACGCGTTTGCAGAGCGGGCCCATACGGTGCGCACGGACGGTGTCTGGGTCGATTTCGGCGAGAATGATTCAGCCATTGTCCAGTCGCTGGTCAAATCGCCCGAGGCCATCGGCGTGCTCGGCTTCTCTTTCCTCGAGCAGAACGGCGACCGTGTAAAAGGCGCCCGCCTGGCCGGGGTTGAGGCCAGCTTCGACAATATCGTCAGCGGTGATTATGGCCTCGCCCGCATCATGTTCTTCTATGTGAAGGACCAGAACCTGCCGCTCGTCGAAGGCCTTGCCGAATTCGTCTCCGCCTCGGTCGATGAAGGCGCTGCCGGCAATGATGGCTATCTCATCGAGAAAGGCCTCATTCCGCTGCCGGAAGCCGACCTCGAAACCCAGCAGGCGCTCGCCAAACAGCTTGAAGCCAAAGTCCGCGCCTACTGAGCCTAGAAGCCCGGCCCGGCCGGTGAGCGTCTCCGGCGGATACGGATCTTCTGCCAGAAGCGCTTGCGCTCGGGCGCCGGCAGCGGCTGCAGGTTCTCGATGAACGCCTCCGCGCACGCCCGCCAGCTATAGGTCTCGGCATAGGCCCGGCAGGTCTCCCGGCTCAGCTCAAGACAGTCCAGCACGCCCTGGCGCAGATTACCGCCCACTGGCGTAATCGTCCCGGCGCCGGATCCGGGGATTACGTCCCGCGGTCCTGTCGCGTCATAGGCGGCCACCGGCGTGCCCGCCGCCATGGCCTCCAGCACCACCAGCCCGAACGTATCTGTCAGGCTCGGAAACACGAACACATCCGCGCTCGCATAATGGGCGGCCAGGTCGTCGCCAAACTTCGCGCCCAGGAACACGACATCCTTGTACTTGCGCTTCAGCTCTTCCAGCTGCGGGCCGTCGCCCACGATCACCTTCGTGCCGGGCAGGTCGAGCCCGGTGAAGGATTCGATGTTCTTCTCCACCGCCACCCGCCCGACATTCAGATAAATCGGCCGTTTCATCCCGGCAAAGGGGTCGCCGGGCTGGCCTTCCTCGATCCGCTTGGCAGGGTTGAACAATTCGGTATCCACGCCCCGGCTCCACGAGACGAGGTTGATGAAACGCTGCTGGCGCAGCTCATCCAGCAGCGAAGGCGTCGCCACCATCACCTTGCCGGAATATTTGTGGAACCAGCGCACAAAGGAATAGCCCCACGATACGGGCACCGGCAGGCGCGCCGACACATATTCGGGAAACCGCGTGTGATAGGCGGTCGAGAAGGGGTGCTTTTCGGTCAGGCACACCGCGCGGCCCGCCATCCCCAGCGTGCCTTCGGTCGCGATATGCACGGCGTCAGGCTCGAACGCATCAAAGCGCTCGCGGATCTTGCGGCGGGCAAACATTGCCAGCTTGATCTCCGGATAAGTCGGCAGGGGCATGGTCATGAAACCATCCCCCGGATGCACGATCTCCCAGACATGGCCCATGGCCTCTGTCTCGGCGATAACGCGCTTCATCGTGCGAACGACGCCATTGACCTGCGGGTCCCAAGCGTCGGTGACGAGCATGATGCGCATGCCGGCTCCATGGTTTCAGCCCCCCGTGGGCCTTGGGGGCGCAATCTGGCGGGCTTGGCGCGGGGCGTAAAGGGGGTCACTGCGGCGCAGCGCTGTTTTGAGGCACTCCCCTGATGGGGGTATTCTTGTGCGCAGGCTAAGGTATAAGCGGCAGATTATTGCCCCGGCCCTGCCAGACGGACCCTCTCCATGCCCGATACCGCTACGCAAACCGCTCTCGATTGGGACGCGCTCGACGCTCTGAAATTTACCGATGAGGAAGCTCTCCTCGAAAGCCTCCTCAAGGAAGGCATTCTGCCCCCTTCGATCCGCGAGGGCGCCGTGCGCCGGGGCAGGGAACTGGTGATGTCCGCCCGTGCCAAGGGCCGCCGCAAGGGCATGATGGAAAGCTTCCTGGAAGAGTTCGGCCTCTCCAATTCCGAAGGCCTCGCCCTGATGTGCCTCGCTGAAGCCCTTCTGCGGGTGCCCGACGCCGAAACCAAGGACGACCTCATCGCCGAGAAAATCCGCTCCGGCGACTGGGGCGCCCATAAGGGCCAGTCCGACAGCTGGCTGGTCAACGCCTCCACCTGGGGCCTGATGCTCACCGGCCGCGTCATCGGCGCGCCGGAGAACGCCCATAAGGGCGCCGGCAATTTCGTCACCGGTCTCGTCCGCCAGTCCGGCGAGCCCGTCATCCGCGCCGCCATGATGCAGGCCATGCGCATCATGGGCGAACAGTTCGTCCTTGGCCGGACGGTTTCAGAGGCCCTTAAGCGCGGCCGCCGCATGGTCAAATCCGGCGAAGCGGCTCATTTCAGCTTCGACATGCTCGGCGAAGGCGCGCGCACCACGGCAGACGCAGACCGGTATTACAAAGCCTATCACGACGCCATCGCCGCCGTCGCGGCCGAAAAAGACCCCGCCCAGCCGCCGGAAAAGGCCAATGGCGTCTCGGTCAAACTCTCCGCGCTCCATCCCCGCTACCTCGCCATCAAAGAGGCGCGCGTGATGGCAGAGCTCTATCCGCGCGTGCTCTCCTTGTGCGAAGCGGCCGCCAAAGCCAATATCGGTCTCTGCCTCGATGCCGAAGAAGCCCACCGCCTGGTCATCAGCCTGAAGATCTTCGAGCGCCTCGCCCGCGAGCCCTCCCTGAAAGACTGGACCGGCCTCGGCCTCGCCGTACAGGCCTACCAGAAACGCGCCCGCGCCGTGATTGACCGACTCGCTGATCTGGCAAGACAAACGAACCGTCGCTTCATGGTCCGTCTCGTAAAAGGCGCCTATTGGGACAGCGAAATCAAGCATGCCCAGGTCGAAGGCTTCTCCAATTTCCCGGTCTTCACCACAAAGCAGGGTACGGACGTTCACTACCTCGTCTGCGCCAGGGCGATGCTCGCCGCGTCCCCGGCCATCTATCCCGCCTTCGCCACCCACAACGCCCACAGCCTGGCAGCGGTTGATCTCCTCGCTGCCGAAGCCGGCGTCACCAATTTCGAATTCCAGCGCCTCCACGGCATGGGCGAGCCCCTTTATGAAGCCGCCGGCGCCGGAAACCGCGTCCGCGTCTATGCCCCCGTCGGCGCGCATGAAGACCTCCTGCCATATCTCGTTCGTCGCCTCCTGGAAAACGGCGCCAATACCAGCTTCGTTCACTCTTTCCTTGATCCAGATGTGCCCGCAGAGCAGGTGGTGGCAGACCCCATCGCCAAGGTCGAGGCCGGCCCTCGCCGCCATGCGCGCATCCCCACCCCGCCGCGTCTCTATGGCGCCGGCCGCCGCAACTCCGCCGGGCATGATCTCAGCCAGCTTGACGTGCGCAAGAAGTTCGCCGCCGCGCTGAAAAGCCTCGATGATGGCCCGGCCTTTGCTGCAGGCGCCATCGTCTCAGGAAAGCCCGAAACAGGCGGAGGCGAACTCGTCCGTATGCCTGCTGAAACCGGCCGCGCCCTCGGCGCCCTGAAGGAGGCCGATGCCGACGAGATTGACCGCGCGCTTGACGCGGCCACGAAATTCCAGCCGGAATGGGATCAACTCGGCGGCTCCAAACGTGCCGAACACCTCCGCGCCATGGGCGACGTCCTGGAGGCAAACGCTGCCCAGCTCATCGCCCTGATGTCCCGCGAAGCGGGCAAGACGCTTCCTGACGGCATCGCCGAAGTGCGCGAAGCGGTCGACTTCTGCCGCTACTATGCTCAGCAGGCGGAGCAGGATTTTGCCGCCCCCGTGCGCCTTCCGGGCCCCACGGGCGAAACCAACCATCTCTCCCTGCATGGCCGCGGCGTCTTCTGTTGCATCAGCCCGTGGAACTTTCCGCTCGCCATCTTCACCGGCCAGATCGCGGCTGCGCTCGCTGCGGGCAACACGGTCGTCGCCAAGCCCGCCGAACAGACGGGCCTCACCGCCTTTGAGGCCGTGCGCCTTTTCCACAAGGCCGGTCTGCCCGGCGATGCGCTGCACCTCCTGCCGGGCAGGGGCGAAACCGTCGGCGCCGCGCTGACGGGCGACCTTCGCGTCTCCGGCGTCTGCTTCACCGGCGGCACCTCAACCGCCCGGATGATCAACCGCACGCTCGCAGGCCGGGACGGCCCCATCATTCCGCTGATCGCAGAGACCGGCGGCCTCAACGGTCTCTTCGTCGATACAACGGCGCTCAGGGAGCAGGTGATCGACGACATCATCATCTCTGCCTTCGGCTCGGCCGGCCAGCGTTGCTCGGCCCTGCGCATTGCTTTCGTGCCCAATGCGACCGCCGATCATCTCATCGACGGCCTCATCGGCGCCATGAACGAGCTGGCCCTTGGCGATCCTGCCCTTCCGCAAACCGATACCGGCCCGGTGATCGATGCCGACGCCCGCAAGGCGCTGGAAGCTCATATGGAGCGCATGACCCGCGAAGCGAAAGTCCTCCACCAGCTCGACGCCGGAAAGCTTGGCGAAGAGGGCTATGGCTTCGGCCCGGCCCTGGTGGAACTCTCCTCGCTCGACCAGATCAGCGAAGAAACCTTCGGCCCTGTCCTGCATATCCTGCGCTATGATCCGGATAATGTCGCCGTCCTCGCCAGTGCCCTGAAAGCCAAAGGATACGGCCTCACCCTCGGCATCCACTCGCGCCTGGAAAGTTTCCACAATGCCGTCAAGACGGCCTGCCCGGTCGGCAACACCTATGTGAACCGCTCGATGATCGGCGCGGTCGTCGGTGTCCAGCCCTTTGGCGGGGAAGGGCTCTCGGGCACTGGCCCCAAGGCAGGGGGCCCACATTATCTCCATCGTTTCGCCACGGAGCGCGTGGTAAGTGTCAACATCACCGCCCAGGGCGGCGATCCGGAACTGCTCAGCCTCTAAGGAACGAACCGCATGAAACGCCTTCTCCTCACCGCTTCGATGGCTGCGCTCCTGCTGGCAGCGTGCGCCCCCAAAACGGAAACGCCCGCCGATGCAGGCGCAAGCGAAGGCGCGCCGGTTGTGGAGACGGCATCTTCAGAAACCGCTGAGCCAGGCCCGCTGCCCGCTGATCTCGGCAGCCCCGCTTTCGAGGAAACCGCCGAAGAATACGAAATCCGCGCGGTCGTCGATCCGCAGATCGTCGCCTTCGATGAAGCGCTCGCACAGATGTATTTCACGTCTGCCCGCGCCTCACTCGACGCCCTGAAGGAACAGGCGGTCAATGACAGCAAGGCCGCCGCAGAACAGGCCGCCGCCAATGGCACGGAAAACTGGTTCCGGTCCTATTTCATGGAATTCCGTTTCGAGGCGACGGCATCTGAAGGCGATATCATCAGCGTGCTGCAGACGGTCTCCAGCTATACCGGAGGCGCCCATCCCAACCACGCTCTCAAGGGCATGGTGCAGCAGCGGAACGTGGAAAATCCCATCCCCATCAGCGCCGTGGTTGCAGATACCGCCGCTTTCGGCGAACGCCTCAAATCCTATCTGACAGACCAAAAGATCGCGCGCGCCCAGAACGATCCTGCCCGCGACCAGGTCACAGCTGAAGTCGAGGAAATTCTGGGAGACAACGCAAATGCCGGCTCTGTCTGGGGCGCCAATTACATACTCGCGCGCTCAACCGAGGCCGGCAAGTTCGGCGGCATCACCGTGCTCTTTTCGCCCTATGATGTCGGCCCGTATGCGGAAGGCGCCTATGACATCACCGTCCCGGCCAGCGACCTGAGCGGAATGCTCACGCCGGACTGGACCGCCCGCTTTGGCGGCGAGCCTGTCCCTCTGGCCGCGCCGCTTTAAGGCCCGCGCCTAGCAGCGGCGGAAGTTGAACACCTGCATCTGGTCGCCGTTCATCCGGGAGATCGTCGCCGTCATCCGGCGGCCATCGCGCGTATAGGTGATCAGCTGCGGGAAATCATGCGACGGGTTGGCGAAGGTCACGGTGTTCTTGGCCCGGCTCGTCTCGGTGAACTCCGAAGGTCCAAACCCGCCCGGATAGGCATTGAAGGTCGCCGGGCTGCCCAGCTCGATGCGCGTCTGCTCAAAGTATGTCGCTGCCTCACCGTTGAGGTTCAGCGCATAGCCGAACAGATAGCCATGCTCAGGCTTGGTCCACACTTCCTTGTAGGTGCGGTCATCATTGCGCCAGCAGCCGCTCATGAAGTCCAGATCGTCCGCCTGCGCGGAAGAGGGGGAACTGGCACAGGCCGACAGGCCGAGGGCGAGGGCAATAAAGGCGCGTTTCATGGGTCCACCAATCTTTAAACAGCCCATCCGGGCCAGTCTGCATCGCTTGCGAACGGATCATCCCGCAATTCAGATGTCAGGATACCACCCCGAGGCCCGCTGTGAAGCCATCAGTGCAGCCCTGTGCCCACGCCCGGCCTAGTCCTGCGCCACCATGAAGTGCGCCACGATGGCCGAAACGGGGTCGGCCCGGTTCTCCTGCCAGGCCTCGGCGCGCACAGACGCCATCCGCCGCCCCATCTTCATCACATAGGCCCGCGCATAGAGATCCTTCGCGTGCCCCTGGCGCAGATAGTCGATCGTGATGTTCATCGGCTTGGGCGGGCGCGGCATGTCTGACACCAGGAACACCTGCAACATCGCCGTCAGCTCAAGGAAAGACGCAATCGCCCCGCCATGCAGCGCGCCGATGGTCACGTTCCCGATCAGCTTCTCCTGAAACGGCAGGATCGCCGTCATCTCGTCGCCCAGCACTTCGCAGCGCATGCCCAGCGTCTGCGCAAACGGCACCCGCTTCAGGATGGCGTCCACTTCATCCGCGCGCGGATTTGTCAGCTTCGGGTTCATACTTCCGTCTTCCCCTGCGGGCTTTGCGAGCCAAAGCGCGGCTTGTTGATGGCAAATGTGCCCGCCGAGGTGGCGATCAGCGTGTCCCGCGTCCCGTGATAGGCCCAGGCGCGCGTAAAGCACACGCTCTTGGTCACCCGGTAGCATTCGGCTTCCCCGATGATCTCCAGGCCTTTTTCTGCCGGGCGCATATAATCAATCCGCAGGTCAATCGTCGCCACAAAGCGCAGCTTCGTCATCGCCGAGGTACACGCCATGCCCGAGAGGTTATCCAGAAACGTCGTGATCACCCCGCCATGGATCACGCCGGTGTCCGGGTCGCCCACCAGATTCTCCGCCCAGGGCTGGCGCCCCCACACATGCCCGCGTTCGATCTTGGTGACCTCAAAGCCCACCTCATTGCCCCACGGCACAGAGCTGTTCATCATCTCGACATGCTCGCGCATCACGGCGGCGATGCGATCAGGGTCATTTCTGTTATCATTCATGAGAGGCTTACCCCGCGTCCGGATTTGACGCCTTATCCCAGCCGGATAACATCGCAGCAATTCCAAAGAAACGGCAAACGTGACCCGCCCTAGCGGAAGAGGAGACGCCCAAAATGGCATTTGACGCAGCGGCAAAGCCCAAGACATGCATCATCGGCGCCGGTTGTTCCGGTTTCACCATGGCAAAACGGCTGAAAGACGCCAGCCTGCCGTATGACTGTTTCGAGAAGTCCGACAATATCGGCGGCAACTGGTATTACATGAACCCCAACGGGGTCTCCTCCTGCTACCAGTCCCTCCACATCGACACGTCCAAATGGCGCCTGGCCTTCGAGGATTATCCCGTCCCCGGCGATTGGCCAGACTTCCCCCACCACGCCCAGCTGCTGCAATATTTCCACGACTATGTGGACCATTTCGGCCTGCGCGAGACGATCACCTTCAACACCTCCGTGGAAGATGTCGCCGACCTCCCCAATGGGCGCTACCGCGTCACGCTCTCGACCGGCGAAACCCGCGACTATGACGCCGTCTGCGTCGCCAACGGCCACCATTGGGACGCCCGCACGCCCACCTATCCGGGCACTTTCACCGGCTACCAGGTCCACTCCCACCATTACCGCGACCCGTTCGAGCCGTTCGACTTCCGCGGCAAGCGCATCATGATCGTCGGCGCCGGCAATTCGGCGATGGACATCTCCTCCGAGCTTTCCCAGCGCCCGATTGCCGAGAAACTC
Source organism: Hyphomonas neptunium ATCC 15444 (assembly GCF_000013025.1). NCBI lineage: Bacteria > Pseudomonadati > Pseudomonadota > Alphaproteobacteria > Hyphomonadales > Hyphomonadaceae > Hyphomonas > Hyphomonas neptunium. Next base: position 3,142,112 of record NC_008358.1, on the reverse strand, counting down.
TTCATCTCCATGCGCCGCGGCGTCTGGGTCATGCCCAAATACATGGACGGGCGCCCCGCCGATAAAGCCGTGCTGCCTGCCTGGATGCCCACCAGCCTCGGCCGCTCGCTCGCCAAGAAGAAGATCAAGAAAACCATCGGCAATATGGAAGACTACGGCCTGCCAAAGCCAGACCATGAGCCGCTGGAAGGCCACCCCTCCGTCTCCGGAGAATTCCTCACCCGCGTCGGTTGCGGCGACATTCTTCCCAAGCCCGGCATTGACCGGTTCGACGGCAAAACCGTCCACTTCACCGATGGCACCTCTGAGGAGATTGACGCCATCGTCTGGGCCACCGGCTACAATACCAGCTTCCCCTTCTTCAAGCAGGATGAGCTGACCCCCAAAGACAACGTCTTCTCCCTCTATAAGCGCATGGTGAAGCCCGGCCGCGAAACGCTGTTCTTCCTCGGCCTCGCCCAGCCGCTGCCGACTTTGGTTAACTTTGCAGAACAACAGTCAAAGCTGGTGGCGGCCGCGCTTCAGGGGCGCTACGCTTTCCCATCGCACGAGGAGATGGACCGCGTGACCGTTGCCGATGAACAGGCCCATCTGGGCCACTTCTATGACAGCCCGCGCCACCGGATGCAGGTGGACTTCAACCTCTATGTGCGCGATCTGCACAAGGAGCTCGAGCGCGGCGCGAAACGGGCACAGGTCGGCGCATGAGGGCCGACGCATGAGGGTACGGGCGATTGCTCTTGCGCTCGCGGCCCTTGCCGTGTCTGCCTGCGCCTCATCGCCCGCGCCTGTTTCCAATCGCCCGTCCCAGGCCATCCTGCGCATGCCCCCGGTGAACTACGGTCCGCCGGGGGACGCGCGCAATCCGCCCCAGGGCCCGTTCCAGCCAAACGCCTATCTGCGCGCCTGCCCCGGCATGGGCGTCTCCAATGCGCCGGTGATGGATGCCGAACGCTGGCTCACCGGCTTCCAGCCTGTCATCGTCGTCTATGGCGTCATTCTGGCCACCGCGCCGGTCAATGATGTCTGCCTCTCCTCGGGCTATGGCCAGCGCGGCGGGCGCCTGCATGCGGGCATAGACCTCACCAGCCGCCCGCCCGGCATCGTCTATTCCGGCGCGCCCGGCCGGGTGATCGAGGCGCAGAACTCCTCCGGCTACGGCCTGAATGTCGTCCTCGATCATGGCAACGGCATCTACACCCGCTACGCCCACCTCGATTATTTCGCCCCCGGCATCACGCCCGGCGTCTCCATCGGCTTTGGCCAGCCCGTCGGCCAGATGGGCGCCACCGGCAATGCCCAGGCCGCCCACCTGCATTACGAAATCCTCACCGGAAATATCGACAACCCCCGCGGCTCCTTCGGCCTCGCCTCGCATGACCCCTTTACGTTCCCCCCCTATGAAGGGGCGTTGCAGGCCGGATACTGATCTGTCACACGCGGAGGGAAGTAGTGGGCAGGGGGGGCCGCCATGATACCGAAAATCTCGCCTACGCTGATCGCGCGCGCCTATGCCGATCCCCTCGCGCGCCTCAATCTCGCGGTCGATTTCCTGCCCATCCTTGCCATCTTCCTCTTCGGCTGGGGCGCCACCCCGCTGGTCGCCCTCTACTGGCTTGAAAACCTCGTCATCGGCGCCTTCGCCGCCGCGCGCATCCTGGGGTCCGGGCTCGCCCAACTCAAACAGGGCAACAGTGAAGGCGCAGGCGCCTTCTTCCTCGCGCCCTTTTTCTGCTTCCATTACGGCGCCTTCTGCTGGGGTCACGGCGTCTTCCTCGCCACCTTCGCCATGCCGGATATGGGCTTCCCCGATCCGCGCCTGCTCATAGGCTGGGCGCTTTCCAGCGGCCCCCACATTGCCTGGTTCCTGGCCGCCATCATCGCGGCAAACCTTGCCGTCTTCCTGATAGACTTCATCGGCCGCGGAGAGATCAACCGCACAAAGATGGATGAAGAAATGGGCGCCCCCTATGGGCGCATCGTCACGCTGCACCTCGCCATCATCCTCGGCGCCATGTTCGCCTTCGGCTCGGACGAACCCCTGATGGGCGTCCTCCTCCTCATCCTCATCCGTGTCGCCTTCGGCGTGGTCCTCACCCTCCGCCGCCGCCGGAAACGCGATGCTCAGCTGGCGGAGGACGTAGCGGGGCAAGCCGCGCCTGCCACTCAGAACGCGTAAGGAGCGGCGGGATGTTCAGCAAGCTGGCCGTTCTGCGCCGCGCCTATCAGGCGCCACTCGCCTGGGTGAGCCTGGCGGTAGACCTTCTGCCCCTCCTTGCCGTCTTCGCCTTTGGCTGGGGCGCGGCGCCGCTGGTGGCGCTCTACTGGCTGGAAAACGTCATCATTGGCGCGTTTACCCTGGCGCGGATGCTGGCCACGGGATTTTACCGCGTGCAGATGTTTGCCGTCTGCCTCTTCGCAGTGCCCTTCTTCTTGGCCCATTACGGCCTGTTCTGCTATGGCCATGGTCTTTTCCTGAGAGAGCTGGCGCAGGCAGATGCCTCCGAATACACCTCTGCCAGCCTGATAGAATGGGCGCTCGGGGCAGGGGCGTTCCTGCCGCTGTTTGCCGGCGCGATCCTGGCGCTCAACGCAGTCTATTTCGCGGTGGACTATATCGGCCGGGGCGAGGCGCGCATGGCCAATCCCCTCATCGAAATGTTCCGCCCTTATGACCGTATCCTCATCCTCCACTTTGCCCTGATCCTGGGCGCCCTGTTCGCCTTCGGCTCGGATGATCCGCTGCTGGGCGTCTTCCTCCTCCTCGCCATCCGCATCGTCTACGGCCTCTTCCTCACCGCCCGCCGCCGGATACAGCGCGATACTCAGCTGGCGGAGGGAGCGGTTCCGGAAGCGGCCACGCCCTAAGCCCATTCGGCTCATGCTCCCCTCACCGCCGCAAGAAACGGGGATATCGGGAGGAAATAATCTAAGCTCCATTCTATCTGTTTGCGGCGTCTGCATCTGCCAGACCAGATACAATGATGTCTATGTGGGGTTGTAGTTCCGCAGGGAATTTGTCTCTGTTTTTGACGATGCTCAGTACCCGTTTAGGTATTTCCTCGTCACCCCAAATTTCAGCGATCGATTTCAAAATAAGCGGGCGAAACTTTTCTCGTTTTGAGGTGACAACTTGTCCTTTAACATCCTCGTGTCCAATCAATCGAATGAGATTGGAGTCGTCCGAATAGAATGCTTCCAATCTGCTTCGAGTCTCAGTCTCCTGAGTTGCATTCTGAAGCGCGACCCGGAACACAAATTCTGGATTTGGGTGATCCCACAAACTTTCTCCCAAAGTAGATACTCGCCTACTCAGGCGTTGCGTCAAATCTGCTGCAGTATCGTCAGATAAGTTGAATTCGTAAGAGTGATTGTTTGAAATATACCTGATAAAAAATGCGAGGAAGCACAACGACTGAGCCGTGTCGACAATATCCGTGAGCCATATTGCCCGATTTGGTTCGTGTACGACAATTTCTTTTAAGATACCCAGAGGAACGAATAATGACCTCCTGCCGTTGAAGAAGGGGTCAACGGTATTCCGGACAGCCAGATCAGTATTGTCAGCAATGACCTGGAGTAGAAATTTTGATTGTTCCTGACTAAGTTTTGGGACAATTGATCTGATGCAATCCAACAGTACCGTGAAGTGTAGCTCACCATCTGCAAATCGTTGTTTTGAACTGACCCGCAATCGATCAACGAACTCACTGGACTTTGAAATAACCTCAGATTTAGCCTTATTTAAATCCGCACCAGGAATGAATCCGCTGTTTTGTCCCAATGCAAAATAGTATCGATAGTAGTGGGGGCTGCCCAGCCGGCGATTTTGGGTCAGTTCATCTATATTGTTGCGGTTGACATCAAAGACGGTCCAGCCTTGCTCACCGTTCTCGATATGGGTGCGGCCTATTCCCGGAATAATTTCTTGCAGTCTAAAAAACCTTATGCTGTTCGGTGGATAGTCTTGCGTGATAATTTCAAAAAGCGAATTGGCCTGCGCTATGCCGTCAGAAGCCGACGCGGTCCCGCGCGCGACTTCAGCAAATCCATTTAAATAGTTTTCAACCCAGTCATAGAGTTTCGGTCGCTTTAGTTTGATTAAATGAAGCCAAACCAAATCCGGAATGTCCACAAAATCATGAATGACAGGCCAAACAAGCTTTATGCTATTCAGTGTGCGAATTACATCTCTTGGCGTTTCTAAAATCCCGCCACCTTCTGAGTCTACTATTTCCTGAAGTCGCTCATTGATTTCGCTTGTTTGGGGGGAGCAAATAGACTGGACCTCTCGTAAAAACCAACGCCTTAGAGCAAAGTCCTCTGGTCGGGGAATTGTCACGGTGGCCTGGACAATTTTTTCAATGTATGCCTCGCCTGTTTCATCGTGACCATTTCCGGCAAGCGCTATACCGATGCTCCTTACAAGTGCTTTTCTGTCGTAGCAGACCACGTAGATGATGTTTGGCAGGTCGCCAACCGCCCGGAGAAGGCGAAGAATTTCCATTATCTCTGGGGGATCAAGCCGCTCTGTGTCGTCGATAAAAACGATGATCGGATCTTTAAAATCTCTAAGTGCCGCTTCAATTTCAGATTTTTGTTCGTGTAGGGATTTAGTGCCAATTGCGCCGTCGAGGACACTTGCTGTCTCGTCGAGAAATTTTGCAATTGGTTGTAGATTAGGAATAATCACGGAGGCGGCCGAGAGGAATTGAGCGCCCGTCGCCAAATGCTTAGAGTATTTCTTGAGAGCTTCCGTTGCCGACTCTACAGTTTTTTTAGTTTTGCCCTTGAGCCCACTTTTCAAAGCGTATTGAGATAGCGCCTCATCAAGTCCGACAAAAAATTCTGCGATTAGGTCCCGCTTATCTCCAACAAGCCAGGGATTGAACTGAACGATAATGGGGGGTTTTTCGGACGCGTTAAGGTGTCCGATGGTTTTCTTTATCAGCGTTGATTTGCCTGCGCCCCAGCGACCTTCGATTCCTATTACAAAGCCGTCTTTTAGGCTCCGATCTCGCAAAATTGTGCTTAAGCGAAGAGCTAAATCATCAGTTCCCAGATAATCCACACCATCTGGTCCCAGAGGGCGATCTGCGTCAAAATTTCTATCGTCGCTCACCATAGGCTCCGGATTCAATCGCTTGCCAAATTTTTTCTATTTTAAACTGATTCACTCTGCAATAAGAGCGGTAAGCTTACTAGCCCAATTGACGCCCTTCTCTCTCTCCCCCATGCCTCTCCCTCACACTCCGGGAGCGCGCCATGAACCCCATCCTGATCCTCGACTATGCGGGCATCGCCGTCTTCGCCGCCACCGGCGCGCTGGCTGCCTCGCGCAAGCAGCTCGACATCATCGGCTTCCTGTTCTTCGCCGCCTTCACCGGGGTAGGGGGCGGCACGGTGCGCGATCTGATCCTCGATGTGCCCGTCTTCTGGGTGGCCAATCATGACTATCTGCTGATCTGCCTCGTCACCGCTATCCTGGTCTACTTCACCGCCCACCTGTTTGAGTCCCGCTACAAGCTCCTCCTCTGGCTCGATGCCCTCGGCCTTGCTGCCTATTGCGTCTTTGGCGCGTGGAAGGCGCTGGAGGTTACCGGCTCGCCCGTCATCGCCGTCGTCATGGGCGTCATCACGGCGAGCTTCGGCGGCATCCTGCGCGACCAGCTCGCGGGAGAGCCCTGCATCCTCCTGCGCCCGGAGATCTACATCACCGCGGCGCTGGCCGGCAGCGCGGTCTATACCGGCCTCCACCTGGCGGGCCTTCCCCTGATGGCCGCCGCCGTGCCTGCCGCCCTCGTTGCCTTCGCCATAAGGGGCGGGGCGATGAAGTTCGGCTGGTCGATCCCCGGCTACAAGACGCGCCCCGGCCGCCCCGCCGAAGAGATCGAATGAGCCGGGTTTAGGTGTCCCAAACTGTCCCAAGCTGTCCCAAAGTGTCCTGAACTGTCCCGATCTGTCCTGGAATTGGCCAGCCTTTGACCGGCTTTGCGCGCATAGCTGCTCTACGCGGCGACAAAGTTGACGCGCGATGACGCCGGGTGCAGGGTCATTTTGTTACAACCAGAAAGACACCTCATGGCCGATACCACATCGCCCGCCACCCTCTCCGGCAAGCGCGCCAGCACCAAGGCTGCCAACCGCCGCGCCATCCTCCAGGCGGGCCGCCAGGTGTTTGCCCGCATCGGCTTTGAGGCCACCACCGTGCGCGACATCATCCGCGAGACGGCCCTCGCCTCGGGCACTTTCTACAATTATTTCAAGTCGAAAGAGGAAGTTTTCCACGCCATCGCCGAGGATTCCACCCACCGCTTCCGCGACCGGCTGGCCGATGTCCGCGCCCGCGCCGAAAGCCTCGAAGACTATATGGAGCACGCCTACCGGGCCTATTTCGGCTTCATTTCGCGGGAGAATGAAGACGCAATCGAAAGTGGCGCGCCCCACATCGCCCTCATCGGCGTGCGCGTCGACACGCCCGAAATGCAGGCCGTCGCCCAGGAAATCCGCGCCGACCTCGAACATATCCTTGCAAAACAAGGCATTCGGCCCTCCGTCGATACCGAATACCTCACCGCCGCCGCCATCGGCATCGCCCGCGAAATGGGGGACTACATGCTCAAACGCCGCCCTGTTGATGTCGAAGGCGCCACCCGGTTTGCCTGCACCCTGCTGCTTTCCGGCCTGAAAACCCTCGACGCGCGCGTATAATGCCACCGCCGCCGGGGAACCCCTTGGCGGCGGGCGAAAATGGCGTCAGGTTCTCCCTCAAGAACAGTTGAGAGGGAGGGGTTTCCATGAGCCTTCAACGCATGATCGCAAAGGCGATTGCCAGCCTGCCCGGCGGCATGATCGTCAAGATGTCGGGCGGCGAGCCCAAGACCATCGAAGGCCGCACGCTGGAGCCACAACTCCAGCTTGTCGCCTGGAACGGCCGCAATGCGCCGCCGATGTCCACCCTTCCGGCAGAGGCCGTACAGCAGGGCGTAAAGGCCCAGCTCGCCCTCTTTCAGGACAAGCTGCCCGGCGGCGTTGGCGTCGAGGAGTTCACCATTCCCGGCCCGGACGCAAACCAGATCCCCGTGCGCCTCTACATGCCCGCCTCCCAGGATCCCCGCCATCCCCTCATCGTCTACTTCCACATGGGCGGCGGCGTTATCGGCGATATGGACACCTGCCACGCTTTCTGCGGCATGCTCGCCCAGGGCGCCCAGGCGCCCGTTCTCTCGGTCGATTACCGCCTTGCCCCGCAGCACATTTATCCCGCCGGGCTGAACGATTGTTTTGCTGCCTATAAATGGGGCGTGGAAAACGCCGCCAAATACGGCGCCCCCGCCGGCAAGGCGTCGGTGGGCGGCGACAGCATGGGCGGAAACTTCTCCGCCATCATCAGCCAGCGGATGAAGCGGGAAGGCGGCCCGCTGCCGGCGCTCCAGCTGCTCATCTACCCCGCCATCGACATCTCGAAGCACTATCCCTCCAAGACCGCGTTCGCCAACACCTTCTCCCTCAGCCAGGACACGATGGACTGGTTCATGCAGCAATACCTGCCTGAAGGCTTTGACTATACCGACCTCAACGTCTCGCCGGGCCAGGCGGCAGACCTTGCCGGACTGCCCCCCGCCGTTGTGGTCACCGCCGGGCATGACCCGCTGGTGGACGAGGGCGACGAATATGCCGAACGCCTGAAAGCGGCCGGTGTGACGGTCAAGCACAAGCGCTATGACAGCCTTGCCCACGCCTTCACCGCCTTCACCTTCCTCTCGCCGGGATCGCGCACGGCCTGCACCGAAATCGCCCGTATGGTCCACGATATGTATGCGGCCAGGAAGGCATGAAGTCTCTCGTCGTAAGTGAGCTTGCTCCGGACTTTGCCGGAACGAGCCTGAAAGATCTTCCCCTGCCGGAGCCAAAGGCCGGGGAGGTCCGCGTCGCCATCAAGGCCGCCAGTCTCAACTTTCCGGACCTTCTGATGACGGAGGGAAAATACCAGCTCAAACCCGAACTGCCCTTCACGCTCGGCATGGAGCTTGCCGGCGTCGTGGACGCCGTCGGGGAGGGGGTCACTGCCTTCCAGCCCGGCGATGAAGTGGCAGGGGGCAGCCGCATCGGCGCCTTCTCAGAATACATCACGCTGCCCGCTGCCGGCCTGCGCAAAAAACCCGCCACGCTCAGCTTTGCAGAGGCCTCCGCCTATGGCGCGGCCTATCTCACGGCTTACGTCTCGCTGGTCATTCGCGGCAATCTCCAACCGGGTGAAACCCTTCTTGTCCACGGCGCCAGCGGCGGCGTCGGCATGGCGGCGGTCGAGGTGGGCAAGCTCCTCGGCGCCACCGTCATCGCCACCTCTGCGTCAGATGAAAAACTGAAAACCGTAAAGGCCCGCGGCGCCGATCACATCATAAACGTCACCCGCGGCTTCCGCGAGGAAGTCAAAGCCCTCACCGGCGGGCGCGGCGCGGACGTGATCTACGATCCGGTCGGCGGCGATGTCTTCGATGAGAGCGTCCGCTGCATCGCCTTTGACGGCCGCCTCCTGATCATCGGCTTCACCTCCGGCCGCATCCCCAGCGTCAGCGTCAACATGCCCCTCATCAAGGGCTTCTCCGTCGTCGGCGTCCGCGCCGGCGAATACGGTCGCCAGTTCCCCGAAAAAGGCCGCGCCAATCAGGAAGCCATCTGGAAATGGGCCGAAGACGGCAAGGTAAAACCTTGCATCCACGCCGAAGTCCCCCTCACCGATTGGCGCCGCGCCTTCGACATGATGCGCAGCCGCGAAGTCGTCGGCAAAGTCGTCCTGGTGCCCTGACCGGAAGTGTCCGGATTTGTCCTGAACTGTCCCCGATCTGTCTCACGCGCAGCTAGACCCTCACCGCCCATCGCAAAGCGATGGGCGGTGAGGGCCTCCGCCCTATCCACCATTATTCCCCCCAAACCTGTAGCAAAACTGCAATTTCCAGAAATCTCATCCACCCCCTCCGGGAACGGATCTATACTCCCTCCGATGTCCCCGCAGATCGCCCGCCTCTACGCCCACGTATCGCCTGTCTTCTGGCCATACCTCTGGCTACAGCTGCGCTGGATCTTCAAACGTCAGGACAAGGAACTCCGCACCCTCCTCATCTCCGTCACAAGATGGGGCCAGGTCCACATCGTTCAGGTCGGCGACCACTGGCGCGCCTACCGCAAACCCGATGCGCTAAAACCCAGCTGGGACGACCCCATCTGGCAAAGCCACTTTTCTCCAAACCTCGTTGGAGTTTTTCTGGAGGACTCCAAAACCTCTCCAACGGACAATCCCTCAGCCCCAGGCGCTGGTATCCTCCCCTGCTTGCGGGGGAGGTGGCCCGAAGGGTCGGAGGGGGGAGCGGCAATCGCCGACACCTCCTAGCCTCACACCCCGTGTCATCCGGGACGCGGCAAAGCCGCGATCCGGGACCTTCTCACCGCTCTGTCCCAAAACCTCTCACCCCGCCAGCACACCCCCACCGGCCGCGCCTAACCAGCGCGTTCCGGCCAAACCCGCTGGCGGCTACATATAGACCATCTGCTAACGGATATTATTCCGCCCAGCAAAGCACCGCCACAACAAAAAAGCCCCGCAACCGTCAGGGTCACGGGGCTTCAAAAGGCCTTAAAGTCGCTTCAGGAAATCCTTCAGCGCGGCGCCATCCGGATGCCGCCGTCAAGACGCAGGTTCTGACCGTTGAAATAGGTGTTGCGCACCAGTTCCATCACCAGCGAGCCAAACTCTTCCGGTTTGCCGAGGCGTTTGGGGAAGGGCACCGACGAGGCGAGGGAGTTGAGCACCTTATCCGATGCGCGCAGCATCAGCGGCGTGCCGAAAATGCCCGGCATGATCGAGTTGACGCGGATGCCGATGTCCATCAGGTCACGTGCCATTGGCAGAACGAGGCCATTGACGCCCGCCTTGCATGATCCGTAGACGACCTGTCCGATCTGGCCGTCCTGCGCAGCCACCGAGGCGGTCAGCGTGATCACGCCGCGCTCGCCGTCTTCCAGCTCGGGCAGGTTCGCCATGCCCTCGGCCGAAAGCGAAGCGATGCGGTAGGACGCAACCAGAACGCCCTTGGCGCCGAATTCGTAGTCTTCGGTGGTGAGGCGTTTGTAGCGGGCGTTTTCCTTGTCCCAGGAAAGTGTCTTGCCGCCTTTCGATGCCATCGCGCAGTGAACGGTGATCCGCTCCTGGCCATGGGCGGCGCGGGCTTTCTCGAAGCCGGCCACGGCGGAGGCCTCGTCCATGATGTTCACATTGCAGAAGATGCCGCCGATTTCCTTCGCGGTCGCTTCGCCGGCTTCTTCGTTGATGTCGAAGATGGCAACCTTGGCGCCGGCCTTGGCGAGCGCGCGGGCAGTGGCCTGGCCGAGGCCCGAAGCGCCCCCGGTGACGATGGCGGCAGTATCTTTCGTGATTTGCATGGAGGTCTCCTTCCCAAAGCTGACTTTTCCCATGTGTAGGCAGGGAAGGCGGGCTTGGAAATGGTGACGCCGCGCCAAGGCCGCCCGCTTCAAATGAAGCGCGCAGGCGTCATTCCTCTTGCCGCAGGTTCAAACTCCCGTCACAAACCCTCCCCATGGATTGGGGTAAGCTCAGATCGTTTCACGCGGCCGCCGAATCCGGCAGCCTCACCCTTGCCGGGGAGCGCCTCGGCATCTCCCAATCGGCCGTCTCGCGCCAGATTGCGGCGCTGGAGGAACAGCTCGGCGTCTCCCTGTTCCAGCGCCATGCAAGGGGCCTCGTGCTCACCGACAGCGGCCACACGCTCTACCGCTCGACCATGGAGATGTCTTCAGCGGCTCAATCGGCCAATACCGCCCTGCGCGACCAGCAGGAAACGCCCCAGGGCGAGCTGATCGTGGCCGCGCCAGTCGCCTTCGGGTCAATCTGGATGGTGCCCCGGCTGGGCAATTTCGTGAAGCGGCATCCGGATCTGCGCCTCGATCTGCGCCTCGACGACCAGTTTGAATATGATCTCCTGAAGCTGGAGGCCGAATGCGCGGTCCGTCTCTGGCCGGCGGACAAGGCCGATCTGATCCAGCGCAAGCTCGGCACGCTGGGCACAAACCTCTATGCCTCGCCCGAATATCTCAAAGCCCACGGCGTTCCCAAAGAGCCCCAGGACCTCGATAATCACCGGATCATCGCCTATGGCGACGAATCCACGCCGCTGTTCGAAATGGCCTTCGCCTGCCGCGTGGGGCGTGATGACGCACCGCCGCGCCCGGCGACGCTGAAAGTGAACAATGTATTCGCGATGCTCCGGGCGGTTGATGCCGGCCTCGGCATTGCCGATGTGCCTGACTATATGGCCGCCACGCTGCCCCGCCTCGTGCGCGTGCTTCCTGAGGTAACTGGGCCGGTTTTCGATCTTTACTTCATTTACCCAAGCGACCTGCGCCGCTCCAAACGCGTGGCCGCGTTCCGGGAATTCCTGACCGCAGAGACAGAGCCTTTGAGGCGTGCCTCTATGCGTCAGGGATCGTGAACCTTCAGTAACGCATGCAGAAATGCATGATGGGGCTGCTGTGTCGCATGTTGCAATGCAGCGAAAATGCCCTATCTAGGCGTCATGCCAAGGGTCCTGGGCATAACCCGATCATTCCTCCGATTGGGCGTTTCCTCCCCCCTTCAGGACCCCACTTTATGCCCGGCGCGTCTTTTGATGCTGCCGGGCTTTCTTTTTCTGGCTTTTTCCGGTGGGTTTTCAGCGTTCTGACGGCCGATTTCAAAGTTTACAGAATTTACAAAACACACTTTACCGGAAGAAGCCACGCGCCAGGCGCCAGATCAGAAAAATAATCAGCGCGATCGTGAAGCCCATTGAGGCGTAAAGCACAAAAACCGAGAATCCATTCCAGGGTTGATCGAGATTCCCGCCTGACAGGTCCAGAAACGGGGGCATCCAGCCAAGGCTCACCGACACACCGTCATTCCGGCTGAGATCGCGCAGCTTGTCGGCCCACATCATCGCCAGCTGGAAGAAGCCGAACACGCCCAGCGCGCCCAGCAGGAGGCTCATCGAGGTCTCGTCCTTCTTGGCGAGGCGCGCTTCCCGGTCGCGGGTCTGGCTTTCCATGTTGGAGATCAGCCGCTCGATATAATCGTTGCGCCTGCCGATACCGCGCAGCTGGGTCATCTTCTCGAACACTTCGGCCTCGGTGTCATAGCGGAAGACGTTCATATACCGGTCGCGGTAATAGCCGGCATAATCGCCGGTGCGGAAAGCGTAGAACGCTTCGGCCGCGCGTTTCAGCCGGCCCTTGTTGCCAAGGCGCTCAACCTCATCGATCAGTTCGAAGGCCGTCGCCTCATATTCTCGCGTCATGAACTCGTTATGCATCGAGACGACATGGATCATGAACGCGTAGGGGCAGGTGCCGATATAGTCGTTGGCCGCCTCCAGGCTGCGCGCCTTTTCCACATAGGTGGTCAGCGCCCGCGGGTTGGCAAAGCGCACGAACTTCCGCTCCGTCGCCTGCTCCTCGGTCGCCGGATAGATCGGATCGGTTGAGTCCAGGATTTCGGAGGGGTCCTGGTTCATGAAGTCGATGATGTTCTGGTTGAAGCCGGCCATGAACAGGTATTGCAGACAGTCCTGCCGGCGCCGGTCGTCCATGGCGGGGCGTGTCTTGCGGCCTTCCTCGATCTGGGCGTCGGTGAACTGGTCATAATCGGGCCGGTGGATCACCCAGTGCCAATAGTCTGCGCCCATCCGCACCTCGGGCACATCCACCAGCCCCTGAGGGTTCAGCCCGGCGAGCTTCTGTTGATAGGGCAGGTAGCATCCCTCCTGCACCATCAGCGTTCGGGGCGGGGGCACGCCCGTTTCCGGGTCGGGCTCAGGCAACAGGCGGCGGAAGAAAGTGGCATCTTCAAAGAAGAACAGAAGCCGCGAAACCGGCATCACGAGGCCCGGCACTTCAATGAAGGGTGCTTCTGCGACCAGCGTATCGAAGGTGGGCGCCAGGCGTGTCGTCCCACGCCTGGCTGCGCCCTGGGGGAGTTTGCCAAACAGGTCTTCGGCGTCGAGATCAAACGCGCCGCGCACATATTGCCAGAAACTCTGGTCGCTCCCGTGCGGGCTTTTTACGCGCAGAAGATCCAGCGGCGCGATCCCGGTCCGGTCATCGGTGGCGCTCCAGGGCGCGCTGCCAGGAGGGCGCGGATTGGCTTCGAATTCCTTCGGCGCGGCGGCCTTCTGCAACAGGGACAGGAAATAGAATTCACCCGGCGTATGGTCGTAATTGTATCGGAAGGAGAGGTGATAGCCCACCGCGCCATTGGCATGGGTATACCAGAACCGCCGTACCCGGAGGGTGCGCGTCTTGCCAAGGCCAGGCGGGGTGGCGATGAAGCGGCGCCCTTCGGTCGACCAGGCAATCTCGCTGGGCGCGGTCACCTCTATGAATTCGCCATTTTGCGGGCAGAGCGTATCGAGCAGGAAATCATCCACCGCGCCCAGGCGTTCGCGGTCGGCAATGTCGTTGAACAGCGGCTCCACCGCGTCGCGCAGGCGTTTGCTGCCGCGATAGCCGGGCTGGAAGGCGCGCACGGTTTCCGGGTCCAGATCCCGGCCAAGCGCGGCGGTCACATTCTTCTGGCTGATATAGAGCGACAGGGTGAAATAGACCGACTTGTCCTCACACTCCTCAAAGCCCTGATGCATGCCCGCCATCTCTGACATCCCGGTGTCTCTTGCCGTGTTTCCCGCCATGTTTGGTGCCGGCCCCCCGCCGGCTAGCTTCGGTCCCGTTGCACCTGTTCAGCTTCCGCGAAGATGGCGTCAAACCCGGTGAGCGCCACCTGCGCGTCCTGCGCGCAGGCTTCTTCCAGCGTGCGCAGCTGTTCGCCTGCCACCGGTGAGGCTGCCAGATCGCGCCCCTTGAGCACGGTCACGCCGAAGAAGCGGCGCATGTGTGCCAGCATGCGGCAAGCGCTCAGCGTTTCGGCGCCGGCGGTGCCCAGAACGCCCAGCAGCAGCTCATCCTCCGGGCCCTGATCGTCCGACAGCGGGGGCTGGCGATACTCGATGCCGACAAGGCGTGCGCCGCGCCGCTCCCAGATTTTGAGACGGTCCACCTGGTCGAGCCCGGCATGCTGGCTGTCGAGGGCGTAGTCTTCGGGGCTCATCTTCACCGGATTGTTCATCTCGATGAAGATCAGTGGGGCCGGTACATTCCCTTCAGGCCAGACGAACGCCTCAGCCGCTTCCTCGCGCACCAGATGCATCAGCAGGCCAAAGAGGCCACGGCGGCGCTGACCGGCATCCACGAAGATATAGGAAAGAGAGATCGTCGGGTCGCTGCCATCGCCGGCAAAGGCGATGAAATTGGCCGCGCCCAGCACGGGCCCGTTCGCCCCCTCGGTCAGCAGGATCACCATCTCCCGATACGGCCCATAAAGCGCCGAAAGGCGCTCATAAGCTTCACCCTCATTCAGCGCCAGACAGGTGCGGAAGCCTTCAAGGTCTTCCTTTTCATCGGGCAGAATGAAGGCCGCGTCATAGGCGCCATAAAAGCGGGTAAGGTAGGGATCGTCGGCGCGTGTGATGTAATGAGCGATCACGCCGCCTTCGAGGGCGTCGCTCCGCTCGCGTCCAGGAATTGCCGTTACTGTCATGCGCCGCAACTGGTCGCATGCCAGCCATATCTGTCAACGGGATTCTCACCGGCGCGGGCGCTGGGGCAGGGCTCGACCCCGGCGGCGGAATGGGGAATGTTTGCCGCAAAGAAAATGCTGCGGAGGAACCCCGATGACATCACGCCCCCTCGTCGATCCCGAACTGATCGCCTTCATAGAGGCCTTCCCGACTGTGAACATCGGGGCGGAAAATCTCGCAGCGGTTCGCCAGAGCCGGGACGCAGCCCTTGCCCAGTTGCCCCCCTTTCCGGCCAGTGTCCGCGTGGAGGAGGTGTTCATCCCCGGCCCCAAAGGCGCGCCCGATGTGCGGTTAAAGCTCTACCGCAAGAAGGACGGTGCAGAGGGGCCGCGCCCGGCGATCCTCCACCTGCATGGCGGGGGCTATATCATGGGCAATCCGGAATTCATGGGGCCGATGTGCGCGCTCTGGGCAGACGCCTATGACGCGGTTGTGGTGGCGCCCGCATATCGTATCGCGCCGGAGACGGCCTTTCCCGGCAATGTGGAAGACGCCTACGCTGCGCTGGCCTGGGCGAACGCCCGCGCGGCCGATCTGGGTATCGATACCGCCCGCATCGCCGTTGCCGGGGAGAGCGCGGGCGGAGGCCTCGCCGCGTCGCTCGCCCTTCTGGTGCGCGACCGGGGCGAATACAGTTTCTGCCACCAGCAGCTGATCTTCCCGATGATCGACGACCGCACCGCCGTGCGCGCAGATCTCTCGCCGATGTTCGGAGAATTCGTCTGGACCAACGCCTCCAACCATTTCGGCTGGGCGAGCCTTCTGGGGCAGCCGCCCGGTAGCCCGGACGTTTCGCCTTATGCAGCGGCCGCCCGCGCAGAGAGCCTGGCCGGCCTGCCGCCCACCTTTATCTCTACCGGCGCGCTTGATCTCTTTACGGAGGAAAACCTTGAATATGCCCGCCGCCTGATGGCAGAGGGCGTTCCGGTGGAGCTTCATGTCTATCCCGGCGCCCCACATGCCTACATGCAGATGGCCGGCGCCCGCGTTACCCGCGCCTATATGCGTGACGCCTTGTCAGCGCTGGCGCGGGGACTGGGTGTGGACTGGAAGGATTAGACCGAAGCCCGCAGCATCCAGGCGGTTTTCTCGGAAATCTGGGCGCGCTGGGTGAAGAGGTCGACGCTGACCGGGTCCGCGTTCTTCTCGGCAATGGTGATGCCATACTTTGCTGCCCGGCTGACGGCTTCATGGCCGGCGGCGAGGTTTTTAAGCATGTCCTCGGCGTCGGGCACGCCATTGTCCGGTTTGATGGTGGCGTGTTCTGTCATCTCGCCCGACGAGCCCGGCGCAAAATGGCCCAGCGCGCGGATGCGCTCGGCGATCACGTCGAGGGCCTGCCACAGCTCGGTATACTGGGTCATGAACAGGTTATGCAGCGAGTTGAAGCGTGGCCCGGTGACATTCCAGTGGTACCCGTGCGTCTTCACGTAAAGCGCGTAAGTCTCCCCCAGCAGGGTTTTCAGCGCGTCGGCGCTGGACTTACGGGCGGCGTCAGACATTCCGATGTCGATGGACATGAAATTCTCCTTTTGAAACAGACATAAGGGGTCAAGCCCCAACATGCCCTCAAGATGGGCACGAAGAGGCCAGGTTTCAAATCCGAAACGATGGCTGCGACTATAGGTTCTGCCTATGCCTCTAGGAGAGGCTGGCGCAGAAACGCTGGATGCGGACGAGCGCCTCGGTCAGTGCGGCGTCAGAGGTCGCATAGGAAATGCGGAAGGTCTCGGGCAGGCCGAAGGCTTCGCCGAACACAATCGCGACTTTTTCCTGTTCCAGCAGTTCGGCCGCGAATGTCTTGTCGCTGTCGATCACCGCGCCGCCGGCGGTCTTCTTGCCGATCAGGCCCGCGCAGGATGGGTACACATAGAAGGCACCTTCGGGCTTCGGGCAGACGATGCCGGCAGCCTGGTTGAGGCCATCAACCATCAGGTTGCGGCGCTTGGCATAGGCGGCGCGGAAGACAGGCAGGAAGTCCTGCGGGCCGTTCAGCGCCTCGACGCTCGCCCACTGGCTGATGGAGCAGGGGTTGGAGGTGGACTGGTCCATCACCTTGCGCATCGCGCCGATCAGTTTCTCCGGCCCCGCGGCATAGCCGATGCGCCACCCGGTCATGGCATAGGCTTTCGACACGCCGTTCATCGTCAGCGTGCGGTCATAGAGGGCCGGCTCGACTTGCGCGATCGTCTTGTACTCGAACCCGTCATAGACAAGGTGCTCATACATGTCGTCCGTCAGTATCCAGACTTGGGGATGGCGCAGCAGCACGTCCGCAAGGGCTTTCAGCTCAGCGCCGGTATAGGCCGCGCCGGTGGGGTTGGACGGAGAGTTCAGGATCAGCCATTTGGTCTTGGGCGTGATCGCCGCTTCGAGTTTCTCCGGGCTCAGCTTGTAGGCGGTGTCGGCGCCGCAGGGCACGGCAACCGGCGTGGCGCCACAGAGCAGCACCATCTCCGGATAGCTCACCCAGTAGGGCGCCGGGATCACCACCTCGTCGCCTGCGTTCAGCGTCGCCATGAAAGCATTGAACAGCACGGCCTTGCCGCCGGGCGACACGTTCACCTGCGAGGGCTTGTAGGTGAGGCCATTCTCGCGGGCGAACTTGGCCACGATGGCTTCCTTGAGCTCCGGGATACCGTCGGAAGGCGTGTATTTCGTCTTGCCTTCGCGCATGGCCCGGATGGCGGCTTCCTTGATGTTTTCCGGGGTGTCGAAGTCAGGCTCGCCAGCGCCGAGGCCGATCACATCCAGCCCCTGGCGCTTCATCTCGTTGGCCTTGGTCGTCACGGCAATCGTGGCGGAAGGTTTCACGCGGGCGATTGCGTCTGACAGGCGGATGTCGGCGGCCATGGGGCGGTCCTCTTCGAAGGGGTGGTCAAGGGGGGTGTTTGGCGCACGCTTACTGGAGGCCCTGCGGGTCATCAAGGCGCTGTTTTGGCGCTTGCTCTTGCCGCTCGCCGCTGCGCCGGGAAAGTATTGCCGGCCGCATTAACCAGATAGACGAAATTCTACCAGTATTCTGGCAGAGTGCCATCGCAACGGGGCCGGTATGGGCCGCGTTGCGGATAAACCTGCCTGCTGGCGGGCAGGCACATCCGGAGCGTGCCATGAGCATGGATAGCTGGACCCAGACTTTTGACGCCGCGCTCGACCGCGCCGCTCACGAACTCTCGATACTGGCAGGCGATGCCGCCGATTTCTTCAATACGCTCAGCCTTGTCGAGAAGAGCCTGCTAGGCGGCCTGGCTCTGTTGATGGTGTGTTACATGTTCCTTCCCGGCGGCCGCGGGGAAGGGGTGGGCAATTCCAGCGGGCGCTATTTTGCCGGGATTCTCCTGCTTGTTGTGGCGGTGGGTGTCTTTGGGGGACTGGTCATGGCCGGGCGCATTTCCTTCTGACGCGCAGCCCTTTGGCTTTCCGTGGGCGCCGGTCTCCATTATCTCTGCGCGTATGAGCGACGCAGCCCCCGGCGCTGCCCCGGTGCGCGGGGTAGATGTCATCAAAGAGAATCTGAAACACCTGCCGTCCCGGCCGGGCGTCTACCGTATGTTCGGTGAGGCGGGCGAAGTGCTGTATGTCGGTAAGGCGCGCGACCTGAAGGCCCGTGTCTCCAATTACACCCGGATGGGCGGGCACACGCAGCGCATCGCCCGGATGATCTCGCTGACCCGCGCGATGGAATTCGTGGTCACCGAGACCGAGACCGAGGCGCTGCTGCTGGAAGCCAGCCTCGTCAAATCGCTCAAGCCTCGCTTCAACGTGCTGCTGCGCGACGACAAATCGTTCCCCTACATCCTGATCCGGCGCAATCATGAGGCGCCGCAGATCAAGAAATATCGCGGCTCCAAGCAGGATGAGGGGGATTATTTCGGCCCCTTCGCCAATGCGGGCGCGGTGATGCGCACCCTCGACACGTTGCAGAAGGCGTTCCTGCTGCGCACCTGCGAGGATAGTGTCTATTCAGCGCGCACGCGCCCCTGCATGCTCCACCAGATCAAACGCTGCGCTGCGCCTTGCGTCGGTCTCGTCTCGAAGGAGGATTACACCGCCCTCGCTGATGAAGCGGCGGACTTCCTGCGCGGCAAGGCAGGCGAGCTCCAGAAACGCCTCGCCTCGGAAATGGAAGCGGCTTCTGAAGCGATGGAGTTCGAGACCGCCGCGCGCCTGCGCGACCGTATCCGCGCCATCGCCCATGTTCGCTCCACCCAGGACGTGAACCCCGACGGGATCGAGGAAGCCGACGTTTTCGCCATCGCCATGGACGGCGGCGTTTCCTGCGTACAGGTTTTCTTCATCCGGGCCGGCCAGAACTGGGGCGCCAGCGCGCACTTTCCCCGCCACGAGAAGGACCAGACAGCGCCAGAGATTCTCGCCGCTTTCCTCGTCCAGTTCTATGACAAGCGCCCGCCGCCCAAACTCATCCTCGTCAGCGAGCCGCCCGATCAGGCTGACCTGATCGAAGAGGCGCTGGCGCTGAAAGCGGGCCGCCGAATCGAGCTGCGCCGTCCCGAGCGTGGCACCAAGCGCGACCTGCTCACTCAGGCCGAACGCAATGCCAGCGAGGCGCTCTCCCGCAAGCTCGCCGAATCCGCCAGCCAGGAGCGGTTGCTCACCGAAGTGCAAAAGGTCTTCGACCTTGCCGAGGCGCCGCAACGGATTGAGGTCTATGACAACTCCCACATCCAGGGGACGAACGCGGTCGGCGGCATGATCGTCGCCGGGCCGGAGGGCTTCCGCAAGCAGGCCTACCGGAAGTTCAACATCAAGGACACCGAGATCACGCCGGGCGATGATTACGGCATGATGCGTGAGGTGATGCGGCGGCGCTTTGCGCGCGCTATGAAGGAGAAAGTGGCCGGGAATGTCTCGGATTGGCCGGATCTTGTCCTGATCGATGGCGGGCTGGGGCAGTTGAATGCCACGCTGGAAACACTGGCGGAGCTTGGATTGACGCCGGATGACGTGACGTTGGTGTCCATTGCCAAGGGCGTTGACCGCAATGCCGGGCGCGAGCAGTTTTTCCGCCCCGGAAAAGCCCCTTTCAAATTACCCGAAAACGCGCCTGTGCTTTACTATCTCCAGCGCCTACGCGACGAAGCCCACCGCTGGGCCATCGGCGCTCACCGTCAGAAGCGCGCCGCTGAAGCGGCCCGTTCGCCGCTGGACGAAATCGAGGGCATCGGCCCTACACGGAAGAAAGCACTGCTCCACCATTTCGGCTCAGCGCGCGGTGTTTCCCGTGCCAAGGTGGCCGATCTGATGGAGGTGGACGGGGTAAACGAGGCCCTCGCCATCCGCATCTATGGGCATTTCAACAGCGGCTGAATTCAGGCGGAGGCCCGTTCTGCGCGCAAGGCTAGAGCGCCCATATAGCTCTCGATCAGCAATACCAGCTCGTCCTCCAGAGCCGTGGGATCAAGTTCCAGTTCAGGCTCCGAGGCGGCCGCCCGCAGGAGGCAGACCACGGCATGGGTCAGCACGAATGCAGACTCCCGGCCGAGTACAAAATCCAGATCGCTCCGTTCCCGGATCGAGTCCAGGAAGGCGGCGTGATGCTGGCTCATGATGCTCTCGCCATGGGCGCGGAAGAGGGCGTCCATCAACACGATACGGGTTTCCGGCGACCCTTCGATGCCGCTCATGATCGCTTGTACAATTGTGCGGATGCCATCCTGCTCGGGTGAGGCCAGAACAATGTCCGTTACCTTCCGCCGGAGCGCTTCGGCCTGCCGCTCGCCCATGGCCGTCAGGATGGCGTCGCGATCCTTGAAATACTGGTAGAGTGTCCCGATGCTGACGCCGGCCCGTTCAGCAATCCGGTTCGTCGTCAGTTTGCCTTCCCCGTCAGCTTCAAGAAGTTGAAAGGTTGCCGCAAGAATGGCGTCCACAGTTGCCTGCGCACGCGCCTGTTTCGGATTTCTCCGCGCTTTTTCAATCATTTGTGTCCCCCAACTTTCCCGAGCGCGGCTTTCGCGGTGCAAATGGAAAATCTGAGCAATATTTACATTATTCTACCTCTGCCGCCAAGGATTCTCTCGGAGGAGGTCCCTCAGACGTGTCAACAGCATCAGGGGCTTACCATCGCGCGCGGTATCCCCTATATTGGCGATGTCTTCGGACTATGGCGATAAACGCGCGTGTAATAAGCGGCTCGGACCCGGGGGCGGTACCCGGCGGCTCCACCAAAAGCAGATCAGCAATGGTCTGTTTCTGACGGGGCCGAAATAGTGTCGACGGACGTGTAAAGACGAGGCTTTCGCTCGCTTGAGCTGCGTTAGAAGCTCAAAAGCAAATAGTTGCAAATGACAACTTTGCTGAGGGCGAATTGCTCGCCGCGTAAGCGGTGACGGTTTTTCCGACCTAAGTCCTGGGGCTTCAGACCCCTAGGCGGGGCCCGGGGGCGCCTGGCAACAGAAGCCCCCACCTTCCCCCCTTTCCCGAGAAGTGCCTTGTGAGCGCCGCTATTTGCGTCCACTCTGCACGTGAGCACCTATGGCGATCAGGGGGATACCTATGGCCAACAGTATACTGACAGTCTTCGTCAAGGAGGCGCTCGAAAGAGGGCAGGCGCGGTCCGCAATCCGCGTAGCGCTGCTTGATGCGGGATGGCGGGCAGCGGAGGTGGACGAGTCCCTGTCTGCCTTTGCCGAGACCGTCTTCCCGGTCGCCGTGCCCCGCCCGCAATCTTATCTCTCGGCCCGTGAGGCCTTCTTCTATCTCCTGTTCTTCATCGTGCTGGGCGTGGTGGCCTACAATCTCGGCTCGCTGCTGTTTGCGCTGATCGACACCGCCGTGCCGGACAAGATCGATCGGGCCTCTGGTATCTGGGGCGGGCCCGATATGCAGATACGCTCGGCGATTGCCGGACTGATTGTTGGTACGCCGATCTTCTTCTGGCTTGCGCGTATCCTGCTGAAGGCGCGGCGTCATAATCCCGCCCTGCAGCGTTCGCGCATCCGCAAATGGCTGATCTATGTCAGCCTGGTGATCGCAGGGATGATACTCGTCGCTGATGCGATTTCGGTTGTTTACAACTTCCTCAGCGGTGAGCTGACACTGCGGTTCACCCTGAAAGCGCTTGTGGTGGCGGCGATTTCCGGGGCGATCTTCGGTTATTTCATCTCCCATGCAGAGAGGGACGAAGCCAATGGCATTTAGCCGCGATGCAGCCCTGGGGGCGGGCCTGGCCGTGATCGTTGTGGCAGCGATTGTTGCCGGTCTGGTCGTCACCGGCGGGCCGGGTGAGGCGCGGCGGATGAAGGAAGATCAGCTGCGGGAAGCGGCGCTCGCCTCCACAGCCAACGTTCTGGTTTGTCTACAAAAGGCGGGGGTGGAGATTCCCGAGGCGCCGGAGCAGCTGGAGGCGGCGTGGAAGCAATATCGTTCCTCTGCGGAGGTCACGTGTTTCAATGGCGAGCTGCGCGCGGACCCAATAACGGACACGCCCTTTGCCCTGAAGCGTCAGGATGGGCGCGTTGCGCAGATCTGCGCGGTTTTCGCCACCCGGCGGAAACAGGATGATGGGCCGTTGATCTTCCGGGAAACAAACGCGCTGCCCAGCCTTGGCGACCGCCGGGAAACGGCGGGTGAGCAGTGCTTCGACCTCAACTATTCCGCCGATGTGGGATAACCGCGCACGCAGATGTGACCAGTGAGGCGCGCTACCCTCCAGATGGTTTTGTTTGTCTCTCGTGCTTTTCTGCCTATTGTTTCTGCCAGCAAGCAGAGAGGGAGAGGGATATGACCAAGCAAGGTGTAAGCCGCCGGCAGATGATCGGCGGGTCGGCCGCCGTGATGGGGGCAATGAGCGGAGCGCCCAAGGCGCTCGGAGAAACCAGCCCGCAGGCGCCAGCGCCCGGCGCGCTGGAAGGAAAGACGATCCTGATCACAGGCACTGCCTCGGGGTTCGGCCGTCTGGGGGCGGAGCATTATGCGCGCCTTGGCGCGCGCGTGTTCGCCACCATGCGCAATCTGCCGCGGCCGGAAGCAGAGGAGCTGGTGCAGCTGGCCAGCGACGAGGATCTTTCCATTGAGGTCGTCGAGATCGACGTGATGTCAGACGAGAGCGTCGCGGCGGGCGTGGCAACGGTCCTGGAGCGGACGGGCGGAACACTTGACGTGCTGATCAACAATGCCGGGATTGGCCTCGGCGGCCCGATGGAAGTGCAGGACATGGAAGCGACAAAGCTCCTGTTCGAGACCAATGTGTTTGGCCCCCACAGAATGGCGCGGGCTGTGCTGCCTGCGATGCGCGCAGCGGGGAAGGGACAGATATTCCAGGTCTCCTCCCAGCTTGGCCGGGTCATCGTGCCGGGGCTCGGGCACTACTCGCCGACGAAGTTTGCGCTGGAGGCGCTGTCGGAAGGCATGGCGTATGAGCTTGCCGCGCACGGGATCGAGGTGACGATCATTCAGCCAGGCGGCTATCCGACCAAGATATGGGAAAAGAGCACCGCGCGCGCGGCCGCCCTGAAAGCGCGCACGCCCCAGGAGCTGCTCGATGCCTATCCGGAAATGACGGCCGGTATGGGCGAGCCGAGCAGCGGTGGGGGCTCAACAGACCCGATGGACATTCCCCGCGCCATTGCCGAGATCATCGCGATGCCGCGCGGCACCCGGCCCCTGCGCCGCCCGGTTCATCCCGGCAACAAGCCACAGGAAACCATCAACGAGGTTTCGCGCGAAACGCAGCTCGCCATGCTTGGCGGTTCGCCCTGGGCGCCGGCGGTCAAGGATGTTCTGGACTAGAAGTCCATCCGTCAGCGGATTGAGCTAGAGAAGGATGGTGCCTTTGCCGTCCTTCTCCATCGCCCGGATGTAGGAGGGGTATTCCCGCATCTGCTTCAGGAAGCGGAAGGAATTGGGAAAGTCGGGCTCGGTCATCCCGCCGCGATGGGCGCAGAGCTCCATGGAATAGCCCATCACGATGTCGGCAGCGGTGAGTTCCTCGCCCGCAAACCATTTGCTTTCCCCCAGCGCTTTTTCGATTTCGCGGAAGAGGGCGGCAAGGCGCGGGCCGAAGAAAGCCTGATCCAGCGCGCCAACAATGGATTTCGCCACAGGGCGTATCAGGAAAGGCGAGCGGGCGGTCACTGCCATCATCACGAACTTGTTGGTCAGGAGTGGCTGAAGGCTGCCCTGCGAGGTGTGAAACCAGAAAAGGTATTTGGCGCGCATCGGTGAACCGGCTTCCGGACGCAGGCGGCCATTGTCATGCTTGTCGAGGATATAATCCACGATGGCGTTGGTCTCGGCGAGCGTGACATCGCCCTCTGTAATGACCGGCGCTGTGCCCAGCGGCGAGATCGCCTTGTAGGCGGCCGGCGCCATGCGGGACTTGGGATCGCGATCATAAAGCTTCACCTCATAGGGTACGCCCAGCTCCTCCAGCAGCCAGAGGATGCGGATGGATTGGGATTTCTCAAGGTGGTGCAGGGTGATCATCGGGTGTTCCTCAAAGCCAAGCAGGCGTTTCCCTAGCAGCTAGTGCGCCAGAGCGCACGGGAAAGCGTATCGGCCGCAGGTAAACGAAATTCTCCCCTCACCCCGCGCGGGCAGGGGGAGCGATGCCTCATTCAATGCCCAGCACTTCCTGCAGGAACATCGTCTCGGCTTCGCGCTGAGCTTCCCGGTTGGATTTGCGGCGGAACCCGTGGCCTTCATCCATGGCCATCAGGAACCAGGCGGTGACGCCATTGGCTTTTACAGCCTCCAGGATCTGCTCGGACTCCGTATACGGAACGCGGGGGTCGTTGAAGCCCTGAATGACGAGCAGCGGCTTGGTGATCTTCGAGGCATTCTTCAGCGGCGAGATTTCGTCAAAGAAGGCGGCGATTTCCGGATAGCGTTCATCCCCATATTCAGCGCGGCGCAGGTCTGCCCGGTAGCCTTCGGTATTTTCAAGGAATGTCTTGAAGTCCGAGATGCCGACAATGTCGATGCCACCGGCCAGCCGGTCACCATAATCAATCATCGAGGCGAGAACCATGTAGCCGCCATAGGAGCCGCCATAGACGATGACCTTTGAGGCGTCGAGATCGGGTTGGGTTTCTATCCAGTCCAGCAGGGCGCCGATGTCTTCTACCGATTTTTTCCGGCTCAGGCCGTTATCAAGCGAGACATAGGTTTTTCCGTAGCCGGATGAGCCCCGTACATTCGGGACCACGACCGCGAGGCCAAGCTCGTTCACCCAATACTGGGCCGGCGAGGCAAAGCCGGGCCGGGACTGGCCTTCCGGTCCGCCATGAATGGAGATGATGACCGGATGAGGGCCGGCGCTTTCGGGTTTGTAAATGAAGGCGGGAATGTCCATCCCGTCTGCATTGGGATAGTCGAAGAGCGTTGGCTCGACGAAGGTGTCAGCGTTGATGCCGCCAGTTTCCGCCTCGGTCCAGCGGGTGAGGTTGAGCGTGGCGACGTCGAAAGACCAGGCGTCTGCCGGGCTCGTGGCAGCGTTGAAGGTGAAGCCGACATGATCGCCCGAGCGCGAGAAGCCAAGCCCCGACGCAATGCCGACCGGCAGGGTCGGGCCAGGGCGGACGAGGCCACTTTCGATTTCCAGCAGATGGATCGTGCCAAGCCCGCCTTCATTCAGCGTGAAGGCCACCGTATTGCCATCCGGGGAGAGTTCCCAGTCAGACACGCCCCATTCAATCTCGCCGGTGTAGTTGATGACGGCTCCGTCGGGCGTGATGCGGACGAGATTTGTGAACTCGCTGTCCTTGTCGGTCGCCGTCAGCACCGAGCCATCCGCCAGCAGCGCGCCACCGGAATAGGCCACCGTGTCATCTGCATTGATCTGCGTGAGTGTGCCGGAGGCAACATCGAGAATAAAGAGGTGGCTTTCGGCGATCGAGATGTAGCGCTGCAACAGCAGTTTCGATCCGTCATCGGACCAGTCTACAGGGCCAATGGCGCCTTCGCCCTCAAGCGCCACGCGCACGCTGGCAGGGTCTGCAGGATTGCCGATGATGATGTCATTGTTGGGGTCGCCCGGATGCGTGCGCGCCCAGGCAGCCAGAGTGCCCTGATCTGACCAGAGTGGGGCACCATTGCGCGTGCCGGGTTCGGTGAACCCGGTGATGCGGCCGGTTTCCATATCGAAGCGATAACCCTGATAATATTCGTCTCCGCCTTTGTCCCGCGCGAAGAGGAATGTGCCGCCTTGCGGGCTGACAGTGGCATTGCCGACAGTCTCGTCGAAGAAGGTGAGCTGGCGCCGTGCGCCGCCGGGCGAGGTGACTTCATGCAACTGATTGGTATCGCCAAACCGGGTAGTGATCAGCATGCCGCCTTCGCCGGTCCAGTCGAGGAAGGCGTGGCTGCGGACATTTTCATACGCCGTGAGACGTTCGGAGATTTCAGCGGGGATGTCCGGAATGGATTCCATCACCAGATTGCCCCTGGTCACACGCTCGGCAGCGATCTGGGCGGTGGGCGCTTCGGTGAGCGTGGCTTCGGGCGCAGTCGCTGTCTGCGCGCAGGCGGCAAGGGCAGCAGCAAGCGCTGCAAGGGACACGAAGCTGAGGCTGCGTGGTTTCATGGCGGTCTCCCCATCAGTCATTTTTCATTACGACTGGTTTAGTGCGTTCACGCCTCGCGTCACGCCTTTTTCACCCCATGGGCTTCACATCGCCGCTACATTCGGGGTCTAAGGCGGAAGGAATTTCACCATGTGTAAGGGAGCCGGGTATGGGCCGTTTGAAAACACTGGCAGGGGTGGTTGTGGTGGCGGGCCTGATGGCGGCCTGTCAGTCGGCGCAGGACGAACTGCCGCCGCCCGCATCGCTCACCGCGCCGCAAATCGCTGAAAACGCCGCGACGCCGGAAACCGAAGCGCCGCTCGTCCTGATGATCGGGCTCGATGGCCTCAACCCGTCCATGATTGACCGCTGGGAGGCGCCAAACCTCAAGGCACTTGCTGCGCGCGGCGTGCGTGCCGAAGCGATGTATCCGGTGATGCCAAGCGTTACCTTCGTGAACTTCTACTCGCTCGCAACCGGGCTTTATCCCGAGCATCACGGGATGGTGGAGAATTACCCGTATGACAAAGCGACCGATCAACAGTTTGACCGGGCAACCGGGCCGACCGAAGAACACTGGTGGCAGGGCGAGCCGATCTGGGTAACCGCCGAGAAGCAGGGCCTGCCGACGTCCATCATGTTCTGGCTTGGCTCAGAGGTGCCCCATGATGGCGTGCGGCCTACGCGCTGGACCCCCTATGAACACAACAAGCCCTATCAGGACCGGGTGGATGAAGTGATGGCCTGGTACGACGCCCCGGAAGCCGAACTGCCCCGCTTTGCGGCGGTGTATTTCGACCGGGTGGATACTGCTGCCCACTATTTCGGACCGGGCTCGGACAAGGCCAAGGAAGCGCTTGCGGAAGTGGACGGGTATGTCGGCCAGCTGGCTCAAGGCCTGAAAGACCGCGGCCTGCTCGAGCGCACGACGATCCTTGTCGTATCAGATCATGGCATGGTCTGGGTTGATCCGGAGAAGGTGATGGACATCGGCCAGTTCCTTGATCTGGACGCGCTGACCGTGCCGCAATTCAACGGCCCCTATGGCGGCTCCAACCATCCGTTCCTGCACATCTATGGCGCGGGCGACGCGCTTGAGACTGCCTATGAAGGCCTCAAGGATTTTGACGAGCACATCCATGTCTACAAGCGCGGGGAAATGCCCGATCACTATCATTTCGACCACCCCACACGCGGGCCGGATCTCTTCCTCGTGGCTGATCCGGGCTGGTCGGTGCGCAACGCCAATGTCGGCGGCTGGCGCGCGCCAATCCCCGGCCAGCACGGCTATGACAACCTGGACCCCAGCATGGCTGCGACCTTTATCGGCGCTGGCCCGATCTTTCCCGAAGGCGAAACAGCTGCGCCCTTCGAGAATGTGAACGTCTATCTGATGATTGCCTGCGCGCTCGGAATTGAGCCGGCGCAGACTGACGGCAATCCAGGCGTGGTGGAGATGGTGACCGGCGGACGCTGCCCGGCGGCCCGTGTTCAGGCCGCTCGGGAATAGGGCATCCAGCTGGCCGGCGGGGCGTTACTGTCCCAGCCGGTCGGTTTCCTCGCCGATAATATCCATGAGTTCGGGATGTTCAGCCTGGAGCGTGGTGAGGGCGGTCATCATGCGCATCTGAGCGTTTGCCAGATCCTCGTAATTGTTGCCGAAAATCTGCATGGCTTTCATGCCGGACACTTCGCCGCCAAGTTCTTCTTCCATGTTCTTGAGGCCATCGGCGGCCTTGCGAATCTCGGTCGCCGCCGATCTGGCGCTGGCTTCATCGTCCACGGTTTCGAGCGCGTCGGCGATGCGTGTCAGCTCGGCGACATACGCATCGCCAATATCACCGGCCGAGGACGAGGCCGAGATGTCCTTGCCTTCAACCTTGCCCTGGCCGCATCCGGTCAGCGTCATCATCCCGCCAAGCAAGGCCGCTGTAAGCGCTGCGTATTTCATCTGTTGTCCTCCACATGTGCCGCCGCGTCCCGGCGGGTTTCGTTGCCGGATAATGGAACATGGAGGAGGAGGCGGCGCAACACCTGCTCTGGATCAGGAGTAGCGCGCCTCCACCTTCGGCGCGGTGTCTCCCGCCTTCACCGCTTCAAGGCTGGCGGCGAGGTCGGCGAGATAATCGTCTGCCACTTCGGCATGCTTGGGCGAGAGCATGAGATGCAGGCTCGGCGGCTCAACCGTGAAGGAAGTGAACCAGCCGCGCTGCCGCATGGCGCTGTAGAGGGCGAGCGTGTCTGCCTGCGGATGGCGGAAGGCGACGAGGCCGAGGAGCGGCTTGCCAAGCACTTCAAAGCCGAGCGCATTCACGCCGGCTTCGATCCGCTCGCGCGTCTGGCAGACGAGGCCCTGCTTCTCCCGGTAGCCCGAAATACCCAGAACATTCATCACCGCCCAGGCTGCCGAGATCGCGCCGCCGGGCCTTGTGCCCGCCAGCGTCGGCGTTTTCATCGGCGCGCCCGACCATTCGCTGAGCGAAAATGGCATATGCTTGTAGAGATCGACGGACCGGAACAGCACGGTTGAGGCGCCCTTGGCGCAGTAGCCGTATTTGTGCAGGTCCGCGCTGATGGACTTCACTGCTGGAATGGCGAAATCAAAGTCCGGCACCGGCACGCCGTTCATGCGCGCAAACGGCGCGAAATAACCGCCGACACAGGCGTCGACATGCAACCACACATCTTTCTCTTCAGCGATTTTGCCGAGCTCTGCGATCGGGTCGATGATGCCATGCGGGAAGTTTGGCGCTGAGCCGACCATCATGATCGTCGCGCCATCAATCGCGGCCGCCATGGCGGCAGGATCGGCTTCGTAGCTGCCGTCAGTCTTGAGCGGCACGCTGCGGATTTCAATGTCCATCAGCAACGCCGCCTTGTGGAAGGCCAGGTGACCCGAGCGCGGGATGACGATGTTGTGGCGATCCTTCGCCATGCCCTTGGCGCGGGCATAGTCGCGCGCTGTCTTGATCGCCATGGTGATCGAATCGGTGCCGCCCGATGTGATGGCGCCGGTTGATCCCTCTGGTCCGTGCAGCAGGCCAAGCGCCATGGAGATCACATCCTTCTCCATCTGCGCGAGCGACGGAAAGGCGAGCGGGCCGAGGCCATTTTCCGCCATGAACAGGCCATAGGCTTCGTGCTGGAGGGCGTGCACATCTTCGCCGGCATTGAAAACGTAGACGGCTGTCTTGCCGTCGCGCCACGCAACATCGCCTGCGCCGCGCGCCAGCATGTCTGCGCGCACCTCGTCCCATGGGCGTCCTTCAGCGGGCATCTGCATGGCGGTCCTCCTCTTTTGAGAAGAGAGTAGGGGCTAAGCCCTTGGCTGGCCAGCCATTCGGGCGCTGCCGGCGTGTATCCAGAAAAGCGCTGGGGAAAAGAAAAACCTCGCCCGTTGTGCGAAGCCCGTTGCGGGGCTAAAGCCGCGGCCTTAGTTTAGGTTTGAAACGAAAAATTAACGGGGATGCAAAGCGCGAGCATGACGGACTATATCGGTTACGAAGCGCTTTCCCAGGCAGCCATGCGCGGCGTTGTGCGTGAAGCGCTCCGCCGCGGGAAAACCAATGGCGGCCTGCCGGGTGAGCACCATTTCTATATCTCCTTCCGCACCCGCGCGCCGGGCGTGAAGATTCCGCCGCAACTCGTGCAGCGGTTTCCCGAAGAGATGACCATCGTGGTCCAGCACCAGTATTGGGATCTGGAAGTCCATGAAGGGCATTTTGAAATCGTCCTGAAATTCTCCGGCGTGCCTCAGCATCTGTCGATCCCGCTGGCCGCGATCACGCGCTTTGTCGACCCGTCGGTGAACTTCGGGATCGCCTTCGAATCGCAGTCAAAGGATGCTGGCGTCATCGCGCCAGCGCCCACCGCGCCCATCGAAGAGCCCGCGCCCACCCCGAAAGTGGCGGGCGAAACGGTCGTCAGTCTTGACGCTTTCCGGCGCAAGTAAGACGCCAAGCAAGACATAAGGCCGGGTCATTGAGCACTGAAGAAAAGCCCCGCGTGACCGACGCTGAAATGCTCGCGCGGTTCCAGAACTCCAAAAAGCGCCCGCCCTGTTCGGAAACGCTCGGCATGCGCCTGGCAGACCTGAACCAGGACAAGCAATGGGTGAAGATGGAGTTCGACGTCTCGCCGAGCTTTGCCAATCCTACCGGCGCCGTGCAGGGCGGCTTCATTGCGGCGATGCTGGACGAAGCCATGAGCACGGCGGTGATCATTGCCTCCAACGTCACGATGACTGCGCCGACGCTGGAGATGAAGACCAGCTATCTGCGCCGTCTGATGCCGGGCAAGGCCAGCGTGGAAGCGCGCATACTCAAGCTCGGAAAATCGGCTGCTTTCATGGAGGCCGACTGTTTTGATGCCGAGGGTAAACTGGTTGCGCGCGCGACAGCCACAGCCATTCCGATGGCGTTCAAGCGCCTCTGATTTCTGACGCTGCGTCAGGGGCGAATTTCCTGATCATCAATGATAAGCTCTCCCGATAATTGCCGGCGTCAGACCGGCAGGGAGGACATCATGGCAGACGATTCGCGCCCCGCCGGCGCCGTGCAATCCATTCTTGAGCTTTCAGCGTTCAATCCCGCCGCGCGGGACAATCCGCATCCTATGCTCAAGACCATGCGCGAAGACTGTCCTGTCTTCCGCGATGAAGCAGCGAAGGTGTGGCTGCTCTCGCGCTACAAGGATGTGCGCGAGACGGTGAACGACCGTTCCTTCGTCCGTCATCCTACGAAGGCGGAGGAGGGGTCGCTCTCGGCCCGCTTTGTGGAGGAGCGCCAGGAGCGGGGCACCAGCATCCTGTTCCTCGACGATCCCGACCATGCCCGCATTCGCCAGCCACTGGCAAAGGCCTTCTATGCGCGGATCAATCGGATGCGGCCGGAGATCGAAGCGATGATCGATGCCATCATCGAGAAGGCGCCAGCGTCTGGGCCATTCGAACTGATGGCGGAGATCGCCGTGCCGGTTCCTGTCCTTGTTATTGCGAGAATTTTGGGGGTTGATGAGGCGCGCCTGGATGATTTCCGGCAATGGTCGGAAGAGGTGATTCTTGGGCTGAACCCCGTGCGCACGCCCGAGGAAGACGAAGCGCTGATCCGGGGCGCCTATGCGCTCGACGCTTACTTTGCCGAGTTGATGGAGGCCCGCCGCAAGGCGCCGCAGGATGATCTGGTCTCCGACATGGTCCAGCTTCAGGGTTCAGGCGAGGCGGAAATTTCCGATGGAGAGCTGCGCAACAACCTGGAGGCGCTGCTGGTCGGCGGCAACCTGACAACCACGGACCTTATCGGCAATGGCGTGTGGCTTTTCCTGACACATCCAGGACAGATCAGGACATTCCGGGACAATCCGGGACTCGCTGCGCAGGCGGTCGAAGAGGTTCTGCGCTTTGAAGCGCCGGTCTCGATCACCTCGCGCATCCTCCCCGACGATCGCGATGTGGGCGGCTGCCCCATGAAGGCGCGCCAGCCGGTCTGGATGTCGCTGGCCGGCGCGAACCGCGACCCGGAGGTGTTCGAGGAGGCCGAGACGTTCGACATCACCCGCAAGCGGGCAAGCCATGTCGCGTTCGGCGGCGGTCCGCATATCTGCATTGGTGCGCCGCTTGCCCGGATCGAGGCGCGGCATGTGTATCTGAAGCTGTTCGAGCGCTATCCGGATTTGAGGCTGGCGGAGCAAGAACTGGCCTGGCGGACGCTGCCGTTCTTTCGCGGTCTGGAGAAGCTGATCGTCGAGGGGTAAGGGCCTTCAGCCCTCCATCGCCTCAGCCAGCATCCAGATGCCGTCCCGCTCCGCCGCGCGCCGCTCGACCAGCAGGCGGGCGACCTGATGGTCATCTTCGAACACATTCCCGCACAGGCTGTCGAGCAGGGCCTTGGCCAGATTGTCGAGGTCCATCCACGGCGCGTCGCCCAGATGCTCCATCACGATATGCACGCTGTAATCACCATAGCCGGGCCGCAGGCGTGGGAAGTCCTTGCGGAAGAACTCTTTGAGCAGGGTCTTGTAGTATTTCGTCTGGGTGGTGAGGCCCGTGCACGTCACCTCCAGCGCGCCATCCTCCGTGATGCGCGCGCGGACTTTGCCCGATTGTATCCAGTCCACTCTTAATCCTGCCTCGCGGAATGTCTGACCCGGTTTAGCCCGTTCCTGCGCCTTATCAGTTAGAGCAGAATGTGGGGCGATTTGTCGTGTGGAAAATGTTCAAGCGGGAAAAGGGCCAAGAGACATCCCCGCCGGCTACAGAAAATCCGGCTGCTGACGCGCGGGAGAAAGACTTCACCCGGCCGGAAGACTTCACCATTACCGCCGAGCACATGATCGCGCAGGAAGCAGACGTTGCGGCGGCGTTTGAAGAAGCGGTTCGCAAGGCACAAAACGGGGAGCCTTTCGGAACAGCGCTTTATTTCCAGCTGATTCAGATAGCGCACAATCATCAGGCGGTCGCCGACCTGATTGATCAGCTTCCCGATTGGGCGTTTGGGGACTACCCGACTTCACACTTTGCCACGATCCTTCATGCCTGGGTCGTGAATACCAACGAAACGCCCAAAGCCCAGCATACCCAGTTCGTGCGTTTTGCCGTGATCGCGGGCTGGCGCCCCGGAGACGCCAATGCCTACTGGTGGGAGCAGGAAATCATCGGCGGCGGCGAGCATGTGCGCCGCGCCGGGCACGCGATGGCGCTGGATATTCTGCCAGAGACACTCACCCTGCATCCCCGCGAAAACGAGGTAGGCCAGCACTTTGTCGAGGAGCTCAAACGTCTCCGCGCGGAGGCAAATCTATGAATGAAGCAGAACACATTCGTGGGCCATTGGGGCACACTTTGACGCCTTCTGTCCTCAAGATCGCTTTCGATGAGGCCTACCAGGCCATCAGCGAGGCGACTGCGCGTGCCACGCCCCCTGGCGAAGCGAGCATATATGGCGCGGCCCTCTGGTTGGCGCTCGCCCAGCGCGGCGCAGACCCAGTGGAATTGGATCGGACCATTGATCGCCTGCCCATGATCGCCTTCGGAGACCAGGGGCAGGTTGCGGAGTTTGCGGCGACCGTCTGCAGATGGGCTCACAAGGGCGCGCCCAACCGGGGCATGGCGGCGCGACGGGCGAAGGAAATCCTTATCCGGTCCGGCTGGAAACCAGGCCAGGTAAATTCCAGTTTTGTAACCCTGAACAATGCCATGCACATCTTTGGCTCGACCCAGGATTTTCTGGGAGGGGAGCCCGAGCTTGACGCGCTCGAACAGCGGCCGCTCTCGCCCCGGCAAAGAGCGGCGGTTGCCTATATGAAAGCCAATTCGCCTTTCTGATCGGAAGACCTCTCGAGCGCCCTCCTCTCACCTTAACCCGGCATCCCGTGGGAAAGCGGGGCTATCGCGGCTTGATGAGCGCAGAGCAGGGGGCTAAACCGCCCGGCGACATTGCTTAAGCCGAGCTTCAGGAGCGCCCCCATGGCCAAGACCCCCACACGCACAGAATCGGACACTTTCGGCCCTATCGAGGTTGAGGCGGACAAGTATTGGGGCGCGCAGGCGCAGCGCTCGCTGGGCAACTTCAAGATAGGCTGGGAGAAACAGCCCCAGCCCATCGTGCGCGCGCTCGGCATCGTCAAGAAAGCCGCCGCCGAAGTGAACATGGCGATGGAGAAAATGGACCGTCTGGTCGGCCGCGCCATCGTTCAGGCCGCCGATGAAGTCATCGAGGGCAAGCTCGACGCGCATTTCCCGCTGGTCGTCTGGCAGACCGGCTCGGGCACCCAGTCGAACATGAACGCCAATGAGGTGATCTCCAACCGCGCCATCGAGATCCTGAACGGCAAGGTCGGCTCCAAGGCGCCGGTTCACCCGAACGATCATGTGAACATGTCCCAGTCGTCCAACGACACCTTCCCGACCGCCATGCACATCGCCTGCGCCGAGCAGGTCGTGCACAAGCTGGTCCCCGCCCTGCAACAGCTCCAGAACGCTCTGAACGACAAGGCACAGGCCTGGAAGGACATCATCAAGATCGGGCGCACGCATACGCAGGATGCCACCCCGGTCACCCTCGGACAGGAATTCTCCGGCTACGCCAAACAGCTCGAAAACGGCATCAAGCGGATCGAGATGACCCTGCCGATGCTGATGGAACTCGCCCAGGGCGGCACGGCGGTGGGCACCGGCCTTGCCTCGCCGGAGGGCTTTGCCGAGCTGGTGGCCGACAAGATCGCCCAGATCACCGGCCTGAACTTCACCTCCGCGCCCAACAAGTTCGAGGCGCTTGCCGCCCATGACGCGATGGTGATGACCCACGGCGCCATCACGACCGTGGCGATGAGCTGCTTCAAGATCGCCAACGACATCCGTTTCCTCGGCTCTGGCCCGCGCTCGGGCCTTGGCGAGCTGGCCCTGCCGGAGAACGAGCCGGGCTCCTCGATCATGCCGGGTAAGGTGAACCCGACCCAGTGCGAAGCCCTCACCCAGGTCTGCGCGCATATTCACGGCAACAACGCCGCCATCGGCTTTGCCGGCAGCCAGGGTCATTTCGAGCTGAACGTGTTCAACCCGATGATGGCCTACAACTTCCTGCAATCTGTCCAGCTGCTGGCAGATGCGGCCGTGTCCTTCACCGAGAACTGCGTTGTCGGCATCGAGCCGCGCCTCGACAATATCCAGCGCGGCCTTGAAAATTCGCTGATGCTGGTGACGCCGCTGAAGGAAAAGTATGGCTACGATCTGGCCGCAAAAGTAGCCAAGACCGCGCACAAGAATGGCACCACACTGAAGGTCGAAGCCCTGGCGCTCGGCATTTCGGAGGAAGATTTCGACGCCATCGTGCGGCCTGAGAAAATGATCGGACCGGACCCGGCATAAGGGCGCCAAGACCCTCGGTAATTTCCCATGGCGGCGTTGTTCCTTCTGGCTCTTGTGATACTGGCGGCGGCGCTGAGCGGGGCCGCCTACTTTTATCTGCGGCGGGGGCATGTGCCCCGCCGCGCGGCCGGGCTCAGCGCGACCTTCTTTGCCGGAGCGCTGGTGGGCTTCTTCACCGCGTTTCTGGCCGGGTCGCTGATTGCGCTGGCGCTGGAAAGCGACGGGTTGCTCGGGCCGACGGGGGCGGCTGTGTTCCTGCTGATGGTGGCCGCGACGGGCGCGCTGTGTGGCGCGCTCTGCGTCATGGGCATGTCCCGTATCCTGAAATGGAAGTCTGGCCTGCCGGGCTGACCCCGTTCATCGCCGGTTCCGTCTTTGGCTGATAGGGGTGCCCTCGAAACTCGGGAGGACCTGCACAATGGGCAGCATCCGAACGGGCCTGATGGCCCTGATAATCGTCACCGCAGCGCTCAGCCCGGCGCCGGCGCTGGCGCAGCGCGGCGATGACCGCTCGTTTGCCGGCTTTCAGGTGAGCCGGGCGACCGCTGTGGACATCGCGCGGGCCCAGGGCATGCGGGACGTGATGAAGGTTGAGGCCCGCCGCGGTGTCTGGCGTGTCGAGGGCCGGGATGGCAGCGGGCAGCGGCTTGTGGTCGAGGTCGACGGCTTCACGGGCGCGGTGGTGAAGGTCGAGCGCTGAGCGGCGCTATAACAGGCTGACGTGGGGAAGGGGGGCGGCTAGGATGGCGCCCAGAGAATCATCTCATGTCCAGAAAGGTCAGGCCATGTCCAAACCGCCCGTCGGCTCGAAATCCAATCCCTCCCAGTTCGATGTGCTGGGCAAGCTGGCAGATGACGAGCCCTATTTCATCATCCGGGCGCATGATCCGCTGTCGTCGGCGCTGGTCGAGTTGCACGCCTATATCGGCGCTGGCCAGTCTGGCGCCGCGCACAACAAGCTGGCCGAGATCATGGCGATGACGGCGGCCACGCCGCCGCGCCCGGCCTCCAGCCCCAAATACCGTGAGACCTTTGCGATTTCCCTCGCCATGGAACAGTGGCGCGACAGCCACAAGGACTAAGGCCCGTGTTTCTGGCGCCTGTCACGCTCGAAAACCAGTTCGTCCGCCTGCGGCCTTTTGTGCCGGGGGCGGATGGAGCTGAGCTTTATGCGCTGGCGGATCGGGCGCCCGAGATTTTCCGGCTGTGGTCCTTCCGCGGGCCGGGAGACTGGGTAGGCGCCTGGGCGGAGTCTATCCGCAGGCGGACGGAAGATGGCACGATGATTGCCTTTGCGGCAGAGCGTCCGCACGACAACGCCTTTCTTGGTATCACCAGCTTTCTTGACCCCAGTGAAGTGAATAAAAGCGTCGAGATCGGCATGACCTGCTATGCGCCCGAGGCGCAGGGCACGCGGGTGAATCCCTCTGCCAAGCGGCTATTGATGGCGCATGCGTTTGAGGCCTGGGGCGCGCGCCGCGTGCAGTATCAGGTGGATAACCGCAATGAGCGGTCGAAGGCGGCGGTGCTCAAACTCGGCGGCAAGCTTGAAGGCGTGCTGCGCAATCACCGGACCCTTCCGGACGGGTTTGTGCGCGATACCGCGTTCTTCTCTATTCTGGATACGGAATGGCCTGAGGTGAAAGCGCGGCTGGATGCCCGGATCGCCGCAGCCGAGGTCGCCGCGCCATGAGCGACCCGGTCAATCTCAACAAATTCCGCAAAGTGAAGGAAAAGGCCGAAAAGGAAACACGCGCGCAGGAAAACCGCGCGAAGTTTGGCCAGACCAAAGCGGCAAAGAAGCTGGACAAGGCGCGGGCAGACAAGCTGAAAAAGTTAACGGATGGGCACCGTCTGCAAGACTTTGGCAAGGATGGTTAAAAAAGCGTTGACAGGCCCGGCTCTTGCACTGAAATCACCACCTGTATCAGTGTGGGAGTGCCGTCGATGTTCAAGCGTGTCATGCTCAAGACGGCTTTCGCCTTTACCGCCTTCAGTTCTGGCATTGTCTGGGGCATCGCCGCCGAAGCCAGCGCCGCCGGTATCCCGCTGATCGGCCTCTTTCAGGGCTGATCCATTTCGGGCCCCTTCCGGGCCAGGGTCAATACCCGGCCGGACTGCGCACCTGATCAATCAGACGGTTATCATATCTCCCGCGTGAGATGCGCCCCAGCGCGTCGAAGATCGGCTTGGCGTCCTTGTCCTTGAGCAGGGGAATGCCGCGCGCGATTTCGGCCGCTTCGGCGTAGAGCAGGTGGGCTTTCTCCAGGTCTCCGCGCGCTTCGGTGCAGGCGGCAAGATTGTGCAGGATGCCGGGGGCTTTGGGATAGGTTACGGCCAGTTCCTGCCACTGCGCGCAGGCGCCGATATATTCGCCGCGCCGGGTGGCCTTCACTGCGGCCGCGAACCGTGGATCGGCAGCTTCCTCTGGCACCAGCGGCTTGTCGACAATCTCGGCGCGCAGCGTGGTCATGTAAGGGGCAATGTCATAGCGGAAGGCTGGAATGGCAGCAGCTACGGCATTTGCGATCATGCCGATGGGCGCGTCCCAGTGCGGCAGGGTTTCATGGATCACGTCGCCGAAGGGGCCGGTGGACTGATCCGTATCAGGATATTCTGCCACGTCGTAGCAGTCTTCCTGCTCAGTGGCGCCGCCATGTTCTGAGGTGAAGACCGCACGGCCGGTGTCAAAGTCCACAAGGGTGGCGCGCACGGCAACGTTCACGATGTCTTTGGGGCAGTGCATCTCGACCACCACATGGCGATCACAGTCAAACAGGCCGCCATACTTGCCGCAGCGCCGCTCGCGCTGGAAGCGGGTTTCGCGGGCAAAGCCGGTGATCAGCACTTCGCCTTCATAGGTGCCCTGCGGGCGCATGGGGTCCATCACGGTGAACCAGCGCAGACCCTGAAGCTCGGTTGCATTGATCATCGCCTGAAATTCAGCCTCGGCAATATCCCCGGCTGGGCCGCGAAACCGGCCGACGGCGACATCGGTATAGTTCAGTGCTTCGGCGTAATTGGGCGCCGCGCGCGCCGCATAATCATATCCCGGCGTCGCGCAGGCTGCCGCCGCCATAAGAACCCCTGCCAGCAAAACCAGTCGTCTCATCTTCATCCCCACTAAAGCGTCAGTTCAGGGGTGCCGCCCCTATACTGTAACGTCAATGGTTGACGCAGACCGGACACTTGCCCACTTCATCACCCGGTAAACTCAAGGAAACCGCCAATGACCCGGACCCTGTTCACGCCTTTCCGGCTGAAAAACGTCGAACTTCCCAACCGTATCGTGATGGCGCCGATGACGCGCTCCAAGTCTCCAGGCGGCGTTCCAGGCGAAGATGTGGCTGATTATTACGCCCGCCGTGCCGCCGCCGATGTGGGCCTCCTGATCACCGAAGGCACCACGGTGCGCCGGGGTGGCTCGTCCAACGACCCCAATGTTCCCAATTTTTACAAGGCAGACGCGCTCGATGGCTGGTCGCGGGTTGTCTCCAAGGTTCACGCCAATGGCGGCAAGATTGCCCCCCAGATCTGGCACCAGGGCATGGTGCGCAAGACCGGCACCGGGCCGGAGCCTGATGCGCCCACCGACAGCCCCTCGGGCGTCACCCATACCGGCAAACAGATTTTGCCAGAGCCGACCAGCGCCGATGTCGACGACATGGTGATGGCGTTTGCAGACGCGGCCGCTGAATCCAAGCGTCTCGGCTTCGATACGCTGGAAATCCACGGCGCCCATGGCTACCTCGTCGACCAATTCTTCTGGGACGCGATGAACAAGCGCTCCGACAAATATGGCGGCAGCCTCACGGACCGCGCGAGCTTTGGCGGCGACATCATCCGTGAAATCCGCAAGAAGGTCGGCCCGGATCATCCGATCATCCTGCGCTATTCGCAGTGGAAGCAGCAGGACTATACCGCCCGCCTGGCGCCCACGCCGCAGGAGCTGGAAGCGTTCCTCAAGGTGTTCGTGGATGCGGGCGTTGACTGTCTGCACGTTTCCCAGCGCCGCTATTGGGAGCCTGAATTCCCTGAGATCGACGGCGAACACGGCCTCAATGGCGCCGGCTGGGCAAAAAAGCTGACCGGCCTGCCCACCATCACGGTCGGCTCGGTTGGCCTCAACGGCGATTTCGAGAAATCCTTCGCCGGGGAAGGCGCTCCGCGCCGTTCACTCGACGACCTGGAAGCGCGTCTCGACAAGGGCGAGTTTGATCTCGTCGGCGTTGGCCGCGCGGTCCTTCAGGACCCGGAATGGGCCAAGAAGGTCAAGGAAGGCCGGTTCAACGAGATTTCCGACTATAACGGCAAGGCGCTGGCGACGCTTTACTAGGCCGCCCGCCACTGCGAACACATCCAGTCTGGTCCGGCCTGCGTATCGGTTGAATAAGTTCAACCAGCAGACCGGACCAGATCTCATGCGTGTTGCCCGTATCCTTGCGCCCGTTCTTGCTGCCGGGGTTGCCTCGGCGGCTGTCACAGGATGCGCATCTTCTTCCTCGCTGGAACAGTTTCAGGACGCCCCGCGCCAGCTGGTTCTGGAAGAGTATTTCCTGGGAGAAACCTCCGCCTACGGCCTGTTCGAGGACCGGTTCGGCAAGGTGCGCCGCCAGTTCAAGGTGGACATCACTGGCGAGCTCGTCGGCGACCGGCTGACCCTGACCGAGAATTTTCTCTATGATGACGGCGAACGCGAAACCCGCATCTGGGAAATCGACGTGCTCGGCGATGGCCGCTATCGCGGCACCGCCGGAGACGTCACCGGCGTCGCCGAAGGACAGGTTTCCGGCAATGCCTTCAACTGGAAATACAAGGTCGACCTGAAGGTCGGCGGCAGCACATGGAATGTCGGCTTCAATGACTGGATGTTCCTGATGCAGGACGACGTGCTGCTCAACCGCGCCTATGTCACCCGCTACGGCATCGAGATCGGCCAGGTGACGATCGCGTTCCGCAAAAGCTGAAGGCCGGATCAGGGCAACATCAACACCAGCTGAACAATCGCGAAAGCAAACACCGGCAACATCTGCGTAATCCACACGCTGCGCCGGATCGCGCGCTCATCGGCCTCGCTGATCTGGTCTGCCCCCTCGGCGCCG
Source organism: Hyphomonas neptunium ATCC 15444 (assembly GCF_000013025.1). Taxonomy (NCBI): domain Bacteria; kingdom Pseudomonadati; phylum Pseudomonadota; class Alphaproteobacteria; order Hyphomonadales; family Hyphomonadaceae; genus Hyphomonas; species Hyphomonas neptunium. The sequence continues at coordinate 3,101,941 of NC_008358.1, read as the reverse complement.
GGCCAGTCGGGCCGTGAGGCGCCCCATAGCGTGAGAAATCCGCCATCGCCTCTGGCCAGCGGCAACTGGCGCATGCCCGTTCCGGCTTTCCGCGCCAGCGCGCGCGCCGCGTCGCCTGCCAGCGTCGTATAGTCCAACGTCTTTGGGATCGGCCGATCCTCGCCGATCAGGATCACCCCGCGAGACTTCAGCCGGATGGCATAGACACGGTTGATGGTGGTGAGGCCCATCGCGTGGGTGGCTTCCTCGCGCCATTCGATAGCCTTGATGGAAGCGTAGGCGAGGGGGCCGGAGAGCGCAGGCGCCGGGCCGAAGAGAAGGCGCCCATGGGGCAGGCGCAACCAGGCTTCACCCGCGCCCAGCGAAACACGCCAGCCCCATTTCATCCGGCAATCGCGCAGAACGATGCCCGCCAGGGGCACAAAGAATGCGACTGTCACGCCCAGCACCAGCGCCGCGATCCATTCCCCGTCCATCAGCACCGCTGCCGTACCGCCCGCCATGCCGATCAGCAACAGCCAGAGAAGCGCCGTTGTGAAACCAATGCCAAGCCGGGCAGCCAGGCTGAACCGGAAATCGTCGTTGGGCGGTTTTGCAGTCATGGGGCGGCATCCGGTTGCTACCCCTATAGGCGTCACAAGCAGGCATAATGGGTCATGAGGAATTCCACGCCCGGCTACTCGCGGGTCGTTTCCGCGCGTGCCAGAATATCTGCGCAGGGCGCATCGGGCGTATCGCCCAGCTCGATGAAGGGCAGGGCTGCAAGCCCGCCCGTCACGCTGGCAAGCGCGGCCGCAATGCCAATCTGCAGCGCAATTTCAGGGTTCAGTACCGAGAGCCGCGGAGAGCGGAATGTTCCGCTGATCGTCAGATCACCGACAAGCGTTCCGAAAGAGGCGTCCTTGGCTTCCGACTGTACCCGCAGGTCCAGGGTTTCCTGCTTCAGGTCAATTTCGCCATTCAGCAGAACCAGACTGTCCTCGGTATCGATCAGGGCAGGGTCCATGGCGCCGATGCCGTCGGTGAAGGCCACGGAAATAGCGGCGCACTGGCCGGGCGTATAAACTTCCTCACCGGCGCGTTCGTTCAGCAGAAGGAGTATTTCGCCCACATCCAGCGCCGCGCCCTCTGCGACAATCGCCAGAAGGTCTGCGTCCTGAGACCAGGTGGAAAGGCGCCCATCCAGGCTGCCGGCCGCCTCGCGAAACCCGTCGCCGCGCGCGTCGAGTTTGAATTCTCCGAACACGGTGCCTTTCACATAGGGATCGGCGGCGAGATTGGCGAAGGGTACACCGATCAGCTTGCCTTCGGCCGTTGTCATGGCTGGCGATTGCGAACCATCAAGGGTTACATAGGAGGACAGCTGCCCTTCTGCGAAACGCACTTCCAATACCGGCGCGCGCACCACCCGGCCTTCAATTTCGATCTCGAGCTTCAGGCCGCGAATGTCAAAAATGGCGTCGCTCACCTGATTTGCCTCAAACGTGACGGTACCGTCCACCGCGTCGAGCCTTGTGAAATCGATCACGGCGTTCGGGATCAGCCGGGGGCTCTCATCCAGAATGCGGCGCGCGCGTTCCTGTTCTTCGCCCACCGTTTCATCCGCCCCCACACCAATGGGCACACCAAACACAATGCCCAGATCGTCAAAGTCAAGGTTGGCTGAGCGCAGATCGGCATCAATTATGGGCGTGCCGCCGCCAAACTGAATATTGAGTGGGCCGGCAAGATCACTGTCGCCGATCCGGGTTTCGGGCCGGAAATCGAATGTCCAGAGATCACCGCCGATGCGGATGTCTGCCACGGCGTCATAGGGCGGCGTATCGGGCGCGGCGAAACCGGCTAGCCAGGCAAAATCGGCGAAATTATCGCCCGCCAGCCGCAGGCGGCCAGACAGGCTGGAAAGGGTAGAGGCTTCCGCGCTGCCTTCAAATTGCAGGGTCGAGCCACCGCCTGAAGCATCAATGTTCAGCGCGCCAGAGCGCAGCGAGCCTGACGCGGTCTTGATGGCAATCACATTGGTCAGATCATTTCGGGTATAGCGCACGTCGATGTCGCGGATCGAAACCTCGTCGATCAGGGCGCGTAATTTGCGCAGCGAGAAATCGCCGCTCTCATCGCCGCCGGGCGCCAGAGCTATATAGCCGCGCTCCGCGTCCGCGCGCGACACCCAGCTCACTCCGGGGATAAAGCCGAAGAGGTTGGCCCGGATGGTCCCGCCCTCAATCTCGACTTTTTCGGGGGCTTCAAAGTTCTGAAAATCGAGCGTGGTGACGCCCGGAAACCTTGTATGCGCCCGGCTGACGGACGCCCCGTCCGGCCCCCAGATACCAAGGGCCCAATTGGTGACCGGCGTGCCGAAGGCCGGAAACGTCATGAGGATCAGGAAGAGAAAAATCCCGGCGAAAAAAGCGCAAACTGCGCCTATGGCAATCTGCAGGCCGCGAGGTATCTGGCGAAAATTCATGCCTCTCTAACGCGGCAAAACCGATTCGGTTCATAATGTGCAGTCAGACCTGCCTATTATGGCAGGCCCTGCTATATGTTCCTGATGAGTTCTAACCCGAATCGTCTCTCCATCAGCCAGATGGCATCTGCCCGCCCGCCCGTGCCCACGGGCGATGGCGCGGCCTATCTCAATGGCCTGAACCCGGAGCAGCGCGACGCCGTGCTGCACACCGAAGGCCCGCTGCTGGTGCTGGCCGGTGCCGGTACGGGCAAGACGCGCGTGCTTACCTCGCGGCTCGCCCATATCGTTGCCACGCGCCTTGCCTATCCCTCGCAGACGCTGACGGTGACCTTCACCAACAAGGCCGCCCGCGAAATGCGCGAGCGGGCCCAGGCATTGCTGGGGGACGCGGGCGAGGGGCTGAGATGGCTCGGCACGTTCCACTCCATCTCGGCGCAGATCCTGCGTAAGCATGCCGAGCTCGTCGGCCTGAAATCCAGCTTCACCATCCTCGATACCGACGACCAGATCCGCCTCTGCAAGCAGATCGTCCAGGCCGAAAACCTTGATCCCAAGCGCTGGACCCCGCGTTATCTCGCCGGTCTCATCGATGGCTGGAAGAACCGCGCGCTGACGCCCTCAAAGGTGCCGCCCGAAGAGGCCGAACTGTTCGGCAATGGAAAGGCGATCAAATGCTACGAGATCTATCAGGCGCGGTTGAGGGTGCTCAACGCCTGCGACTTTGGCGATCTGCTGATCCACAACATCACGATCTTTCAGGAAAGCCCTGATATTCTTCGCGAATATCATGACCGCTTCCGCTACATTCTGGTCGATGAGTATCAGGATACCAACGTCGCTCAGTATCTCTGGCTGCGCCTCCTCGCGCAGGGCTCGAAGAACCTCTGCTGCGTGGGCGATGACGACCAGTCGATCTATGGCTGGCGCGGCGCCGAGGTCGACAACATCCTGCGCTTCGAGAAGGACTTTCCCGGCGCCAAGGTCGTTCGCCTGGAGCGTAACTACCGCTCCACCCGCCACATCCTGGCGGCCGCTTCCAGCGTCATCGCGCACAATAAGGGCCGTCTCGGCAAGACGCTGTATGTCGGCAATGACAGCGCCGTAAACGAGGATACCGACGCACCGAAGGTAAAGGTGCGCGGCCTCTGGGACGGGGAGGCGGAAAGCCGCCTGATCGCCGACGACATCGAAAGCTGGGTGCGCGGCGGCGGGCGCCATGATGGCTGCGCCGTGCTCGTGCGCGCCTCCTGGCAGATGCGGGCGTTTGAAGAACGCTTCATCCTTCTGGGCATTCCCTACCGCGTCATCGGCGGCCCGCGCTTCTTCGAGCGCGCCGAAATCCGCGATGCAATGGCCTATCTGCGCCTCATCCGCTCGCCTGATGATGACCTGGCATTTGAGCGCGTGGTGAACGAGCCCAAGCGCGGGGTGGGGGATACCAGCCTCGCCAAACTGCAATCCTATGCCCGCCAGGACGGGCGCAGCCTGTTCACGCTCACCCCTATGGTGCTGCAAACCGATGAGATCAAAGGCGGCGCCAAGCGCGGCCTGACGACGTTCATCGACCAGATCAACCTCTGGCGCGGCAAGCTCGCCGGTGGGATGCCGCACACAGAACTCGCCGAGATGATCCTCGAAGAGTCCGGCTATACCGACATGCTGCAGAAGGACCGCAGCCCTCAGGCGCAGACCCGGCTCGACAACCTCAAGGAACTCGTCCGCGCCATGGGCGAGTTCGACACGCTGGCCGGCTTCCTGGAACATGTGGAGCTGGTGATGGACGCCTCGGCGGGCGGAAACGGCGAGGATCAGGTGCAGATTCTCACCCTCCACGCCGCCAAGGGCCTTGAATGGCCAGTGGTTTTCCTGCCCGGCTGGGAAGAGGAAGTGTTCCCCTCCCGCCGCAGCCTCGATGAAAGCGGCCTCAAGGGCCTCGAGGAAGAGCGCCGCCTCGCCTATGTCGGCATCACGCGCGCGCGGGAGCGGTGTTACATCTCCTTCGTCGCCAACCGGCAAATTTACGGCCGCTGGCAGGCGGTGATGCCCAGCCGCTTCATTGACGAGCTGCCGCCCGAACATGTCGATGCTGTCTCGGAGACAGGCTATTCCGGCCTGCCCGCCAGCGCCGACGCCTTTTCCGGTACGATCGAGGATCTGGGCGAGCGCTCTGATTATCAGAGCCCCGGCTGGAAGCGCCTCAAGGAAAATGCAGGCCGGCCCACAGGCGCCCCGCCACGTGATGCTGCCGGGCTGACCGCCACCGCCTCGGGCACTTCCGGCTTTACCACCGGCGCCCGCGTCTTCCATGACAAGTTTGGCTATGGCCGCGTCGCCTTCTCCGAGGGCAACAAGCTGACCGTCGATTTCGACAAGACCGGCCGCAAGAAAGTCATCGCCACCTTCGTGACGAAAGCCTGATTTCCGGCGTCCTGGAGATTTGCAGCGCCGGAAGGCGTTTGCCAGGCAACGGGGGGCAGGGGTGCCCGGCGACACAGTATGGCTGGGAGAGGGATAGCAATCTGTGCGTACCTTCTCCGGCGCTGCAGGTGAACCGTCCCATAAGCCGGGCAAACCAGATCCGAACGCGGCGTTCATATTCCGCTCACCAAACCCGCCTTCAGCGACTCACGGGCAGTCAAACGTTAACAGAACGCACCTTTCTGTTTACTTATTGTGTACGATCCGTACCATGCTTCCTGTAGAGGCAGCCTGCCTGGCATCACAGAGCCCCTTTGGAATCAACGGATTTCGCCTACCGGAACGCCCCGTTCCGATTATGTGATGAGCAGACCTTGCTTTAAAGCGGCGTTAACGGCAGATGGTGTATGGGGCTGTCATCAGGAATGTGCGCGTTACCGGGTGGAACGATCCGGACCGTTTCAGAAAAGAGCTTGAGATTAGCATGATCGGTAGCCTCCTCGGCCTGTTGTCCACAGACATGGCCATCGACCTCGGGACCGCGAACACCCTTGTCTATGTCAAGGGTCAGGGCGTTCAGCTCGATGAACCTTCCGTTGTCGCTTACATGACCCAGGGCGGCCGAAAGATCGTCTATGCGGTCGGCGAGCAGGCGAAAAACATGCTCGGCAAGACGCCCGTGAACATGGAGGCCATCCGCCCCATGCGCGACGGGGTGATCGCAGACTTTGAAGTCGCCGAGGAAATGATCAAGCATTTCATCCGGAAGGTTCACAACCGCCGGGCGTTTGTCTCCCCCCTCATCATCATCTGCGTGCCCAGCTCCGCCACAAGCGTTGAGCGCCGCGCCATCCACCAGTCTGCGCTCGCCGCCGGCGCCCGCCATGTGGAACTGATCGAAGAACCCATGGCCGCCGCCATCGGCGCCGGTTTGCCGATTGATGATCCGGCCGGCTCCATGGTCGTTGATATTGGCGGGGGCACCTCGGAAGTGGCGGTCCTCTCCCTTGGCGGCATCGTCTATTCGCGCTCCGTGCGTGTGGGCGGTGACAAGATGGACCAGGCAATCGTCAACTATCTGCGCCGCGAGCAGAAAATTCTCATCGGCGAAATGTCTGCCGAGCGGATCAAGAAGGAAATCGGCACCGCGATGCCGCCTGAAAACGGCACCGGCATGGCGCTGACCGTGCGCGGCCGCGGCACGCTGGACGGCGTTCCGAAGGAAACCGAAATCACCGAGGCGATGATCGCCGAAGCGCTGCGCGAGCCGGTCACTGACATTGTGGACGCGGTGAAAATCGCGCTGGAAGCTATGCCCCCAGAGCTGGCTGCGGATATTGTCGACCGGGGCATCGTGCTGACGGGCGGGGGCGCACTGCTGCGCAATCTTGATGTGGTCATTCGGAATCAGGCACAATTGCCTGTGATGATCGCGGATGATCCGCTCAAATGTGTGGTCAACGGGTGTGGCCATGTCCTCGAAAATTATTCAAAAATGAAAAGCGTCCTCTGCCCGGAAGTCTGAAGTCTCAGGCAGCGCGGACGGCGAGGGAGCCAGAATAAATGGCGCGCTTCGGGCCAACAGGTCAGAAAACAGCGGCCCGCGGGGCACGCCGGCTGACGCTTGGCGTTTTGATGGCGGCCGCCTTTGCGCTGCTCGTGGCCCAGTCCGCGCCCCAGATTTCCGAATTCTTTGTGCCCGCGCGCACTACGGTCAGCGACCGTCTGCGCGCGCCCAGCGAAATCAGCCTCTGGGCCCGCATCACCGGCCAGGCAGAGCGGGAACGGCGTGTGCGCGCGCTTGAGAACGAAGTCCGCGATCTGGCCCGTTACAAGGCCGCGGCCATTTCGATGGCCGACCGGCTGGAAGCCTATGAGCGTATCCTCAACCTGATGGGCGAGCCGCCTGAAAAGGGGGTTACCGCGCGGGTCACCACTGAAGTCGACGGGCCATTCTCGCAGACCCTGCTCGCCAATGCCGGCGAAATGCAGGGCGTTGAGCCGGGCGCTGTGGCGGTCAATGAAGGCGGGCTCGTTGGCCGCGTCATCCATCTGGGCGAGCGGTCTTCGCGCATCCTGCTCATCAGTGATTATTCCAGCCGCCTGCCGGTGCTGGGTGAAGTCAGCGGCGTGCGGGCCATCATGTATGGTCAGGACCGGGAAGGGGGGCGTCTTAGCGACCTTCCCGAAGACGCCGATTTTGTCGAAGGAGAACGTATCCTGACCTCCGGTGATGGCGGGGCTTATCCGCGTGGCCTGGTTGTGGGTTCGGCCGGCAAGGATGCCAGCGGCTGGCGCGTGCGCCTCGCTATGCGCGATCATGGCGGCACCTATGTGCGGATGATCCAGCCCCCTGAAATCATTGCGCCGGTGGCCGAAGTGCCGCCGCTGCCGGATGAAGCTGTGGCCGAAGGCGCTGAGGGCGCGCCCGCAACGCCTCCGGCTGAAGCGCCCCCGCAATCCCCCCCGGTGACGCAAGCTCCGGCCCAATCATCACCTACGCCATCGCCTTCGCCATCAACGGCGCCATCAACGACCCCCGCGCCCTCGCCCCCGGCCGCGGAAGCCGCTACCATCCCGCCGCAGGAGGGCCAATAAGCATGGCCAGCGGCAAGCTCAGACGGCGGAAGAAATCCCTGTGGAGCCAGACAGCGCCCAGCGCGCGGCTCGCCTTTGGCGCCTTCTTCATCGTGTTGACGGGCGCGATCGGCATGTTGCCGCGCGAAGTCTTCGGCATTGCCATCGCCTGGCCCTTTGCCGCGCTCTGGGGCGCGATGGGTTGGGGCCGGGTCGGCCTCGCCATCCGCCCGATGATCCTGTTGACCCTGTTTGGCCTGATGCAGGACATCGTTTCAAACGCGCCGCTGGGCTGCTTTGCGGTCATCAATCTCGCCGTATACGGATTGAGCGCGGGGTTTACCCATCAGACCGACGGCATGCGCGACGCGCTGGTGGCCATCCTTGGCCCGGTTGTCATGCTGCTGATAGCGCTGGTCCTGATCTGGATTTTCGCCAGTGTGACGAGCGACCATCTTGTGCGCTCGACACCGATCCTGGCCTCGATCATCACCACAGGGCTTGTCTATCTCGTCGGATACCGCATGTTTGATCTTGGGCGGCGGCCGGGTGAGCCATCAGGGCAGACGACATGAGCCGGAAAAGTAAAAACGCTGATGAGATGTTCGACCGCCGCATGTTCATGGCGGCCGGTGTAGGCGGTGTTGTCTGGGCAACCCTCGTCAGCCGCCTGTTTCAGCTGCAGTTTCTTGATGCCGAGCGCTATCAGGATCTGGCCGAAGCCAACCATGTGAAGCTCGTGCTGGCCCCGCCTGAACGCGGCCAGATCCTTGACCGATTCGGGCGCCCGCTCGCGTCCCAGCGTCAGGCAGGCCGCGTTTCGGTCATCCCGGAACAGATGAGCGATCCCGAAGCGGTGCTGAACCGTATCTCCAACCTGATCGACCTGCCCGATGCACGGCGCACGCGCCTGCTGGAGGATATTCGCAATGCACGCCGGCGCAATTCGGCGTTCCTGCCGGTCATCGTGGCCCAGGAGCTGACATTCGAGGAATTCTCCCGGATGCAGGTCCATGCCGTGGAGATGGCCGGTGTCGACGTGCAGATGGCCTCGACGCGGTCCTATCCGCGCGGCCGCGATTTCGGCCATGTGCTTGGTTATGTTGCGCGCGCCAGCGGCGAAGACCTTGAGCGTATGACCACTGGCCTCGCGCCGGAAGACGCGCGCATTTATCAGGAGATGTTCCGCCATCCGGATATGCGGACCGGGCGTCAGGGGATGGAACGCTTTGCCGAAGACTGGCTGCGCGGCCGTCCCGGGCGGCGCCGTGTCGTGGCCAACGCGCATGGCCGCCCGCTCTGGGAGCTGCAGCAGGACCCGAGCCAGGCCGCTGTTCCGGGCAAGGACCTTTATGTCACAATCGATTCGGAGCTTCAGCGCGTCGCGATTGATCGCTTCGAGGGCGAGAGCGGGGCCGCTGTCGTCATCGATATTGAAAATGGCGATGTGCTGGCAATGGTCTCCACGCCGGCTTTTGATCCCAACGGGTTCGTCAACGGCATTTCCAGCGCCGATTATGCGCTGCTGCGCGATGATCCGCGCTCGCCGCTGTATCCGCGCGCGCATGGCGGGGTCTATCCGCCCGGCTCGACCTTCAAGATGGTGGTGGCCACCGCCGCGCTCGAGGCTGGCGTCATCAAGCCGGAAGAACGCATCCGCTGCCCCGGCCATTACCGGTTCGGCAACCGCACCTGGCACTGCTGGAAACGCCCCGGCCATGGCGCCATGAACATGCACGACGCCATCAAACAGTCCTGCGACGTGTATTTCTATGAAATCGCGCGCCGGGCGGGCGTCGAGAAAATCGCTGAAGTCTCGCGCAAGTTCGGCTTTGGCCATACCTGGGTCCTCGGCATGACCGGCGCCCGTGGCGGCCTGGTGCCAGATCCCGAATGGAAACAGAAAAACCGCGGCGAGCCGTGGTTTGAAGGCGAAACGCTCAACTTCGGCATCGGGCAGGGGCAGCTGGGCACCACGCCGCTGCAACTTGCCCTGATGACCGCGCGGATCGCCGCCACCGGCGCGCCCATCCGTCCCCGGATGATCGGCCTCGGCCCAGTGGATGAAGATGACGCGCTGCTCGACGCGCCGCTCGACACCGAGATCATGGAACGCATGAAGGCGGGCATGTACGGGGTAACATCCGAAGGTGGCGGCACGGCCTATCGTTCCGGCGATCTTGGCCTCGGCGGTCCGCGCCTGGCCGGCAAGACGGGCACCGCGCAGGTCCGCCGTATCACCGAACAGGAGCGCCGCTCGGGCGTTCGCGGCGGCGAAGACATTGCCCGCGAGCTGCGCGACCACGCCCTGTTCGTGGCCTATGCGCCTGCGGACAATCCCAAATATGCCATCTCCGTCATTGTGGAGCATGGCGAAGGCGGCTCGCGTACTGCCGCGCCGGTCGCGCGCGACATCCTCGCCGCTGCCATCCGCATGAACAGCGGCCGCACGCCCAATTATGCCCGGCGCGCCGCCACGCGGCCCGAAGTCGTCCCGCCCGAAATCAACACCGGTGACCCGGCATGAGCCGGGACGGCTTTACCGGCTTCACGCGCGGCGAAGCCCGTGTGCGCACCGCGTCGTCTTCCTTGCAATTTGCCGAGCTTGGCCCGTTCAGCAAGCTGGCGCGGATGCCCTGGGGCATCATCTTTCTCATTGTCGGCGTCGGGCTCGTCGGCGTCGCCATGCTGTTTTCGGTCGGCTGGGATCCTGTCGCCCAGGCCCCTTCGGCCAGTGAAGCCGGCCTCTGGCGCGAACAGCTGACCCGTCTCGGCATCGGCTTTGTCATCATGATCGGCCTGGCGCTCCTGCCGCTGGGTATCTGGTCGCGGCTCTCCTGGCTTGCCTATCTGGGCGTTGTCGTTCTTCTGGTTCTCGTCGACTTTTTCGGCATCATGGGCGGGGGCGCTGCCCGCTGGCTGAAGATCGGTCCCCTGATCATCCAGCCCTCAGAGCCCGCAAAACTCGCCGTTACGCTTGCCGTTGCCAGCTATTACCAGCGTATGATGCCGCTCAATGGCCGCTCCCTGCCATTCTGGGTCCACCTTGGCGCGCTCGTGATCATTCTCATTCCCGCCGCCCTTGTCTTCAAACAGCCCAACCTGTCGACCGCCCTGGCGCTCACCGCGTCGGGCGTGTTCATCGTGTTCTTCGCCGGCATCGGCTATCGCTACGTGATCGGCGCCCTGGTTGCGGGCGTTGCCGCGATCCCCGCCATCTACACCTTCGTCCTGGAGCCCTACCAGCGAGAGCGCGTCGATACGCTGATCGCCGGCATCACCGGCCAGACCACCAATGGCCTGGGCGAAAGTTACCAGATCGAGCAGGCCAAGATCGCCATCGGGGCGGGCGGCTTCAATGGCCGCGGCTATCTCCAGGGCATCCAGTCCCAGCAGGAATATGTGCCCGAACAGCATACGGACTTCATCCTCACGGTGATTGCCGAGGAGTTCGGCTTCATCGGCTCGGTGGGCCTGCTCACGGTGTTTGGCTTCCTGTTCGTCTGGTCCTTCCGGGTGGCGGCGCGCAACCGCAGCTGGTTCGGGCGCCTGGCCACCATCGGGGCCACTTCCACCATCGGTTTCTTCACCATCTTCAACAGCGGCATGGTGCTGGGCCTGCTGCCGGTGCTGGGCATGCCCCTGCCGCTTATCTCGTATGGCGGCACCGCGCTGATCACGGTCATGGCCTGTTTCGGGCTCATTCTTTCGGCGCATTTGCACCGCGACGAAAAGCTGACAACCCACCGTGTTATCTGACCCGGAATTGCGCCATTTGCGTTGATTTCTGACCGCTTGCCGCTACGGTCCCGCCAAACATTGCCTCTGGGGAGCGTAATTCATGGCAGATATTGGTCGCAAGTCGGAAACCTTCAGTTCGCGATTTGGCTTCATCATGGCTTCGGTCGGATCGGCCGTCGGTCTCGGCAATTTCTGGCGGTTTCCCTACACGGCCGGTGAGAATGGCGGCGGCGCCTTCATCCTCATCTACATTCTCTGCGTGGCATTCATCGCCTTGCCGCTTCTGATGGCGGAATATGCGATGGGCCGCAAATCCGGCATGTCGGCCATTGAGGGCGTCCAGTCTCTCGCCCGCGCTGAAAGCCGCAGCCAGAACTGGGGCATCGTCACCTGGATCGGCTCGCTCACAGCCTTCTTCATCCTGAGTTTCTACATGGTCATTTCCGCCTGGCTGATCGCCTATGTGATCCAGGCCATCGGCGGAAACCTGAGCGGCACCACAGCCGAAGAATCCGGCCAGAACTTCCTCAACACCATCGGGCAGGGCGAACATCCGCTGAACTCGAAATGGTATATCCTGATGCTGCTCGGCCTGTTCATCGTGGCTAACATCTATGTCGTCGGCCGGGGCGTGAAGGGCGGGCTGGAGCGCGCCGCCACCATCCTGATGCCGCTGTTCTTCGTCATGGTGCTTGTGGTGGTCGGCTTCTCGCTTGCCAATGGCGATGTGGCGCGCACGGTGTCCTTCATCTTCGAACCCAAATGGGAGGATGTCGGCTTCAAGACCTTCCTCGCCGCCCTCGGTCAGGCCTTCTTCTCCATCGGTGTCGGCGTCGGCCTGATGATCACCTATGGCGCCTATCTCGACCGCGCCACCAGCATCCCGAAATCCTCCGTCATCATTGCGGGCTCTGACACATTCGTGGCGCTCATCGCCGGCTTTGCCATCTTCCCCATCGTGTTTGCGGCCGGCCTTAATGAAGGCTCCGGCCCCAGCCTGTTCTTCGTCTCCATGCCGGTGGCCTTCGAGGCCATCCCCGGCGGGGCCATCTTCGCCGTCATTTTCTTCTCGCTGGCGCTGTTTGCTGCCTTCACCTCATCCATCTCGCTGATGGAAGTGGGCGTGTCCTGGCTTGAAGAACGCCAGGGCGTCACGCGCATCGGCGCAGCGTCCGGCGTCGGCTTTGTCCTCTTCATGGTCGGGGCGGCGTATGTCTTCTCGCTCGAATATCTCGACTTCATGGACTTCATGACCGAAGGCCTGCTGCTGCCGCTCGGCGGTTTCCTGGCTGCAATCTTTGCCGGCTGGATTCTCAGCCGCGAGATGCTCACCTCCGAACTCGGCGAGGGCACGATCATGAATGCCTGGCGGTTCCTGATCCGCTGGTTCGTGCCGCCCTTCATCGGGCTCGTCCTGGTGTTCGGCTTCATGGACAAGATCCAGGACCAGTATCACGTCCAGCTGCCTGGCGTGCTCGAGATGCTTCTCGGCCCTAACTATGAACTGGCAGGGCAGGAGTAGTTACGCTTCAACTGGGCCTGTCCTCCCGCGGAGGATGGGCCCGATGTTTAAGCCAGGGTGAGAGGAAGCTAATCGCCGAGAGCGGTCATTGACTCAGCACTGCGGCACGGGCTCTCGCATACGGAAAAAGTCCATTTACGATAAGACCAGTCGCTCTTCAAACCAACCGAGCCTCTTCTGATCGCCAGTTAAATGTCTTCAAACTTCGTCCGCGACCACTCGTGAAACAATAATCCTCGAGCTATTACCGCGCTCTTTTTTCCCGAAGGCAGAATCTCGTAAATGGCAACGGAAAACCGTTCTGCTACCGAGGGATCAACACTCGGATGAAACCCTAGAAACAAGCTTCGGTCGCCGAAAACAGCATGTAATCCTGGACTGCTCACCTCCGACGCCTGATCGTACAAGTCAGGTGCCGGATCAAAGGCCACACGAAACTTTGGGGGTAGCTGATCGGTTGGTGGAACAACGATCAACACAAACCCATGAGATGTGAAGTTTGGCAATTCTAGCGGTCCTTTCTAAAGCGCAATGAAGAGGCCCGCGCCTCAATTGCCTGGTATTTGAATGTACCAAAACTCGCCGAAATCGATCACTGGCTAGACTTCACCTTGGGCGATCAATTCAAGATACTCGGGGAAGGAGGGACGGATTGATTTGGTTTTGTGGTTGGCCTCGTTGCGTTCGTGGCTCCACCACTCGATTGATCCGTCAACGAAGCGCAGAAGCACAAGATTGCCGTAGCCATCATTGCCAATAGCCAGAGTGCCCGGAGGAATAACGTCTTGCACGGTGCGTTGGGTTTCGACCAATTCCCCGATACTAAAGGGAGTTTGGCGATGGTCGTCATCAGACGGGCGATGCAGTCTCAGCCACTCGAGATATTCTTTCGGCAGAATTCCGCCAGCCGTCTGCTCGGCACGCGATATGATTTCATCGAAGTCAGCCACCCAGCACCCCGTGGTTTGAGTTTGAAGAGATCAGGCGCTTTTCCCAGGGGGCGCAACGGGCCAATTCCCGCCCCCCAAATCTCTGCGCTCCTAAACCCTGAAGCGCGAGCCCAGCTTGTCCGCAAAATCATCGGTCGCCTGAACAAGACGGTCGATGATGCCGGGCTCCATGGAGGAGTGGCCGGCATCGGGCACAACATGCAGATGCGCCGCTGGCCAGGCTTTGGTCAGTTCCCAGGCGGTCGAAAGCGGCGTCACCACATCATACCGTCCGTGGACGATCACACCGGGCACCTTGCCCAGCTTGGCTTTGGCCTGCGTCAGCAGCCAGTTATCCGTCTCGAAAAACCCGCCATTGACGAAATAATGGCATTCGATTCGCGCGAACGCGTCGACGAAATCATCCTCGTTGAACCGCGGCGGCGTGGTCATCGGCCCTTTGATCGACAGGGTATGGCCTTCCCATTGCGACCAGGCGCGGGCCGCCTCGATGCGGGCTTTGGGATCGTCGCCCGTCAGGCGCCGGTGGAAGGCCTGAAGCAGGTCTCCGCGCTCTGCTTCCGGGATGGGAGCCAGATACTGATCAAAGGCGTCGGGAAACAGGCGGCTGGCGCCGGACTGGTAGAACCAGTCGATCTCCGCCTTGCTGACCAGGAATATCCCGCGCAGGACGAGGCCGAGCACCTTCGACGTATGGGTCACCGCATAGGCGAGTGCCAGCGTCGAGCCCCAGGAACCGCCGAAAA